>NZ_JAAEAH010000001.1 GCF_010998615.1 Myxococcus sp. CA023 | reverse complement strand
CCCCCGAGGACCCCACCACCCTGCCGCCGCCTTCGGACGACCCGGAGAGCACGCGCCCCATCTCCCTGGACCTCCCCTTCAAGGAAGCCAAGGACCGCATCATCGAAGGCTTCGAGCGCGACTACCTGCGCGCCCTCATCGACCGCTGCGAGGGCAACGTGTCCCGCGCGGCCCGCGAGGCGGGCATCGACCGCGTGTACCTGCGCAAGCTGCTGCGCAAGCACGGCTTGGACACGTCACCGGCGTAAGTGGGTGTGGGCCTCCGGGCCCCCTGCTTTCGCGGCGACATCTACAGGGTCGCGTGGCCGGATGTTTCCGGGCCGGGTCATTACGTGTCGAACGGCCCGGTATTTCAGCGGGCCCTATTCCGGGACGTGCCGACCATGACTCTTCGCTCGCGCCTACGCTCGACCCTGCTGGCCCTGCTACCCATCGCCCTGCTCCCGCTGATGGCGTGTGGCGGCAACGAGGGCAAGGTCACCCTGCTTCTGACCGACGCACCGGGAGACGACATCCGCACCGCTGTCGTCACCATCTCCGAAATCTATCTGCAGGGAGGCGACGGAAAAGGTGGCCGCGTGGTGCTGCGCGATACCCCCGTCACCGTGAGCTTGCTGGAGCTCGCCAACTCCACGTCCGAACTGGTGTCTGACGCGGTGGTCCCCAATGGCGACTACTCCGAGCTTCGCTTCGTCATCACCGGTGGCTACATCGAGGTGGCGAATGAGAACGGCGTGTCGACCGTGTTCGCGTCGTCCGCCGACTACTCCGGCCTGCCCGCGGGCACGCAGGTGGGCGGCCAACTTCACATGCCCAGCTTCGGCACGTCCGGGCTGAAGGTGAAGTTCTCCGAGAAGCTGACCATCGAAGGCGAGCAGAAGGTGCTGCTCGTGGACTTCGACGTCGGCCAGAGCTTTGGCAAGGAAGCGGGTAACTCGGGCAAGTGGGTGATGCATCCGGTCATCAAGTCCGCCGAGGTGACGGCCTCCGGCAGCATCCGCGTGACGGCGAACACGGCCGCCACGGTGACCCTGCCCGTGGTGGACGGCCACCAGGTGACGCTGGGCGACTTCAACGCGGTGATGACGAACGAGGCGGGCAGCAGTGAGCGGCTGGCGCTGACCGACGAGGACGGCGACGGCACCTACGAGGCGGTCTTCAAGTTCCTCATTCCGGGCACCTTCACGGTGCACCTCGAGCCGCCCTCCTTCGTCAGCGCCTCCACCGCGCCCGACCATCCGGTGACGGTGGAAGTGGGTTCGGGCCGCGACGTGGCGAATCACTTCACGATTACGGGTGCGACCCAGCAGTAGCGCGGGCGCGACCTGCACACGGTTACGTGGGGACTGGCGCGGGGTCGGTTCCCAGGGCGAGGCGTCGGGGCAAGTGTCCCGGCGCCTCGTTTTTTTCTGTGTCACCAAGGCACCGAGTGCGCACGCCGCCGACCTTCCGCGACGAGTCCGCGTCGAAGGCCGCTCAGTAGACGACGAGCGCCTGCGGCGCGTGGTAGCTGACGATGGTCAGCACCGGGATGCGCGGCGCTTCGTCATCCGTCTCCGCGCCGCCCGACGTGAGGCGGACACCGTCGAAGCGCGCGAGGATGACGTAGTCGCGCCGGGTCTCCAGGAACGGGTCGGCGCTCGCCAGACGGCCGAGTGCCTCGCGGCCCGTCTCGTCGGAGATGTTCTCCACGAAGCGCCGCGTGGTGTTGCGGCCGGAGCGCTCGGACGTGCTCACCGTGCCCCCGACCCGCCCCGGCCCCGTGAGCACGGACTGCCCGGCCAGGTCACCCGAGTACGTGGTGACGGAGTCGATGCGCTCGCCATAGCCCACGACCTCGTCCGTCTGGACGGAGCTGAGGGCCTGCTCCACCAACCACACCGTGGGGCGCTCACCTTCCGAGCGCTGGTCCGCGACCTGCGCGCGCAGCAGCACGTAGCGGCCCTTGTACGTGTCCGGCCGGTCCATGGCGGAGGCCAACGAGAAGATGGGGATCTGCTTCTCCTGGAGGTAGCGCAGCTCGCCCGTCACGCTGCCACCGCGCTGGGCCACCACGCGGGCAATGAGCTTCGCGCCTTCGGGACGCACGCTCAGGTCCTGCGCCCAGGCGCGGCCCAGCAGTGCGTTGAGCTGGGTGAAGGGCGTGTGCTCGATGCAGGCCTTCAGGCCATCCCACGCCTCATCCCGCGAAGCGCCCTGGATGCGCCGCGCGGCGGCTTCACACACGGCCGGGTTGGCGTACCGGGCGGCGAACGCCTTGGGGTCCGAGGTGGGGCTGGGCGCGGGCGGCTCAGGCGGAGGTTTGGCGACGAACACCTCCTCCTTCGCGTGAGGCGCGTCCTCCGACCACGTCACGTGGGAATGCGAGGCGCCGCAGCCGGCGGCGAACGTGCCCATCAGGGCCCAGGTGGACAGCTTCCAGGAAGGACGGCGCATGGGCGGAACTCCTAGAGGGAAGCGGAGCCAGGGCTGGCGGAACGGTTGCGCTGCTGGACGGTGGGCGCGGGGTGCGCTCCGGAGCGAGGCAGCGGCAGCACGACGGAGCACGCATCCGCACACCTATCACTCAGGCACGCCTGCATCTGGGGCGCGGTGGCCTGCTGGGCGACCTCGGCATAGCAGCGGTCCGCGGTGCCCGGGCAGTTGGCGCGGGCGGCGCACTCGCAGCACGGCGAGGCCACCGTGGCCATGAACTGCACCTCTTGAAGGACGTTGGCCAGCGCGCGGTAGCAGGACCGAGCGCCGGGAGCGAAGCGGCCCTTGGCGTCCACCACGAACGACGTGCCTTCCAGTCCGCACTGGTCCACGGCGGTGATGTAGCGCCGCTCGCAAAGCGCGGTGAGCGTCGCGTCCGGGCGGCCCTCGCGGATGTTGCCCACCGCCTCCGTGCACAGCGCGCGGGCCACGTCCTGGAGGAGCTTCTTGTTGGACGCGTCTTGCGAATCGCTGGGCGCGCCCGCGGACAGGTCCGCCTCGAACACGCATTCCTTCCCAGCACGAAGGGTGTCCACGGTGCAGGACCACGCGGTGGGGGACTCATCCGCGACAGGGGGCGCCGCGAGCGCTTCGGGCGGAATCGCTGGCGCGCTGGAGTCCGGCGCCGAGCCCAACAGGAAAAGGGAGACGAGGATCGCCTTCATGGACATGGCAGGTTAGGACGACGCCTCGCCGCGCACAAACCGTCCCGCCTCAACTGTTCCGTGAACAGCGGCGTGCTCCCCTTCCCTACCTTCGCCGCGCCGAACCGACGTCCACCTCCTGACGAATCGGAGACCTCGGAGTCCTGGAGCGTCCGCCCCGGGCCGCGCATGATGGCGCCGGTTTCCTTGCAAGGGGTGGATGGTGGGACGTGCGGAAGACGCGGCGTGGCGGCCGTATGAAGATGGGGGCTCCATCGGGTGGATGGGGACCCAGGGCGGCACCATCGCGCGGGATGAGGACTTCGGCGGCCTGGCGCGGCTCACCTACGAGTTGGATGACACCCGCTCCTTCCACGCCATCGCCTGCTCCGTCACCGGCTGGCTCCTGTACCACCGCTTCTTCGACAACGCGGCGGCGGCCACCGCCGCCTTCGAGGAGATGAAGCCCGCCTTGGAAGCGCTCCTCACGCAGCTTCCCGAAGGAGGGCCGACATCTCCCGCGAACACCCGCCTTGCGGGGCCCCTGCTGGCGGCCTTCACCGTCCGTCATGGATAGAGAGTCCGGAGCGAAATGACTTGGCCAGCGAGCGCCATCGGGCGTTAGTGACGGGCCCGCCATGGCCTCCCAGCGCATCCACGAAGAAGACAGTTTCGAGAACGAAACCTTCGCCGACCTGAACCTCCAGGAGACGGACCTGGGCGGGAAGGAGTTCTACCGCTGCACGTTCCTCAACTGCACCCTGCAGGAAAGCCGCTGGACGAGGACTCGGATGGAGTCCTGTGTCTTCACCGGTTGCGACCTCACGCGAGCCCGGTTCACGGAGACGTCACTGCGCGACGTGCGCTTCGAAAGCTCCAAGCTGATGGGCATCGACTGGACGGACGTGGGCACCTTCCCCGAAGTCACCTTCGACGGCTCCAACCTGCGCTACTGCACCTTCGCGGGGCTCAGCCTGCGGAAGACGGCGTTCCTGCGCTGCACGGCGCTGGAGATGAACTTCATCGACACGGACCTTTCCGAGTCGGACTTCAGCGATTCGGACATCACCGGCAGCAACTTCCGCGGCTGCACGCTCACGAAGGCGGACTTCGGAACCGCGCAGGGCGTGTTCATCGACCCCGCGCGCAACCGGGTGAAGGCCACGCGCATCCCCGTGGAGGCCGCGGTGAACTTCGTACAGACGCTCGGGCTCGTGGTGTCAGGCTACGGTGAGGGCCCGAAGGCGAAGACGGAGCGCAAGAAGGGCCGTTCCTGACTGACCGGCATTGGGGCTAGGCGTGGGGGCGCAGCATCTCCAACAACGCCCCCAGCTTCTCCAACGCGAGCCGCGCACGGGTCTTCACCGTGCCCAATGGGTCTCCGGTGCGCTCGGCAATCTCCCGCTGGGAGAGTCCTTCGAAGTAGGCAAGCTCCACCACCGCCCGCTGCTCCGGAGGAAGCTGGGCCAGCGCCGCCACCACGCGAGCACGAGCCTCCCCCTGGCCGACCGCTTCGTCCGGCGCGGCGGGCGCGGCGCTGACCGGAGGCTCCTGCTGCACGGCCCCCTCCACCACGCGGGCCGCCGTTCCCTGCGCCCGCAGCCGGTCGATGGCGCGCGTGCGCACAATCGTCGTCACCCAGGCCTCCAGGCCGCCGCGTTCTGGATTGAACTCTCGGGCGCGCCGCCAGACCTCCAGGAAGGCCTCCTGCAACACCTCTTCCGCGTCAGCGTGGGTGGGTAGCAACCGCAACGCGATGGCGAAACACCGTCCGCCGCAGCGCGCGTAGACGTCGCGCATGGCCTGCGGGCTTCCCATGGCGACTTGCCGGAGGAGGGCCTGGTCCAGCGCTGGGTCGCTTGCTCGGGGCACAGCGGAGGAAGGAGGCGCCATGTTCGTCCCGGATAGCTCAAACGGCAGGGCAGTTCCCAGCTTCAAGTATCAGCAGGCGGGCACCCGGGCGCGCTGTGCCTTCCAGGGTGGGCAGTGCCCGCCCCCATCCTTAACGTTGACGAGCCAACGCGGCTGGCGAGGAAGGCGTCCAGCATCGACAACAGCCGCGATTCGCCGCGAGGCAATCACAACCCAAGACCTATAAGGGCCGCCAGCCACCATGACTGAACGACTCGGAAGCGTATTCATCGAGGGAGTCAGCCCCGAGCTGGACGCTGGACGTCACGCCGTGAAGCGCGTCGTGGGGGAGCGGTGCACCGTCAAGGCCGATGTCTTCAAGGAAGGCCATGACGTCCTCGTCGCCGTCATCCGCTGGCGCCAGGTGACGCCAAGGTTCCAGCAGACCGACTGGGAGGAAGTGCCCATGCGCTTCCTCGGCAATGACCGGTGGGAAGGCGAATTCCCCCTCGCTCGGAACGGCCGCTACGAATACACGATTGAAGCCTGGCCAGACCTCTTCCGGACCTGGACGTCCGAGCTGAAGCGCAAGGTCGACGCGGGCCGCGACGTGCGCAGCGAGCTGCTGGAAGGCGCCGCCCTGTTGGAAGGCGCCGCTGCCCGAGCCCGCACGGCGAAGCAGATGGACGACGCTCGGGTGCTGACCGAAGCGGCTGTCCGGCTGCGACAAGCCCCCTCCCCTGACCTCCTCGCCGTGGCCCTGGCACCCGAGCTGGCCGACGTGGCCTCGGTCCATCCGGACCGTTCACTGGCCCGCCGCTACGACAAGGTGTTGGAGGTCTTCGCGGACCGGGAGAAGGCCCGCTTCAGCGCGTGGTACGAGTTCTTCCCGCGTTCGGCGAAGCGCGACGGCGTCACCCACGCCACCTTCCGGGACGCGGAAGGCTGGCTGCCGTACATCCAGCAGCTCGGCTTCGACACCGTCTACCTCCCGCCCATCCACCCCATTGGCCGCACGGCGCGCAAGGGCAAGAACAACAGCCTCACCGCGGCGGCCGACGACGTGGGCAGCCCCTGGGCCATTGGCGCCTCGGAAGGCGGCCACAAGGCCGTGCACCCGAAGCTGGGGACGTTGGAGGACTTCCGGCACTTCGTGGAGACGGCGCAGGCACACGGCATCGAGGTGGCGCTGGACCTGGCCTTCCAGTGCTCGCCGGACCACCCGTACGTGAAGGAGCATCCGGAGTGGTTCCAGCACCGGCCGGACGGCACCATCAAGACGGCGGAGAACCCGCCCAAGCGCTACGAGGACATCGTCAACTTCGACTGGATGGGCCCCGCCCGTGAGTCGCTCTGGGCGGAGCTGGAATCCGTCGTCCTCCACTGGGTGAAGCAAGGGGTGAACACGTTCCGCGTGGACAACCCACACACCAAGCCCACGCAATTCTGGGCCTGGCTCATCCGACGCGTGCAGGAAGCCCATCCGCAGGTCCTCTTCCTGTCCGAGGCATTCACCCGTCCCAAGGTGATGAAGGCCCTGGGCAAGGTGGGCTTCACCCAATCGTACACCTACTTCACCTGGCGCAACTTCAAGGGCGAGCTCCAGGAGTACCTGGAGGAAATCACCCAGCCGCCGGTGTCCGACTACTTCCGCGGCAACCTCTGGCCCAATACGCCGGACATCCTCCCGGAGTTCCTCCAGAACGCGGGGCCCGGTGCCTTCCGACTGCGCGCGGCGCTCGCCGGCACGCTCTCTTCCGTGTGGGGCATGTACTGCGGCTACGAGCTGTGCGAGGGCCGCCCCATCCCGGGCAAGGAGGAGTACACCGATTCGGAGAAGTACCAGTTGGTCGCGTGGGACCTGGACCGGCCGGGCAACATCCGGGATTGGATTGCGCGCCTCAACGCCGCGCGCCGCACGCACCCCGCGCTGCATCAGTACGGGACGCTGCGCTTCTTCTCGTCGAACAACGACCGCGTCCTCTTCTACGGCAAGCGCACGCCAGACGGCGGCAGCGTGGTGTTGATGGCGGTGAGCCTGGACCCGTATGCCGCCCAGGAGGCGCTGCTGCACGTGCCACTGGAGTGGCTGGGCGCGCGCCCCGACGAGACGTACCAGGTGCACGAGTTGATGTCGGACCAGCGCTCGCTATGGCAGGGTCCCGACGTGCAGGTGCGCCTGACGCCCGATCAGCCCGCGGCCCTCTGGGCCGTTCACCGGTTCCGCCGCACTGAGAACGCGTTCGACTACTACGAGTGACAACCCGAGAGGCGTATGGACCTGGATCCCCTCTGGTACAAGAAAGCCCTTATCTACGAGCTGCACCTTCGTGCCTTCCATGACTCCAACGGCGACGGCCACGGGGACATCCCCGGTCTGATTGAAAAGCTTCCGTACCTCCAGGACCTGGGCATCAACTGCCTCTGGTTGCTGCCCCACTACCCTTCGCCGCTCCGCGACGACGGCTACGACATCGCGGACTTCTACGGCGTCCACCCGGACTACGGCACGCTCGCGGACTTCCAGCGGCTGGTGGATGAAGCGCACAAGCGTGACATCCGCGTCATCACCGAGCTGGTGGTGAACCACACCAGTGACCAGCACCCCTGGTTCCAGGAAGCGCGCAGCGACCCCAACAGCCCCAAGCGCAACTGGTACGTCTGGAGCGACACCGACGAACAGTACAAGGGCGCGCGCATCATCTTCCTGGACACGGAGCGCTCCAACTGGACGTGGGACCCGGTGGCCAAGCAGTACTTCTGGCACCGCTTCTTCAGCCACCAGCCGGACCTCAACTACGACAACCCCGAAGTGCAGGAAGCCATGCTGGACGTCATGCGCTTCTGGCTCAACATGGGCGTGGACGGGTTCCGTTGCGACGCCGTGCCCTACCTCTTCGAGCGCGAAGGCACCAACTGCGAGAACCTTCCGGAGACGCACGCCTTCCTCAAGCGCCTGCGGAAGACCATCGACTCCGAATACAAGGGGAAGATGCTTCTGGCGGAGGCGAACCAATGGCCCGCCGACGTGCGCGTGTACTTCGGCGACGGCGATGAGTTCCACATGGGCTTCCACTTCCCGGTGATGCCCCGCCTCTTCATGGCGGTGCGCCGCGAGGACCGCACGCCCATCGTCGAAATCATGCAGCAGACGCCGGACATCCCGGACAACTGCCAGTGGGCCATCTTCCTGCGCAACCATGACGAGCTGACGCTCGAGATGGTGACGGACGAGGACCGGGACTACATGTACCGGGAATACGCCACCGACCCGCGCATGCGCATCAATCTGGGCATCCGCCGCCGGCTGGCGCCACTGATGGACAACGGCCGCCGGCGCATCGAGCTGATGCACAGCCTGCTCTTCACCCTGCCCGGCACACCCGTCCTCTATTACGGCGACGAGATTGGCATGGGCGACAACATCTACCTCGGCGACCGCAACGGCGTGCGCACGCCCATGCAATGGACGGGAGACCGCAACGCGGGCTTCAGCCGCGCGGATTACGCACGCCTGTATGCGCCCGTCATCGCCGACCCGGTGTACGGTTATCAGTCCATCAACGTGGAAGCGCAGGAGCGGGTGAAGTCCAGCCTCCTGCACTGGGTGAAGCGGATGATTCGCATCCGCCAGCGCTACCCCGTCTTCTCGTTGGGGAACCTGCGCTTCCTCCAGACGGACAATCGCAAGGTGCTGGCCTTCATCCGTGAATGGGAGGGCCAGACGGTTCTGGTGGTGTGCAACCTGTCACGCTTCGCCCAGCCCGCGGTGCTCGACATGTGTGAGTGGGAGGGCGCTGTGCCGGTGGAACTGATTGGAGAAACCCCCTTCCCGCGGGTGAGTGAGCTGCCGTATCAGCTCTCCATGGGCCCCTTCATGTTCCTGTGGTTCCGGCTGGACAGGTCCCAGCAGGTGAGGAGCCTCGAATGACGACCCTCGACTTGACCAAGCTCCCTGACTACCTCAAGCACCAGCGCTGGTTCAGCGGCAAGGCCTGGCCCATCAAGCACGTCACGGTGATGGACCACGCCACCGTCGAATCGGCCGGTTGCTCCTTCAGCCTCGCCGTGGTGGAGGTCATCTACGAACTGGGCAGTCCGGAGCGCTACCTGTTGCCTGTGCATCCCTCCACGGAAGGCGTGCGGGACGCGCTGGAGAGCGACGAATGCCTGCGCGGCCTCTTCGACCTCATCCGAACCGAAGGCCAGGTGGCGTCCGCGTCCGGCCGCGTGCAAGGCGAATGGATTGGCAGTCAGGACGGCTTGCTCGCGCTCCCCGCGTCACCGGAGGTGCGGCGGCTGCAGGTGGAGCAGAGCAACACCTCGGTGGTGCTGGGTGAGAAGGTCATCCTGAAGATCATCCGCAAGCTGGAGGCCGGCGTGAACCCGGAGCATGAGGTGGGCCGATTCCTCGCGACCAAGACGTCGTTCCGCGCCACGCCCACGTTGGTGGGCGCGCTGCATCTGGAAGGGGCGGCGGGCGCGACGCTCGCGGTGGCCCACCGCTTCGTGCCGGACGCGACGGACGGCTGGAAGTACACGCTGGACCGGCTGCGCCAGGAGCGCGCCGTGGGTGAGCGCTTCCAGTCGGAGATGCGCAATCTGGGCTCGCGTCTGGGCGATCTCCACCTGGCGTTCGCCTCGGCGACCGACGAAGACCCGGCCTTCACGCCGGAGCCGCTGCTGCAAGAGGACCTCCAGCGCTGGAGCGCCTCCATCGTCGGGGAGCTGGGCGTGACGCTGGCGGACGCCAGCCGGCAGTATCCGGAACTGGAGAACCGGCGCGAGGACCTCATCGAGTACGCGAAGCGCCTGGCGCAGGTGCCGCCCTCCGGCCAGAAGATTCGCATCCACGGCGACCTCCACCTGGGTCAGGTGCTGCGCGCCAACAACCAGTGGATCATCTTCGACTTCGAAGGCGAGCCCGCGCGCTCCTTCACCACCCGCCGGGAGAAGTACAGCGCGCTGCGCGACGTGGCGGGGATGATCCGCTCGTTCGACTACGCGGAGGCGACGGTTGCGCTGGAGGGCGGCACGCCCCACGAGCGCATGAACACCATCCGCGACGCCTTCGTGGAAGGTTATCGGCAGGTGACGCGCGGCGCGCCCTTCCTGCCCACGGATGAGGACACCTTCGACGTGATGCTGCGTGCGTTCGAGCTGGAGAAACTCCTCTACGAAGTCCGATACGAAATGCAGAACCGGCCCGACTGGGTGCGCATCCCCGTCCAGGCCCTCTTGCGTATGGAGGCATCCAAGTGAGGAAGCCAGCCGACAAGGCCCAGGTCGACGCGGAGCTTCAGCGCGTCGTGGAGCTGAGGCATCCGGAGCCACACTCTGTCCTGGGCATCCACCCGGATGGGGATGGCGTGGTGATTCGCGCATTCCGCCCGGACGCCGTGGCCATCCACGTGCTGCCAGAATCCGGCGGTCGCGTCGCGATGACGCACCGGCTGGGCGGCGTCTATGAGGCCCGCATCAACGGCAAGGACCAGACGTTCAACTACTTGCTGGAAGTGGAGTACCCCGGCAAGCGCGTCTTCACGATTCGCGACCCGTACAGCTTCCTCCCCACCCTGGGGGAGATGGACCTGTATTACGCCGGTGAAGGCCGCCACGAGCGCCTCTGGGAGCGCATGGGCGCGCACCTGCTGCACCACAACGGCGTGCGCGGCACCTCGTTCGCGGTGTGGGCCCCCACGGCGGCGGGCGTGTCCGTGGTCGGTGACTTCAACGGATGGGACGGTCGGCTGCACTCCATGCGCCGCATGGGCTCCTCCGGCATCTGGGAGCTCTTCGTCCCCGAGGTGGGCGAAGGCACCCGGTACAAGTTCGAGATTCGCCCCGGCCAGGGCGGGCCCAACGTCCTCAAGGCGGACCCGTTCGCCTTCCGTACCGAGGTCCCCCCCGCCACGGCCTCCGTGGTGCACGACCTGGCGCGCTACACCTGGGGCGACGCGGCGTGGCTGGAGCAACGCGCGCAGCGGCGGGACGTCCATCACCAGCCGTGGAGCGTGTACGAGGTCCACCTGGGCAGTTGGCGCCGGGTGGTGGAGGACGGCGACCGGCCCATGACGTACCGGGAGCTGGCCCCGGCGCTGGCCGAGTACATCAAGTTCACCGGCTTCACCCACATCGAGCTGCTCCCCGTGGCCGAGCACCCCTACGGTGGCTCCTGGGGCTACCAGGTTGGTGGCTACTACGCTCCCACGGCGCGCTTCGGCCACCCGGATGACCTGCGCTTCTTCATCGACCACATGCACCAGGAAGGCATCGGGGTGCTTGTGGACTGGGTGCCCGGACACTTCCCGCGCGACCTGCACGCCCTGGGACAGTTCGACGGCACGGCCCTGTATGAGCATGCTGACCCGCGCAAGGGCGCGCAGCCGGACTGGGGCACGCTGGTCTTCAACTTCGGCCGCAACGAGGTGCGCAACTTCCTCATCGCCAACGCGTTGTTCTGGATCGAGGAGTACCACATCGACGGACTGCGCGTGGACGCGGTGGCGTCGATGCTCTACCTCGACTACAGCCGCAAGCAGGGCGAGTGGATTCCCAACCGCTGGGGCGGCCGGGAGAACGAAGAGGCCATCCATTTCCTGCGCGAGCTGAACGAAACGGTCCACCGCAAGCATCCGGGCGTCGTCGTCATCGCCGAGGAGTCCACGGCCTGGCCCAAGGTGTCCGCGCCAGTGTCCGAAGGCGGCCTGGGGTTCGACTACAAGTGGAACATGGGGTGGATGCACGACACGCTGTCGTACTTCTCCAAGGACCCCATCTACCGGCAGTACCACCACAACCAGCTCACCTTCGGCCTGCTGTACGCGTTCAGCGAGCAGTTCATGCTGCCGCTGAGCCATGACGAGGTGGTGCATGGCAAGGGCAGCCTGTACGGGCGCATGCCGGGTGACCCGTGGCAGAAGCGCGCCAACCTGCGCGCCCTGTTCGCGTGGATGTGGGCGCACCCGG
This sequence comes from Myxococcus sp. CA023, assembly GCF_010998615.1. Classification (GTDB taxonomy): domain Bacteria; phylum Myxococcota; class Myxococcia; order Myxococcales; family Myxococcaceae; genus Myxococcus. Next base: position 192,989 of record NZ_JAAEAH010000001.1, on the reverse strand, counting down.
GCAAGAAGCTCGTCTTCATGGGCGGCGAGTTCGGCCAGCCGGCCGAGTGGAACCACGACAAGAGCCTGGACTGGCACCTGACGCACGACCCGGGGCACCACGGCATCCTTCAGCTGGTTTCGGACCTGAACCGCATCTACCGGGACATGCCCGCGCTTCACGACGCGGACGGCGAGCCCATGGGCTTCCAGTGGCTCCAGCCGGACTCGGCCGCGTACAACGTGTTCGCGTTCGTGCGGCGCGCGCGTCAGCCAGGACGGCATGTGGTGTGTATCGCCAACCTGTCGCCAACGGTGCGGGAGAACTACCGCGTGGGCTTCCCGTTCCAGGGCCGCTACGTGGAGTTGCTCAACACGGACGCCGAGCAGTACGGCGGCTCCAACCTGGGCAACATGGGCCAGATTCACACCGAGCCCACGGGCTGGGATGGCCAGCCGGCTTCGGCCACCCTCACCCTGCCCCCGCTGTCCGTGTTGTGGTTCACGCCGGGCTGAGTCAATCCCTCGACACAGGGGCGTTCACGACAGCATCACCGTGGACTCCCCTGCTCGCTCCTCGTAGAGCCGTGGTGGTCCACGGCACCCATTGCGTGCTGCAATGCAAAACAACAGCAAAGACAATCATCAATCACAAACAAACCCATACACGCAACCCATCAAAGGGCATTGAAACCACTGAACATCCAACCAGTAAATAAGAACCAGCCAGGCACTGAACGGGCAGGCCCGTGGGATTCGACGCACGGGGTGCCAAAAACCACTGAACATCCAGGCAGTCCGAAAACGGCGATCAGCCATGCAGAACCGCTGAACGGACAATCATGTAGGCATTGACACTTCGAACGGTGCTCGAATCACTGAACATCCAACCAGCCCCAAGCCGCGATCAGGCCAATACGCGGCACTGAACGCGCTGTCATGTAGGCATGGCTCGACAAACCACCGCACGCCCCACTGAACATCCAGACAGGCAATCTGTCCCGATCAGCTACGTTGAGCCCCCTGTCCTGATGTTCATGTAGGAACGAAGCCCTCAGGGCGTCCTGAAACACCTGATGGTTCGTTCATGTAGGCACTGCCCCGCTAAGCTCCGATACATCGCTCGCACACCAAGCGAGCAGGCCGTGCCGCTTGCTCCCTCCTCCATCCGACCCCAGCCTACTTCTGGGCGAACGACTCACCAGGAGGACGGGGATGACGAAGAAGAAGATCATCGAGGGGTACGGGGGGACCAGTGAGCAGCGTCAGCGCCACCTCCAGAACGACAACTTCTCGGAGCGGGCGCCTCGAACGCCGGACGAGACGGAGGCGGTGCGCAGCACGCCCGACAAGGACGGGCGCGAGATCACCATCCATCCACTGGACTCCGAGGACTCGGACGACCTGTGGCACGGCAAGCCGTGAACCAAGCCCAGGGGCTGGGCCTCAACGCATGAACAGGAAGTAGAGCACCGCGCTCAGGGCGATGGATACCAGGATGCTGCCGACACAGCCGAGCCGGTTCGAGAAGAAGAAGAACATACGCACCGCCCAAGCTGGGCACTCCCAGCGCGGAGGGAAGGCACCACGCTGGATCTTGTCCGAGGGCTTACGGAACGCCCTCGTGGGCTACTCGCCGCGCTTCAGCCGCTCCACGTAGGCCGCTGGCAGGCCCGCGGCCTGGGCACCTCGCACGAGCGCGTCCACGAAACGGGTGCTGACCGGGCCGTCCGCCGACGCACGCCGCGGGTTCGTGACGAACGCCGTGGCCTCCAGTTCCTGCCCATCCACGCGCACGCGCACCGGCCGCTCCACGCACATGCTCGTCACGAAGCCTTCCTTGTGCTGGATGATGGGCCAGTCCTGCCCGCGAATCTCGAACAGGCGGCCGTACACCTTCTGGCCCACGGAATCCGTCAGCCCCGCGACGCGCCCACCCCACCAGCGCGACGGGAAGTCATAGACCAGATCCACATCCACGGCCTCGGCCAGCCGCCCCTCGGGCAGCTCGAAGAAGTCGTAGCTGTGCTGGGACCGCCACTCCTCGAACGCGGCGCGGTCCAGGATGGTCGAGTACGCGAAGTACAGGCGCGTGGCCGACGGGTCCGCGCCCGCACGCGCCTTCATCACCTGATCATAGTGCGAATCCATGTCCGCCCCTTTGACTGAGACTACTTCGAGCCCCGGCGCGCCCCGGTGGCCTCGTCCCGGAAGACGGACAGCACACCGGACACATCCAGCCGAGACGTCTTGATGAACAGCCGCAGCGCGCGCTCCACGTGCTCGGCCAGCGTGGCCATCTTCTCCAGTCGCTGAAGCCGGTCCGGGGGCAGCCCCGACTGGGTCTCCGCCAGCCGCCGGGCCTCCGCCAGGTCGGCGCGGATGCGCGCGACGAAGCCCGCCTCGCGCTCCTCGATGACGTGCGTCACCATCCGGACCAGGTCGTTCTCCGCGCCGTAACGCCAGACGGTGTCCTGGGGCAGGCGCACGCGCTGGATGACGCCCCAGCGCTCCAAGTCGCGCAGCAGCATGGAGACCCCGCCCTTGGACAGGTCCAGCTCGCGCTCGATTTCTCCCGCCGTCAGGGGCTCGCCGCGCAGGTACAGCAGGGCCCAGACCCGACCCTGGTTGCGCTTGAACCCCCAGAACTCAATGACATTGCCCACCGCGTCCACTGCGATGGCTTCCCAGGGCGCCAGCCTGCCATCCGCTGGCGGCGCCTCCGAGGCAGAGCTACCGGGTCCCCCCGTCCACAGGTAGCCTTTCATGCAGCGCGCCCCTGGACTTGTTCGGCGATGCCGGCCGACAGCCTCCGCGCCCAGCTCACCAGCTCCGCGCCCGCAGGCTCCTTGGCGAAGTGGCCCAGCTTGTCGAGCGCCGCCTCGATTTCGACGTTCATCCGCGCCATGGAGGCATCCACAGCGCCCGTGGCCTCAATGGCCGCGCCAATCTCCTTCGTGCGATCTGGCGTGATCGCCGAGAACGCCCACGCGTCCTTCAGCTTGCGCCGCAGCGACTCATCCTTGGCCACCGCCAGGAGGATGGGCATGGACGGCGTGCGCGAGTGCACGTCCGCGTAACGCGGCTTGCCCACGTCCGTGCCGAGGATGTCGCGAATGTCGTCGGCAATCTGGAACGCCACGCCCAGGTGACGCCCGAAGCCGTCGAAACGTTCCACCGCCTCGGGGTGCTCCGCCAGCGTCGCCGCCGCGTTGCCACACCAGCCGAACAGCGAGCCCGTCTTGCCCTCGGCGATGAAGCGCAGCCGGTTGAGCGGCAGGTCCAGGTCGCCGCGAGCCTCCACCTCGGCGATGGCGGCGCGGGTCATCTCGGAGACGACCGACAGCGCGCTGCGCGTCAGCCGCGCGTCCAGCAGGGACAGCTGGTACAGGCCCGTGGACAGGATGAGGTCGCCGCTCATCACCGCGACGATGTTGCCCCAGCGCGCGTTCACCGTGGGCCGACCCCGGCGGAACATACCCGCGTCCACCACGTCGTCGTGCAGCAGGCTGGCGGAATGGATGAGCTCCGCGGCCACGGCCACGTCCACCAGCCGCTCCGCCGGAACACCCACCGCGCCGCCGAACAGCCGCGCCAGCATGGGGCGCGCGCGCTTGCTGCCGCTGCCCAGGCACAGGTGGCGGGCCGCCTCCATCAGCGTGTCGCCCTTCACGTCCGGACCGGCATCGCCATCCACCAGGGTGCTGCCAAGCCGCTGCTCCACCGCCCCCAGAAAATCCGTCAGCTCCCGAGCCAGATCCATAGTGCGCCGTCTCCTCGTCCGTTCATATAGTTCAAGACCGCTTGAACTGCACCTGATTCCAGCGCTGCCCAGCAGGCAGGCGCGAACGGGTGCCGGAGCATGTGGGACAGCCGCGCCGCTCCCGCCCGGAGAGCGGCCGAGCACCCTGGGGCCCACCGGGGGTGGATTGAGAGGGCCCAGCGGAGCGTGCGACAGAGAGCGGACCTGTGACCCGCGCAGCCTCCCGTCGACAGTTCCTCCGCAGCTTCAGCTTCGCCTCCCTTGCTTCCGCGGTTCCGCTGTTCCGACCCGGCGCGTCCCTTCCCGGCTCGACGGCGCCGCTCCTGGGCGCACCGCCCGCGGACGGCCCCGGACCGATGGTCCGCCCCCACCAGGGACGGTTGCGCCGAACGCTGGGCGTCTCCGTGGTGGAGGGCATGTTCTCGGAGGTCTTCACCGCGTGCGCGGGCGCGACGGTGCTCACCGCCTGGGCCATCGCGCTGAAGCTGGGACCCTTCCTCGTCGGCGTGATGACGGCCCTGCCCTTCTTCGCGCAGTTCGTGCAGTTCCCCGCGGCCTGGCTGACGGGCCTTTTCGGCCACCGGCGCGTGGCCCTCACCGCCGTGTGTCTGTCCCGCGTGGTGATGTTCCCCCTGGCGGTGCTGCCCTGGCTGGATCTGCCCTTCGAATCCCAGCAGCGCCTGCTGCTGACGGTGGCCGGCGTCTCCGCCGCGTTGAGCGTGGTGGGCAACAACGCCTGGGTGGCGTGGATGGGGGAGCTGGTGCCCCGCGCCGTCCGGGGCCGCTTCTTCGGACGCCGCACCGCGCTCACCACGCTGGCGGGCACGCTGGCCTCCCTGGGCGCGGGCCTCCTGATGGACCGGCTGCGCCCCGCGGGCGGCGTGGGCGTGGCCCTGCCGCTGCTCGCGTTGGGGGCGTGCGTCATGGGCATCGTCACCACCCTGCTCATGGCCTCGCAGCACGACCCGGCGCCCCCGGGCACCACCCCGCCCCTGGAACTCAAGGGCGCGCTGGTCCCTTTCAAGGATGACAACGCGCGCCGGGTGCTCACCTACCAGGTGGCTTGGAACGCGGCGGTGGGGGTGTCCGCGCCCTTCTTCGCGCTGCACAGCCTCCAGAACCTCAAGATGACCTTCGTCATCATGGCGCTGCATGCCGCGGCGGTGGCGGGCGTGCGCATCCTGGCGGCGCCACTCTGGGGCCGCGCGATTGACCGCTGCGGCGCCCAGCCCGTGTTGATGGCGTGCTCACTGGGCATCGCCGCCATCCCCGCCCTGTGGCTGGTGCCCTCCGCGGGGGCGCTGTGGCCCCTGCTCTTCGACGTCCTCCTCGCCGGGGCGCTGTGGAGCGGCCACGGCCTGGCCATCTTCGAGCTGCCCCTGACGGTCGCGCCCCGGAAGAACCGCCCCTTCTACCTGGCCGCCTTCGCCACCGCCGGCGGCCTGGCCTATACCGCCGCGGCCGCGCTGGGAGGCGCCATCGCCGCCGCCCTGCCCACCCAGTTCACCCTGGGCGGCCACGTCTGGGTGAACCTGCACGTGCTCTTCGTGCTGTCCTCGGTGGCCCGCCTGGGCGCGGCCCTGTTGACGGCGCGCATCCCCGAGCCCGGCGCCCACCCCGTGCGCTCCGTGAGCGCGCTGCTGTCGCGCCTGATCCCGCGGCCAATTCCTGCTCACCGCGCCGCGTTGGATGATTGACATTCAAAAGACGTAACAGCGTCATTGCTTGTCATACTGCGGGACTGTGCAAATTCGTCGCACGAAACCGCAGAATTCCAGATTAGCTGGTGATTTGCTATTTTCACTCAAAGTGTGATTTCTGCCATGCCAGCACCGCAGCTCCTAGAGGAGCGCGGTCAACCCGCAGTGCAGGAGCACGACATGTCCTCAGGTCCTTACCGAAGGCGCCTTTTTCATGCGGTGTTTCTCGTGGGAACCCTCTCGGGTTCCGCTGCAATGGCAGTTCATTCGGAGGCAGGCGTTCGTAATTACGATGCGCGTGATGCCTACAACGCGCAGGCCCGGTTTGGCATCTCGTCTGCCCAGACGTCCAGCCAGGCCGCGCTGCGGCAGGCCGTGCCGGAACTGATGGTGGAGTTCGACGAGTCCAACGGCCTGGTGCGCTCGCTCACCAATCCGGTGGGTGCGCTCTCCGGTCCGCGCAGCGGGGACCCGATGGCCATTGGCCTGGACTTCGTCCAGAAGCACCGGGACGCGCTCGGGCTGGGGCTCAACGACCTGGCGAACCTCGAGGTGACGGACCGCGTCTATTCGAAGGTGAGCGGCACCACCAACCTGTACCTGCGCCAGACGTACCGGGGCCTGCCTGTCTACAACGGCCAGCTTCAGATCAACGTGGACCGCGACGGCCGCGTGCTCAGCGTGCACAGCGACTTCCTCCCGGCCCTGGAGTCCTCGCTCGCCGGCACCACGCCGCGCCTGAGCGCCGCGGATGCGGTGGTGGGCGTGGCGAAGCACCTGGGCGTCCGCATCTCCGCGGCGCCGCAGTCCCTGAAGGCCGAGCCCGGCGCGCGTCAGCGCACGCGCGTGGCGGTGGAAGGCCTGTCCACCGAGCCCATCGACGCGGAGCTGGCGGTGCTGCCGGTCCGCCGTGGTGAGGCACGGCTGGTGTGGCGCTTCCAGGTCCACACCCTGGACAACGACCATGCCTACGACGTCACGGTGGACGCGTCCACGGGCGAGGTCTGGACCCGCTTCGACTGGGTGGCGGCCGATGATGCCTACCGCGTCTATCCCATGCCGGTGGAGAGCCCCAACCACACCACGCCGCTGCCGCCCGCGGACGGGCGCGTGCTGGTCTCCAACCCCGCCAACGCCACGGCGTCGCCCTACGGCTGGCACGATACGAACGGCGCGGCCGGCGCGGAGTACACCACCCTCCGCGGCAACAACGTCCACGCCTACGAGGACACCAACAACGATGGCCTGCCGCCCGCCGTGCAGCCCGACTGCACCTCGCTCATCCACTGCGACTTCCCCATCACCCTCACGGGCGCGCCGTCCACGTACATCCCCGCGGCCGTCACCAATCTGTTCTACTGGAACAACATCATCCACGACGTCCAGTACCAGTACGGCTTCGATGAGGCGTCCGGTAACTTCCAGGTCAACAACTACGGCCGGGGCGGCGCCGGCAACGACGACGTCCGCGCGGAGGCGCAGGACGGCGGCGGCATGAACAACGCCAACTTCATGACCCCGCCGGACGGCCAGCGGCCGCGCATGCAGATGTACCGCTGGAACACGGTGACGCCGAACAAGGACGGAGACCTGGACGCCGGAATCATCGTCCACGAGTACGGCCACGGCATCTCCAACCGCCTCGTGGGCGGCCCCAGCAACGTGTCCTGCTTGTCGAACCGCCAGCAGCCGGGCGAGGGCATCAGCGACTTCCTGTCGCTCTTCTACACCGCGAAGGCGACGGACACCGGCGCGCAGGGCCGCGGCGTGGGCACCTACGCCCTGAACCAGCCCACCACGGGCGCGGGCATCCGTCCCCAGCGCTACAGCACCAGCAGCACCGTCAACACCTGGACCTACGCCAGCATCAACGGCATGGCGGTTCCGCACGGCGTGGGTGCCGTGTTCGCCCAGGGCATGTGGGAGGCCTACTGGGCCCTGGTCAACCACCACGGCTTCAGCGCCAACCTGTACGACGCCACGGGCACCGCGGGCAACCAGCGCATGATGCTGTACTTCACCCAGGGCCTGAAGAACACGCCGTGCAGCCCCACCTTCACCCAGGTGCGTGACGGCATCATCACCGCGGCCACCACCCTGCACGGTGGCGAGGACGTCTGCCGCCTGTGGACGGCCTTCGCCGCGTTCGGCCTGGGCTCCAACGCCGTGTCCAGTGGCTCCGGCGGCACGACGCCCACCAACGGCTTCGCGGTGCCCGCCGCCTGCGCTTCCTTCAGCGCGACGGCAGCCAAGCTCTAATCGTTGAACACCACCGGGCCGGAGCTCCCTCGAGGGCTCCGGCCTGGCCCCAGGCGCGCATGGCAGGCGCCGCGTCTTGAGGTATCACCCTCAGGATGCGCACGCCTACCGCCTTGAGCCTGATCCTGCTCGGCATGTCGCCACTGACCTGGGCATGCAAGAGCGAGCCCCCACCGGCCTATGTCCGGCTCCAGGGAACCGCGCCCACCGTCGCGGACGTGCCGCCCTCCCGCGCCTTGCTCATCGTGTTCTGGGCGTCGTGGTGTCCGCCCTGCCGGCAGGAGACACCCCAGCTCGTCGCCCTGGCCCAAGCGCCCCCCGAGGACCTCCAGGTCGTTGTCTTCAGCCATGACGAGACGCCCCAGGCGGTGGAGTCCTTCTTCAAGGGGCCTCCACCCGCGCCGCTCCACCTGCGCCTCGACGTGGACAAACGAGCCGGTGACGCGTTCGGCGTGGACCTGCTTCCCGTCAGCGTCCTCCTGGTCGACGGCCGCCAGGTCGCCCGCTTCTCGGGCCCGCGGGAATGGGATGCCGGCGCGATGCGCCGTCTGCTGGAGCGCCTGATACGCGAGCCCCCACCCTCAGCGCCTCCCCCGCTGGATTGACACCACCAAGCCCCATTTAATAAGCCGGACCCGGATGCAGTCCCTTCTGCGATTTCTCGCCGTGCTCCTCGTCCTGATGACGGGCGGCGTCTTCCATACGCTGGCCCTGGCGTCGGACGTACACGACGAATGCGCGGAAGAGGCATCCGACGAGTGCGAGGACTGCTCGCCCAACTGCGTGCTGTGCGTGTGCTGCCCACTGAGAGCCGCCCCCGCTCCCGCGTCGCCCCACGCGCGTCTCATCCCGCCGCCCCGGCCGCTGCCCATCCCCTCGCGCGTGGATGAGCCCACGCTCTCCGGCGTGGGGACCGACATCTTCCAGCCGCCCAGAGCCTGACACCGCCCTTCACGGGAGACGTGTGTCTTGCGAGCGCCGTGGCCGGACGTGCGCGCACGTCCTCCCGCTCCGCCCAAGCCCTGTCCGACCTTCCCGCGCACCTTCGCGCGGGCCACCACCGCCGTGGGCATCCGCCCCGGCAGGAGCGCCTCATCATGCACTCGCTGCGTACGCTGTCCGTCGTCCTGTCCCTGTTCGCCGCCCCCGTCCTGGCCGACGAGAGCAAGCCCGCCCAGCAGCCCCAGACGGCCGGGTCCGAGAAGCCGCGCTGCGAGCACGGCGTCCAGAAGAGCCTCTGTGCCCGCTGCAACCCGAAGCTGGCTCCCGTCTTCAAGGCCAAGGGTGACTGGTGCCCCGAGCACGCGCGGCCCGAATCCCAGTGCGTCCTCTGCAACCCGGAACTCTCCAAGAAGGGCGTGAAGTAGATGCGTGCCTCCCGAGTCGGCCCCAGCGTCCTGGCGGTGCTGCTGGCACTGAGCGCCGCCAGTTGCAGCCAACAAGCGAGTCCCCCTGCGGCGAAGGCGCCTTCACCGGCTCCAGCCGCCTCGGGAGGCACGACCACCCCGTCCGAGCCCGCGCTCTGTGAGCACCGCGTCCCCGCGGAGCTGTGCACCCGGTGCACCCCCGACCTCATCGACGTCTTCAAGGACCAGGACGACTGGTGCGGTGAGCACGGCGTCCCCGAATCCCAGTGCTTCCAATGCAACCCGGGCCTCACCTTCACCGCGCGGGACACCGCCCCCAAGGATTGGTGCAAGGAGCACGCGGTCCCCGAGTCCCACTGCACCAAATGCAACCCGTCACTGGTCGCGAAGTTCATCGAGGCCGGTGACTACTGCCGGGAGCACGGCTTCCCGGAGTCCGTCTGCCCGTACTGCCACCCGGAGTTGGTGAAGGCCGCGGGCGCCCAGCCCCCCACCTTCCCCGAGCCGGGCACACGCGTCCGCCTCGCGTCCGCCGAGACGGCCCGCGAGGCCGGCATCCAGACACGTCGCGCGGAGAAGCGCCCCTTTGCCCGGACCCTGGACGTCGTCGGGCAGCTCGACTTCAACCAGAACCGGCTGGCGCAACTGTCCGCCCGCAGCGAGGCGCTGATAACGGACGTCCGCGTGGACGTCGGCGACGAGGTGAAGGCGGGCCAGCCACTGGTGTTGATCACCTCGGGGGCCGTGGGCGCGGACCAGGGACGGCTGTCGGCGGCACAGACGCGGCTGACGGTGGCGCGCTCGGCGCTCGAGCGCGAGCAGCGGCTGGCCACGAGCGGAATCAGCGCACGAAAAGACGTGGAGACCGCCCAGGCGGAGGTCGCGGCGGCCGAGGCCGAGCGCAATGCCGCCCGCGCAGCGCTCTCCGCCGCGGGAGCCAATGGCCAGGGCCCGCAGGGGACCTATGCCCTGTCGGCGCCCTTCGCGGGGACGGTGGTGGCGCGAGACGCCGTCGCCGGACGCCATGCATCCGCTGGACAGCCGCTCATCCAGGTGGCGGACCTGAGCACCATGTGGGCCCTGCTGGAGATTCCGGAGGCGGACGCGGCCCAGGTTCGCGCGGGACAGCGCGTCACCCTCACCTTCGAAAGCATGCCCGGACAGACGCGTGACGCCACGCTCACCCGCGTGGGCGCGTCGGTGGACCGGGTCTCCCGCACGGTGCGCGCCCGGGTCGAACTGCCCAACCCCGACGGCGCCCTCAAGGCCGGGCTCTTCCTCAGGGCCCGGGTGCAGGTCGCCCCGGAACATGAGGCGGTGCTGGTTCCCCACGTGGCCATCCAGCGCGCGGAAGGCCAGACGTTGGTCTTCGTGCGCAAGCAGCCGGGGCTCTACGAGCCCGTCGCGGTGGAACTGGGCGCCAGCACGCGCGAGGAGGTGGAAATCGTCAAGGGCCTCGCTGCGGGGGTGGAGGTCGTCACCACCGGCGCCTTCCTCCTCAAGACGGAGATTCTCAAGGACTCCATCGGCGCGGGCTGCTGCGAGACGGCGGGAGGCGAGTAGCCGCCATGCTCACCCGGCTCATCGAATGGTCGTTGTCCCACCGCTGGGCCGTCCTCCTGGGAACGGGGGCCCTCGTCATTTCGGGTCTGCTCGCCTTCCGGGCGCTGCCCATCGACGCCATCCCGGACACGACGCCCACGCAAGTGCAGGTCAACACCGTCGCACCGGCGCTCACGCCCAACGAAGTGGAGCGCCAGCTCACCGTCCCCGTGGAGCAGGCGCTCGCGGGCCTGCCTCGCGTCAGCGAGCTGCGCTCCATCTCCAAGTTCGGCCTCTCCCAGGTCACCCTCCAGTTCGAAGACGGAACCGACCTGTGGTTCGCGCGGCAGCAGGTGTCCGAACGGCTGAGCCGAGTGCAGCTACCAGCGGGCATCGCGCCCCCGACGCTCGGGCCCGTCGCCACCGGCCTGGGCGAAGTCTTCCACTATCTCGTCAAGAGCCGGACGAAGAGCCTCGAGGCGCTGCGCACCCTGCACGACTGGGTCATCGCGCCCCAGCTGCGCAGCGTGCCGGGCGTGGCGGAGGTGAATGCCTGGGGCGGCGAGGAGAAGCAGTGGCACGTCATCGTCGACCCCCGCCGCCTGCAGCAGTTCAACCTGTCCCTCGGAGACATCTACCGGGCGCTGGAGGAGAACAACGCCAACGTCGGGGGCGGCGTGCTCGAGCGGGGCGGCACGGCGACGCTCGTGCTCGGGGTGGGAGTGCTCGCGGACGGCAACGCCATCGAGGACGTGGTCATCGCGGCGCACCACGGCGTCCCCGTGCGAATCCGGGACGTGGCGCGCGTCGAGGTGGGCCATGAAATCCGGCGCGGCGCCACCACCGCGGATGGCGAAGGCGAGGCCGTGCTGGGCCTGGGCTTCATGCTGGTAGGCGAGAACTCCCACACGGTGACGAAGGCGCTCGCCCAGCGGCTGGAGGACATCCAGCGGACGCTGCCGGAGGACGTGCGCGTGGAGCCCGTCTATGAGCGCACCGAGTTGGTGGACCACGTGCTGCGCACCGTCCGGACCAACCTGCTGGAAGGCGCGTTGCTCGTCATCGCGGTGCTCTTCATCTTCCTGGGCAACTGGCGCGCCGGCCTCATCGTGGCGGCGGCCATTCCGCTGTCGCTCCTGTTCGCCTTCAACGCGATGCTGCGCTTCGGCATCGCCGGCACGCTCATGTCGCTGGGCGCCATCGACTTCGGGCTCGTCGTCGACTCCTCCGTCATCATGGTGGAGAACGCGGAGCGGCGACTCTCCGAGGCCCGGGACGGACGCTCCCTGCTGGAGGTGGTGCGGGATGCCGCCGTCGAGGTCCGCAAGCCCACGCTCTTCGGCGAGCTCATCATCATGGTGGTCTACCTGCCCATCCTCGCCCTCGAAGGCGTGGAGGGGAAGTTGTTCCGCCCCATGGCGCTCACGGTCATCTTCGCGCTCCTGGGCAGTGCGCTGCTCTCCATGACGCTGATGCCGGTACTGGCCTCCTTCGCGCTGAAGCGAGGCGGCGGCCCGCACCGTGAGCCACGGCTCATGCGCTGGCTCCAGCGAATCTACAGGCCCGTCCTCGAATGGGCGCTGGCCCATGCGCGTGTCACCCTGACCGCCGCCGTGCTCCTCATCGTGGGAGCCACCCTCGCCGCCACGCGCCTCGGCAGCGAGTTCGTCCCCCGCCTGTCCGAAGGCACGCTCGTCATCAACACCGTGCGCCTGGCGGAGGTCTCCCTCTCCGAATCCATCCGCTATGGCAGCCAGATAGAGCGGGTGCTGCTGTCCCGGTTCCCAGACGAGGTGCGACGCGTCTGGACCCGGACCGGCACCGCGGAGGTGGCCACGGACCCCATGGGCGTCGAGCTGTCCGACGTCTTCATCACCCTCAAGCCCCGGGCGCAGTGGAAGCGGGCCACCACGCAGGAGGAGCTGGTGAACGAGATGAAGGCCGAACTGGCGGACCTCCCAGGCATGCGCATGGCCTTCCTCCAGCCTATTGAAATGCGCGTCAACGAGATGATCGCGGGCGTGCGAAGCGACGTCGGCATCAAGCTCTTCGGGGATGACCTCGACGTGCTCAAGGCCAAGGCCCGCGAGTTGGAGACCCTGGTGAAGGCCATTCCCGGTGCCGCCGACGTCACCGTGGAGCAGGTGACGGGCCAGCCCGTGCTGGAAGTCACGGTGGACCGGGCCTCGGTGGCCCGTTACGGGATTCCTGCCCGCTCCGTCCTCGACGTCGTGGAAGCAGTGGGCACGCGCATCGTCGGCGAGGTGCGCGAAGGCGAGCGGCGCTTCGACCTGGCCGTGCGCCTCTCCGAGGAGTACCGCGAGGAGCCCACGCGGCTCGCCACCATCCCCGTGGCAGCGCCCGGCGGCGAGCGCGTTCCCCTGGGACGGCTGACGACCATGAAGGAGACGTCCGGCCCCACCACCATTCAGCGCGAGTGGGGCAAGCGGCGGCTGGTGGTCCAGGCCAACGTGCGAGAACGCGACCTCGGCGGCTTCGTCGCGGAGGTCCGCCGCACACTCGACGAGAAGCTGGAGCTGCCCGCGGGCTACTACGTCCGCTACGGCGGTCAGTTCGAACACCTCGAACGCGCACAGACGCGCCTGCTCATCGTGGTGCCGGTCGCGCTGGCACTCATCTTCCTGCTGCTCTACCTCACCTATCAGCGCGCCCTGGACGCCGTGCGCATCTTCGCGGGCGTCCCCTTCGCGCTCGTGGGCGGCGTGCTCGCGCTTCTGCTGCGGGGCCTGCCCTTCTCCATCTCCGCCGCCGTGGGCTTCATCGCCCTGTCCGGCGTATCGGTCCTGGGGGACATGGTGCTCGTCTCACGGGTCCGCGCCTTGCTGGAGCAAGGCCAGGCCCTGGGCGAAGCCATCCGCCAGGCGGCCGTGTCCCGGCTGCGGCCCGTGCTGATGACCGCCGCGGTGGCCGCCATCGGCTTCGTGCCCATGGCGCTCAACACCGGCGTCGGCGCGGAGGTCCAGCGCCCCCTGGCCACGGTCGTCATTGGAGGCGTCCTGTCGTCCACCCTGCTCACCCTCGTGGTGCTCCCAGTCCTCTACTCGGTCTTCGGCGCCGGGAAGGACACGCCCATGACGAGGACTCCGTGATGCGCGTCCTGCCCCTCCTGCTCCTCTTCGTTTCGGCGCCGGCCCTCTCCGCCCGCCCCTTGACGATGGAGCAATCCGTCACGCTCGCGCTCGAACACAGTCCTCGCCTCATCGAAGGCCGCGCCGAAGCCGCGGCCGCGCGGGCGCAGTGGGAGGGCGCGGACCTCCCGCTTCAAAGCAATCCGCAGCTCCAGGCCTCCGTGGGTCCGCGACTGCGCGATGAGGCAGACACGCTTGAACTCAACGTGGGCATCAGCCAGCAGCTCGAAATCTTCGGACAGCGACGCGCGCGCAAGGACGCCGCGCGCGCCGCCATGGAGGCCGGCCGGTTCCGCCTGGAATCCCTCCAGGTGGAGCTGGCCGCGGACGTGCGTCAGGCCTTCGGCCGGGCGCTGGCGGCCGAACAATCGCTGCGGCTGAGCGACGACGCGCTGGGGCTCGCGGAGGAAGGGCGCAAGGTCGCGAAGGAGCGGCTCGAGGCAGGCGCCGCTTCCCACATCGAGATGAACATCGCGACGGTGGAGCGAGGCCGGGCCCAGCAGGAGAAGGTCCGCGCCACCCGGCTGCGGCTCCAGGCCCTGGCGGAGCTGAAGCTCCTGCTGGGCATGGACCCCAACGAGGACATCACCCTGGATCACGCGCTCCGGACAGAGGTGACGCCCCAGCCCGCGCTCTCGGTGCTCGTCGAGCGAGCCTCCAGTCAGCGCCAGGATGTGAAAGCCGCCCGGGCCGAATGGGAAGCCGCCCGGGCCGAGCTCCGGTTCGCCAGCCGCGACGCCCTGCCACGCCCCAGCGTGGGCCTGGCCTACGGCCGGGAGGAGAACGACACCATCATCCAAGGGACGCTCAACATCGACCTGCCCGTCTTCAACCGAAACCAGGCCGAGCGAGGCGCGAGCGTCGCGAGGGAACGAAGGGCCCAGCAGCGGCTCGCCGCCACCGAACGCTTCGTCCGCGCCGAGGTCGAACTCGCGCTCAGTCGGTACCAGTCCGCCCAGGCGGCCGCGGAGCTGTTCGACGCCGAGGTGCTCGCCGCGCTCCAGGAGAACCTGAACCTCGTCACCGAGGCCTACCGTGCCGGCAAGGTGGACTCGCTGCAACTGCTCATCATCCGGCGCGAGGCCCTGGATGGGCGCCGTGGCTACATCGAAGCACTCGAAGAGCTGAACGCCGCCCACGCCCAGTTCTTGAAAGTCATGGGGACCCTGCGCTGAACGCTTCGAGGCTGCGGGCCATGGCCTGTTTTCCTGACACGCTCTAGCCTGTGGGCATGTGCCGGAACATCAAGCCCTTGTTCAACTTCGCGCCGCCCGCCACCGATGCCGACATCCGCGCGGCGGCGCTTCAATTCGTCCGGAAGATCGCCGGGACGCGGACGCCGTCGAAGCAGAACACCGACGCCTTCGAGGTCGCCGTCGAGGAGATCTTCCAGAGTTCGAAGCGCATGCTCGACGGGCTGGTGGCCACCACGCCGCCCAAGGACAGGGCTCGCTTCGAGGCCATGAAGCGCCTGCGCTACAAGAAGGCGGAGTCCCGCTGACTGCGCGTCTGCCGGAGCGATGAGGTGCACCTGAGCGCGAAGCGGCGCCGCGCCTCAGCGAAGCGCCCCCGCGCCACGAAACACGCGTCACGGAAGAAGGCCGCTCAGTCCGCGTCGTAGCGGTCGAAGAAGCTCACCGCTTCTCCGGTGGCGCCGTCAGACGTTGTAGGCGCGGACAACCTGGGAGACGCGCTCGGAGAGCATCTTTAGGGACGTGGCGGAGTCACTGGTCGTGGAGATGCGGGACACGGTGTCCGTCATCAGGGTGTTCAGCTCGTTGACCGCGGTGAAGATCTGCTCGATTCCCGTGGCCTGCTGGCTGACCGTCCGCGCGATCTGCCGCGCCGCCGCGGTGCTGTCCTCGACGATGGCGGTGAGCTCCTTCAGCGTCTCGCCGGACGTGCGGACCTGCGTCAGCCCCGCTTCCATGCGCTCGGTGCCTTCGACGGTGATCTCCACCGTGCCGATGATGGCCTGATTGATGTCCTGGAGGATGCGCCGCACCTGGTTGGTGGCGCGGATGGACTGGTCCGCCAGCGCGCGAATCTCCTTCGCCACCACGACGAAGCCCTTGCCGTGCTCCCCGGAGCGCGCCGCTTCGATGGCGGCGTTGACGGCCAGCAGGTGGGACTGGTCCGCCAGGTCCTTCACCGTCTCGGTGATGCCGCTGATCTGCCTGGTCCGCTCGCCCAGGGCGGTGATGCGCGCGGCGATCTCCGCCACCTGGTTGCGCACCTCCTCCATGCCGTCGATGCTCGCCGAGACGGCCTCTTCTCCGGTGCGGCTCAGTTGCTCGGCGCGCTCGGCCACCTGGATGACGGACTCCGCGGAGCCCGACGCCAGCATCGCGGTCTGGCGAATCTCCTGCGCCGTCACCTGCGTCTCCTGCAGCGCGGCCGCGTGGCGCGTCACCATCTCATTCTGCTGGTCCGCCGACTCCGTCAGCCCCGACACCGAGTCACTCAGCAACTCCGTGGAGGACTGGAGCTGATGCAGCAGCTCCTTCAGCTTGCCCACCAGCATGCCCACGGCCCGCGCGAGCTGCCCCACCTCGTCATCCGAGTCGATGCGAATGGTCTGCCGCAGGTCGCCGCGCTCGGCGATATGGCGGACCGCGGAGGAGAGCTGGTTCAGGGGCGACACGATGGCGCGGCTGACCAGGAAGGCCGCCGCGGTGAAGACGAGCAGCGCGACCAGCACGGTGATGCCCACGTTCGCCAGCGCCCCCTCCACGAGCCCACGCGCATGGGTGCGGTCGAAGCCCACGTGGACCCAGCCGGCGTCACCTGGTACCGGCGCCACCAGGTCCTGCAGCTCCGTGTCCCCATCCCGCAGGACGAGCCCTCCCTCGGAGGACCTCAACTGCTCGCGGGCATCCCGTAGCATCTGGGCCTTCTCACCGGCCACGCCCACCAACGTCCCACCCGCGTCGAACGCGGCGACGTAGGCCGCCCCGCCATGCCGAGCCACGGCCTCCAGCGTCTGCTGGACCTCGTCGTGCGCGCTCCGCTTCATGCCGTCCGCCACCGCGGCGGCGAGCACCGTAGGCAGCGCGCCGCTCAGCTCCCGCCCCTGCGCTTCGAAGGCCTCCTGGAGCCGAGGCACGGTGTAGCCCTGAGAGAGAAGGACGAACAGGAGCGCCACGATGATGGGCGCCAGGGTGATTTTATGGGTGAGTGAGAGTCGCATCCGGCCGTGCCCGATCCGGGCTCAAAACGGGAAATGATGCTCCATCTGACAATCCAGACGCGTCGCATTGTGGGCGCCAGCGTGCGGGGGTGCAATCCCTCGGGAACCCCTTACTCCGCGGACACGGGCGACTGCTTTCCCAGTGCAAATTCACGCCGGGCATGGACTTCACCTGCCGCAACGGGCCACGCGCGAAGACGTGCTGCACTTCGACATCACAGACGACGCCGACTGACGCAGCCCCCTGCGGTCGTCAGAACGTGGCCCCGAACCGCAAGAGGTCCAGGTTCAGGTCCACGACGAACTTGTCTTTCCAGCCACGTGCCTGCTCCCGGGCAAAGAGCCATCCCGGGTCGACCCGCCCGCGCTGCTGGTTCCAGCTATAGCCCACGCCAACGCCGATCACCGGAGCCAGGAAAGAACGCGAGCGGCGGGACGTCTTCCGGTACCCCACGTCGAACCCGAGGGAGACCTGTCCGCCCGTCTCCATCCTCGTGCCCTCCGCCGTCACTGGGATTTCCGTCCCACGCACGCTCTGATGCGTCACCATGCCACTCAGCTTGGGCTGGATGAAGAAGCCATCGCCCCGCTCGCCCGGCCAGGGCGTCCACGCCAGGCCCACCGTGGCCCGAAGGGCTTGCAGGGTGCCGCAACGAGGCATCGCGTCCCCGTGGAAGTTGGTGCACCTCTTGCGCGCCAGCATGGGCCGGAGTTCGAAAACGCCATCCGTTGTCTCCGTCAAAGGCACGTTCATGCCCACTGGCAGCGCGACATTGAGGCCCACGCCCAGGATGGGCCCCACCAGAAGCAGGCTCCAATCCATGACGGAGGCCGTCCAGATGGCCAGCCCGGCACGCTCCGCGCGAGGGGCCTGCGGCACCGACGCGGCCTCCACGCCTTGAGCCTTCCCGGTGCCTGCGAACAGGAGCACCGCTACGAGGACCGTTCGAATCATGCCCGGCCGCACTGCACGTCTCATACCCAACGACAGACACTTCAGCGCACAGTCTGCACACCTTGTATTCCTGTCGAAGCATGACAGAGACGTCATACGCGACCACCGGATGACCAGGACGTGGTTGTCAGGGTGCGGCCCTGCTCAAGTGGGGTGGAAGTCGCGCCTGGGACCTTGATTTCCACAACGCTTGACCGTCGCGGAATTCTCGTCGGCGAAGTACAACCGGAAGCACTCCACTCATGAAAGGAGGGACTTCCGGGAGCACCTCACTGAGCTCGAAGCCGCGCTGACGTGGGCACTCGCGCGCACGGTGCCGTAGCGACAAGCGACTACTGCTGCGTCGCGAGGTGCTGCTCGAGTCGCGCGAGCGTCTGATTGCCACCTTCGATTGCGTACTTCGCCGCCTGCTCGCGCGCTTCGACGGTGGGCATCGTGTGCTGCAACGTGACGCGCGTCTTTCCCGCCTCATCCTTGAAGGTGACGACTGCCTTGAACAGCACCTCGCCCTCCTTCGAGCCGTGTTCCCACTCGAGCCGCTCGTTGGGGACGACCTTCGTGTAGACGATGTGGTTCGGGAAGTCGGTGCCATCGGGCCCGTGCATGGTGAACTTCCACGCGCCACCCGGACGCACATCTTTGCTCACCGTCGTCGTGCGGAAGCCGTTCGGCCCCCACCAGTTGGAAATCATCTCCGCGTCGGTGAACGCATGAAAGACCAGCGCGCGCGGGGCGCTGATCACCCGCGAGATTTCCAGCTGCCGCTTCGCGAGTTCGTTGAGGTCGAGCGCTGCATTCATGTGCGTGCTCCTCGTTTGGGCTTCTTCGGGGTTGGAACTTTGCGGGCGCGCGCCGGGCGCTTCTGCCCCTGGAGGTCGGCGAGGTAGTCCTCGAGCCGGTCGAAGCTGCCCTCCCAGAATTCGCGGTAGTGCTCGAGCCAGGCGTTCGCGTCCTTCAGCGGCTTCGGCGCGAGTCGGCAGGGTCGCCACTGCGCTTCGCGGCTCCGCGTAATCAGCCCTGCGCGCTCGAGCACCTTGAGGTGCTTCGTCACGGCAGGGAGGCTCATTTCGAAAGGCTGCGCGAGCTCCGTGACGGAGGTTTCACCCTTCGAGAGCCGCGCGAGGATCGCGCGCCGGGTCGGGTCGGCGAGTGCGGCAAAAGTGGCGCTGAGCGGGTCGATCGACATGGCGAAATTAACCAAATGGGAAAATAACCATTTGGTTAACTAAACGCAAGCGCGGTGCGCGAGGAGGCAGCAGGTGCGTCCACCGCGACAGCGCGGAAGGTGCGGTCCTTTTCCTCAAGGCCGCCCACCTGTCGCCCGAAGAGACCGCTCACGTCCTCATCAAGGCGCGTCGCCAGCGACCGCCGCCGTCTGTACCGTGCTCCACCACGCCGTGTCCGCACGCTCCCGCGTCGGCTCCACGGGGCGGCCCAGGACGGGCGTGAGCAGACTCACGCCCCGCTCGCGTGCCTCGGCCGCCAGCTCGTTCGCGGGCGCGTCCCAGGCGTGCAGCGCCAGATTGAACGTCCCCCAGTGGATGGGCAGCAAGGTGCGCCCCCGCACCATCTCATGCGCCTTCAGCGCCTGCTGCGGCCCCAGGTGAATGCTTCCCCAGGACGGATGGAAGGCGCCCACCTCGAACATGGTGACGTCGAACGGACCGAAGCGGCGGCCCACCTCCGCGAACTCCTCCGTCAGGCCCGTGTCCCCGCTGAAGAAGACCCGATGCTGCGAGCCCAGCAGCGTCCACGACGTCCAGGACGTGCTGTTGCGGTCCGTCAGGCCCCGGCCGGAGAAGTGCTGCGCAGGCGTGGCCACCATGCGCAGGCGGCCCTCCCCCTCCCCCAACGACACCTCCTGCCACCAGTCCAGCTCCACCACGCGCTCCGCCGGAACGCCCCACTTCTCCAGGTGCGCCCCCACGCCCAGCGGTGCGTAGAACTTCACCTGACGCGGCACCATCGCCCGGATGGTGGGCATGTCCAGGTGGTCGTAGTGGTCATGCGACAGCAGCACCGCGTCCACGTCCGGCAGCGCGTCCAGCGGAAGCGGAGGCGGATGGAACCGCTTGGGCCCAGCAATGGTGGACGGCGACGCGCGCTCGCCCCAGATGGGGTCCGTGAGGATGCGGAAGCCGTCAATCTCCACCAGCAGCGTGGAGTGACCCAGCCACGTCACACGCAGGCCGCTCTCCGGCTGCTTCGCCAGCGCCGCGGCCACGTCCCGTTCCATGGGCAGCGCGGACGGCGGCGTACGCTGCTGGGTGCCGAAGAGCATCTCCTTCAACGTGCCCCAGTCCGGCCCATTCTGCGGCAGCCTGGCACCGGCGGTGTTGATGAAGATGCCGGCCTGGTAACGCGACGATGCCTTCATCCGCTCCAGGCGCGCCCCATCCGCACGCGCACCGAAAGACTGGAGGCCGTCCGTCGTCGTCCACGTGAGGAGGGCACCCACGCCCGCGCCCAGCCCCATCACGCCCAGGGCATACCGCCACAGGCCCCGCGGCTTCGGACGACCTCCACCCAGAAACGCATCGCGCATGACCCCCACGTGTAGCGCTGCCTTCAAGGCAGCGCCCGGGAAATCAGCACCGAAGGGCCACCTACCGGCCGCTGGTGACCTTCAAGCCCACGATGGAGGTGAGCAGCAGCACCAGGAAGAAGATGCGCGCGGGCGTGGCCGGCTCATTGAAGAGCACGATGCCCATGATGGCCGCGCCCACGGCGCCAATGCCGACCCAAACACCATAGGCCGTGCCAATGGGCAGGTTCTTCGTGGCGATCCCCAAGAGCACCATGCTGGCGACGATGGCAGCGCCCGTGAGGACGCTTGGTACCAGCCGGGTGAAGCCCTCGGTGTACTTGAGACCGATGGCCCAACCGACCTCGAGCACCCCTGCGATGACGAGTAGAATCCAGGACATGACGTACGACTCCCGTTGTCGCGTCGTCTTTTCCTGACCGGGTACGGCGCGCCTCGTCCGGGCCAGACACCCTCACGATGAGGCCGCTGGCGCCCCCCTCTATAAAGCCACGCGACTCCCAGTTCAACCCGGCCGGACATGCCACCGCCCGGGGGAGGTGCCCGGCGGTGGGACACAGGCTCGCTGGGGAGGGCTCGCGGAGATGCCTTGCCGACTCGCCTTGAACCGGCCTGTCCGCGGCCCCAGCTTCCTGGCGGAACAACCCCGTCTTTTGGAGGCGCTCGGAATGAAACGGATCCAGGCACTAATCGTCGCGGGCACGTTGTGCGGAGGCACGGCGCTGGCCAAGGGCGAGTCCGACATGCGCGGGCTCACCGTCACCGTGGGCGGCGGCGTAGAGGGCTACAGCGGTGGGCTGGCCCCCCGAATCGATCCGGGTGCGGCGTACGGCGCCACGGCCACGCTCAAACCGTCCACCGTGCTGGGCATCGAGCTGGGCTACACCGGCGCCATCAACAAGCTCGACCGGCGCGGCCTGGAGGACCTGGCGCGAAACCCGGACATCGTCCGCAACGGAGGTCAGGCCGTGGCCACCATCGGCCTGACGGCGAGCCCCGTGCAGCCGTACCTCCTCGGCGGACTCGGCATGAACTGGTACAACGTCCGCCGCGGCGCGGAAGCGCTGGGCTACCGCGACGACACCGCTGGCGCCGTGCCGCTGGGCGCGGGGCTGCGCTTCTACACCGGCTCCTTCACCGCGGACTTGCGGGCCAACTACAACCTCCTCTTCAACCAGGAGCTCGTCCCCACGCTGCCGCCCGCGGAGAACCAGCCCGTGACAGACGTCACGTTCGCGGGAGGCTCCAGCTACAACGCCACGCTGAACGTCGGCGCCACGTTCTGAGCGCATCGGCATGACCGGCCCCGGAGCCCTCCGGGCCCGCGTCACCTCAAGCCATCGTGGATGAACTTGAGGACGGAGATGAACTGCCGGTCCATCACCAGCAACATGAGCAGTGGCGCCAGCGCCGCCCCCACCACGGCCAGCAGGGCCATCTTGTCCCAGAGAAACAGGCGCATCCTCCGCGCCAGGGTGAAGGCCGTGCCGATGTCCGCCAGCGAGGACATCTCCGGTACGCCCAGCAGCTCCGGCTCCGGTCCGCCCCTGAACCACTTGTGTTCGAACTGCCACGAGTGCTTGGCCGCGACCTTCGAGAAGTCCTCGTCACCGATCCGCTTCGCCCGCACGAGCTGGGGCACGAAGAAGCTCATCGGCGCGAACACCAGCACCACCGCGCCGGCCGCGATGACCACCAGCGGAATCACGTAGGCCGCGGGGTTGGCCGATAGGTCCTTGGGCTCCACCCGGGACGTGTATGCCGCCACCACCACGGCCAGGGAGAACACCACGGGCGAAAAGCTGGCCTGGCAGATGGGCAGGAACCCGAGCCCGCCCATCATGTCCGGATGTGTCGGAACCAGGGTCAACGGCAGACGTGACACACGCAGCAGGAAGGCGCTCCACACGACGCCACGCCAGATCCACCGGAGCGCCAGGAAACGGAACAGGGGTTGGCTCACGGCGAGGTTCCACCACCCCGCCATGGAGAACCCGTCACCGCTGACGGTCCACGACCGGGTGGCGTCGGCCGGGGTGATGAACGTGAGGGCGTACGCCAGGATGAGCAGCAGCGCCTCCACGATATAGCTGTCCCGCCACCGCATGGCGCGCCGGGCATCCGCTGCGAACGTCTGGAGGCCGTCCGTCGCCACCAGGTTCGAATTGAGGAACTGGCGGACCGCGAAAGCCAGGCGGCCGTCGATGTAGGGCTCCGCGGCGAGGAGCACGGGTAGCGCCACCAGCAACTGCGCATGGACCTGGAGTTCCCTGAACAGGGAGCCCACGGTCGGCCCGCCCGAAGGCAGCGTGAAGATCAGCAGGGGCAACCAGCCGATCGCCGAGAAGGCCAGCGCCCGCAACACGGGGTCATAACGCTTGCGCGGCCCCCGCCGGAGCCGGCGCTCGGTCTCGAAGAGCAGCCCGCCCTTCACCAGGGAGAATTCGGCAATCGTCGAGTGCGGGTCCATGAGGGCGCCGTCTCCACGGTGTGGCTGCGTCCAGGAACCCACAAGCGCCCCCCGGCCGGGCGACGACCGGCAGGAGCAGGCGCGGACACGAGGCCTACCCCTGAGGGCCGGATTGTTCCGTGCCGCGTGGCCCCCACGTTTGCTGCCGGGGCACGGCGCGCCCCTCCGTTCTCGCAGGGAAGGAGGCACGCACATGAGCATCGACGTCATCGACGAAGTCCCGGCCCAGGGCGGCCGGCCCCTCGAGGAAGGCGTGGGGCAGGAAGCCCGCTCGCTGCCGGGCATGGTCTACATCCCCGGTGGGACGTTCTGGATGGGCTCGGACCATCACTATCCGGAGGAGCGGCCGACACACCAGGTGACGGTGACGGACTTCTGGATGGACAGCCAGGTGGTGACGAACGCGGACTTCGCGCGCTTCGTGGAGGCCACCGGCTACGTCACCGTGGCCGAGCGCCCCTTGAACCCCGACGACTTTCCCGGCGCGAATCCAGCGCTGCTCGTCCCGGGCTCGCTCGTCTTCAAGAAGACGCTCGCTCGCGTGGACCTGCGCGACCTGACGCAGTGGTGGTTTTATACGGCGGGCGCCTGCTGGAAACACCCCGAAGGCGCGGGCAGCACCTGGCAGGGGCGCGAACAATATCCGGTGGTGCACGTCTGCTTCGAGGACGCGCTCGCCTATGCGCACTGGGCGGGCAAGGCGCT
This sequence comes from Myxococcus sp. CA023, assembly GCF_010998615.1. Taxonomy (GTDB): domain Bacteria; phylum Myxococcota; class Myxococcia; order Myxococcales; family Myxococcaceae; genus Myxococcus. The sequence continues at coordinate 169,366 of NZ_JAAEAH010000001.1, read as the reverse complement.
GCCCACCGAGGCGGAATGGGAGTACGCCGCGCGCGGAGGCCTGGACCGGAAGGTCTACGTCTGGGGCGACGAGTTCGCGCCGGGTGGCAAGCTGATGGCCAACACCTGGCAGGGGGAGTTCCCCTGGCAGAACCTGAACACGGATGGCTTCGAGGGCACGTCCCCGGTGGGCAACTTCCCACCGAACGCCTACGGCCTCTTCGACATGGCCGGCAACGTGTGGGAGTGGACCTCGGACTGGTACCAGGAGCGGCACGAGGGGAACGGCGGAAAGCCCTGCTGCATCCCCGTCAATCCGCGGGGACCGGCCACGTCGGATCGCAGCATGGACCCGTGCCTGCCGAAGGTGAAGATTCCCCGCCGCGTCCTCAAGGGCGGCAGCCACCTGTGCGCGCCGAACTACTGCCTGCGTTACCGCCCGGCGGCGCGCTCCCCCCAGGCCGTGGACAGCGGCACGTCGCACATCGGGTTCCGCTGCGTCGTCCGCCCCTGAGCCGCAAGCTGGCATTTCCAGAGAAGGTCTTGCGACGTTGTCGCGGCGCTTCCGCTCGCCGCGACTCCATCCCTATCGTGTCACCCGCCTCCAACGACACAGGGACCGATGAAGCAGAAAATCACAGGCTTCCACCTCGACCGGGAAGACCACTGGGTGGCTGACCTCGAGTGTGGCCACCGGCAGCACATGCGCCATGACCCGCCCTGGATGGTGCGCCCCTGGGTCCTCTCCGAGGACGGGAGGCGCAGCCGCCTCGGTGTCGAGCTCGATTGCAAGCGTTGTGACGAAGCAGGGCACGCGGTCGCCGAGGCGGTTCGCGAAGCGCTGCGGACGGTGGCCCTGCGGGCCCATGACGACGGCGGCCTGAGCGGGCTCTGCGCCGAGGGCCGATGGGAGCTTGCCCTGGACGCGCTCGGTACGGCCGACCTGCGCCCTGTCATCCGGCGCGCGCTCGCCCCTGAGCGCGGGGAGGGAGCCCTCGTAAGTGCCCGGATGATTCTCCGTCCCCTCCTCCCTGAAGACGCCCATTCCATTCAGCGCCTGGCGGGTGACCGCGAGGTGGCGGCGAACGCGGCGGGAATCCCACATCCGTTCGAGGACGGCATGGCGGAAGCCTGGATTGCCTCGCTGGATGCACGTTCCCATGTCTTCGCGCTCGGCCATTCCGAGTCTGGCGAGTTCATGGGCCTGGCCGGGCTGGTGGAGGCCGACGAGGAGCGCCCTCGCACGGCCGAGCTCTCATACTGGCTCGGCCGCGCGTACTGGGGACAGGGCTTTGGGACGGAGGCAGCCCAGGCCCTGGTCCGCTACGGCTTCGAGACGCTCGGGCTGGAATCCCTCCATGCCAGCTGTTTCTCCCGCAACCCCGGCTCCCGGCGTGTGCTGGAGAAGGCCGGCTTTCGCCACGCTGGCCACCAGGCGCGCGCGCTCCGCCATCTGGGGCAGGACGAGGACCTCGAGTTCTTCATCCAGGAGCGGAGCCGCTCGCGCCCGTGAGCGGCTTGCCCCTGGTGGGCAGCGCACGGTGCGCATCGTGGAGCCGCACTACCTGCTGCTGAGCTGGCCCGCGTGGTACCTGCTCGTCTGGGACCACTTGCGCGGAGCGGTGCGCATGCTCCGCGTCGACCGCATCGAATCCGCGAGCGTCCAGGCGGCGACGTTCCAGGTGCGGAACTCGGAGTCGATGCTCGCCACCCTCGGCGACATCTTCGCGGCGCTCTGACGCCCCCCCTGTGTCAGGGAAGTTGCCGCCTCGGCTGACCGGCCGGGCTGCCCTCCATGCGGGGGCGAGAGCAGACAGGACGCGGTGCCGTACCGGACGCATTCAAGGCACAGATGGTGGGGCCGGGCGCGGTGAGTGCCGCGGCGCTGGCCCGCCAAGTGGGCAGGCCGAGCGCGCTCCCGGGACGGATGAAATCCGGCTCGTTGCGGGACACGCGCCTCCCCGCAGGATTCATGTCGCTCACCCGTAAGCGCAGCAGGGGGTGCGGCCCCGGAGCAGCGTCACTCAATCAAAAGCAAGCTGCTCTAGCACCTCGGCTGCGGCACGCTCCCCTGCGCGGATGGCCCCTTCGATATACCCGCACCAGACCCCCGAAGTCTCGGTGCCTGCCCAGTGGATTCGCCCGGTGGGCGCCTTGAGCGCGCTGCCAGACGACGAAATCAACCCCGGGGGCTGCGGCGAGACACAGCCGGCGGTCCAGGTCTCGCGCGTCCAATCCTGCTCGACGTAGTCGAGGGGCGCCCGGGCCTGCTCCCCGAAGAGCTTCGAGACATCCTCGATGATGCGCTCGCGCCGAGCCGCCGCGGACAGCCGGGAAGCGGCCGGATTCACGAAGGCCAGCAACACACCCACCGCTCCGTCCGCCGGTGTGCTGTCGAAGGTCACCTCCACGCCCCCTGAGTCCATGAAGCCAATCCCCGAGAGGCCTTGGTCTCGCCAGAAAGGACGGTCGAAGACGATGTGCACCTTGAAGCCCGAGCTAGCGCCCCAATGCCTCTGGAGGGCGTCACGATTGCGTGGCAGCGCGGGCGTGAAGTCGATGCGCTGCATGTCCCGCGGCATCATCGCAACGATGGCCCGGCGCGCGCGAACGGTGCCGGCATCGGAATGAAGCAGCACGGAGTCCGAGCACCAGCCCTTGATGCGGCGAACGGGGGCGCCCAGCACGACACTACCGGCGAGTTCCTCCGCGAGTCGCACGGAGAGCGACTGCGCTCCCCCCTCCAACCGATGCTGCTGCGCGCCGTCGTTGAGCTCCGCGAATCCACCCGCAGAGCGGAGATAGAATAGGAACCAGAGGAGAGAGGTGTTCTCGGGGCTGGCGCTCAACGTCGTGCCAATCGTCGCGGCCACCGCCTGGGACGCCTCGGCGCCGACATTGTTCGCCTGGAGCCAGTCCGCGACGCTCTGGGCATCCAGCAGCGCGGCTTCCGCCGCGTTCCAGGGCGCATCGAGCGGGACCTGGCGCGACAGGTTCTCGAGCATCACCTGAATACGTAGCGTCTCCGCGCTCGGAGTGTCCCTCTCGAACGTGATGCGCGTGCCGTTGGCGTAGGCGACACCGAGTCCGGTCGTGTACTGCGGAACCCGCTGGATTCCCAGCTCATCCGCGAGCGCCATCACGCGCGTCTGACTCCCGCCGATCCACTGCCCCCCGCCGTCCACCCAGCGATTTCCAATGATGCGCTGGTTCAGGGTGCGGCCGCCCACCCTATCCCGTGCGTCGAGCACCAAGACGCTACGCCCCGCGCGAGCGAGCAAACGCGCCGCGCACAGGCCGGACAGGCCCGCTCCCACGATGGCGACGTCGACGTCCCTCCTCATTCGGGAATGAGCGCTGCCGTCGCGGGCCCCCAGTACGGAGACCGCATAGGTCGCGGCGGGCCACTTCAGCAAGAAGCGCCGCGAAATCGAAGCCATTGCACCGATGCGATTGAGGAGTTTCATTGAAGCCTCCATCTTGGTTACCAAGTTAATTGGACAAAGAAATGAGGACAGAAGTGACGGGACGGCCCGGCTCAGCGGTGAGCCGGCTCGAAGGTCGGGCGTATCGTCGCGAGATAGAAGGGCAACGGGTCCTGGCGGGCCAGCAGCTGCTTGGCGAGCACGTGGCAGAACCAACGCAGCTCCTCCGGCTTACCGTCGAGCGGGGCACCCGGGTCCGCCCAGCGCTCCCAGAGCGCCATCTCCATACGCATGATTTGATTCCGGCCCATCGAGCCAACGTGTCGCCAGAAATTGGAATCGAGCTGGCGTGCACGGGCTTCGGATGGCTGCACGGGACATTCCTCGACAAGGGCGAGCAGGCCGCGCCGCTCTTCGTCGGTGCCCTTTCGGTGCGCGGCATCGAGCATCATCAGCACGTACAACAGCCGGTACTCGAACAGGTCCTCGCGGAGCCTGGCGCCGCCAGTGCGGAGCCGCGATCCGTAGCGGAAGAGGAACTCGAGCGCCCGAGCATCGGCGGCGGCAACATCGAGCACGCGCGATGCTCCTCCCTGTCGCACCTCGACGAGCCCGGCGTCCGCGAGCGCATGCACCGCCTGGCGCGCAATGATTCGTGAAACGCCGTGAGCCGCTGCGAGCACCCGCTCCGGAGGAAGAGGGTCCCCCTCCGCGAGCTCGCCATCGAAGATGGCGATGCAGAGCGCTTCGAGCACGGCATCCGCGGCGCGTTGCGGTTTTTTGCGGGACAAGATGGACACAGGTGCACTCTAAACTTGGTTACCAAGTCAGGTCAAATGCATCGCCGGCGGCGGAGCGCGACGCTCGGAGGCCTGTGCCTACCCAAAACTCGGTCGCTGCGTCATGGGTGCGTCAAAGCCACATCTGGGCAGTGCGTCAATGCGAGTGAGCGAGGCGCGCACGGCCACCTGCGCTTCCAATTCCGCGATGCGCGCATCCTTGGGGTCAACCTCCGCGGTCCCCATCACGGCCGAGGACAACGGACACCAGGAACAGTCCGACCGCCTGGAAGCCAAAAATCGCGGCATGCGGCAATGACTCGCGGACATACGTCTCGCGTCATTGTCCACGTCAGGGACAGACAGCAAGATGCCGCCGCTGCTCTGTCTCGTCGTGCCATCCCCCCAAGGAAAAGTCCGAATGACACCCTCGAAGCCACGGCCCAACTGGGTCGCGAGGCAGCCACGCGCCCACGCGCTGGCGCTGCTCGCGGCCGTCCTGCTCGCGCTGCCCACCGCCGCGCGCGCCCAGCCGACGTACACGCTGTTCGCCCCCACCTCCACCCCGGCCGTCCCCTCTGTCACCAATGACTTCGCCCCGGTGGAGTTGGGCGTGAAGTTCCAGTCCGACATCGAGGGAGACATCCTCGGCATCCGCTTCTACAAGGGCCCCGCCAACACCGGCACACACGTGGGAAGTCTCTGGAGCGCCGCTGGCGCGCGCCTCGCCTTCGCCACCTTCACCTCCGAGACGGCCACCGGCTGGCAGGAGGTGATGTTCTCCACGCCCGTGCGCATCAATGCAAACACCACGTACGTCGCCTCGTACCACGCGCCTGGCGGCGCCTACGGCTTCACCAGCGCGGGACTGGCCTCGACCGTGGACGCCCCGCCCCTCCACGCGCTCGCGGGCGCCACCAGCGGCGGCAACGGCGTATTCACCTACGGCGCCGCGGGCTCCTTCCCCAGCACCAGCTTCGGCGACTCCAACTACTGGGTGGACGTCGTCTTCCGCCCGGCTGAGCCCGTCACCCTGTGGCCTGTCACCGCCACGCCCGCCGTCGCCTCCGTCACCAATGACTCCGCCCCCGTGGAGCTGGGCGTGAAGTTCAAGACGAACGTGAGCGGCAACGTTCTGGGCGTGCGCTTCTACAAGGGCGCCGCCAACACCGGCACCCACGTGGGAAGCCTCTGGAGCGCCAACGGGCAGCGCCTCGCCTTCGCCACCTTCACCTCCGAGACGGCCACCGGCTGGCAGGAGGTGACGTTCTCCACCCCTGTCGCCATCGCCGCCAACACCACCTACGTCGCCTCGTACCACGCCCCCGTCGGCTCGTACGCCTTCGACAACGGTGGCCTCGCCAGCGGCCAGGACACCCCGCCCCTCTTCGCGCTGCCCGGCAGCACCAGCGGCGGCAACGGCGTCTTCACCTACGGCGCCGCGGGCTCCTTTCCCATCAACAGCTTCGGCAACTCCAATTACTGGGTGGACGTCGTCTTCCAGGCCACCGGCGCACCGCCCCCGACGCAGCCCCCGGACAACACCTTCCGCATCTTCGCCCCCACCGCCACGCCCGGCACCGCCACCACCCCTGACACCGCCGCCATCGAAGTGGGCGTGAAGTTCCGCGCGGACGTGGACGGACAGGTGACGGGCGTGCGCTTCTACAAGGGCAGTGGCAACAACGGCACCCACGTGGGCAATCTGTGGAGCGCCACGGGCCAGCCGCTCGCCTCCGCCACCTTCACCAACGAGACGGCCATCGGCTGGCAGGAGGTGACGTTCTCCTCCCCCGTCGCCATCACCGCCGGCACCACCTACGTGGCGTCGTATTTCGCGCCGCTCGGCGGCTACTCGTTCGACAGCAACGGCCTGGCCACCGGAGTGGACGCCCCTCCGCTGCACGCCCTGCCCGGCGCCACCACCTCGGGCGGCAACGGCGTCTTCGCCTATGCCTCCACGTCCACGTTCCCCAACGGCAGCCACCAGAACGCCAACTACTGGGTGGACGTCGTCTTCGAAACCTACGGACCGCCGCCCCGTCCGGGCGTCCACGGCGCGGGCCCCGTGCTGGTGGCCACCGCTCCCGGCAACCCTTTCACCGACTACCTGCGCGAAATCCTGGAGGCCGAGGGCATCGCCGCCTTCGCCACCACCGATGCCGGCAACCTGGGTGTCTCCGTCTCCCTCGATGACTACAAGGTGCTGGTGCTCGGCGAGCAGACGCTGAGCGCGGCCCAGGTGACGCTCATCACCGACTGGGTCACCGCCGGTGGCAGCCTCATCGCCCTGCGGCCCGCGGCGAACCTCCAGTCGCTGCTCGGACTCAATGCCTCTCAGGGCACGCAAGCCAATGGCTACATCCTGGTCAACGACACCCAGGCCCCAGGCACGGGCATCACCGCGGAGACGATGCAGTACCACGGCCTCGCGGACAAGCGCACCGTCGTCACCGGCACGCGCACCGTCGCCACGCTCTACTCGGATGCCACCACCGCGACGACGTTCACCGCAGTCAGCCAGCGCACCGTGGGCAGCGGCACCGCCACCGCCTTCATGTATGACCTGGCGAAGTCCGTCATCTACACGCGGCAGGGCAACCCGGCCTGGCAAGGACAGAACCGGGACGGCTCCTCCATTGGCCCGGGCGCGCGCGCCAGCGATATGTTCTACGGGAACGCGTCCTTCGACCCGCAGCCGGACTGGGTGAACCTGGCCAAGGTCCAGATTCCCCAGGCGGACGAGCAGCAGCGCCTGCTCGCCAACGTGCTGCACCAGACGAGCACCACGCCGCTGCCGCGCCTCTGGTACTTCCCCAGCGCCAAGAAGGCCGTCGTGGTGATGACGGGCGACGGACACCCGGGTGGCGCCACCACCCAGCGCTGGAACCAGTACCTCGCGGACAGCACCACCGGGTGCAGCGTGGACGACTGGGAGTGCATCCGAGGCACCATCTATGACTACGTGGGCGGATTGAGCGCCACCCAGGCCAACACCTACGTGGCCCAGGGCTTCGAGTACGCCCTGCACATCAACACCGGCTGCGCGGACTACACGGCCAACACGCTGGACCCGAACTTCTTCACCCCGCAGCTCGCCAGCTTCGCGTCCGCCTTCCCCTCCGTCCCCGCGCCCGTCACCAACCGCACGCACTGCATCGCGTTCAGTGACTGGTCCACCCAGCCCAAGGTGTCGCGCCGGCACGGCATCCGCCTGGACACCAACTACTACTACTGGCCCGACTACTGGGTGCAGGACCGCCCGGGCATGTTCACCGGCTCCGGCCTGGCCATGCGCTTCGCGGACCTGGACGGCACTCCGCTGGACGTCTACCAGCTCGCCACGCAGATGACGGACGAGTCCGGCCAGTCCTACCCACTGCACATCGACACGCTGCTGGACAACGCGCTGGGCCCCAAGGGCTACTACGGCGCCTTCAACGCCAACATGCACGTCGACTCGCAGCCGTCGGCCGGATCCTCCGGTTCGGCCGCCATCATCGCGTCCGCCCAGCGTGACGGCGTGCCGGTCATCACCGCGAAGCAGCTGCTGGAGTGGCTCGATGCCCGCGAGGCCACCCAGGTGTCCACCGTGGCCTTCACCGGCACGGTGCTCACCTTCAACCTCACGAGCCCCGCGCGCAACCTGTCCCTCATGGTGCCCACCCGCACCACGACGGGCCGCACGCTGCTGTCCGTCACCCGCGCGGGCTCCGCCGTGACGACGGTGACGCGCACCATCAAGGGCGTGGACTTCGCCTTCATCGACGGCGCCCTGGCCGGTACCTACACGGCCACCTACAACTGAGTCTCTCGCGCCTCCCAAGACGCATCATCCTCCGGGCCCGACGCGGTGCATTCGCGTCGGGCCCCGTTTCATTTCAGCACTGATGAAACCTGAGAGGTCCTGCCTGTGACGTGTTGCGACGGCCCTTCCGGCCGCTACCCCTTGCGCGGGAGGCGCTTGTCCACCATGCCCCCGGAAGTACCCTGAGTCGGAGATGTCGCTGCTCCACCCGGTGCTGTACTTGAACGGGAGCTGCGTGGGGTACCCGAAGCAGAACAGCGGCGTTCCGACGACCGGCTCCGCGTCCGCCAGTGCAATGGCCCTCATCGTGCGCCGTAGGGCGAACACACGCCCCCGAGGTCCCCCCGTGTCCGCCCTTATCGAGGATGTCCGCTTCTCTCTCCGGCTCTTGCTGAAGAGTCGTGGGTTCACGCTGGTCTGTCTCCTGACGCTCGCCCTGGCCATCGGGGCGAACACGGCCATCTTCAGCGTGGTGAACGGGGTGCTGCTGCGGCCGCTGCCGTACCCGGAGCCAGACCGGTTGATGCAGGTGGTGCGAGTCACCAAGGACCACGGGCGGTCCGCGTCGCAGTCCATCGCTGGATACGTGTGGATGTCCGCGGAGGGGTCGCCCTTCTCGCGCGTCGCGGCCTACGAGGTGCTGCCTTCGGGCTTTAGCGCCGTGGGCGACGGCATGCCGGAGCGATTGCCGGGCATGCGCGTGACGGAGGGCTTCTTCGAGACCTTCGGAGTGAGGCCGAGGCTAGGACGCGGCTTCCTGCCGGAGGAGGATGTGGTGGGCGGGCCTCGCGTGGTCGTCCTCAGCGAGAGCCTGTGGCGGCGGCGCTTCGGCGGCGCGCCGGACGTGGTGGGCCGCTCCATCGTCCTCAACGACGAGCCCTATACGGTGGTGGGCGTGGCGCCCGCGTCGTTCGCGTACCCCACGGGCGTGCACCTGTGGACGCCGCTCCAACTCGACCTCACGGACCGGACCAGCTCCCACTTCCTCTTCGTCACCGGCAGGCTGCGCCCGGGCGTCTCGACCGACGGCGCGGCGGCGGCGCTGGAGACATTAGGGGGACGCGTGCGCGCGGAGAACCCGGGCCTGCTTGATGAGGGCCAGGAGTTCGCCCCGGTGGACCTGCGGGCGTTCCTCGCGGGCGACACGCGGTTGGCGCTCTGGGTGCTGATGGGCGCGGTGAGCCTGGTGTTGCTCATCGCATGTGTCAACCTGGCAAACCTCCAGCTCGCGCGGGCGGCGGCGCGCAACCGCGAACTGGTGGTGCGCGCGGCGTTGGGCGCGGCGCCGGGGCGGCTCGCGCGGCAGATGCTCACGGAGAGCCTCTTGCTCTCCGTGGCCGGCGGAGGGCTCGGGGTGCTGTTGGCAGTGGCGGTGTTGCCCGGGTTGTTATCGCTGGCGCCGGACACCTCGGCTCTGCTGCCCGGGGACGGAGGGCTCGCGGGCGCGCAGGTGGGCATCGATGGCACGGTGTTGGGCTTCACGCTGGCCGCGTCGCTTCTCACGGGCCTGTTGTTCGGACTGTTGCCCGCGTGGCAAGCGTCGCGCACGGACCTCCAGATGGCGCTCCGCGAGGGCGGACAGCGGGCGACCCTGGGCCCGGGGGGTGGGCGCACGCGCGCGTTCCTGGTGGTGGGTCAGGTGGCGTTGGCGGTGATGTTGCTGGTGGGCGCGGCGCTGCTCATCCGCGGGTTCTCCGCGCTTCAGAGCGTACAGCCGGGCTTCGACCCGCACGGCGTCCACGTGCTGCGGCTGTCGCTCCCGGAGGGACGCTACGGCACGTTGCAGGCACTGGAGCGCTTCGAGACGCAGGTGGAGGAGCGCGTGCGGGCGTTGCCTGGCGTGGAGGCGGTCGGGTTCGCCACGTCGCTGCCCATGGACAGGGGCCCCAGCATGTCGTTCTCCATCGAGGGCAAGTACACGGGGGATGACAACGGCCCCGGCGCGGGCTGGGGGCAGTACCGCCCGGTGACGCCGGACTACTTCGGTGTGATGCGCATCGGCCTCGTCCGCGGGCGGCTGCTGGCGGAGAACGACGTGGCGGGCTCGGAGCCGGTGGTGGTCATCAACGAGACGGCGGCGCGCAGGTTCTGGCCGGGCGAGGACCCCCTCGGCCAGCGCATCCGGGTGGCGCATTCGGTGCCGTCCCTCCGGGACGTGGTGCCCCGCGTCGTGGTGGGCGTGGTGCAGGACGTGCGCGAGGACGGCCTGAATGACGAGCCTCCCCCGGTGCTGTACCTGGCGCCGGGACAGATGTCGCAGGGCGTCGCGTCGATGATCGTGCGGATGATTCCGCAGAACCTGCTGGTGCGCGCCAGGGGCGGCCACGCAGACGTCGTAACGGCCGTCCAGCGCGAGGTGTGGGCGGTGGACGCGCAGCAACCGGTGATGGAGACGCTGAAGCTGGAGAACCACGTCGCGCGCTCGCTCGGCTCCGAGCGCTTCAACATGATGTTGCTGGGGATGATGGCGGCGCTGGCGCTCGCGCTGGCCGCAGTGGGCATCTACGGCGTGTTGTCCTATCTGGTGAGCCAGCGGACGCGGGAGATGGGCGTGAGACTGGCGCTCGGCGCTACGCGGGGCGAGGTGGTGAGGCTGGTGCTCCGACAGGGCCTGGGCTCGGTGGCGGGCGGGGTGGTGCTGGGGTGCGCGGGTGCGCTGGCGCTGACGCGGGTGGTGTCCGGCTTCGTCCACGGCGTCAGCGCCCTGGACCCGCTGTCCTTCGTCGCCGCGCCGCTGGTGCTGCTGGGCGTGGGACTGGTGGCCACCTGGGTGCCCGCGTTGCGTGCCTCGCGCGTGGACCCCATCATCGCGCTCAAGTACGACTGAGGCAGGCGGACCCGTGGGCTACTAGAACCACGGATAGGTCCGGTTGGAGGGGAGCAGGAATCCCCAGCCCGCATCGATGACCACCGGCCCTTCGCCAGGCCTTCCATAGACATCCACCGGCACCTTGGAGACACCTTCGTCGTAGGGATACTCCAGGCAATTGTTCCCGTGCCGCAGGCGCACGTCCCTCAACACCAGCTGATGGGCGCTCAGGCTGTACAGCGTCGCCACGAAGTGGACGACTTCGTCGCTTCCACTCCCGAATACCTTGCGCTCCACCGACATCAGCATCGGGGTCCGCTCGTCCGACTCCACGCTTCGCACGAGCCTGCGCGTTTTGCGGGGCGCGAGCCACCAGCACAGCAGCCCACCGATGATGCCGGCCACCCCCAAGAAGACGAGCAACACGCGATACGCCAACTCACGACGCCCGGCGTCAATCAGTTGCTCCATGGACGTCCAGCCAGCCAGGCCCCCCACCAGCCCGAGGACACCGAAGACGGCCCCCAGCCGGAGGGTGCCCGACAGGTCCCGTTGCAAGACTGCCACCAGGGCACCACGGTTTCCCGGCACGGGCTTTCCGATGGGACTCACCTTCATAATCGCGCGGCACCTCCAGCCAGGTTGTCCCGAGTCCTAAGCCAGCTCGCGAATCGCCGATAGCGTGCATCGACCGTCCCGGAGACTTCCTCAGTCGTCCGAGCGCAGCGCCTCGTGCAGCGGCACGCGGGTGACGCGGCGCGCGGGCAGCCAACTGGCCAGCAACGCCACTGCGGCGAGCAGCGCGGGCACGGCCGCGAAGGTGACGACGTCGAACGTGCTCACGCCATACAGGACACTGGACAGGCTGCGCGCGAACACGGCGGCGCCGACAAGCCCCATGAGGACGCCGGCCACGGCCATCCGAAGCCCCTGCCCCACCACGCGCCACACCAGATGTTGCCCGGTCGCGCCCAATGCCATACGGATGCCCAGCTCGCGCGTCCGCTGACTGACCGAATAGGACAACACGCCGTAGAGCCCCACGCCCGCGAGCACCAGCCCCAGCACCGCCAGGGCCACCAGTAGCGAACTCAGCACCTTCGTGTGGCCCAGGCTGGCGTCCACGACCGATTCCAGCGAGCGCACGGGGGCTCTCGGGAGCTCGGGGGCCACGGCGCGCAGCTGCTCGCGCAGCACCGGGGCCAGCGCGACAGCGTCCTGCGCGGCACGCACGGTGAGCAGCATGTGCAGTCCCCAGAGCTGTCCCATGGGGACGAAGGCCTCGCTGGCCGGGGGCGCATCCAGGCTGTTGTGCTGGACGTCCCCCACCACGCCCACGATTTCGCGGAAGGCCTCACCGTCGAGCACCAGTTGCACGCGCTGTCCCACCGCGCTCCGACCGGGGAAGTAGCGCCGGGCGAACGTCTCGTTCACCACGACCACCGGCGCGGTGCCCGGCCCATCCCAGGCTTCGATAGTGCGCCCTTCCTTCAGCGGGATGCCCAGGGTGTTGAAGTAACCGTCGCTGGCGGTGCGGAAGTGGACCAACTCCCGGGAGTCCGCCTGTGATGCCGGCTCGCCCGGCAGCAGCACCGGAGCCAGGCCATTGCGTCCCCACAGGGGCACCGTGCTGGACATGCCCGCGGACGTCACGCCTGGAAGCGCGCGCACCCGCTCCAACACGCTGGAGAAGAGGGCCCGTTGGACGGCCTCATCCCGGTACTTCGCCGACGGCAGGGAGAGGTCCACCACCGTGACGCCCTCGGGCTTGAAGCCCAGCGGCACCGAGCTCAAGGCATGGACGGTGCGAAGCATCAGGCCCGCACCCACCAGCGGAATCAGTGCCAGGGCCACCTGCGCGACCACCAGCACCACGCGCCCGCCTTCGCCCCGCGTGGCCCCTGCGCCGCCTCGCAGCCCGCCCAGCGCGCCTCGCGCGTCCGCGCGCGACACCCGCAGCGCGGGGACCAGGCCGAAGAGCAGGCTGGTCACCACCGAGAGAACCAGCGCGATGCCCAGGACATGCGGCTGCAGGCGGAGAGCCTCGGCATCCACGAACTGAGGCGGCATGAGGGCGCGCAGCAGATCCATGCCCCACATCGCCAGGACCAGCCCAGCGGCGCCTCCCACGAGCGCCAGCATCCCGCTCTCCACCAGGAACTGCCGCACCAGCCGCCCTCGGCCCGCGCCCAGGGCGGCTCGAACCGACACCTCGCGCTCCCGCGCGGAAGCCCGGGCCAGCAACAGGTTGGCCACGTTGGCGCAGGCCACCAGCAGCACCAACGCCACTACGCCGGCAAGGAGCCACAGCCGCTCCTGGGAGCCCTCCACCACCTGCGTGTGCAATGGCACCAGCCGCACCCCAGCGGGCTCCTCCGTGAAGCCCGGCTCGCGCACCAGCGCGGCGCCCAGTGCCGTCATCTCCGTGCGTGCCTGCTCCGCGGACACGCCTTCGCGCAGGCGCCCCACCACGCGCAGCCACACCCCTCCAGCCGACTCATCCGCGGCCAGGACCAACGGCTTCCACGCCTCCACGTCCGGTGCGAAGCGGAAGCCCGCGGGTAACACTCCCACCACCGTGTGGAGCTGGTCATCCACCATCAACGTCTGTCCCACCACGTCCGGGCGACCACCGAAGCGCCGCTGCCACAGCGCATGCGACAGGAGCAGGCCATTGGCGTCCCTATCCGCGCGGAAGTCCTGCCCCAGCAACGGCCGCACACCCAGGAGCGAGAACAGGCCTGCCGTTGCCCGCCCCGCGCGCACCCGCTCCAGCTCGCCGTCACCCGCCAGGGTGATGTCGCGGATCGACAGCCCCTCCAGCCCCTGGAACGCAAACGCACGCTCGCGCCAGGCCTGGAGTGACTGCAGCGACACGCCCAGCCGCTCGCGCTGGGGCGTCGACTGGTACAGCGTCACCAGTTGTTCCGGCGCCCGGTACGGCAACGGCCGCAGCAGCACCTGGTACACCGCGCTGAAGACGGCGGTGGTGGCGCCAATGGCCAGCGCGAGCGTGGTGATGATGACCAGCGTGAAGGCGGCCTCGCGCCGCATGCGACGCAGGGACAATCGAACGTCCTGAAGAAGCTGGGACATGAAGGCCAGACTCCGCTGCAACTCCAACGCCATCAAACATCGCGCCTGACAGGGCCCTGGCTGGGGCGTGATTCGCGTTCGCCTGTGGCACGCGAAATCCCATCATCGGACAAGAGCCCGGACCTCTTCCAACGCGGCCAAGAGAAGCATGACGCCGCGGTGGAACCCGATGCGTGACAGCCCGACCGGGCGGCCATTGCAATATTGCGTTACCGGCAATCCCTTACTTCCCTTCTTGACACCCCTGACGCTGCGTGGCACATATCTGCGGCGCCTCGATAATGAAAATCATTCTCATTATCCAATTTCAAGCCCAATCAGCGGGCGCAGGCATCCAGAAGGAGGAGCAGGGACATGGGAACGCCCACCCGGGTGGCACTCGTCACAGGTGCCGCACAAGGTATTGGCGCGGCAGTGGCGCGTGCGCTGGCGGGCGAAGCCCTCATCGCCGCGGTCGACACCAACGCGGACGGACTGGGCGCCCTCGTGGCCGAGCTCCGGCAGAAGAATCAACACGCGGTGGCCTACCCGGCCAGCGTGAGTGATGTCGCCGCGGTCGACACCGTGGTGGAGCGCATCGAGCGGGAGCTGGGCCCCATCGAGGTGTTGGCCAACGTGGCGGGCGTCCTGCGCACCGGCCCCATCCTGTCCTACAGCGACGAGGACTGGGCGTTCACCTTCTCCGTCAACACGCTGGGCGTGTTCCAGGTGTCCCGCGCCGTGGCCCGGCGCATGGTGCCCCGGCGCAACGGCGTCATCGTCACCGTGGGCTCCAACGCCGCCGCCGTGCCCCGCACGCAGATGGCCGCATACGCCGCCTCCAAGGCCGCCTCCAGCATGTTCACCAAGTGCCTGGGCCTGGAACTGGCCCCGCACGGCATCCGCTGCAACGTCGTGTCCCCCGGCTCCACGGACACCGCCATGCAGCGCGCGCTCTGGGCGGATGACTCCGGCGCGCAGGCGGTGATTGCCGGCTCGCCCGAGGCCTATCGCCTGGGCATCCCCCTGCAACGCATCGCCACCCCCGAGGACATCGCCAACGCGGTGCGGTTCCTCGTCTCGGACGCGGCACGCCACATCACCCTGCACGACCTCCGCGTCGACGGGGGCGCGACGCTCGATGCATGACCCCGCCCTCGCGCAGCCCGCTCAGGCCCTCGTCCGCCACGATATTGATAATGATTACTAGGATCCAATTCATCATTTACCACCAAGGCGCCGCCGTGTGGCGCCCTGTGCACGACGCCCGCTGAGCCGAAGGAACAGGAACACCCCATGGGACCGCAGACACTCGCCGCGCAGTTGCTCGAGAGCTACGAGGCTGGCTCTTCGTTCTTCTTCGCCACGCCGCGCCGCACGTTGTTGGCGCGCGGCACCTTCGCCACCGTGCCGCACCAGGGCGGCGCGGATTCCCTGGCGCGGCTCCCCGAGCGCGTGACGGCGGTGCTGAATGACGCGCGCCAGGCCGACCACGACATCCCCGTGGCGGTGGGCGCGGTGCCCTTCGACGGCTCGGTGCCCGCACAGCTCGTGGTGCCGCTGACGCTCCAGCGCGCCGGGCCGCTGGTGTTCGACAAGGACGTTCCGGTGCAGCGGCCGCTCAGCGCCAGCTACACCGTCCAGCCAGTGCCGGAGCCCGCCGCGTACCTGAACGGCGTCGCGCAGGCGCTGAAGCTGATGCAGAGCGGGCCGCTCCAGAAGGTGGTGCTGTCGCGTTCGCTGCACCTCAACGCCGCCGCCCCCATCGACCTGCGGCAGCTGCTGCGCAACCTCGCGCAGCGCAACCCGTCGGGCTACACCTTCGCCGCCGACCTCCCCCAGCAGGACGGAACCAGCGGCGCGGGACTTCGCACGCTCATTGGCGCCAGCCCCGAGCTGCTCGTGTCCCGCTCCGGGTTCCAGGTGGTCGCCAATCCCCTCGCCGGCTCCGCGGCCCGTAGCGCGGACCCGCTGGAGGACCAGGAGCGCGCCGCCGCGCTGCTGAAGTCGCCCAAGGACCTGCACGAGCACGCGGTAGTCATCGACGCCGTCGCGGAGGCGCTGCGGCCGTACTGCCAAACGCTGAATGTGCCCGCCGGTCCGTCGCTCGTGAACACCGCCACCATGTGGCACCTGTCCAGCCGCATCACCGGTGAGCTCGCCGACCCCTCCATCTCCTCACTGACGCTGGCGGCGGCCATGCACCCGACACCCGCGGTGTGCGGCTACCCCACGCGGCTGGCGCACGAAGCGATTGGCTCCATCGAGCCCTTCGAGCGCGGCTACTACACCGGCACGGTGGGCTGGTGCGACGCCACGGGTGACGGACAGTGGGCGGTGACCATCCGCTGCGCGGAGGCCAGTGAGCGCACCCTGCGTCTCTTCGCGGGCGCGGGCATCGTGGTGGGCTCCACGCCCGAGTCCGAGCTGGCGGAAACCGACGCCAAGTTCCGCACCATGCTCCATGCCATGGGCCTGGGCCAGGGTGCCGGGGTGCAGTCATGACGTCCTCCGTCCTCCCCGGCTGCCCCACCTGGCCGGAGGCCTACGCCGCCCGCTACCGCGAGGCCGGCTACTGGCGCGGCGAGACGTTCGGCCAGCTCCTCCACGAGCGCGCCCAGCGTCACGGCGAGCGGACCGCGCTGGTGGCCGGTGAGCGCCGGCTCACCTACGCCGACCTGGACGCCCGCGTCAGCCAGCTGGCCGCCGGCTTCCATGCCTTGGGCATCCAGGTCCGGGACCGCGTGGTCGTGCAGTTGCCCAATGTGGCCGAGTTCTTCGAGGTCATCTTCGCCCTCTTCCGCCTGGGCGCGCTGCCGGTGTTCGCGCTGCCCGCGCACCGCGCGTCGGAGATTGGCTACTTCTGCGCCTTCACGGAGGCGGTGGCCTACGTCATCGCGGACAAGCAGGCTGGCTTCGACTACCGAACTCTGGCCGAGCAGGTGCGCGGCACCTGCCCGATGCTGAAGCACGTCATCGTCGCCGGTGACGCGGGCCCCTTCACGGCGCTGAGCAGCCTGTACGCCGCGCCCACGGCGCTGCCGCCGGGGCCCGCGCCCAGCGACGTGGCCTTCTTCCAGCTCTCCGGCGGAAGCACGGGCGTACCCAAGCTCATCCCACGCACGCACGACGACTACATCTACAGCCTGCGCGGCAGCGTGGACATCTGCCAGCTCGACGAGACGAGCGTGTACCTGTGCGCGCTGCCCGCGGCGCACAACTTCCCGCTCAGCTCGCCGGGAGTGCTGGGCACCTTTTACGCGGGCGGCACGGCAGTGCTGGCACCCAACCCCAGCCCAGACACGGTGTTCCCGCTCATCGAGCGCGAGCGCGTCACCATCACCGCGGTGGTGCCGCCGCTGGCCATGGTCTGGATGGACGCGGCCAAGACGCGCCGGCACCAGTTCGCCAGCCTGCGGGTGCTCCAGGTCGGAGGTGCGCGCCTCAGCACCGAGGCGGCCCAGCGCGTGAAGCCCACGTTGGGCTGCACGCTCCAGCAGGTGTTCGGCATGGCCGAGGGCCTGGTCAACTACACGCGCCTGGATGACCCCGAGGAGGTCATCGTCAGCACCCAGGGCCGGCCCATCTCCCTGGACGACGAGATCCGGGTAGTGGACGAGGACGGCGAAGACGTGGCGCCGGGCGAGACAGGCCAACTGCTGACGCGCGGGCCGTACACCATCCGCGGCTACTACAAGGCGGAGGCCCACAACGCGAAGGCCTTCACCGACGACGGCTTCTATCACACCGGTGACGTGGTCCGCGTCACGCCCCAGGGCTACCTGGTGGTGGAGGGCCGCGCCAAGGATCAGATCAACCGAGGCGGAGACAAGGTCGCGGCCGAGGAGGTGGAGAACCACCTGCTGGCCCACCCCGACGTGCACGACGCCGCGGTGGTCGCCGTTCCGGACGCGTTCCTCGGCGAGCGCACCTGCGCCTTCGTCATCGCGCGCGGCACGCCGCCGGCGCCCAATGTGCTCACGACATTCCTGCGCCAGCGTGGCCTGGCCGCCTTCAAGATTCCCGACCGGGTCGAGTTCGTCGAGGCGTTCCCCAAGACGGGCGTCGGCAAGGTCAGCAAGAAGGCGCTGCGCGACGTGCTCGCAGGCGCTCCCTCCACCACTCCGGTTTCGCGCGCGACGCGCTGAAAGGAACTCCCCATGGCGCTCCCCGCCATCGCTCCCTATCCCATGCCCGGCGCCGCCGACCTGCCGAAGAACAAGGTCACCTGGGCACCGGACCCGAGCCGCGCCGTGCTGCTCATCCACGACATGCAGCGCTACTTCGTGGACGCCTTCGCGAAGGGCCAGTCGCCCGTGACGGAGCTGGTCGCGAACATCCAGCGGCTGCGCCAGCACTGCACGGCGCTGGGCATCCCCGTCGTGTATTCGGCCCAACCGGGTGGCCAGACGCCCGAGCAGCGCGGCCTGCTGCTGGACTTCTGGGGCGGCGGCATCAACGGAGGACCGGACCAGAAGCGCATCATCGACGCGCTGACGCCCGCCGAAAGCGACATCCAGCTCACCAAGTGGCGCTACAGCGCGTTCCGCAAGACGGACCTGATGGACCAGATGAAGAAGCTGGGCCGCGATCAGATCCTCATCTCCGGCATCTACGCGCACATCGGCTGCCTGCAGACGGCCAGCGACGCCTTCATGAGCGACGTGCGGCCCTTCCTCATCGCCGACGCGCTGGGTGACTTCTCCCTGGCGCACCACCAGCTCGCGTTGAGCTACGCGGCCCAACTGTGCGCCGTCACCACCACCACGCAGCAGGTGCTCGACGCGCTGGGCCCCATCTCCACGTCCAGCACACTCACCCGCGAGCAGGTGCGCGCGGAAGTGGCGGAGCTGATCCAGGAGTCGCCGGAGGCGCTGGGGGACGACGACAACCTGCTCGAGCGCGGAATGGACTCCATCCGACTGATGACGCTGGTGGAGAAGTGGCGGGCCGCTGGCGCGGAGACCACCTTCGTGGAGCTGGCCGAACGGCCGACGCTCGCCGACTGGTTCACGCTGCTCTCCCTGGGCAACACGCCCGCTTCCCGGAACGCCGCATAGCTCCGCGGTGCGCGAGTCACCTCGCGCCCCTGACGCATGAACATACGGGAGTCCCTGGCGATGGGCGAAACACACGAAGCAGGTTGGCCGCTGTCCGCGGCCCAGCATGGAATCTGGGTCGGCCAGCAGTTCGACCTCACGAGCGCCGTCTACAACGCGGGTGAGTGCATCGAAATCCGCGGGCCGCTCGTCGTGGAGCACTTCGAGTCCGCATTGCGTCAGGCCATCGACGAGGCGGAGGCGCTCCACGCGCGCTTCGTCCCCGGCGCCTCCGGCCCCGTGCAGTTCATGCAGCCCCGCGCGTCGTGGCAGCTGCACGTCGCCGACGTCAGCCACACGCCCGACCCCTGGGCCATGGCCCAAGCCTGGATGCACGAGGACCTGACGCGCACGGTGGACCTGGGCCAGGGCCCGCTGTTCGCGGAGGCGTTGTTCAAGGCGTCGCCGGAGCGTTACTTCTGGTTCCAGCGGGCCCACCACATCGCGCTGGACGGCTTCGGCTTCTCGCTGGTGGCCCGCCGCGTGGCGGACCTCTACACGGCCCGGGTGACGGGCAAGCCCGCCACGAACGGGTTCGGCTCCCTCCGTGCAGTCATCGATGAGGACGCCGCTTACCAGGGTGGCGCGCAGCACGCCGCGGACCGCGCCTTCTGGGTGGAGCGCTTCACCCACGGCCCTACGCCAGTGACGCTCGCGGAGCCCGCACAAATGTCGCCGCGGTTCGTGCGCCAGACGCGGCACCTGTCGCCCGCGGACCTGGAGCGGATGCAGGCCGCCGCGAAGCAGGCCGGGCTCACGTGGCCGGACCTGGTGCTCGCGGCGACGGCGGCCTGGCTGCACCAACACACCGGTGCGCCCGAAGTCGTGCTGGGTCTGCCGGTGATGACCCGCCTGGGCTCGGCCGCCATCCGCGTGCCGTGCATGGCCATGAACATCGTGCCGCTGCGCGTCCCGGTGCGTCCGGACGCCGGCTTGTTCGCCATGGCCCGTGACGTGGCGGCGGAGTTGCGCGCCATGAGGCCGCACCTGCGCTACCGCTACGAGCAGCTTCGCCGCGACTTGAAGCGCGTGGGCGGCCAGCGGCGGCTCTTCGGCCCCGTGGTCAACATCATGCCGTTCGACTACGCCCTGCGCTTCGCGGGGATGCCGGCCTTCGCCCACAACCTCTCCGCGGGCCCCGTCGAGGATCTGTCCATCGGCATGTACGCTCGCTCCGATGGCAGCGGACTGCGTGTGGACTTCGACGCGAACCCCGCCTGCTACAGCCTCGACGTCCTGGACGCCCACCAGCGTCGCTTCCTCCAGTTGTTGGAGTCACTGGTGGCCTCGCCCGAGCAGCCCGTGCGCGCGGCGCCTGCCCCCGCGCGGCCCTCCGTCGTGGATGGCGGGCCCCTGCCGATTCCGCAACGGCTCGTGCTGGAGCTCTTCAAGGAGCAGGCCCGTGCGCGGCCGGATGCCATCGCCGTGGAGCATGGCGAGCACCGCCTCACCTACGCGGCGCTGCTCCAGTCCGCACAGGCGCTCGCGGAGCGGCTGCGGGCCGACGGCGCGCGGCCCGACACGCTGGTGGCCGTCTCCCTGCCCCGGAGCATCGACGCCATCGTGGGCACGCTGGGTGTCCTCTTCTCCGGCGCGGGATACCTCCCCGTGGACCCCTTCGGTCCCGAATCACGGACGAAGGCCATCCTGGATGACGCTGCGCCGCGACTGACGGTGAGCAGCGCCGTGAAGGACCTCACAGCCGGCATGCCTCCGCAGGCCCCCGGGCAGCTCGCGGTGCACCGGCGCGCCGGCCCGGAGCTGCCGGCCACGGCGACCCAGCCGGGCGCGCCGCTGGCGTACGTCATCTACACCTCCGGCTCCACCGGCCAGCCCAACGGCGTGCAGATCGACCACGACGCCCTGGCCCGCTTCGTGGCGGGCGCGACGTTCCGTTACGAGGTGACGCCCGAGGACCGGGTGCTGCAGTTCGCGCCGCTTCACTTCGATGCCAGCGTGGAGGAGATCTTCGTCTCCCTGTGCGCTGGCGCCACGCTGGTGCTGCGCACGGATGAGATGCTCCAGTCGGTGCCCCGGCTGCTCGAAGCCTGCGCCACCCATGGCATCACCCTGCTGGACCTGCCCACGGCCTTCTGGCACGAGCTGGCCTACAGCGTGTCCACGGGCGCGGCCCGGCTGCCGCCCTCGCTGCACACCGTCATCATCGGCGGTGAGGCCGCGCTGCCCGAGCGCGTCGCCCGCTGGCGGGCCTCCGCCGGTCCCCAGATCCGGCTGCTCAACACCTACGGCCCCACCGAGGCCACCGTGGTGGCCACCGTCGCCACGCTCAGCGGTGGCCTCGACGAGACGCCCGCCGGGGACGACGTGCCCATCGGCCGCCCCCTGCCCGGCGTGCGCGCGGTGATTGCCGACGCACAGGGCCGCATCGTCCCCACGGGTGAGGAAGGCGAGCTCCACCTGCTGGGCGGCGCGCTCGCCCGGGGCTACCTGGGCCGCGAGGCGCTGACGGCAACGCGCTTCATCACGCTCGACGCCCTGCCGGGAAGCCCCCGCGCATACCGCACGGGTGACAAGGCCCGGCTGCGCGAGGACGGCCAGCTTGTCTTCGTGGGTCGCGTCGACGACGAGTTCAAGATCAGCGGCCACCGCATCGACCCGTCCGAGGTCGAAACAGCGCTGCTCGGCCACCCGGGCGTGCGCGAGGCGGCCGTCGTCGGACAGGTGCTCCCCAGCGGCTCGCGCCGGCTGTGCGCGCACGTCGTCACCACGCAGCCCTCGCCCACCGTGGCGGAGCTGCGGCAGCACCTGCTGGACGGCCTGCCCGCCCCCATGGTGCCCGGCACCTTCGTCTTCGTGGAGCGGCTGCCACGCACCAGCACCGGCAAGCTGGACCGCGCCGAGCTGCGCCGCCTGCTGCCCACCGAGGAGGCCACCCCCACGACGGCGGGCACCACGGCCTTGGAGCGCGTGGTGCTGAAGGTCTGGGAAGAGGTGCTGGGCGTGACGACGACGTCCGCGCAGGATGACTTCTTCGACCTGGGCGGCCAATCGCTCCAGAGCATCCAGGTCGCCAACCGGCTCGGCATCGAACTGGGCCGCGAGATTCCCGTCGCCACCGTCTTCCGCTACCCGACGGCGGCCGGACTGGCCCAGGCACTGGAGGAAGGCAGCGACGGCGCCTCCGACGCCGGGGGCCTCACCGAGAGCATGCTCGCCGATGCCGTGCTGTCCGAGGACGTCGTTCCCAAGCTCACGGTGGAGGCCGCCGAGTCCCCGCGGCTGCGTCAAGTCGTCCTCACCGGAGCCACCGGCTTCGTCGGGGCGCACCTGCTCCACCAGCTCCTGCGCCAGACGGACGCGCGCGTGGTGTGCCTGGTCCGCGCTCGCGACGAGGCGCACGCCCTGGAGCGCATCCAGGTCGCGCTGGCGTCCCAGCAGCTCTCCCCCGAACACCTGACGGAACGAGTGGTGGCGCTGCCCTCGGACCTCACCCAGCCCTGGCTGGGCCTGAGCCAGGCGCGCTTCCACGGGCTGGCCTCGGAGTGTGACACCGTCATCCACAACGCCGCCGTGGTCAGCGTGGTGCGCGAATACGGCAGCCTCCAGGCGGTGAATGTGCGCGGCACCCGCGAGCTGCTGCGCCTGGCCGCCGCGGTCCGCGCCAAGCCGTTCCACTACGTCTCCACCCTGGCCGTGGCGCCGCAGACGGACCTCAGCCCCGACGTCCCGGAGGCCTTCGTGCCCGCGCACCCGGGCCTGCGCGACGGCTACCAGCAGAGCAAGTGGATCGCCGAGCGGCTCGTCGAACAGGCCGGAGCGCGCGGCCTTCCCGTGGCCGTGTATCGGCTGGGCCGCGTGGTGGGCGCGCCCGACAGCGCCATCGTCAACCCGCAGGACCTGGTGTGGCGCATCCTGCTGGCGGGAATCCCCGTGGGCGCGCTGCCCCAGCTCGACGTCGCCGAGGTGTGGACGCCCGTGGACTACGTGGCGGGAGCCATCGTCCGCATGGCGCGCGACGCCCGCCCACCCACGGTGTTCAACCTGTGCCCCACGCCCGAGGTGAAGCTCCGTGAGCTGTTCGCCTGGGTCCGTGACTACGGCTACCCCGTGGAGCACTGCTCCGTGGGTGAGTGGCGCAACCGCGTGGCCGAGCGCGCCGGCACCGGTGAGAACCAATCCACGCTCGCCTTTTTCGACCTGCGCTCGGGCACGGACGTGCCCGCGTTTGGCCTGGGACCCATCCGCTGTGAGCGGGTCCATCAAGCGCTCGAGGGAACGGGCATCACCTGCCCGCCCACGGACCGTGCGCTGCTGTACCGATACCTCGACTACTGCATTGCGCGGGGCCTGCTGCCGCCCGTGCCCGCAACCCGCCTTCCAACCGAAACGGCACTCCCGTGAC
This sequence comes from Myxococcus sp. CA023, assembly GCF_010998615.1. GTDB lineage: Bacteria > Myxococcota > Myxococcia > Myxococcales > Myxococcaceae > Myxococcus. The sequence goes on along the minus strand of NZ_JAAEAH010000001.1, from coordinate 146,029 downwards.
GAACCCCACCTGGACGCCAGTCTCCTGGCGGCACAAGCCCGTCAAGTACATGCCGGAGGACTATCCGGACGCGCAGGCCCTGGCCCAGACCGAGGCCGAGCTGTCCCGCCTGCCTCCGCTCGTCTTCGCGGACGAGACGCGCCGGCTCACCGCCCGGCTCGCCAGGGTCGCCGAAGGCAAGGCCATCTTGCTGCAAGGCGGTGACTGCGCGGAGAGCTTCAAGGAGTTCACCACCGACAACATCCGGGACACCTACCGGCTGCTGTTGCAGATGGCCATGGTGCTGACCTTCGCCGGCAACCGGCCGGTGGTGAAGGTGGGCCGCATCGCCGGGCAGTTCGCCAAGCCGCGCTCCAGCCCCATGGAGACGCTGGGCGGCGTCACCCTGCCCAGCTACCGCGGGGACATCATCAACGGCATGGAGTTCGACGCCCAGGCGCGAACGCCAGACCCGCGTCGGCTGCTCAAGGCCTATCACCAGTCCTCCGCCACGCTGAACCTGGTGCGAGCCTTCGCCCAGCGCGGCTACGAGGAACTCACCGATCCCCAGCGCTGGCCCCAGGGCGGCATCAACCGCTTGCTGGCGGACCGCATCCTCGAATCCCTGTCGTTCATGCGGGCGCTGGGTTTCAGCCCGGAGCCTCGCAGCAGCTCCAATGCCATTGACTTCTTCACCAGCCACGAAGCCCTGCTCCTCAACGTGGAGGAGGCCATGACGCGCGCCGAGCCCGACGGCAGCGGCTGGTACGACTCGTCCGCGCACATGCTGTGGATTGGCGAGCGCACCCGCCAGCTCGACGGCGGCCACGTGGAGTTCATGCGCGGCATCCAGAACCCCATTGGCATCAAGTGTGGCCCCACCATGGAGCCCGACGAAGTGCTCCGGCTGATGGACCTCCTCAATCCCCAGGGCATTCCGGGCCGCATCACCCTCATCGGGCGGTTTGGCGCGGACCTGGTTGCGGAAAGGCTGCCCCGGCTCATGGCCGCCACCCGCCGGGACGGGCGCCCGGTCATCTGGTCCATCGACCCGATGCATGGCAACACCCACAAGGCCGGCAATGGCTACAAGACGCGCTCCTTCGACCGCATCCTCACGGAGGTGTGTGGCTTCATGGACGCGGCCGCCGCGGAAGGCGTCCACCCGGGGGGCCTGCACCTGGAGATGACCGGGCAGAACGTCACCGAATGCCTGGGCGGTCCCCAGCCCGTGACGGAAGACGACCTCTCCAGCCGCTACCACACCCACTGCGATCCGCGCCTCAACGCGGACCAGGCCCTTCAGCTGGCCTTCCTGGTCGCCGAATCCATGCCGTCCCTTCGCGCGCACGAAGCCCGTGCGGCCTGAATCGCTGGAGCCTTTCGTGACCGCCACATTCTCACCGCGGCAGGAGCGTCTGCTCATCCTGCTGCTGGCGGGCGTGCAGTTCACCCACCTGCTGGACTTCATGATCGTCCTGCCGCTGGGTCCGGAGTTCATGCGGCTGTTCAGTCTGTCAGCCGCGCAGTTCGGAACGTTGGTGTCCTCCTACACGTTGGCCTCCGCCGCCATGGGCGTGCTGGGGCTCGCGTGGGTCGACAGGTTCGGCCGCAGAAGCACGTTGCTGGTCATCCTGGGAGGGTTCATCACAGCCACGCTGGCCTGCGGCGCGGCGCAGAGCCACGCGTGGCTGCTGGTGGCCCGGAGCATCGCAGGAGGATGCGCGGGCCTCATGGGCGCGGTCATCATGTCCATCATCGCGGACACCATCCCCGGTGAACGCCGGGGCCAGGCCATTGGCACGGTGATGTCATCGCTCGGGTTGTCCGCGGTGGCGGGTGTTCCCCTGAGCCTGGGCATGGCCAACATGCTCGGCTGGCGCGCGCCCTTCTGGGCCATTGGCATCCTTGGGGCGCTCCTGTGGTTCGGGCTGCTCGCCGTGCTTCCGCGGCTGGATGCGCATGTCACCACGGACTCGGAGCGTCAGGCGCCGTCCGTCACGGCACTCTTCACGCCCGGCTTCGCTCTGGGCTGGCTGCTGACGTTCAGCGTCGCCTTCTCCAGCTTCTTGCTGATTCCGTATCTGAGCGCGTTCATGGTCGGGAACCTCGGGCTGAAGCAGACCGACCTGCCCTGGGTGTATCTGGCTGGCGGCGCCGCCACGCTGCTCGCGGCGCGTCAGGTGGGCCGCTGGGTGGACCGAATTGGCCCCGCCCGGGTGCTCGGGCTGCTGCTGGTGGGCACCATGGTGCCGCACCTGGGCTTCACGCACCTTCCCGCCGCTCCGCTGCCGGTGGTGATGGTCGCCTTCGTCCTCTTCATGTCCCTGACGTCCACGCGGCCCATCCCCACCATCGCGTTGATCTCCGCGAAGGTGCCGCCGCCGCTGCGCGGGCGGTTCATGGCCATGAACATGGCCGCCAGTGACGGTGCCTCCGGGCTCGCGGCGTGGGCCAGCGGCCTGATGTTGGCCACCACGCCTGTCGGTGAGCTGGTGGGCTTCGGGCTGGCCGGATGGCTCGCCGTGGGCGTCACCACCGTCTCGCTCTTCATCCTCTGGACCTTTGGCCGTAGCGCCGTCCCGCTCAGCGCGGCGCCCACGCCTCGGTGAATCGCAGTCTCCGTCTCGACACACAGAAGGAAACGTCCATGGACACTCCCGTCAAGAAGCACCCTTCCCTGCCTCGTCCCATCCAGGGCGAGCTGAAGCTCGACCGTTCCAACCAGCTCCTCGCCGAGGCGCGGCGGCTGGTCCCCGGCGTCACGCAGTCCATGATGAAGCGCCCGGAGATGTTCGCGCTCGGCGCCTTCCCCGTGTTCCTGGCCAAGGGCAAGGGCGCGCTGGTGGAGGACGTGGACGGCCAGGAGTACATCGACTTCATCGGCGGCCTGGGCGCCAACATGCTGGGCCACAATGACCCGGCCGTGGTGAACGCCATCCGGGAGCACCTGGAGGAAGGTGTCCTTCACTCGCTGCCCACGCCGGTGGAGGTCTCCGCCGCCCAGACGCTGGTGGACCTCATCCCCGGCGCGGAGATGGCGCGCTTCTTCAAGACGGGCGCGGACGCCACGTCCGCCGCCGTGCGCCTGGCGCGCCACATCACCGGCAAGCAGAAGATCATCACCGTCGGCTACAACGGCTGGCACGACCACTTCATGTTCGACACGCCGGGCGTGCCGTCCGCGCTGGCCGCGCTGACCCTCCGGATGCCGCTCTTCACGCCCCCGGACGAGCCGGCCCTGCTGGCCACCATCGAGAAGAACGCCAGCGAGCTCGCCCTGGTGCTGCTGTCGGTGCCCTACAACCGGCCCCTCACCCCGGCCTTCTTGCAGCAGGTGCGCGCCACCTGCACCGCGAACAACGTCCTGTTCGCCCTGGACGAGGTCGTCACCGGCTTCCGGCTCGCCGTGGGCGGCGCCCAGGAGTTCTTCGACGTCCGCGCGGACTTCGTCACCCTGTCCAAGAGCATCGCCGGGGGAATGCCGCTGTCAGCCATCGCCGGGCCGGAGAAGTACCTGAGCCGCCTGAGCGAGCTCCAGGTGTCCACCACCTTCGGCGGTGAACTGCTGTCGCTGTACGTATGCGAGGCGGTGCTGAAGGGCTACCGGGATGGCGCCTACATCCAGCACCTGGCCCGCCTGGGCCGCAAGCTGCGCGAGGGCGTCAACGCCCAGGCGGAGGCCGCGGGCTCGTCGTTGCGCGTGATTGGCTACGACGCGATTCCCTTCTTCCTGTTCGCCAAGGACCCGGCGGAGCACGCGAAGCAGATGCAGCCCTTCCAGGCGGGAATGGCCCGCCGGGGCATCCTGCTGCGCCGCGACGTCACCTTCCTCAGCACGGCGCACACGGAGGAGCAGATTGACTACGCCATCGAGATGACGGGCGAAGTCCTCCGCTCCCTCGCGAAGCCGGCGGCGGCCTAGCCCTTCGCGTCGTGGTGGTCCGAGGTGCCGCGCTTCCAATAGCCCGTCACCCGGACCCAGCTCTTGTTGGCGCCGCGCTCGTTGATGAGGTGGTCCTTGATGGGGCGCACGGTGTGCGCCTCACCCGCCACCCAGGCGAAGTAGTCCCCCTCGGGGAACTCCAGCCCGCGGATGGCCTGCTGCAACACGTCCGAGTGCCCCGCCTCCACGCCGTTGCGGTGCAGCCACGTCACCGTCGCGTTGGCGCGGGTGGTGAACTGCTGCTCCTCGGATGCGTCCGGGACCTCGCAGAACACGATGGCGCGCGTCCCCTCCGGCAGCTCCTCCAGGATGCGGCCAATGGCGGGCAGCGCGGACGGGTCCCCCGCAAGCAGGTACCAGCTGAAGTCCTGCGCCACGAACGTGGAGCCGCGCGGTCCACCCACGGCCAGCAGGTCACCGACCTGTGCCTTGCTCGCCCACGTCGTCGCCGGCCCCGTGCCGTGCACCACGAAGTCGATGTCCAGCTCACCCGCCGCGGCGTCGTACCGCCGCGGCGTGTAGTCACGCGCGTCCGGCTTGCGCTCGCCTTCCTTCAGCACCAGCCCCGTGGGCGTCACCGTGGGGATGACAGGCATGCGCTTGCCCTCCTCCGGGAACAGCAGCTTCACGTGGTCGTCCGCGCCGGGGCTGTAGAAGCCCTCCAGGTCCTCTCCTGCCAGGGTGATGCGGACCATCTGCGGCGTCACCCGCGTCACCCGCTTCACCTCCAACAGACGGAACTTCACGGGGAACGGTCCCCGCCGATAGACACGCTCAGTCGTCGTCGTCACGAATGCTCCAGGTATCGATATTGACTATCATTTTCGATACCATGAAGCCCCCAGGCGGGCAACGAATGAAGGAGCCCCGCGGTGGCCGCCGCTCAGCGAACGGCCAGCCGCGGGGACGTCTGGCATGTGGGATGACAAGGCTTGCTCACATGCCAGCAAGCGACCTCAGCCGCAGGTCAGGGTCCACCGGCAGTTGTTGGACAGACACTCCCGGGCGCTGCCGCAGATGGCACCCTTGGCCTTCTTGTTCTGGCACTTGCCGGCGTTGAGCCCCCAGCCGCAGTACTGGGTGCTGGCGCAGTGGCTGTCGTTGGAGCAGGTGGAGCTGGTCGGATACTGGGCCGCGCGGGTCTCCTTCGGCACGTAGGCCGCCACCCCGCTGGTGTCGATGTTCGCCGCGCTGTCCGCCATGCCGGTGCGCGTACCGGTGGCCCGCTCCCACATCCGGATGAACGTCTCGGACGAGCCCTCCAGGCCCGTGGTGTTGACGCCGAGCTGCTTCAGGTCACGCACCACGTCCGGCAGCAGGCCCACGTGGGCCAGGCCGTAGTTGTCGAAGTCCGTGCCCAGCGGCGGCGGGCCAGCGGTGAGCTGCTGCTGGGCCTGGAACGCCGCCTCCGCGGCGAAGCCGGCCGAGCAGGCGCCGTGGGGGCCGAACCGAGGGCGGGTCTGCTGGATGAAGCCGTTGAGGTCCGCGCCGAAGCCCATGTTCACCTTGAGGCCCAGGCGGCCGAACTCGTAGGCCTGCGCCAGCGAGCGCGTGGAGCCCTGGCAGTTGTTGGCGACCGGCGTGCGGGTGTAGTCGCGCGTCTCGTCGTGCGCGGTGCGCAGGCCGAACATGCCGCCCGTCTGGCGCAGGTAGCGGATGATGGACGCGGGCGTCGTCTTCTCGTTGGCGGCGAGCCCCGGGTGCATCACCTCACGGAAATGACCGTGGGAGATGTACATGGGGTAGTAGTTGCGGCTCTGGGCGATGGCGAACGTGTCGTCCACGGAGCGCTCGGACATGTGCGCCACGTCGACGAGCATGCCCTTGTTCATCATCTCGGCGACCAGCGCCCGGCCCTCGGTCGTCAGGCCCTTGGTGTTCTTGCAGTTGGCGTCCACGTCGAAGCCCAGCGTGAAGCCGTTGCCCGTGAGGCCGCAGTCGGTGTCCACGTGGCAGTTCTCCAGGAACTGCGAGACCTGGAAGATGGCGTTGTGGGGCGCCGCGCCGCCGAAACGGTTGTCCAGCTGGTGCACCGGCTGGATGGAGCGCACGCCCAGCGAGTAGACGCGGTTGAGCTCGGACTGCCAGTTCTTGGTGCCGAACAGCTTGCTCGACTCGATGGAGAGCACCATGGCCAGCTTGCCGGAGGCGATGATCTGCCGCGCGTGCGCCGGCGATAGCGCGATCTCCGCCCACGACGTGCGCGCGTCAAAGTCACGCGCCATCTGCAGCTGCACGTCCACGTCCACCATCTCGTCACATGGACGCTTGATGTTCTGGTACGGCAGCGCCCTGCAGAGGAACTCGTTGCTCACCAGGGAGATGGTGACCAGGGACATGCCACCCTGATGCGCCTGCTGCAGCCAGCCCTCCCAGGCCTGCTGATGCGCGATGGTGTCCCAGCGCGGCCACTGCGTGGGCACGCTCATCCGGCCCAGGTGGAGACCGGTGTCGCCCTCCGTCCCTTCGACCTCGCCGATGATTTCCGACGCCACCGCGCCGCCCACCCCGAACATCTGCGACAGCACCGGCACGCCGCTCAGATTGATTCCGCCCGCGTTGGGGCACACGTTGAGCATGGAGCCCAGGTCCATGCGAACGCGCGCGTGGTCACTCTCCGGCAAGCCACCGTCACAGCTCACCAGAGAGCCGTTGTGCTTGCCGTGGAACCAACCACCGCCGAACGCCTCCTCGGCGAACATGTGGTGGTGCATCTCCGCGAAGCCAGGAACCGAGACGGACTGTGCGACTTCGCCCGTCGCGGACTCCTCGACAGGCAAGTCTTCGTCCGTGGGTTGGCACCCCTGGCTCAGCGCCATGACGGACATGAGGGAGAGGGACAGGAAACGCCGTGGGGCTGCTCCGATACATCGCTGCATACAGTGCACCTTTCCGGTACCGCGGGGAGGTGCTCTCGAAGTACCAGGAGCGTGTCCTGTTTTCCAATGTTCACAACTTTTTCTTGGAAAGTGAAACAGACGGGTGTCACACGGGGTGTCGGTGTGAAGCGTCACGCTACAAACGGCGTTCAGGACCCGTGGGCAGGTGGGGCAAGCCCCCACCATCTACAGAATTACGCTCCAAGATGGTCTCGACCTCACGGAGCTGCTGATGACGAAGTCGTGGCGTGCGACCCCCGTGCTACTGACCCTTCTGGTGGCCTGTGAGCCGCTACCGGTGGACGACACGCTCCCGTCATCCAATGAAGCGCCCGCGCGGCGGCCCGCGAACCACCGAATGTGGGAGCCATGTGGGACCAGCGTGCGCAGGCTCGCGGACATCCACCCCGGCCCCCAGGAGGCAGCGATCCAGGAACGCCTCCACGGTGATGGCTTGCTCTTCTTCACCGCGGATGACGGTCAACACGGCGCCGAGCTGTGGACGAGCAGCGGCACGCAGGGCGAAGGAACCCGGATGCTCCGGGACATCGCGCCGGGACCGGAGGGCTCCAACCCCACCGACCTCACACGCGTGGGAGACCGGCTCTTCTTCATCGCGGACGATGGGGTGAATGGCCGCGCCCTGTGGACCAGCGACGGCACGTCCGAAGGGACGTCCCTGATGAAGCGCGTGCTTCCCATTGGCGCCGGCCTGGGAGCTGGGCAGACGTTGGTCGCGTACCAGGGCCGGCTCTACTTCTCCGCCGCCGCGCCGGGTGGCGCGCACGGCAACGAGCTGTGGACCAGCGATGGCACGGACGCGGGCACCCATGAGGTCGCGGACCTCGTCCCAGGCGAGGACAGTTCCTTCCCTCGCCGCTTCGCCGTTCACGACGGCTCGCTCTACTTCGTCATCAGCGTGGACGAAGAGAACTGGCTCGTGCGAAGCGAAGGCGGCGCGGCCTTCACGCCCCTCCTCAAGGTCTTCGAGGACACGGTCATCTTCCGCATGAAGTCCGTGGGCGAAAGGCTCTTTTTCCTGGTGGACCCCGACGAAGGCGAGGCCACGCTCTACGTCACGGACGGCACGGCGGAGGGCACACGCCGCCTGCGCTTCTTTCCGGGCCGGTACCCGCACGACCTGGTGGCGTTCCAGGGCCGGCTCTATTTCAGCGCGGGCTCGGACACGCCGGAGGGCGAGGAACTGTGGGTCAGCGACGGCACGGTGTCCGGCACGCGGCGGGTGAAGGACCTCCGGCCCGGAGCGGAGGGCTCGGCTCCGGCGTTCCTGGCCGTGCTTGGAGAGCACCTCTACTTCGCGGCGGATGACGGCCAGCACGGCCGCGAGCTGTGGGTGAGCGATGGCACGTCGAGAGGAACGAAGCTCTTCGCGGACCTGGTGCCCGGGACGGAGGGCGCATCCCCCACCGAGGTGACTGCCATCCAGGGTTGGCTCTTCTTCGGCGCGACGATGGGGCATGGAGCGGAGCCCTGGGTGAGCAACGGCACTGTGTCCAGCACCCGGAAGCTCGACGCGGGGACAGCGCGAACCCCACGCGCCTTCATCCGCTCCGGCTGGGACGTGTTCTTCACCGCCGAGGACGAAGCCAGCGGGCGAGAGCTCTACGCCCTGCCCTTCCGCCCCGCCGACGAGTGCATTCAGACGAAACCCTGAGCCCGCACGGAGAAGGCGTTCGCCCCCGTCTGGCTTTGGTGAACAGGTCACGGAACTGTGGGTCGGCTCAGCGCCATCGTCTCCGCGATCACGTCAACCGCTGGCGCCTTGAGGATGGAGTGGTGGTCACCGGAGAGTTCGTGCACCTCCACCCCTCCTGCCGCCAGCGCTCCCCAGCCGCCATCCGTGCCCGTGGGTACGTGCGTCTCGCTCGCGCGCAGCAGCGTGACGCGGCCACCGTAGCGTCCCGGTCGATAATCCCAGAGGGCGCGGAGGTTGCTCTCGTAGACACGGTACAGCGCGTGGAGTTGTTCGGATCCAACGCCCTGAGCCAGAACACCGGTGCGCCGCCCCAGATCCAACAGGCGGCCCAGCAGCGAAGCCTCGTCCGCGGGATGCGCATCCGCCATCAACTCCGAGACGGGCATACCCAGGAGTTGGCCCGTGAACTCCACGAACCGGGCGGCAATCCACTCCGCGCCCACGGGTTCCACTGGCCGCTGTTCGAAGGCGTAGGCGTCGATGAGCGTCAGCTGCTCCACCTGCTCCCCCTGCTGCTCCAATTTCCGCGCCATTTCGAAGGCCACCACACCTCCCAAGGACCACCCCGCCAGCCGGTATGGCCCGCTGGCCTGGACGCCGCGCATGGCCTCCACATAGGTGGCGGCCATCGCCTCCACGGTCCCCAGCGGAGCCCGCTCGCCTTCGAGGCCCGGGGCCTGGAACGCGTAGAACGGTTGGTCCGGCCCCAGGCGCCGCGCCAGTTCCAGGTACGGCAGGACGTTGCCGCTGACGGGATGGACGCAGAAGACGGGCCGCTGCGAACCGCCACTCTGGATGGGCACCAGCGGGGACACGTGCCCGGGGGCCTGCCGGAGCCGAGAGGCCTGTTCCGCCAGCGTCCCCGCCTGGAACAGTGAAACCACGGGCAGGCTGCGTCCCAGGCGCTCGCGGATGAGCGACACCATCCGCATGGCCAGAAGCGAGTGCCCACCCAACTCGAAGAAGTCGGAGTGGATGCCAATGGGGCCGGTGCCCAGCAACTCCTCCCAGATGCGCGCGAGCAGGAGCTCCAGCGCATCCCGAGGCGCTACATGGGCCCGCGTCGACTCCGGACGAAGGGCGTCCGGCGCCGGGAGCGCCTTGCGGTCCACCTTGCCGTTGGGCGTCAGCGGCAGCGAGGCCAGCACCATCACCACCGAGGGCACCATGAAGTCCGGCAGCCCTTCCTTCACGAAGCGCCGGAGCGCCGTGGCATCGGGCGCCCTGTCCGGCTGGGGCACGATGTACGCCACCAGGCGCCGTCCTTCGCTCCCGTCCTCGCGCACAAGCACCACGGCGTCGCGCACGTCCGGATGCCTTCGCAACACCGCCTCGATTTCGCCCAGTTCGATTCGGAAGCCACGCACCTTCACCTGCTGGTCGATTCGGCCCAGGTACTGCAGCACGCCATCCGGCAACCACCGCACGCGGTCTCCGGTGCGGTACAGCCGCGCACCGGGCTGCGGACTGAACGCGTCGGGGACGAAGCGCTCGGCGGTCAACTCGGGCCGGTCGACATACCCTCGGGCAAGCCCAGCCCCGCCCAGGTACAACTCGCCCGCCACGCCCTGAGGCACGGGTTGACCGAGCGCATCCAGCACGTACGCGCGAGTCCCCTCAATCGGCCGCCCCACGGTGGGCTCCCGCGTGGCGCCACGAGGGGCCACGGTCCAGGTCGAGTACGTCGTGTCCTCGGTGGGGCCGTAGAGGTTGAGCACGCGCCGCACACCGGGTGCGGACTGGTGGATGGCGTCCACCAGGGATTGGGCCAGCGGTTCTCCCGCCAGGTTCACCGTGCGCACCGAGTCCGGCACGGCATGGGCACGCACCAACTCCGCCATCGCGGAGGGCACCGTGTTGATGAGCGTCACCCTCCGTGCCCCCGGGAGCGACGGCAACTCCAAGGCATTGCGAGCGATGACCACGGACCCGCCACGGATGAGCGGCGCGAACATCTCGAACACGGACAGGTCGAAGTTGAGCGACGTGGAGGCGAGAACCCCCACCAGTTCGTCCGGCGAGAAGGACCGCGTCGTCCAGCGCAGGAAGGCCACGGCGCTGCGATGCGCCAGGGCCACGCCCTTCGGCCGGCCCGTGCTGCCCGACGTGAACAGCACGTAGGCCAGATGGTCCGGAGCGGATCTGGGCACCGGCGCCGCCTCGGCTTCCGCCACGAGCCCATTCGCATCGTCGAGCGCCAACCGGGCCACGTCCCCGTGAGGCAGCGCGTCGAGCAGCGCGCGCTGACCCACAAGGACGCGAGGCTGGGAGTCCTCGATCATGAAGGCCAGCCGCTGGCTCGGGTATGCCGGGTCCAACGGGACGTACGCGCCACCCGCCTTGAGGATGCCGAGCACCGCGATCAGCAGGTCCGCATTGCGCTCCGCACAGAGGCCCACGCGGACCTCCGGCCCGACGCCCAGAGTGCGGAGCTTCCGCGCCAGCCGGTCCGACCGCTGCATGAGCTCGCAGTACGTGAGCACTTCGTCACCAGCCACCACAGCCACGGCGTCGGGAGTGGCCGCCGCCTGCCGTTCGACCAGGGCGTGGATGCTCGACTCCGTGACGTCGCCGGAGCCGGTGTCATTCCACTCCACCAGCAACCGCCGCTGTTCATCCGCGTCCAGCAAGGGCAGCGCGTACACGGACCGGTCCGGCTCCGTCACGGCACCTTCAAGCAGCGTCTTCAGGTGGGCCAGAAGTCGCGCTGCAGTCTCGGGCTCGAAGAGGACGGTGCTGTACTCCAGTCCACCGGAGAAGCCGTCCTTGCCTTCCACGAAGCCGAGCGAGAGGTCGAACCGCGACACCCGGTGCTCCACGGCGACGTGCTTCATCCCCGTGGCGGCCTGCGCGTCCCCACCTGCATCCGGAGTGCTGTCGAAGGTGAGCATGACCTGGAACATCGGCGAATGACTGAGGCTGCGCTCCGGACGCAGCGCCTCGACGAGCTTCTCGAAAGGCACTTCCTGGTGCGCGTAGGCACCAAGCGTGACCTCCCGGACCCGAGCCAGCAGCTCACGGAAGGACTGGCTACCCTCCAGCTGGGTTCTGAGCACCAGCGTGTTCACGAAGAAGCCGATGAGCCCCTCCGTCTCCGCGCGAGTGCGTCCGGCGATGGGCGAACCGACACTCACGTCGTCCTGCCCTGAGTAACGCGCCAGCACGGCCTGGAACGCCGCCAGCAGCACCATGAACGGCGTGACGCCTTCACGGCGGGCGAGTGCATGCACCGCCTCGGACAGCCCACGGCCCAACGAGTAGGGCACGTACGCCCCTTCCAGGGACTGGACTGCCGGACGCGGCCTGTCCGTGGGCAGCTCCAGCAACCGGGGCGCGCCGTCCAGGCGTTGCTTCCAGTAGCCGAGCTGCGCGTCCAGGAGGTCCCCCTGGAGCCACTCGCGCTGCCAGACCGCGTAGTCCGCGTACTGAAGCGGGAGTTCCGGCAGGTGCGACGGCTGTCCCTGGGAGAAGGACGCATAGAGTTCGGTCAACTCGCGAACCAGGATCCCCATGGACCAACCGTCCGAGACGATGTGGTGCATCACCAGCACCAACACATGGTCCTGCTCCGACAGCGCGAGCAAGGCGAGCCGCAGCAGCGGACCGCTTTCCAGGTCGAACGGGCGCTGTGACGCCTCTTGCGCGATCCGCTGCGCCTCCTCTTCCCTCCGCGCCACTGGCAGCGAGCGCAGGTCTACGATGTCGAGCCGCGCTCCGCCCCGTGGGTCGATGACCTGTACCGGCGAACCGCCCTCGGTCCGGAACGTGGTGCGCAGCGCCTCGTGACGACGGACCAGTGCGTCGAAGCTCTGCTTCAGCGCGGGAACGTTCAAGGCGCCCGCCAACCGCACCGACGCCGGGACGTTGTAGACAGTGCTGTCAGGATCCAACTGCGCGAGGAACCACAAGCGCTGCTGGGCGAATGACAGGGGAAGCGCCCTGTCACGAGGAACCCGGACCAACGGCGGTGGCTGCGCGCCGCCATCCGTTTTCGAAGTGTGGTCCAGCCGCTCTGCGAGCTTCTCCACCGTGGGACACTCGAAGATGTCTCGAAGGGGGAGCTCTACTTGGAGTTCCTCCCGCACGCGCGACACCAACTGCGTAGCTAACAATGAGTGTCCGCCCAGTTCGAAGAAGTCTCCGTCGAGCCCGACCCGCTCGACCTTCAGGACGTCGACGAAGATTGCGGCCAACGTCTTTTCGGTCGCTGTTCGAGGCGCCACATATTTCTCGCTCGCCGTGCCCTCTGTGTCCGGCGCGGGCAGTGCCTTGCGGTCCACCTTTCCATTGGGCGTCAGCGGCAGCGACTCCAGCACCACATACGCCGACGGCACCATGTACTCCGGCAGTCGCTGCTTCACGTGGCTCCGCAGTGCCCCCGTGTCCAGCGAGGCACCTTCCTGCGCCGTCACGTAGGCCACCAGTCGCTTGCCTTCACCACCGTCCTCGCGTGCCACGACCACGGCTTCGTTGACGCCACGGTGCTGGGCTAGCGCCGCTTCCACTTCGCCCAACTCGATGCGGTAACCGCGCACCTTCACCTGCGTGTCCGCTCGGCCCAGGAACTCCAGCGTCCCGTTCTTCAGCCACCGCACCACGTCCCCCGTGCGGTACAGCCGCTCTCCGTCACCGAATGGGCTCGGCACGAAGCGTTCCGCCGTCAACTCTGGGCGTCCCACGTACCCCACTGCCAGCCCGTCTCCGCCCACGTACAACTCGCCCGGCACGCCCACAGGCACGGGACGCATTGCCCCGTCCAGCACGTAAGCCACGGTGTTCTTCACCGACCGGCCGATAGACACCGAGGCACCTACTTCCTCTGGCCTCTCCATCCGGTACGTGCTGGAGAACGTCGTGTTCTCCGTCGGGCCATACCCGTTGATGAGCACACCGCCCGCTGCCAGCCGCTCCTTCACACGGGACACCGGCAAGGCGTCGCCACCCGCCAGCAACTGGCGGACGCTGGCCAAGGCCTTCGGCTGCCGCGCCTGCATCTGCTCGAAGAGCGCTGCCGTCAGCCACAACGACGTCACGCCAGAAGACTCCAGCTTCCGGCCCAACTCCTCCAGCGACGGCGTCCCCGCCGGGTACACCACCAACTTCGCGCCGTGCAGCAGCGCGCCCCACACTTCCAGCGTCGATGCGTCGAAGGAAATGGGTGCCAACTGCAGCCACACCTCCTCATGCCCGAAGTGCGCGAAGTCAGTCCCCAGCACCAGGCGCGACACTGCTCGGTGAGGCACGCCTACGCCCTTCGGCTTCCCCGTGCTTCCCGACGTGAACATCACGTACGCCAGATGCCCACCGCCCACGTTGGAACTGGGCGTGGTTTCCGGCTGGAGGGCAATCTGCGTGTCCCACTCCGTGTCCACGCACACCACCAGCTCGCCACCCGCGGCCACCTCGTCCGCGAGCTTCTCCTGCGCCACCAGCACCGCGACGCCGGCCTCCGCCTTCATCCATGCCAGACGCGCCAGCGGGTAGCTGGCATCCAGAGGCACATACACGCCCCCTGCCTTCAGGATGCCCAGCACACTCACCACCAACTCCAGCGAGCGCGCCACGCACAATCCCACTCGGACTTCCGGCCCCACCCCCATGGCCTTCAGGTGGTGCGCCAACTGGTTCGCACGCTGATTCAATTCCGCGTACGTCAGTCGCTGGCCTTCGTACTCCACCGCCACCGCGTCCGGCGTCCGCTGAGCCTGCTGCTCAAAGAGAGCACTCAGGCTCGCATCGCGTGGGTATGTCGAAGCCGTCCCGCTCCATTCCTTCACCAGTCGATACTGCTCGTCACTGCCCATCAGCGGCAGCTCGGCCAGCCGCGTCTCCGGCTCAGCGACGGCGGCCTCTAACAGCACCCTCAGGTGCCCTAGCAGCCGATCCATCGTCTCGGCTTCGAACAGGTCACTGTTGAACTCCAACGCGCCCGTCAGTCCGCCTGCGCTCGACGCTCCCAAGCCGAGCGTCAAGTCGAACTTCGACGTCTTCCCAGTCGACTCCGCTGCCTCCAGCTTCAGTCCGGGCAGGCTTACCGCGCCTCCTGGAGTGTTCTGCAGCACCAACATCACCTGGAACAGCGGGCTGCGGCTCAGGTCCCGCTCCGGCTGAAGCTCCTCCACCAGCCTCTCGAAAGGCACTTCCTGGTGCGCGTACGCGCCCAGCGTCACTTCGCGCACCTGCGCCAGCAACTCACGGAAGCTGGGATTGCCATCCAGCCGTGTCCGCAGCACGAGCGTGTTCACGAAGAAGCCAATCAACGCCTCCGTCTCGGCTCGCGTGCGATTGGCGATGGGGGAGCCCACAGAGACGTCGTCCTGGCGCGCGTACCTCGACAGCACCACCTGGAAGGCCGCCAGCAGCACCATGAAGGGCGTCGCATTCTCCCGCTGCGCCAGCCCCTTCACCCCCTCCCACAGCTCCTTCGGCCACTCCAGCCCTCTCGTGTCCCCTCGGTACGTCTGGACCGCCGGCCTCACCTTGTCCGTCGGCAACTCCAGCGCCGCTGGCGCACCCGCAAGCTGCTTCCTCCAGTACCCGAGCTGCTCTTCCAGCACCTCCCCCTTCAGCCACCCTCGCTGCCACACCGCGTAGTCCGCGTACTGCACCTCCAGATCCGCGAGCGGTGACTCGCGCCCTTGCGAGTACGCCTCGTACAGGGCCACCAACTCCCTCACCAGCACGCCCATCGACCAGCCGTCCGAAACGATGTGGTGCATCACCAGCACCAGCACGTGCGCTTCTTCCCCCTCCTTCAGCAGCGTCGCCCTCAGCAGCGGGCCCGTCTCCAGGTTGAACGGGCGAAGTGTTTGAAGTTCCGTTCGACGCTGGACCTCCAGGGTCTTCTCCGTGCCCTGGAGTGCACTCAGGTCCACGAACTCCAGCGCGCCCCTTCCTGCGGGAGAGATGACCTGGGTGGGAACGCCTGCCTCGGAACGGAACGTCGTGCGCAGCGCCTCATGACGGAGAACCAGTGACTGGAAGCTCCGTTCCAGTGCCGCAACATCAAGGGCCCCCGAGAGCTTCACCGCCACGGGCACGTTGTAGAAAGCACTGTCGGGGTCAAGCTGATGGAGGAACCACAGCCGTTGCTGTGCGAACGACAGAGGAAGCGCGCCGTCGCGTGAAGCGCGAACCACCGGAGGGCCTCTCAGCCCAACAGCGACTCCCGAGGCACCGTCCAGCCGCCTCGCCAGTGTCTCAACAGACCGGGACTCGAAAACTGTCCGGAGTGGCAGTTCAACCCGGAAGGACTCGCGCACGCGCGACACCAACTGCGTGGCCAGCAGCGAGTGGCCACCCAGCTCGAAGAAATCTTCGTCGACGCTAACTCGCTCGACGTTCAGCACCTCGGCGAAGATGGACGCCAGCTTCTCCTCAGTCGCCGTGCGAGGCGCCTCGAAGTGCGCCGTCCTCGGGCCTTGTGCATCTGGAGCGGGCAGCGCCTTGCGGTCCACCTTTCCGTTGGGTGTCAGCGGCAGCGACTCCAGCACCACATACGCCGACGGCACCATGTACTCCGGCAGCCGTTGCTTCACGTGGCTTCGCAATGCACCCGTGCCCAGCGAGGCACCTTCCTGCGCCGTCACATAGGCCACCAACCGCTTGCCTTCGCCTCCATCCTCCCGCGCCACGACCACGGCTTCGTTGACGCCACTGTGCTGGGCCAGCGCGGATTCCACTTCACCCAGCTCAATCCGGTAGCCACGCACCTTCACCTGTGTGTCCGCGCGGCCCAGGAACTCCAACGTCCCGTTGCTCAGCCACCGCACCACATCCCCCGTGCGGTACAGTCGCTCCCCTTCACCGAACGGACTCGGCACGAAGCGCTCCGCCGTCAGTTCTGGACGCCCTACGTACCCCACTGCCAGGCCGTCTCCGCCCACGTACAGCTCACCCGGAACGCCCACAGGCACTGGACGCATTGCCCCGTCCAGCACGTAAGCCACGGTGTTCTTCACCGGCCGGCCGATAGACACCGAAGCGCCTACTTCCTCCGGCCTCTCCATCCGGTACGTGCTGGAGAACGTCGTGTTCTCCGTCGGGCCATACCCGTTGATGAGCACACCGCCCGCTGCCAGCCGCTGCTTCACACGGGACACTGGCAGCGCGTCGCCACCCGCCAGCAACTGGCGGACGCTGGCCAAGGCCTTCGACTGCCGCGCCTGCATCTGCTCGAAGAGCGCTGCTGTCAGCCACAGCGACGTCACGCCCGACGACTCCAGCTTGCGGCCCAGTTCCTCTAGTGACGGCGTCCCCGCCGGGTACACCACCAGCTTCGCGCCGTGCAGCAGTGCGCCCCACAGCTCCAGCGTCGATGCGTCGAAGGAGATGGGCGCCAGTTGCAGCCAAACCTCTTCGGGCCCGAAGTGCGCGAAGTCCGTTCCCAGCACCAAGCGAGACACCGCGCGGTGCGGCACGCCCACACCCTTCGGCTTCCCGGTACTTCCCGACGTGAACATCACGTACGCCAGGCTTCCACCGCCCACGTTGGCGCTCGAAGTGCTCACGGGATGGTGGGCAATCTGCGTCTCCCACTCCGTGTCCACGCACACCCTGGACTCGGTGTCATCGAGCCCCATGGACTCAAGCAGCTTCTGCTGTCCCACCAGCAGCGTGACGCCTGCTTCCTGCTTCATCCACGCCAGGCGATCCAGCGGATAGCTGGCATCCAAAGGCACGTAAACGCCCCCCGCCTTGAGGATGCCCAGCACGCTCACCACCAGCTCCAGCGAGCGCTCCACGCACAAGCCCACCCGGACTTCCGGCCCCACGCCCATGCCCTTCAGGTGGTGCGCCAACTGGTTGGCGCGTCGGTTCAGCTCCGCGTACGTCAGCCGCCGGTCCTCGTACTCGACCGCCACCGCATCCGGCGTCCGCTGCGCCTGTGCGTCGAACAACTGCGCCAACGACGCATCTCGTGGGTATTGCGCAGTCGCCCCGCTCCACTCCTTCACCAGTCGCTGCTGTTCCTCACGACCCATCAGCGGCAGCTCGGCCAGCCGCGTCTCAGGCCGAGCGACGGCTGCATCCAACAACACCCGCAGATGTTCCAGCAGCCGCTCCATCGTCTCGGCTTCAAACAGGTCGCTGTTGAACTCGAGTCCTCCAGAAAGGCCCTCATCCGTCTCACTCAACCCGAGCGTCAAATCGAACTTCGACGTCTTCCCAGTCGACTCCGCTGCCTCCAACTTCAGCCCCGGCAGGCTCACCGCCCCTCCCGGCGCGTTCTGCAGCACCAACATCACCTGGAACAGCGGGCTGCGGCTCAAGTCCCGCTCCGGCTGCAGCTCCTCCACCAACCGCTCGAAGGGCACTTCCTGGTGCGCGTACGCTCCCAACGTCACTTCACGCACCTGCGCCAGCAGCCCCCGGAAGCTCGACGCCGCAGACACCTTCGTCCGCAGCACCAGCGTGTTGACGAAGAAGCCAATCAGCCCCTCCGTCTCAGCCCTCGTCCGGTTCGCTATCGCCGTCCCGACGCTCACATCCTCCTGCCTCGCGTACCGAGACAGCACCACCTGGAAGGCCGCCAACAACACCATGAAGGGCGTCGCATTCTCTCGCTGCGCCAGCCCCTTCACTCCCTCCCACAGCCCCTTCGGCCACTCCAGTCCTCTCGTCTCTCCTCGGTACGTCTGGACCGCTGGCCTCACCTTGTCCGTCGGCAACTCCAGTGCCGCTGGTGCACCCGCAAGCTGCTTCCTCCAGTACCCGAGCTGCTCTTCCAGCACCTCCCCCTTCAGCCATTCACGCTGCCACACCGCGTAGTCCGCGTACTGCACCTCCAGCTCAGCCAACGGTGACTCGCGCCCCTGCGAGTACGCCTCGTACAGGGCCACCAACTCTCTCACCAGCACGCCCATCGACCAGCCGTCCGACACGATGTGGTGCATCACCAGCACCAGCACGTGCGCTTCTTCCCCCTCCTTCAGCAGCGTCGCCCTCAGCAACGGGCCCGTCTCCAGGTTGAACGGGCGAAGTGCCTCTTGCTCCGCGAGGCGTTTTGTCCCCAGCCCTCCTTCACCGTCGTCCGGAGTTCCGCGCGCCAAGACTTCCAACCGGGTCGTTGAAGTGTCGGAGACAATCTGGACGGGCATCCCGTCCTGAGCACGGAAGGTGGTTCGCAACGATTCGTGTCGGCGAACCAACTCATCGAAGCTACGGCGCAACGCTGCAACGTCGAGGACGCCTGTGAGCCTCACTGCGACCGGCACGTTGTAGAAGGCGCTGCCAGGCTCCAGTTGGTCGAGGAACCACAGTCGCTGCTGAGCGAATGATAGCGGCAATGCCCCCTGGCGCAGTACCCGCTTCAGTGGTGGCGCCTGGGGCATCAAGCCCCCCACCTGTGCGTGGCCCAGCCGGAGGGCCAGTTTCTCCACCGTCGGCGATTCGAAGACGTCCCTCAGGGGGAGTTCTACCTGGAAGGACTCGCGCACGCGCGAAACCAACTGCGTGGCCAGCAGCGAGTGGCCACCCAGCTCGAAGAAGTCTTCGTCGACGCTGACTCGCTCGACGTTCAGCACCTCGGCGAAGATGGACGCCAGCTTCTCCTCAGTCGCCGTGCGAGGCGCCTCGAAGTGCGCTGCCTTCGGGCCTTGTGCATCCGGTGCGGGCAGCGCCTTGCGGTCCACCTTTCCGTTGGGCGTCAGCGGCAACGACTCCAGCACCACATACGCCGACGGAACCATGTACTCCGGTAGCCGCTGCTTCACGTGGCTTCGCAGTGCACCCGCGTCCAGTGTGGCCCCTTCCTGCGCCGTCACGTAGGCCACCAACCGCTTGCCTTCGTTCCCGTCCTCGCGTGCCACCACGACTGCTTCGTTGACGCCACGGTGCTGGGCCAGCGCGGCTTCCACTTCACCCAACTCAATCCGGTAGCCACGCACCTTCACCTGCGTGTCCGCGCGGCCCAGGAACTCCAGCGTCCCGTTCCCCAGCCACCGCACCACGTCGCCCGTCCGGTACAGCCGCTCTCCTTCACCGTACGGATTCGGTACGAAGCGCTCCGCCGTCAGCTCTGGACGCCCTACGTACCCCACTGCCAAGCCGTCTCCGCCCACGTACAGCTCACCCGGAACGCCCACAGGCACTGGACGCATTGCCCCGTCCAGCACGTAAGCCACGGTGTTCTTCACCGGCCGGCCGATAGACACCGAGGCGCCTACTTCCTCCGGCCTCTCCATCCGGTACGTGCTGGAGAACGTCGTGTTCTCCGTCGGGCCATACCCGTTGATGAGCACACCGCCCGCTGCCAGCCGCTCCTTCACACGGGACACCGGCAAGGCGTCGCCACCCGCCAGCAACTGGCGGACGCTGGCCAAGGCCTTCGGCTGCCGCGCCTGCATCTGCTCGAAGAGCGCTGCTGTCAGCCACAGCGACGTCACGCCCGACGACTCCAGCTTGCGGCCCAGTTCCTCTAGTGACGGCGTCCCCGCCGGGTACACCACCAGCTTCGCGCCGTGCAGCAGTGCGCCCCACAGCTCCAGCGTCGATGCGTCGAAGGAGATGGGCGCCAGTTGCAGCCAAACCTCTTCGGGCCCGAAGTGCGCGAAGTCCGTTCCCAGCACCAAGCGAGACACCGCCCGATGCGGCACTGCCACCCCCTTCGGCTTCCCCGTGCTTCCCGACGTGAACATCACGTACGCCAGGTTTCCACCGCCCACGTTGGCACTGGGCGTGGTTTGCGGCTGATGGGCAATCTGCGTGTCCCACTCCGTGTCCACACACACCACCAACT
This sequence comes from Myxococcus sp. CA023, assembly GCF_010998615.1. Lineage (GTDB taxonomy): Bacteria > Myxococcota > Myxococcia > Myxococcales > Myxococcaceae > Myxococcus. Next base: position 125,768 of record NZ_JAAEAH010000001.1, on the reverse strand, counting down.
CGCCACCCGCGGCCACCTCGTCCGCCAGCTTCTCCTGCGCCACCAGCACCGCGACGCCCGCCTCTTGCTTCATCCACGCCAGACGCTCCAGCGAATAGCTGGCATCCAACGGCACGTACACGCCTCCCGCCTTCAGGATGCCCAGCACGCTCACCACCAGCTCCAGTGAGCGCTCCACGCACAGCCCCACACGCACCTCGGGCCCAACGCCCATCCCCCTCAGGTGATGTGCCAGCTGGTTCGCACGCCGGTTCAGCTCCGCGTACGTCAACCGCCGGTCCTCGTACTCCACCGCCACCGCGTCCGGCGTCCGCTGAACCTGCTGCTCGAAGAGGGCACTCAGGCTGGCGTCGCGTGGGTACGTGGAAGCTGTCCCGCTCCATTCCTTCACCAACCGCTGCTGCTCTTCACTGCCCATCAGTGGCAGCTCGGCCAGCCGCTGCTCCGGCGCGACGACGGCTGCCTCCAACAGCACCCTCAAGTGTCCGAGCATCCGGTCCATCGTCCCGGCCTCGAACAAGTCGCTGTTGTAGTTGACCATCGCCATGACGCCGTCCTTCACCTCCTCCATCACCAGAGACAGGTCGAACTTCGACGTCCGCCCCTCCGACTCCACACCGGAGAGCCTCAAGCCATCTCCGAGCTTCACCTCCGTCACGGGCGTGTTCTGCAGCGTCAGCGTCACCTGGAACAGCGGACTGCGACTCAGGTCACGCTCGGGCTGAAGCTCCTCCACCAGCTTCTCGAACGGCACGTCCTGGTGCGCATACGCGCCGAGCGTCACCTCTCGCACCTGAGCGAGCAGCTCGCGGAAGCTCGACACAGGGGAGACCTTCGTCCGCAGCACCAGCATGTTCGTGAAGAAGCCGATCAGCCCTTCCGTCTCGCCTTGCGTACGCCCTGCGATGGGCGACCCCACGCACACGTCGTCCTGTCTCGCGTACCTCGACAGCACCACCTGGAAGGCCGCCAGCAGCACCATGAACGGCGTTGCTCCTTCACGCTGTGCCAGGGCCTTCACCCGCTCCCACAAGGCCAGGGGCCAGGATTGGTCGAGATGGCCTCCTCGGAAGCTCTGCGCCGCGGGCCGCGGTTTATCCGTCGGCAGCTCCAGCGATTGGGGTGCCCCCTTCAGCTGCCGCTTCCAGTATGCGAGTTGCGACTCCAGCACCTCGCCCTTCAGCCACTCCCGCTGCCACACCGCGTAGTCCGGGTACTGCACTGGCAGTTCCGGTAGTAGTGAGGGACGCCCCTGCAAGAACGCCTCGTAGAGTGCGGTTACATCCCGCACGAGGACGCCCATGGACCACCCATCAGACACGATGTGGTGTGTCACCAGGATCAGCACGTGGTCATGCTCGGACAGCGTCAGGAGCGTCACGCGCAGCAAAGGGCCACGTTCGAGATCGAACCGCTGGTGTGCCTCCTGTTCGACCAGACGGGTGACTTCCGCCGTGCGCGCGGCCTCCGCCGATGACTCCAGCCCCATGCTTCGGAAGGCCAGCACCGGTTCGGCTGCGATGATTTGAACGGGTTTTCCATCCCGAGTGCTGAACGTCGTCCGCAGCGACTCGTGGCGCCGCACGAGTTCCACGAAGCTCCGCTCGAGGACCTCGACCTGGAGCGGCCCCTCTACCCGAAGGACGACCGGCACATTGTAGGAGGCGCTCCCTCGCTCCATCTGGTCCAGGAGCCATAGCCGCTGCTGCGCGAACGACGGAGGCAACACCCAGCTCCCATCCGCTCGTGGCTTCAGGGGCGGAGCGGTGATCGACGCTCCCGTGCGAATGGCATGGTCCACCCGCTCGGACAGGATCGACAGCGTGGGAGCCTCGAACAATTCACGGAGCGGGAGCTCGATCCGGAAGGTGCTCCGAATCCGCGACACCATCTGCGTTGCCAACAATGAGTGGCCGCCCAGCTCGAAGAAATTGTCCTTCGAACCCACCCGCTCCACGCCCAGCACCTGCGAGAAGATTCCAGCGAGCAGTTCCTCTGTGGGAGTGCGCGGCGCCACATAATCGGAACCTGGCGTGCCCAGCATCGCCACCGGAGCAGGCAGCGCCTTGCGGTCCACCTTTCCGTTGGGGGTCAGCGGCAGCGACTCCAGCACCACATACGCCGACGGCACCATGTACTCCGGTAGCCGCTGCTTCATGTGGCTTCTCAGCGCGCTGGACTCCAGGCTCGTGCCCGTGCGCGCTGTCACATACGCCACCAGTCGCTTGCCTTCGTTCCCGTCCTCGCGTGCCACCACGACGGCTTCGTTGACACCACCGTGCTGGGCCAGCGCGGCTTCCACTTCACCCAGCTCGATGCGGTAGCCACGCACCTTCACCTGCGTGTCCGCTCGGCCCAGGAACTCCAACGTCCCGTTGCGCAGCCACCGCACCACGTCCCCCGTGCGGTACAGCCGCTCTCCGTCGCCGTACGGATTCGGAACGAAACGCTCCGCCGTCAGCTCCGGGCGCCCCACGTACCCGACGGCCAACCCGTCTCCGCCCACGTACAGCTCGCCCGGCACCCCCACCGGCACCGGGCGCATCCCCGCGTCCAGCACGTAGGCCACCGTGTTCTTCACCGGCCGGCCGATAGACACCGAGGCGCCTACCTCCTCCGGCCTCTCCATCCGGTACGTGCTGGAGAACGTTGTGTTCTCCGTCGGGCCATACCCGTTGATGAGCACACCGCCCGCTGCCAGCCGCTCCTTCACACGGGACACCGGCAGCGCGTCACCACCCGCCAGCAACTGGCGGACGCTGGCCAAGGCCTTCGGCTGTCGCGCCTGCATCTGCTCGAAGAGCGCCGCTGTCAACCACAGCGACGTCACGCCCGACGACTCCAGCTTGCGACCCAACTCCTCCAACGATGGCGTCCCTGCTGGGTACACCACCAACTTCGCGCCGTGCAGCAGCGCGCCCCATACCTCCAGCGTCGATGCGTCGAAGGAGATGGGCGCCAGTTGCAGCCACACTTCCTCCGGCCCGAAGTGCGCGAAGTCCGTCCCCAGCACCAGGCGTGACACCGCTCGGTGTGGCACGCCCACGCCCTTCGGCTTCCCCGTGCTTCCCGACGTGAACATCAAATACGCCAGGTGCCCACCGGCCACACTGGGACTCAGGTTGCTTTCTGGCTGATGAGCAATCTGAGCGTCCCACTCCGTATCCACGCACACCCTGGACTCGGTGTCGGAGAGCATCATGGACTCGAGCAACTTCTGCTGCCCCACCAGCAGCGTGACGCTCGCCTCCTGCTTCATCCACGTCAGCCGCTTCAGCGGGTAGCTGGCATCCAGCGGCACGTACACGCCTCCCGCCTTCAGGATGCCCAGCACGCTCACCACCAATTCCAGCGAGCGCTCCACGCACAACCCCACCCGCACCTCAGGCCCCACACCCATGCTTCTCAGGTGGTGTGCCAACTGGTTGGAGCGTCGGTTCAGCTCCGCGTATGTCAACCGCCGGTCCTCGTACTCCACCGCCACCGCGTCCGGCGTACGCTGAACCTGCTCCTCGAAGAGGACACTCAGGCTGGCGTCGCGTGGGTACGTGGAAGCTGTCCCGCGCCACTCCTTCACCAACCGCTGCCGCTCTTCACGGCCCATCAGCGGAAGCTCAGCCAGCGGCAGCTCTGGAGCGCTCACAGCAGTCTCCAGGAGCACCCGCAAGTGCCCCAGCAACCGCTCCATCGTCTCGGCTTCAAACAGGTCGCTGTTGAACTCGAGCGCGCCCGACAGCCCGCCCGCGCTCGACTCTCCCAAGCCCAGCGTCACGTCGAACTTCGACGTCTTCCCGGACGACTCCGCCGCCTCCAGCTTCAGCCCCGGAAGGCTCACCGCCCCTCCCGGCGCGTTCTGCAACACCAACATCACCTGGAACAGCGGGCTACGGCTCAAGTCCCGCTCCGGCTGCAGCTCCTCCACCAGCCTCTCGAAAGGCACTTCTTGGTGCGCGTACGCTCCCAACGTCACTTCACGCACCTGCGCCAGCAGCTCCCGGAAGCTTGATGCCGCAGACACCTTCGTCCGCAGCACCAGCGTGTTGACGAAGAAGCCAATCAGCCCTTCCGTCTCAGCCCTCGTCCGGTTCGCTATCGCCGTCCCGACGCACACGTCTTCCTGCCTCGCGTACCGAGACAGCACCACCTGGAAGGCCGCCAGCAACACCATGAAGGGCGTCGCGTTCTCCCGCTGCGCCAGCCCCTTCACCCCCTCCCACAGCCCCTTCGGCCACTCCAGTCCTCTCGTCTCTCCTCGGTACGTCTGGACCGCTGGCCTCACCTTGTCCGTCGGCAACTCCAGTGCAGCTGGCGCACCCGCAAGCTGCTTCCTCCAGTACCCGAGCTGCTCTTCCAGCACCTCCCCCTTCAGCCACCCTCGCTGCCACACCGCGTAGTCCGCGTACTGCACCTCCAGCTCCGCAAGCGGTGATTCGCGCCCCTGCGAGTACGCCTCGTACAGGGCCACCAACTCCCTCACCAGCACGCCCATCGACCAGCCGTCCGAAACGATGTGGTGCATCACCAGCACCAGCACGTGCGCTTCTTCCCCCTCCTTCAGCAGCGTCGCCCTCAGCAACGGGCCCGTCTCCAGGTTGAACGGACGCTGAATCTCCTCTTCGATCCAGCGCCGCACCGTGGATTCGCGCTCCGCTTCCAGTTCGCTGAAGTCGAGCTGATGGAAAGGCTGAAGCGGATCCGTTGCGATGACCTGCACGGGTTCACCGCCACTGACACGGAACGTCGTGCGCAACGACTCGTGCCGCCGCACGAGTTCGCTGAAGCTGGCCTCCAACGCGGTCGTTTGCAGACGCCCAGTCAACTTCACCACTGAGGGGACGTTGTAGAACGGACTGCCTGGCTCCAACTGGTCGAGGAACCACAGCCGCTGCTGCGCGAATGACAGCGGTAGCGCATCGCTCCGAGAAGCGCGCGTCAGGGGTGGTGCTCGAACCGCGACCGCTGCCGTCCCGCGGGATGCGTCAATTCGTTCGGCCAGCTTCCCCACTGTGGAGGATTCGAAGATGTCTCGCAGCGGGAGCTCTACCTGGAGTTCTTCCCTCACTCGCGACACCAACTGCGTTGCCAGCAGCGAGTGTCCGCCCAACTCGAAGAAGTCCCCCTCCAGTCCGACGCGCTCGACGTTCAGCACCTCGGCGAAGATGGACGCCAGTTTCTCCTCACTCGCCGTGCGGGGCGCTTCAAAGTGCGCCGTCTTCGAACCCTGGGCATCCGGGGCGGGCAGCGCCTTGCGGTCCACCTTCCCGTTGGGCGTCAGCGGCAGCGACTCCAGCACCACATACGCCGACGGCACCATGTACTCCGGCAGCCGCTGCTTCACGTGGCTTCTCAGTGCACCCGTGTCCAGCGATGCACCTTCCTGCGCCGTCACGTAGGCCACCAACCGCTTGCCTTCGCCTCCATCCTCCCGTGCCACCACCACGGCTTCGTTGACACCACCGTGCTGGGCCAGCGCGGCTTCCACTTCACCCAGCTCAATCCGGTAGCCGCGCACCTTCACCTGCGTGTCCGCTCGGCCCAGGAACTCCAACGTCCCGTTCCCCAGCCACCGCACCATGTCCCCCGTGCGGTACAGCCGCTCTCCTTCGCCGTACGGGCTCGGCACGAAGCGCTCCGCCGTCAGCTCCGGACGCCCCACGTACCCCACTGCCAGGCCGTCTCCGCCCACGTACAGCTCACCCGGCACGCCCACCGGCACCGGGCGCATCCCCGCGTCCAGCACGTAGGCCACCGTGTTCTTCACCGGCCGGCCGATAGACACCGAGGCGCCTACTTCCTCCGGCCTCTCCATCCGGTACGTGCTGGAGAACGTCGTGTTCTCCGTCGGGCCATACCCGTTGATGAGCAGGCCACCTGCCGCCAGCCGCTCCTTCACGCGGGACACCGGCAAGGCGTCTCCACCCGCCAGCAACTGGCGGACGCTGGCCAGCGCCTTCGGCTGCCGCGCCTGCATCTGCTCGAAGAGCGCCGCTGTCAGCCACAGCGACGTCACGCCTGAAGACTCCAGCTTCCGGCCCAGTTCCTCCAGCGACGGCGTCCCCGCCGGGTACACCACCAGCTTCGCGCCGTGCAGCAGCGCGCCCCACACCTCCAACGTCGATGCGTCGAAGGAGATGGGCGCCAGTTGCAGCCACACCTCCTCTGGCCCGAAGTGCGCGAAATCCGTCCCCAGCACCAGGCGTGACACTGCTCGGTGCGGCACGCCTACGCCCTTCGGCTTCCCCGTGCTTCCCGACGTGAACATCACGTACACCAGGTTGCCCCCACCCACATGGATGCTTGGTGCGACCTCCGGTTGCAGGGCAATTTGCGTGTCCCACTCCGTGTCCACGCACACCACCAGCTCGCCACCCGCGGCTACCTCGTCCGCCAGCTTCTCCTGCGCCACCAGCAATGCGACACCGGCCTCCGCCTTCATCCACGCCAGTCGCTCCAGCGGATAGCTGGCATCCAGCGGCACGTACACGCCCCCTGCCTTCAGGATGCCCAGCACGCTCACCACCAATTCCAGCGAGCGCTCCACGCACAGCCCCACACGCACCTCGGGCCCAACGCCCATCCCCCTCAGGTGATGTGCCAGCTGGTTCGCACGCCGGTTCAACTCCGCATACGTCAACCGCCGGTCCTCGTACTCCACCGCCACCGCATCCGGCGTCCGCTGAACCTGCTGCTCAAAGAGGGCACTCAGGCTGGCGTCGCGCGGATACGTCGAAGCCGTCCCGCTCCATTCCTTCACAAGTCGATGCTGCTCCTCACCGCCCATCAGCGACAGCTCGGCCAGCCGCTTCTCCGGCCCTGCGATAGCCGTCTCCAGCAGGGTCCGCAGATGATGGAGCAGCCGGCGCACCGTCTCTGCTTCGAACAGATCGGTGTTGTAGTTCGCCGCCACCACCACGCCGTCCTGCACTTCCTCCACCACCAGGGAGAGGTCGAACTTCGACGTCCGCCCCTCCGACTCCACACCGGAGAGCCTCAAGCCATCTCCGAGCTTCACCTCCGTCACGGGCGTGTTCTGCAGCGTCAGCGTCACCTGGAACAACGGACTCCGGCTCAGGTCACGCTCGGGCTGAAGCTCCTCCACCAGCTTCTCGAACGGTACGTCCTGGTGCGCATACGCACCCAATGTCACCTCCCGCACCTGAGCGATCAGCTCACGGAAGGTTGATGCCGGGGACACCTTCGTCCGCAGCACCAACATGTTCGCGAAGAAGCCGATCAGCCCCTCCGTCTCGCCTTGCGCGCGCCCCGCGACGGGAGCCCCCACGCACACGTCCTCCTGCCCCGCGTACTTGGACAGCACCCACTGGTACGCAGCCAGCAACACCATGAACGGCGTCGCACCTTCACGACGGCCGAGCGCCTCCATGTCGCGCCAGAGCGCCTTCGGCCACACCTCGTGCCGCAAAGCTCCGCCATACGTCTGAACGGTGGGCCTCGCCTTGTCGGTCGGCAGCTCCAGTGCCGCGGGCGCCCCTTCCAGATGTTGCTTCCAGTATCCGAGCTGCGCCTCCAACACCTCGCCCTTCAGCCACTCCCGCTGCCACACCGCGTAGTCCGGGTACTGCACCACCAGTTCCGGCAAGGGTGATGGACGGCCCTGGGAGAACGCCTCGTACAGCGCCGCGACCTCTCGCACGAGGACACCCATGGACCAGCCGTCGGACACGATGTGGTGCATCATCAGCACCAACACGTGCTCCCGCTCTCCGAGCCGAAGCAGCATGGTCCGCAGCAAGGGTCCCTTCGCCAGATCGAACGGCCGCAGCGCCTCGTCGTCCGCTCGGCGCTGTGCCTCCTGCTCCACGTCAGGGAGCCCGCTCAGGTCCTCGACCGTGAACACCACCTGTCCCACAGGCGCGATGACCTGCACGGGCGTCCCACCGTCGGCGCGGAATGTCGTCCGCAAGGACTCATGGCGACGAACGAGCGCGTCGAAGCTGCGTTCCAGTGCGGCCACGTCGAGCGGCCCCGACACCTTCACCACCGCCGGCACGTTGTAGAAGACACTCCCCGGCGCGAGCTGCTCCAGGAACCACAAGCGCTGCTGCGCGAACGACAGCGGCAGGACGCTCGTCAGTCCCGCCCGAGGCTTCAACGGAGGCGCAGCGAAGCCCGCCCCGGCGCGCACCCAACGGTCCACCCGCTCGGCGAGCGCGGCCACCGTGGGTGCCTCGAAGAGATCTCTCAGGGGCAGCTCGACACCGAAGGCGCCACGGATGCGGGAGATGGCCTGCGTCGCCAGCAACGAGTGCCCTCCCAGCTCGAAGAAACCACTGTGGATCCCCACACGGTCGAGCCCCAGCACCTCGGAGAACAGCCCCGCCACCAGTTCTTCCGTGGCCGTGCGTGGCGCGACAAAAGCCTCGGCATTCACGGACTGGAAGTCAGGCGCCGGCAGCGCCTTGCGGTCCACCTTGCCGTTGGGCGTCAGCGGCAGTGCCTCCAGCACCACCAGGGCCTTCGGAACCATGTAGTCAGGCAGCGTATGGCCCAGGAAGTCACGAAGCGCGTCGACCTCCAGTGTGTGGCCCGGCTTCGGCACGGCGTAGCCCACCAGGCGCTTGCCATCTGTCCCGCTCTCGTGGGCCACCACGACCGACTCACGCACCGAGGGGTGCCGCTCCAGCGCCGCCTCCACCTCGCCCAGCTCCACGCGGTAGCCGCGAACCTTGAGCTGGTCATCCGTGCGGCCCAGGAACTCCACCCGGCCATCCGCGAGCAGCCGTGCCCGGTCTCCCGTCCGGTACATCCGCGCACCCGGATCATCCGAGTACGCGTCCGGCACGAAGCGCTCGGCCGTCAGGCCCGCCCGGCCCAGATAGCCGCGGCCCACGGTCCTTCCACCAATGCACAGCTCTCCCGGAATGCCCACGGGTACCGGGCGCAGGTATGCATCCAGCACGTAGACGCGCGCGTTGGGAATGGGCCGCCCCAGCGGCACCGACGCCGACACACGCCCCTGAGGCCCACGCTCCACCTGGAGCGTGAGCACACCCACGGTCGTCTCGGAGGGCCCGTAGTGGTTGAACACCACCAGGTCCGGCGACAGTTCGTGCACCCGGTCCATCAGCGCCCAGTCCGAGACATCACCGCCCAGCACCAGACGCTGGCGCGGCAACACCCGCTCGGGCTTCCCGGAGGCCAGGAGCGCCTGCAAGTGAGCGGGGACGATCTTCAGGCAGTCCACGGCCTCGCGCTCGAAGAGCGCGGCCAGGGCCGACGGGTCCGACGCGCATTCACGAGACACGAGATGCAGCGCGCCGCCTTGGCAGAGCGTGGGGAAGACAGCGGTGTGGCCCAGGTCCGCCGCCAGCGTGGACACGGAAGCAAACGAGGCGCCTTCCGGCAGGTCCAGCCGGCGCGAGACGCCTTCTACGTAATGAACCAGCTGCCGGTGCTCGATGGCCACGCCCTTCGGCCGCCCCGTGGAGCCAGAGGTGAAGATGACGTAGGCAAGGTTCTCCGGCGCCGCCGAGGGCTCCGGGTTGCGCTCGCTCCGTTCCAATAGAGAAGATGCGTCCGCATCCAGACGGACCACCCCGCCCGCGTCCCAGCGCAGGACCTCCGCCAGGGCCGCCTGCGTGACCAGCACCTGGGCACCCGCGTCCGCGAGCGCACTTCGAATGCGCTCGACCGGGAACGTGACGTCCAGCGGTACATAGGCCCCACCCGCCTTGAGAATGCCCCACAGGCCCACCACCGCACACGCGGATCGGTCCAGGTACAAGCCCACCGGAACATCCGGACCGACGCCCAGCGAACGCAGGTGGTGCGCCAGTTGATTGGCCCGCCGATTCAGCGCCTCGTAGGTCAGCCGCGAGTCTTCGGCGACGACCGCGATCGCTTCAGGCGTCTTCGCGGCCTGAGCCTCGAAGAGGGCCTGGATGGTGTTGGGAACGAAGTCGCTGCGGGTGTCGTTCCACTCCACGAGCAACCGGTGCTGCTCCACTGCGCCCAGCAACGGCAGCTCACCCAACCGAGCATCCGGCGTCTGGACCGCGGCCTCCAGCAACACGCGCAGATGGCCCGTCAGCCGGTCCATCGTCTCGGGCTCGAAGAGGTCGCTGTTGTATACGGCGCTGACCGACAACCCCTGCGGCGTCTCGGTCAGCTCCAGGGTGAGGTCGAACTTCGACGTGCGCGAGTCACCATCCATTCCCGCCAGCGTCAGGCCCGGCAGGTGCAGCTCCACGGTGGGCGTGTTCTGCAGGATGAACATCACCTGGAAGAGCGGGCTGCGGCTCAAGTCGCGGTCCGGCTTGAGTTCCTCCACCAATCGCTCGAAGGGGATGTCCTGATGCGCATACGCGCCGAGCGTCCGTTCGCGAACCTGAGCCAACAGCTCCCGGAACGTGGGGTTCCCATCGAGTCGAGCACGAAGAACGAGCGTGTTGACGAAGAAGCCAATCAGCCCCTCCGTCTCGGCCCGGGTGCGGTTGGCGATGGGCGAGCCCACGCAGAGGTCATCCTGCCCTGAGTAGCGCGACAGCACCGTCTGGAACGCCGCGAGCAGCACCATGAACGGCGTGGCGCCTTCACGGTGCGCGAGCACCTTGACCGACTCCCACAGATCGCGCGGCCACTGCACATCCCGGTTGGCGCCACGGAAGGTCTGCACCGCGGGACGCGGCTTGTCCGTGGGCAGTTCCAGTGCCTGCGAGGCCCCTTGAAGCTGCTCCTTCCACCAGGCGAGCTGTGACTCCAGAACCTCTCCCTGAAGCCACTCGCGCTGCCACACCGCGTAGTCCGCGTACTGGAGCGGAAGCTCCGGCAGGGGTGACGACAGGCCCTGCGAGCACGCCTCATACAACGCGGCGACCTCGCGGACGAGCACTCCCATGGACCAGCCGTCCGACACGATGTGGTGCATCACCAGCACCAGCACGTGCTCCGGCTCGGACAGCTTCAGCAATACCGTGCGCAGCAACGGGCCGCGCGCCAGGTTGAACGGAAGCGCTGCCTCTTGGGCGATCAGGCGTTGGACTTCCGAGGCCCGTTCAGCCTCGGACAGGTCGCTCAGGTCCACCACTCGCAGCTGGACCTCCGACTCCTCGGCGATGATCTGAGCCGGCTCACCACCGCTGCTCTGGAAGGTCGTGCGCAGCGACTCATGCCGAAGCACCAGCGCCTTGAAGGCTTGCTCCAGCGCGTCCACCCGCACCGTCCCCGTCAGCTTCACTGCGATAGGGATGTTGTAGGACGAGCTGCCCGGCTCCAGCTGGTCGAGGAACCACAGCCGCTGCTGCGCGAACGACAGGGGCAGCGACCCGGTTCGTTCAATTCGCGTCGGCGGCGGAACATGAAGCACCTGCGTGCCGTTCGGTTCCATCTCGAGCCGCTGGGCGAGCTTCTCTACCGTGGGCGCCTCAAAGACGTCCCGTAGAGGCAACTCGACGTGGAAGGCTTCGCGAACGCGCGACACCAACTGCGTGGCCAGCAGCGAGTGTCCGCCCAACTCGAAGAAGTCTCCGTCCAGTCCGACGCGCTCGACGTTCAGCACCTCGGCGAAGATGGACGCCAGCTTCTGCTCAGTCGCCGTGCGAGGCGCCTCGAAGTGCGACGTCTTCGGGCCTTGTGCATCTGGAGCGGGCAGCGCCTTGCGGTCCACCTTGCCGTTCGGAGTCAGCGGCAGCGACTCCAGCACCACGTACGCCGACGGAACCATGTACTCCGGTAGCCGCTGCTTCACGTGGCTTCGCAGTGCACCCGCGTCCAGTGTGGCCCCTTCCTGCGCCGTCACGTAGGCCACCAACCGCTTGCCTTCGCCTCCATGCTCCCGCGCCACGACCACGGCTTCGTTGACACCACTGTGCTGGGCCAGCGCCGCTTCCACTTCGCCCAGCTCAATGCGGTAACCGCGCACCTTCACCTGCGTGTCCGCGCGGCCCAGGAACTCCAGCGTCCCGCTCCCCAGCCACCGCACCACGTCCCCCGTACGGTACAGCCGCTCTCCTTCGCCGTACGGATTCGGTACGAAGCGCTCCGCAGTCAGCTCCGGGCGTCCCACGTACCCCACTGCCAGGCCGTCTCCGCCCACGTACAGCTCACCCGGAACGCCCACAGGCACTGGACGCATTGCCCCGTCCAGCACGTAAGCCACGGTGTTCTTCACCGGCCGGCCGATAGACACCGAGGCGCCTACTTCCTCCGGCCTCTCCATCCGGTACGTGCTGGAGAACGTCGTGTTCTCCGTCGGGCCATACCCGTTGATGAGCACACCGCCCGCTGCCAGCCGCTCCTTCACACGGGACACTGGCAGCGCGTCACCACCTGCCAGCAACTGGCGGACGCTGGCCAAGGCCTTCGGCTGCCGCGCCTGCATCTGCTCGAAGAGCGCTGCCGTCAGCCACAGCGACGTCACGCCAGAAGACTCCAGCTTCCGGCCCAGCTCCTCCAACGTCGGCGTCCCCGCCGGGTACACCACCAACTTCGCGCCGTGCAGCAGCGCGCCCCACACCTCCAACGTCGATGCGTCGAAGGAGATGGGTGCCAGTTGCAGCCACACCTCCTCTGGCCCGAAGTGCGCGAAGTCCGTCCCCAGCACCAGGCGAGACACTGCTCGGTGCGGCACGCCTACGCCCTTCGGCTTCCCCGTGCTTCCCGACGTGAACATCACGTACGCCAGGTTGCCCCCACCCACATGAGTGCTCGGTGCGACCTCCGGTTGCAGGGCAATCTGCGTGTCCCACTCCGTGTCCACGCACACCACCAGCTCGCCACCCGCGGCCACCTCGTCCGCCAGCTCCTCCTGCGCCACCAGCACCGCAACGCCCGCCTCTTGCTTCATCCACGCCAGACGCTCCAGCGGATAGCTGGCATCCAGCGGCACGTACACGCCTCCCGCCTTCAGGATGCCCAGCACGCTCACCACCAGCTCCAGTGAGCGCTCCACGCACAGCCCCACCCGCACCTCGGGCCCAACGCCCATCCCCCTCAGGTGATGTGCCAACTGGTTCGCACGCCGGTTCAACTCCGCGTACGTCAGCCGCTGGTCCTCGTACTCCACCGCCACCGCGTCCGGCGTCCGCTGAACCTGCTGCTCGAAGAGGGCACTCAGGCTGGCGTCGCGCGGATACGTCGAAGCCGTCCCGCTCCACTCCTTCACCAGCTGCTGCCGCTCTTCACTCCCCATCAACGGCAGCTCGGCCAGCCGCTGCTCCGGCGCGGCGACGGCGGCTTCCAGGAACACCCGCAGGTGCCCCAACAGCCGTTCCATCGTCGCTGCTTCGAACAGGTCGCTGTTGTAGTTCACCGCCACGGAAAACCCGTGCGGCACCTCTTCCGCGAGCAGCGACAAATCGAACTTCGAGGTCTTCTCCTCGGCGTCGACGCCCTTCAGCGTCAGCTCCCGCAGTTGGACCTCGGAGAAAGGCGTGTTCTGCAGCGTCAGCGTCACCTGGAACAGCGGGCTCCGGCTCAGGTCACGCTCGGGCTGAAGCTCCTCCACCAGCTTCTCGAACGGCACGTCCTGGTGCGCATACGCACCCAGCGTCACCTCCCGCACCTGAGCGAGCAGCTCCCGGAAGCTCGACACAGGGGAGACCTTCGTCCGTAGCACCAACGTGTTGACGAAGAAGCCAATCAACCCCTCCGTCTCTTCACGCGTGCGGCCCGCGATGGGCGATCCCACGCTCACGTCGTCCTGGCCCGAGTAGCGCGACAGCACCGTCTGGAAAGCCGCGAGCAGCACCATGAACGGCGTCGCACCTTCCCGACGGCCGAGTGCCTTCACTGCAGCCCATAGCTCGGAGGGCCAGAGCGCCTCCTGCATGCTCCCGCGGAATGTCTGCATCACCGGGCGAGGCTTGTCCGTGGGCAACGCCAACGCACTCGGCGCCCCAGCGAGCTGCTGTCGCCAGTATTCGAGCTGCGCCTCCAACACGTCGTCTGCCAGCCACTCGTGCTGCCAGACAGCGTAATCGCCGTACTGGAGCGGAAGGTCCGGCAACGGGGAGCGCTGTCCCTGGGACAGCGCCTCGTAGAGCGCGGCCACATCGCGCACGAGGATGCCCATGGACCATTCGTCCGACACGATGTGGTGCATCACCAGCACCAGCACGTGCTCCCGCTTCCGCAGATGAAGCAACGTGGCCCGCAGCAACGGCCCCTTCTTCAGGTCGAAGGGCCGCTGGGCCTCCTCTTCGGCCCAGCGCTTCGCAGCGGCATCGCGCTCGGTGTCATCCAGCGCATCCAGGGACACCACAGCAAAGGCGAGCGTCGGCTCGGCCGAGATGACCTGCACCGGGGTCCCACCGTCGGCTCGGAAGGTCGTCCGCAGGGCCTCATGGCGGCGCACCAGCTCCTCGAAGCTCCACTCCAGCGCGCTCGGGTCCAGCGGGCCCGTCAACTTCACCACCGCGGACACGTTGTAGAACGCACTCCCCGGCTGGAGCTGATCCAGGAACCACAGCCGCTGCTGCGCGAATGACAAGGGCAGCTCACGTGCGCGAGGCGCCGCCGGGCTCCGAACCATCGGCATCTCGGCCCCAGACCGCTTCGCCAAATCGATGCGACGCGCCAACTCCGCCACCGTGGGCGCCTCGAACAACTCCCGCAGCGCGAGTTCCACCCGGAAGGCCGAACGCACCCGCGAGACGAGCTGTGTCGCGAGGAGCGAGTGGCCCCCCAGCTCGAAGAACCCGTCGTGGATGCCCACGCGCTCCACGCCCAGCACCCTGCTGAAGAAGCCGCACAGCAGCTCTTCCGTCGGGGTGCGTGGTGCGACGTGCTGTCGCTCGCTGACGTCCACGTCGGGTGCGGGCAGCGCCTTGCGGTCCACCTTTCCGCTGGGGAGCAGCGGCAGCGACTCCAGGACCACGAACCACGAGGGCACCATGGCCGGAGGCAGACGCTCCACCAGGAAGGCCCGCAGCGCTGTGGCATCCACCGCCCCTGACGCATCGCCTGGCACCACGTAGGCCACGAGCCGCGTCTCATTCGAAACGTCCTTCCGCGACACCACCACGGCGACGTGGACGGCCGGGTGCTCCGCAAGCACCGCCTCCACCTCGCCGGGTTCGACGCGGTAACCCCGCACCTTCACCTGCGTGTCCACGCGACCCAGGAACTCCAGCGAGCCCCCCGAGCGCCACCGCACCTGGTCACCCGTGCGGTAGAGCCGGGCACCCGGCGTACGTCCCAAGGCGTCCGGCGCGAAACGCTCCGCCGTCAGATCTGGCCGGCCCACGTACCCGCGAGCCAGGCCATCTCCACCGACGAAGAGTTCACCCGGGACGCCCACTGGGACCGGCTGGCCCTGTGCATCCAGGACGTATGCCTGGGTGTTCGCGATTGGTCGGCCAATGGGCGCGAAGGGGCCTTCGCCCAGGTCGCCTCCCAGCCAGGCCGTGGCATCGACCGTGGTCTCGGTCGGTCCGTACGCATTGATGATGATCGTGGACGGCAACCGCTCCCGGGCCTGATGAACGAGTTCCACCGGCAGCGCCTCGCCCCCAGAGACCAGAACCCTCAGGCCCGCGGCTCGCGCCACACCTTCGTGCGCCAACAGGACGCGAAGCTGCGACGGAACCAACTGGAGCACCGTGACCTGCAGGCGTTCCAACGCGGCCAGCAGCACCTCGGTGTCGCTCTCGGCATCAGGCGGTGCGATGACCAGCCGAGCACCAGAGACCAGCGTGGCCAGCAGCTCGGGCACCGAGGCGTCGAAGCCAGCAGAAGCCTTCTGCAACACCCGGTCTCCCGTGCCCAGCTTCAACGCAGCGATGAACCACGCCGTGTGCCGCGCCAATGCGCGGTGGGAGACGAGCACGCCCTTCGGACGTCCCGTGGACCCCGAGGTGAAGAGGACGTAGGCGGCGTTGTCCGCCACCGCGCTCGCATCCCAAGTCCCAGCGGCGACTGACCCAAGGTCATCCTCGAGCAACACCACGGGCATCAAGGTCGCGGGCGTCAGGTCTCGCAACGCCCTCTGGGTGAGGAGTACCGCGGGCGCCGCGTCCTCCAGGATGCGCGCCAGCCGCTCACGGGGAGCGTCCGGCTCCAGCGGCACCCAGGCACCACCGGCCTCCAGGATGGCGAGCAGTCCCACCACCAACTCCGGCGATCGGCGCGCGAAGAGGCCCACCCGGACCTCCGGGCCCACCCCCAAGCGCCGCAAATGCGCCGCCAACAAGCGACTCCGCGCCATCAGCTCCGCGAAAGTGAGCTGCCCACCCTCCCAAGCGAGCGCCACCGTTTCCGGAATGCGCGTCGCCAGGTTCGCCAACTGCATGTGCACGGGCGTATCGCGTGGATACTCCGTTGTGGTGTCGTTCCACTCCACCAGGAGCTGGTGCCGCTCTTGAGGAGAGAGCAGCGGCAGCTCGGACAAACGGCGGTCCGGGGAGGCCACGGCAGCCTCCAACAGCGTGATCCAGTGCGAGGCCATGCGCTGGACGGTGGCCATCTCGAAGAGGTCCGCGTTGTACTCGAAGACGCCGGAGAAGCCGTCCGGCAGGTCCTCCAACGCCAGCGTCAGGAAGAACTTCGCGGCGCCGATCTCCGTGTCCATCGCGCTCATCGAGAGCCCGGGAACGAGCGCCTCCGGCACCGGCGTGTTCTGCAGGGAGAACATCACCTGGAACAGCGGCGAGTGGCTGAGCGTGCGTTCCGGCTGGAGCTCTTCCACGAGCTGCTCGAATGGAACGTCCTGATGCGCGTAGGCCCCCAGCGCCGCGTCCTTCACCTCGCGAAGCAGCGTGAGGAACGGCTTCTCAGCCGACGCGCGTGCCCGCAGCGGCAGAGTGTTGACGAAGAAGCCGATGAGCCCTTCTGTCTCCGCGCGGTTACGTCCGGCGACGGGCGTTCCCACCACCAGGTCGTCCTGCCCCGAGTACCGGGCCAGCAACACCTGGAAGCCCGCCAGCAGCACCATGAACGGCGTTGCACCATGCCGCTGCGCCAGTGCCTTCACGCATGAGGACAACGCCGGTGGGATGCTCACCGGGAGATTCGCGCCTCGGAACGTCTGAACCGCGGGCAGCGGCCTGTCCGTGGGAATCGAGAGGACGTGAGGGGCTCCTTCGAGCTGCTGACGCCACCAGTCCAGTTGCCTCTGAAGCGCGCCACTCTCCAGCCATGCGCGCTGCCACGCGGAGAAGTCACCGTATTGCACGTCCAGTTCAGGCAGCGGCGACGGCTGTCCTTCGCGGAAGGCCCCGTAGAGCGCCGCGAGTTCCCGGACGATGACGCCCATGGACCACCCGTCCGAGACGATGTGGTGCATGTTCGCCAGGAGCACATGCTCCGCCTCGGAGCGCTTCAGCAATCGCGTGCGCAGCAACGGTCCGCTGGCGAGGTCGAATCCGCGGAGGGATTCCTCACGCAGCAGTCGTTCGACCTCCGCCTCGGCCGCCTCGGGCGAGAGCGACGACAGGTCCACCACCGGCAGTGCATTCACCGCCTGCTGGGAGACGATCTGTACGGGCGTCCCGCCCTCGGAGCGGAACGTCGTTCGCAGGACTTCGTGGCGCCGCACCAACTCACGAAGCGCGCGCTCCAGTGCATCGACTCGCAGAGCGCCCGAAAGCCGGATGGCCAAGGGGATGTTGTAGACGGGGCTCCCTGGCTCCAGCTGTTCGAGGAACCACAGCCGCTGCTGAGCGAACGATAGCGGCAGTGCCCCCAACCGAGGGCTCCGCTTCAGGGGCGGTGCGTGAAGGGATGAAGCCCCCGCCTGCGTTTCCTCCAGCCGGAGAGCGAGCTTCTTCACCGTCGGCGACTCGAAGACGTCCTTCAGGGGGAGTTCCACCTGGAAGGACTCGCGGACGCGTGACACCAACTGGGTGGCCAGCAGCGAGTGGCCACCCAACTCGAAGAAATCTCCGTCGAGCCCGACTCGCTCGACGTTGAGTACCTCGGTGAAAATGGACGCCAGCTTCTGCTCAGTCGCCGTTCGAGGCGCCTCGAAGTGCGCCGTCTTCGGGCCTTGTGCATCCGGTGCGGGCAGCGCCTTGCGGTCCACCTTGCCGTTCGGCGTCAGTGGCAACGACTCCAGCACCACATACGCCGACGGCACCATGTACTCCGGTAGCCGCTGCTTCACGTGGCTTCTCAGCGCGCTGGACTCCAGTTCCGCGCCCTCTTGCGCCGTCACGTAGGCCACCAACCGCTTGCCTTCGCTCCCGTCCTCCCGCGCCACCACCACGGCTTCGTTGACGCCACTGTGCTGGGCCAGCACCGCTTCCACTTCGCCCAGCTCAATGCGGTAACCGCGCACCTTCACCTGCGTGTCCGCTCGGCCCTGGAACTCCAGCGTCCCGTTCCCCAGCCACCGCACCACGTCCCCCGTGCGGTACAGCCGCTCGCCTTCACCGAACGGACTCGGCACGAAGCGTTCCGCCGTCAGCTCCGGGCGTCCCACGTACCCCACTGCCAGCCCGTCTCCGCCCACGTACAGCTCGCCCGGCACCCCCACCGGCACCGGGCGCATCCCTGCGTCCAGGACGTAAGCCACGGTGTTCTTCACCGGCCGGCCAATGGACACCGAGGCGCCTACTTCTTCCGGCCTCTCCATCCGGTACGTGCTGGAGAACGTTGTGTTCTCCGTCGGGCCATACCCGTTGATGAGCACACCGCCCGCTGCCAGCCGCTCCTTCACACGGGACACCGGCAGGGCGTCGCCACCCGCCAGCAACTGGCGGACGCTGGCCAAGGCCTTCGGCTGCCGTGCCTGCATCTGCTCGAAGAGCGCCGCTGTCAGCCACAGCGACGTCACGCCAGAAGACTCAAGCTTCCGGCCCAGCTCCTCCAATGTCGGCGTCCCCGCCGGGTACACCACCAACTTCGCGCCGTGCAGCAGCGCGCCCCACACCTCCAGCGTCGATGCGTCGAAGGAGATGGGTGCCAGTTGCAGCCACACTTCCTCCGGCCCGAAGTGCGCGAAGTCCGTCCCCTGCACCAGGCGTGACACCGCTCGGTGCGGCACGCCTACGCCCTTTGGCTTTCCTGTGCTTCCCGACGTGAACATCACGTACGCCAGGTTTCCACCGCCCACGTTGGCGCTCGAAGTGCTCACGGGCTGATGGGCAATCAGCGTGTCCCACTCCGTGTCCACGCACACCACCAACTCGCCACCCGCGGCCACCTCGTCCGCCAGCCTCTCCTGCGCCACCAGCACCGCGACGCCCGCCTCTTGCTTCATCCACGCCAGACGCTCCAGCGGATAGCTGGCATCCAGCGGCACGTACACGCCTCCCGCCTTCAGGATGCCCAGCACGCTCACCACCAGCTCCAGTGAGCGCTCCACGCACAGCCCCACCCGCACCTCGGGCCCAACGCCCATCCCCCTCAGGTGATGTGCCAACTGGTTCGCACGCCGGTTCAACTCCGCGTACGTCAGCCGCCGGTCCTCGTACTCCACCGCCACCGCGTTCGGCGTCCGCTGAACCTGCTGCTCGAAGAGGGCACTCAGGCTGGCGTCGCGCGGATACGTCGAAGCCGTCCCGCTCCACTCCTTCACCAGTCGCTGCCGCTCTTCACGGCCCATCAGTGGCAGCTCGGCCAGCCGCTGCTCCGGCGCGGCGACGGCGGCCTCCAACAGCACCTTCAAGTGTCCGAGCATCCGGTCCATCGTCCCGGCCTCGAACAGGTCGCTGTTGTAGTTGACCATCGCCACGACGCCGTCCGGCACCTCCTCTACAACCAGTGACAGATCGAACTTCGACGTCTTCTCCTCCGCCGCCAGCCCCTTGAGAGTGATGCCCCTCAACTGGACTTCGGCGGCGGGGGTGTTTTGAAGAGTCAGCGTCACCTGGAACAACGGGCTGCGGCTCAGGTCACGCTCGGGCTGGAGTTCCTCCACCAGCTTCTCGAATGACACGTCCTGGTGCGCATAGGCGCCCAGGGTCACCTCGCGGACCTGCCCCAGCAGCGCGCGGAAGCTCAGCGCGGGCGATAGCTTCGACCGCAGGACCAGCGTGTTGACGAAGAACCCAATCAGCCCCTCCGTCTCCGAGTGCGAACGCCCTGCGATGGGAGCCCCCACGCTCACGTCGTCCTGGCCCGAGTAGCGCGACAGCACCGTCTGGAACGCGGCCAGCAAGACCATGAAGGGCGTCGCGCCCTCGCGTCGGCCGAGCGACTCCACCTCTCGCCACAGCGCCTTCGACCACAGGACATGAAGGTTCGCGCCCCGGAACGTCTGCGTCGCGGGTCGCGGCTTATCCGTGGGCAGCTCCAACGCTCGCGGCGCCCCGGCAAGCTGCTTCCGCCAGTACGCGAGCTGTGACTCCAGCACCTGCCCCTTGACCCAATCGCGCTGCCACATCGCGAAGTCCGCGTACTGCACGGACAGCTCGGGCAGCTGTGCCGGCCGCCCCTGGGACAATGCCTCGTAGAGCGCGGCCACCTCCCGCACGAGGATGCCCATGGACCAGTAGTCCGACACGATGTGGTGCATCACCAGCACCAACACGTGCTCCTGCTCGGACAACTTGAGCAGCACCGTACGCAGCAAGGGCCCCTGCTCCAGGTGGAACGGCCGGCCCACTTCCGCCTCGGTCCGTGCCTTCGCCGAGGCCTCGCGTTCGCCCTCTGGCAACACGGACAGGTCCACCACCTCCAGCGGCACCTGCGTCTCCGCGGAGATGACCTGCACCGGCGAGCCACCTTCGGCGCGGAACGTGGTGCGCAGCGCCTCATGCCGGCGGACCAACGCCTCAAAGCTCCGTGCCAGCGCACCGACGTCCAGCGCCCCCGTCACGCGCACAGGCGCCCAGAGGTTGTAGGACGTATTCGCCGGGTCGAGCTGCGCCAGGAACCACAGTCGCTGCTGCGCGAACGACAACGGAGCCGTGCCGCCGCGCTCCAGCCGCTTCAGCGGAGGCGCCGGAATGCCCGCGGTCGCCACCACCCTGGAAATCCGTTCCGCGAGCGCCGCCACCGTGGCCGACTCGAAGACGTCGCGCAGCGGCAGGTCCACTCGGAAGGCTTCACGGACCCGCGCGACCAGTTGCATTGCCAGCAGCGAGTGTCCGCCCACCTCGAAGAAGTTGTCGTGCAGCCCCACCGTCTCCAGGCGCAGCACCTCTGCCCAGAAGCCCGCGAGCATCTGCTCCACGGGCGTGCGCGGCGCGACGTGCGCCTCCTTTCGAGACTCCCGCACGGCCTCCGGCGCGGGCAGCGCCTTGCGGTCCACCTTCCCGTTTGGAAGCAGCGGAAGCCGCTCCAGCACCACCACCGCCTGCGGCACCATGAATCGCGGCAGGCGCGACTCCAGGCCCGCACGCACCTCGCCGCCCTCCAGCACGCGCCCATCGCGGGGCACCACGTAGGCAACCAGCCGCTTGTCTCCAGGTGCGTCCTCGCGCACCACGACCAGCGCCTCGCGCACGCCCGGTTGCCCGAGCAACGCCGACTCCACCTCACCGGGCTCGATGCGATGACCGCGCACCTTCACCTGCGAGTCACCCCTGCCCAGGAACTCCAGTACGCCGTCCCGCCGCCATCGCGCCTTGTCGCCGGTGCGGTACAGCCGCGCCCCGTCCCCTTGCGGCGCGGGGACGAACCGCTCCGCTGTCAGTTCCGGCCGACCGAGATATCCGCGCGCCACACCTTCGCCACCGACATACAACTCGCCCACCACGCCTGCTGGCACTGGCTCCAGTTCCCCGTCGAGGACGTAGATGCTGACATTCGTCAGCGGCCGGCCAATGGCCACCTCGCGCCCGGAGTCCTCGGTGTCGGTGGTCAGGTCCACGGCCGTGGCCACCGCTGTCACTTCGGTGAGGCCGTACGTGTTCAGCAGAGGTACCGCGCGGCCCACGCGTTGCCGCCACTGCGACACCCGCGCGGGGACGGCGCGCTCGCCACCGATAACCACCCACTTCAAGCCCGAGGGCAGGCGCGCCTTGCCTTCATCCAGGCTCGCCGTCACTTCATGCCAGAAGGCCGTGGGCAGGTTGAGCTGGGTGATGCCGGCCGCTTCACACCGGGCCAGGAAGACCTCCGGGACGTCCAGCATCTCGGGCGTTCGCAGCACCAGCGTGCCGCCGCGCGTGAGGCACGGATAGATCTCCTCCGCGCTCGTATCCCAGCTGATGGACGCGAACTGGAGCACCCGGTCGCCCGGCTCCACCGGGCAGACCCGCCACTCCGCGCGAATGAAGCTCACCAGTGAGCGGTGCTGCACCACCACGCCCTTCGGCTGCCCCGTGGAGCCCGACGTGTAGAGCACGTACGCCGCGGCTTCCGGTGGCACGACGGCGGTCGGCTCGGACGTCATCCCCTCTGCGTCCGGTGCAAGCGACACCACGTCCAACCACACCCGCCCTGGTGCCTCGCCCAGCTTCTCGCGGTACTGCCGCCGTGCGACGACCACGCGGGCACCGCTGTCCTCCAGCATGTAGCCCAGCCGCTCCGCTGGGTACTCCGGGTCCAGCGGCACGTAGGCGCCACCCGCCTTGAGCACACCCAGCAACGCCGCCAGCAACTCGACCGAGCGCTCCACACACACTGCCACCCGGGACTCCAGGCCCACGCCGAGCGCTCGCAGGCGTGCCGCCACGTGGTTCGCCCGCGCGTTCAGCTCGCGATACGTCACGGACTCGCCGCCGGACACCACGGCAGTGGCGTCCGGTGTCCGCGCGACCTGCGCTTCGAACAATGCATGGGCGCAGGCGTCCGGAGGCAGGGGCTCGTTCGCGCCGTTCCACGTCTCCAGCAACCGGTGCCGCTCCTCGACCGGGAGCATCGCCAGCGTCTCCACGGGCCGGTCGGGTGACGTCACCGCCGCGTCGAGCAGCGTCTCCAGATGGCCCAGCAGTCCCTCGATGGTGGCCGCGTCGTACAACTCCGCGTTGTACATGGCCGTCAGCGCAAGGCCTTCAGGGCCTCGGGACATCATCAGGGTCAGGTCCACGTCGGTGCTCGACACATCCGCGTCGAGCACGCGCACGCCGAGCCGTTGCACTTCGCGAAGCGATGGCGGCGCGTCGATTTCCCCCAAGAGCACCTGGAACATCGGTGCGCGCGTCGGGTCCTGCTCCACGCCCAGTGCACTCAGCAGCGGTTCGAAAGGAAAATGCGCGTTCGCGAAGGCCTCCTCGGTGTCCGCCTTCGCGCGGCGCAGCAGCTCACGGTAGCCCGGCCGGCCGGAGAGGTCCGCTCGCAGGACCAGCGGCTCGGCGAAGAGGCCCACCAGCCCTTTCGTCTCCTGCCTGCCCCGGTTCGTGTGCGAGGCGCCAATGAGCAGGTCCTTCTGCCCGGTGTAACGAGAAAGCAGGACCTGGAGCCCCGCCAGCACGGCCAAGAACAACGTGGCGCCTTCGGCCTGCGCCAGCGAGTCGAGGCGTTCCACCCATGACACGGGCAACAAGGCCCTGCACTGAGCAGCCCGTCCGGTCGCGGAGCGCCGCGGGCGATCCGTGGGCAGCTCCAGTTCGTGCGGCGCGCCCTCCAACCGCTTGCGCCAGAACTCCACGTGCGCGTCGAGCGCGTCACCGCGAAGCTTGCCCCGCTGCCAGGACGCGTAGTCCCCATATTGGAGCGGCAACACAGGCAGCGGCGACGGCAGGCCCTGGGCGAAGGCGTCATAGAGCGCCACCATCTCTTGGGTGAGCACGCCCATGGACCCATGGTCGGAGATGAGGTGGTGCGCCACCACCAGGAGCACATGGCGCTCCGGAGCCACGCGCAGCAACACCCCGCGAGCCAGTGGGCCGCGGGACAGGTCGAACGGTGTTTCCAGCTCAAGCTGGATGCGCTGCCGCACGGCGGCTTCGCGCGCCGCCTCGGGGACGTCTTCCAGTCCTTCCACCGTGAACGGCAGGCGTGCTTGGGGATCGACGAACTGCACCGGTGTGCCGGAGACCTCGCCGAAGTGCGTGCGCAGCGACTCGTGGCGCCGCGCCACTTCCTGGAAGCTCCGCTCCAGCACGGCCTCATCCAGGCGGCCGGACAGCTCCAGGACCAACGGCAGGTGGTAGGCAGGCAGCCCGGGTGAGCGCTGCTCCAGGAACCACACCCGCTGCTGGGAGAACGTCAGCGGCAATGCGGGCCGGGGCTTCTTCTCCAACCGCTTCGCGAGCAGCGCGAGCTTCTCCTCGCGCGTGAGCGTGGGCTTCTTGTCCGTCTCATTCCCCATGGCTCAGCTCTCCACCTCGGTCGCGTCCAGCAGCGCGTCCAGTTCCTCGTCCGACAGTTGATCCAACGCGGCCGGGTCCAGCGACCTCGACGCCGGTGCGATGGCGTCATCCGCGAGCCGCTTCATCGAGCCCGCCATCCGGGACACCACTTCCGCCATGCCAGCGAGCGTGGGCGACTCGAACACCGCCGCCAGCGGCAACTCCACGCCCAACGCTTCACGCACGCGTGCCACAATCCGCGCGGCCATCCCGGCGTGTCCGCCCAAGGCGAAGAAGTCGTCCCGAGCGCCAACGCGCGGCTGGCCGAGCAGCTCCGTCCAGATTCCCGCCAGCGCCAGCTCCTCCGGCGTCGAGGGGGCGACGTACTCCGCGGCGTGCCCCATGGAGCCCACCTGCGCCTTGGCCATGGCCTGAAGCCGCTCGGCGTCTCCCGGCAACGTCACGTCGGCGAGCCGCTCCACGCCAGAAGCCAGTGCCTCCAGCAGGATGCGCCAGTGCTCCAGCAACTCGGCCACCACGTCCGAGCCATGCAGCTCGGGAGCGTAGGCCAGGCTCAAGCGCAGCCTGTCACCGGGAACCACATAGGCAATGAGCGGGTGGTTGCCCTGCTCATGGCTCTCCACGTCCACCACCTCCAGCCCCGGCACGCCCTGTCCCAGCGAGGTGTCGAGCGGATAGTTCTCGAAGATGAGTAGGCTCTCGAAGAGAGGCAGGCCCCGAGGCATGTCGCTCCAGCCCTTCACCTGGACCAGCGGACTGTGCTCGTACTTCCGCATCTCCAGCTGCCGTGCCTGGAGCTTCTGCAGCCAGGGCACCACGAGCGTGTTGGAAGACAGCCCCACGCGGATGGGCAGCGAGTTGATGAACAGGCCCACCATGGACTCGGCGTCCGGCAGGTCCACGGGACGCCCGGAGACAGTGGCTCCGAAGACGACGTCCTCCTGGCCCGCATAGCGCCCGAGGAGCAGCGCCCACGCGCCCTGCGTCAGCGTGTTGAGCGTCACCGCGTTGCGCCGTGCGAAGGCATGAAGCGCGGCCGTGGCTTCTTGCGACAGCCACAGAATCTCCTCACCCGTGACGGCGGCCTCCATCCCGGGCGCGGCGGTCCGGGCGCCGGGGAGCGGCGTGGGTGTGGTGAAGCCCGCGAGTTCCTCGCGCCAGAACGCCTCGGCACGAGACAAGTCCTGCCGCTGCAACCAAGCCATGTAGTCGCGCCAGGCCGCGGGGCGAGGCAACGCAGCGTCGCGCCCCTGCGTCAGCGCCGCGTAGCAGGCGAAGACCTCCTGCAACATCACGCCCACGCCCCACCCGTCCATCACCAGATGGTGATGGCTCCAGAGGAAGCGGTACTCCTGCTCGGCCAGGCGGACCACCTCCATCCGGGCCAGAGGCGCGGGCGCCAGGTTGAAGCCACGGGCACGGTCCTCACGGACCAGCGCCTCAAGCCGGGCGCGCTGCTCCTCGGCGGGAACACCGCGCAGGTCGTGCTCCGTCCAGGGCAGGTCCGCATTGGCATGGACCACCTGGAGCGGCTCCGGCAGTCCCTCGTGGATGAAGGACGTTCGCAGAACGGCGTTGCGAGCGATGACCACCGCCCACGCCCTTCGCAGCGCGGCGACATCCACGTTCCCGCGTGACGTCCACGCCAACTGCTCATGGAAGACACCCGAGCCTTGGGGCGCAAGCGCGACATGGAACAGCATGCCCTGCTGAAGCGACGTGAGCGGGTACAGGTCCTCCACGGCCGGGAACTGCCGGAGCAAGCGGTCCAGGGCGGAGGACGAGAGGCGCGCGAGCGGGAAGTCCCCAGGCGAACGGCGCGCCGCGTCCGGCGTACTCCGGCCGTCCATCAGCTCACGCAGCGATGACAGGAAGTCGTCAGCCACGGCTTCGATGGTCGCCCGCTGGTGGACGCACGAGCTGTAGGCCCAGGCCACCTTCAGCCGGCCCTCGGACACCACCGCATTCACTTCAAGACGGTGCGGCCGGCGGCCCCCCGCGCCATGCCACGCGCCGCTCGGCTCCTCCGTGAGGGCGAAGCGCTCCGCCCCCCGAGCCGCCGCGTCGAGCTGCCCCAGGTAGTTGAACCCCACCTCAGCGCGCGGCGCGGCGCGCAACGTCTGGGCCGTGTCTTCGCGCAGGTAGCGCAGCAAGCCGTAGCCC
Organism: Myxococcus sp. CA023; assembly: GCF_010998615.1. GTDB lineage: Bacteria > Myxococcota > Myxococcia > Myxococcales > Myxococcaceae > Myxococcus. The sequence continues at coordinate 99,504 of NZ_JAAEAH010000001.1, read as the reverse complement.
ATGCCATTCACCGGCAACCGCCGCCGCGCATCCCGCAGCGTCCGGAGCGCGTCTCCTGGACTGCCCGCCTCCGGCAGCTCCACCTCCAGCGGGAAGGTGCTGGTGAACCAGCCCACGGTGCGAGACAGGTCCACGTCACCGAAGAGGGCCTCGCGCCCGTGTCCCTCCAGCTCCAGCCGCACGTTGCGGCTTCCCGTCCAGCGGGACACCGCGCGTGCCACCGCCGTGAGCAGCACCTCATCCACGCGCGCCCGGTACGCCAGGGGCACTTCGCCCACCAGCGCCTTCGTCTCGTCCACGCCCAGCGTCACCGTCACCAACGCTTCCGAGCCCGCCGTGTCGTCGCCGCCTGGCAGGTCCACAGGGAGCGAGGGGACGTCACGCGAGGCCTTCCAGAGCGGCAGCTCGCGCGCCACCTCGTCCGTCCGAGCATGCGACAACAGCCGCTCCGCCCACGCCTTGAAGGACGTAGACTTCGGCGGCAGCGACACCGGAGCTCCTCGCTCCAGCTGCGAGTACGCGGTCTCCAGGTCCTCCAGCAACGGACGGAGCGACACACCATCCACCGCCAGGTGGTGCACCACCAGCAGTAGCCGGGACGTCCGGCCCGCGCCCCGCTCGAACAAGGCCGCGCGCAGCAGCAGTCCCTCGCCCAGGTCCAGGCGCTGATGGACCTCCGCGCCCACGGACTCCAATGCAGCGCCCTGCTCCGCCTCCAGCACGGACGACAGGTCCACGCGCCTCACGGGCACTCGCTCGGGCACTCCCGCGATGGACTGACGCCAGCCTTCCGGCGCCCGCGTGAAGCGCAGCCGGAGCGCATCATGGTGCGACACCAGCGCCCGCAACGCCTCCTCCAACAGCGCGGCATCCACCGGGCGGCGAACCTCCAGCACAGCGGCCAGGTTGTAGTGGTGCGGCTGAGGCAACGCCCACTCGTCGAAGAAGATGCGCTGCATGGGCGTCAGCGGCACGGGCCCCTCCACCAACCCCTGCTCCGCAGTGCCTGCCTTCGCCGTCCCGGCGGCAGTCGCCAGTTCCACGAGCGTCTGCCGCTCGAAGAGCATGGCCGGCTCCAGCTCCAATCCCAGGGCCTTGGCCCGGGAGACAATCTGGATGCCCAGGATGGAGTCGCCGCCCAGCTCGAAGAAGTTGTCGTACAGGCCCACGCGCTCCACGCCCAGGACCTGCGCCCAGAGCGCGGCCAACGCCTTCTCTGCTTCCGTGCGCGGCTCGGTGAACACCTTCGCGTTGCCTCCGCGCGCTGCGTCCGGAGCCGGCAACGCCGCCCGGTCCACCTTCCCGCTGGGTGACAGCGGAAGCGCGTCCAGCGCGACGAAGGCAGCGGGCACCAGATGGTCGGGCAACCGTTCCTTCATGAACGAGCGCAGCGCCGATGCGTCCAGCTCGGCGGCTTGCACGACGTACCCCACCAGCCTCCGCGCTCCCGGCGTGTCCTCGCGCACGAGCGCCACCGTGTCACGCACGTCGGGGTACTGGCGCAGCACCGCCTCCACTTCCCCCAGTTCGATTCGGAAGCCGCGCAGCTTCACCTGGAAGTCGGTGCGGCCCAGGTACTCCAGGCGCCCGTCCGCGAGGAAGCGGACCCGGTCGCCCGTGCGGTACAGCCGCGCCCCCGCCTCCCCCGAGAATGCATCCGGGACGAAGCGCTCCGCCGTCAGCTCCGGCCGTCCCAGGTAGCCACGCGCCACGCCCGGTCCGCCCAGGTACAGCTCGCCCGGAACGCCCGGAGGCACGGGCTGCTCTCGCCCGTCCACCACGTACGCGCGCATGTTCGCGATGGGACGGCCGATGTCCGGGCGCTCCACGTCCAGCTCGGTGGAGAGCGTCGCGCAGACGGACGCCTCCGTGGGCCCGTAGCCGTTGAGCAGTCGCCGCCCCGGCTTCCATCGCCGCGCCAACTCCGGCGAGCAGGCTTCTCCGGCGGAGATGACCGTCTCCAGCAAAGGAAGGCCCTCCGGCGCCAATTGCGACAGGGACGAAGGCGTGAGCGTCACCGTGGTGATGCCCCGCGACTCCAACAGCCCGCGCAGCGGCGCTCCCGGCAGCAGCGACTCGCGCGGCGCCAGGTGCAGCTCCGCCCCGGCCACCAGTGTGGACAGCACCTCCAGGACGGACGCGTCGAACCCGAGCGCCGCCGCCTGGAGCACGCGCCGCCCTGGCCGCACATCATGCGCCCGGATGATGGTGCCCAAGGTGTTGCAGAGGCCCCGATGCGGCACCAGCACGCCCTTTGGAGTGCCCGTGGAGCCGGACGTGTAGATGACGTATGCCAGATGCTCCGGCAACGAACCCACGCGAGGTGGCTCCGACGGGTTGCGCACGAGATGGCGTCTATCGCCGTCCAGCGCGACGAGCAGCTCGCCGCCCGCGGGGAGCACGTCCGCGATGTCATCCATCGTCACCACCACGGACAGACCGGCGTCCCGCATCATGTGCGTCAACCGAGCCGTGGGGTACGCAGGGTCCAAGGGGACGAACGCGCCGCCGGCCTTCAGCACGCCCAGGAGCCCCACCACCAGCTCCACGGAGCGCTCCGCGCACAGCCCCACGCGGACCTCGGGACCCACGCCCAGCGTGCGCAGGTGGTGCGCGAGCTGGTTGGCCTGTTCCTCCAGCTCCGCGTACGTGAGTTGCTGGCCCTCGGCCACCACCGCCACCGCGTCCGGCGTCCGGGCGGCCTGCGCCTCGAACAAGCCATGCAGCGTCGCGTCCGCCGCGAAGGGCTCGCGGGTGTCGTTCCACTCCACCAGCATCCGCTGGCGCTCCGCGTCGGACAGCAGCGGCAACTCCGACACGCGCTGCGACGGATTCGCGGCGATGCCCTGGAGCAGACGGACGAAGCGCTCCCACAGCAACTCCACCGTGGACAGGTCGAACAGATCCGCTGGGTACTCCAAGGCGCCCATGAGGCCCCGCGGCGTCTCACGCAACTCCAGTGACAGGTCCACCTTGGTGGCACCGATGTCCAACTCCACCATCTTCACGCCCAGCCCTGGCGTTCGGACCTCGACGGGCGGTGTGTTGTGGAACGTGAGCATCGCCTGGACCAGCGGCATGCGGCTCGGATCTCTCGGCACGCGCAGCTCGTCCACCAACCGCTCGAACGGAATCTCCTGGTGGGCATACGCCCCAATCGACGCCACCTTCACCCGGCGCAGCAGCTCCACGAAGGTGGGGGCTCCCGACAGGTCGCCTCGGATGGCGAGCGTGTTCAGGAAGCACCCGATGAGCCCTTCCAGCTCCGGGCGGTTGCGGCCCGCAGCGGACGTGCCAACGATGATGTCGTCCTGGCCGGAGTACCGGTGCAGCAGCGTCTGGAACGCCGCCGTCAGCACCATGAAGGGCGTGGCTCCCTCGCGACGGCCCACGGCCCACACCGCGTCCATCACTGGCTTGTCCACGGAGACCTGGAGACGGCCACCCCGGCCCGTCCAGCGTGCGGGACGCGGACGATCCGTTGGCAGCTCCAACACCTGCGTGCCCGCGAGCTGCTTCTTCCAGTACGCGAGCTGGGCCTCCATGCCCGGCCCCTCCAGCCAGCCGCGCTGCCACACAGCGTAGTCCGCGTACTGAATCGGGAGTTCCGGCAGCGGCGACGGCCGGCCCGCCGCGAGCGCTTCGTAGCCCGCCACCAGCTCGCGGAAGAGCACGCCCCCTGACCAGCCGTCCGAGGCGATGTGGTGCAGCGTGAGGTGCAGCACGGACACGGCCTCGCTGATGCGAATCAGCACGGCTCGCATCACCGGCCCGTGCATCAAGTCAAAGGGCTTGCGCGCCTCGGTCAGGGCCTGCTTCAGCGCGTCCGCCTCCCGCGCCCCCAGCGTGCCGCCTCGGGCCTCCAGCCGCTCCAGCACCAGGGGCATGGCGCCGGCAATCACCTGGTACGCACCGCCGTCTTCGAGCGCGAAGGTGGTGCGCAGGACTTCATGCCGGCGGACCAGCGCGTTCAGCGCGGCCTCCAAGAGCGCTTCGTCCACCGCGCCATCGAGACGCAGAGTGACGGTGTTGTTGTACGCGATGCCCGCCGGGTCCAACTGGTGGAGGTACCAGATGCGCTGCTGCGGGAAGGACAGCGGCAGCGGCTTGTCCCGCCCCACGCGCACCACGGGCGTGGCAGTCGCCGAGGAAACCTCCGCGCTCACCGTCTGCTGCGTGGGGGGCCTGGTGCCCACGGTGCCACGGGCCGGCTGCGAGGTAGGACGCCGCGCCTTTGTCGCACGCGCGGGGGCCACACACTCCACTTCGCCGGCATCGCGGAAACGGGCACGCTGGCCCGTCACAAAGAAGCGCTCATCCGAACCGGGAACGGAGATGAAGCGCGCCCGCGTGGCCTCCGGGTCGTTCCAGAAGCCCAGCGGAACCGCCGCGCCGCCCAGGGCCAGCGCTCCCACCACGCCAACCGGCACCGGCTCGCCGGACGCATCCCGCACATACACGGGCGCCGAAGCGGGAGACGGCCACGCCGCGCCCACCAAGGAGGACTCCACCGCCACGTGCTGCGCCGAGCTGGTGAGGTCCTGCGGCTCGCCCCCGAGCACCCAGAGACGAACGCTCCCCAGCGCCGCCTCGGCGCCAGGAAGCTCCGCCAGGGCACGCGCCTGCGACGGCGCGCAGCGCAACGTGGTGACGCCCTCGTCTTGCACCAGCGGCAGCAGTGCGCCGAATCCAGCATCGCCTTCGGCCACCACCGCATCCGCGGGCAGGGCCTGCACCTGGCTGCGCTGACGCACCACGTCCAGCAGGCGGAGGCTGGACATCATCGGCTCCAGTTCCACGCCGAAGTCGACGAGGCAGGCAATCTCGTCCACGTCCAGGGAGCGCACGCGCTCCACCACGCGCACGCAGTCCTCCACCGAGCCGAAGAGGCCACCTTCCTTGATGTAGTGCTCCACCCCCTGGGCGAGCATCACCTCCACGTCCTCTGGCGTGAGGCCGCGCACATCCACCTGAAGGCCCTGGCTGGCCACCAGGTTGGCGAACACGTCCACCGAGCTGCGGAAATACCGCAGCAGCGGCTCGCGCACGGCCTCGCGCACCTCGTCCAGGTCCTGGCCGAGGAAGGTGTGGAGCATCAACGTGACGTGCCCCTTGCCCGGGCCGTGTCCCGCCTTGCGGTACGTTTCGCGGTACAGCGCCACCTTCGTCGCCAGCTCGTCCAAGTTGGAGCCCAGTCCGAGCACGTTGGTGAGGATGCCCGCCCCCACCTCACCGGCCTTCCGGAACGTCTCCGGGTTGCCCGTGGACGTCAGCCAGACCGGCAGCTCCGCCTGCTTCGGCTTGGGGCGCAGCGCCAGCTCCACTTCATTGCCCGCGCCGTTGCGCCGCAGCACCGTGCCGCCGCGCCACAGCCGCCGCACTTCCTCCAGGCGCTCGATGAGCACCTCGCGCCGCCGGTCGAAGGTCCCCGGTGAGAGTGAGAAGTCGTTCGCGTGCCAGCCCGTGGCGAATGAAAGCCCCACGCGCCCACGGGACAGGTTGTCCACCACGGACCACTGCTCGGCGACTTCGATGGGGTCATGGAGCGGCAACACCACGCTGCCCGCGCGAATCTGCACATGCCGCGTGAGCATCGCCAGCGCGCCGCCGACCACCGAAGGCTGTGGATACAAACCACCGAAGGAGTGGAAGCGCCGCTCCGGCGTCCAGACCGCGGAGAAACCATGTGCGTCCGCGAACTTCGCGCCTTCGAGGAGCAGCTCGTACTTCTCCTCGCCCAGTGAGTCCTCATCGTTGGCGAAGTACGAAAGACTGAAGTCGAGAGGCCGCCGGGTGTCCGGCTTGCGGCCCAGGACAGCGAAGCGCGCGGCGAGCTGCTCGGGCGGAAGGACGACGCGCATCCCACGCGCCAGTGCCCACAGCAGGTCCAGTCCCGACGGGTCAGCCGAAGGACCACCCGCCGCCAACCACACGTCCCCCCCGCCCGCGCCCGTCCGGGCATCCAGTGAGGCCAACACGTGCGCCACGTTGCGGTGGCTCAGCATGACCCGGCCGTGTCCTCCCAGCGCTTCGGGCGCTGGAACGATGAAGGCCAGCCGCTCCCCGGGCACGGGCTCCATCGCATCCGCGCTCGAATCGACGGAGTCCACCGCGACGGCGCGGATTCCCTTCGGCAACGCCGGCACGTCCTCCGTGCGAGGCACAAGCAACAACCGAGGTCCTTGCGCGGGCAGCAGGGACGCCAGCTCCGCGACCTCACCGGCCGACACGGGGAGGCACGCGCCTCCCGCCTCCAGCACGCCCCAAAGCGCGATGGCCGACTCCACGGATGGCGTGATGCGCACCGCCACCGGCACGTCCCTGCCCACGCCCTCCTGCTTCAACCGGGCCGCGAGACCTCGGGCCCTTTCCGACAACTCCCGCCACGACAGGCGGCGTTCACCCATGCTGATGGCCACCGCGTCCGGCGTCCGCTTCACCCACGACGCGAATCGAGCCAGCACAGCCGCGTCCGCGAGGTCCCCATGCCCGATGCTCGACGACCCACCGGAGGGCGGCATGCTGGTAACCGCGGGGCCCTCGACCTGAAGGCTCTGCACCGAGGACGCAGGCCCCCGCGCAACAGCGCTCCGTTCCTCCGGTGTCGCCAGCGGCATCCGTGACACGCGAAGCTCTGGGTTCGCGAGGGCCGCCCCCAGCAACGTCTGGAGGTGGGACGACAGGCGCGCGATGCGCGGCTCGTCGTAGAGGTCGGTGGCGTACTCGATGAAACCGTGGAAGCCGCCGCTCTCGCTCTCGTTCAGCAGCAGCGTCAGCTCACCGAGCGTGGCACCGAACTGCGCGGGCGTTCCCGGCACCTCCACCAACTGCATGTCCAGGCCCGCCACAGAGGGCGGCGCCGTGGTGACGTGCGCGTGCAGCACCAGCGCCGCGTCACACAGCCGCGAGCGTGCCGGGTCCCTGCCGGAGGCCACCAACGGCAGCAGGTGCTCGAAGGGGACGTCCTGGTGACTGGACGCGCCAACCGTCGTCTCACGAGCACGCGCCACCAGCTCTCGGAACGACGGGTCACCCGACAGGTCGGTGCGCAGCGCCATCGCATGGGCCACGAAGCCGATGAGGGGCTCCAGCTCGCCACGGGCACGGTTGCCCACCGGCGTCCCCACCACGATGTCCTCGCGCCCCGAGTACCGGGCGAGCACTGACGCCAGGGCCGCCAGCAGCGTCATGAAGGGCGTCGCCCCCTCGCGCTGGCTGAAGCCCATCAACGCCGCGCTGAGCTCACGCGAGAAGGCCACCGGGAAGCGGGCACCACGCAGCCGCAGCTCGGCCCCTCGCGGCCGGTCCGCCGCCAGCTCCAACGACGGAGGCAGGTCCGCCAGCACCTCGCGCCAGTACGCTTCCTGGGCCGCCAGTGTTCCACCCGCGAGCGAGCGGCGCTCCCAGGCCGCCGCGTCCACGTACTGCACCGCCAGCTCCGGCAGCGGAGCGGGCTGCCCCGCGAGGAACGCCTGATAGTTCGCCGCGGCCTCACGGAAGAAAGCCACCATGGACAGCGTGTCCGAGGCGATGTGATGCACCGTGAGCAGCATCAGGTGCTCGGTCTCGGCCAGTCGCAGCAGGCTGGCGCGGACGATGGGCCCGTGCTCCAGGGAGAACGGCCGCACCGCCTCATCCAGTGCCAGCCGCAGCGCCTCCGCCTCCCGGTCACCCCCGTGGGAACGCAAGTCCACCACTGGCACCTGGATGCGGACCTCGGCGGAGAACCGCTGGCGCACACGCCCGTCCTCCACGCGGTACGTCGCGCGGAGCATCTCGTGCCTGCGGATGACCTCGTTGACGCTCCGCTCCAGGACCGGAACATCCAGCGCGCCTGAGATGCGCACGGCCAGGGGCATGTTGAGGGACGGGTTGCCCGGGTCGAGCTGCTCCATCCGCCAGACACGTTCCTGCACCACGGACAGCGGCAGCTCACCCGCGCGGTCGATGCGGAACATCACCTCGGATGCCGCCCTGCCATCCAGGGGGCCCGCCGCCTGGAGCATCGCCTCGATGCGCGCGGAGATACCCGCCACGGTGGGGGCCTCGAACAGCGCGCTCAGCGGGAGCTGTACGGAGAACGTCTCACGCAGACGGGTCAGCATCTGCGCCGCCATCAGTGAGTTGCCGCCCAGCTCCAGGAAGTCGTCATCCGGGCCGACCTCCACTGCGCCCAGACGCTCGCGCCAGATTTCCATGACGCGCTGCTGGATCTCTCCCACGGTGACGGGAGCCGATGCGCCAGGGGTGGCGAGGGGAAGCACGGAGCTGGTGCCAGCCAGCGCGGCCCCTGCCACCGGCACGGAGGCCGTAGGCAACACGAGCGGCGCGCCTGACGACTCCAGACGGCAGGACTTCTCCTCGAACGGATACGTGGGCAACGACACGCGGCGGCGCGGCTCCGCGCCATGGAACTTCTCCCAGGCGACGTCCACACCGGCCGCCCAGAGGTCTCCCAGGGACTGCAACAACCCACGGGCATCGCTTTCGGTGGGACGGCGGCGCAGCGAAGGCGCCACGACCAGCTGTCGCTCCTTGCGCGCCCGTCCCCGCGCCAGCGACGTCAGGTCCGTCCCTGGCCCCACCTCCAGCAGGACACTGCACCCATCCCCGAAAAGCGTCTCCAGGCCAGCGGCGAAGCGCACCGGCTGCCGCATCTGCCGAGCCCAGTACGTGGGGTCGGTGGCCTCTTCCGGGCGAATCCACGTGCCCGTAAGGCTGGACACATACGGTAGCTCCGGCGCCTTGAGACGCAGCGAGGACACCGCCCGCGCCAGGTCCACCATCAGCGGCTCCACCGCGCTGGAATGGAAGGCATGGGCCGACGGCAACCGCACCATGCCCACGCCGCGGCTCGCCAGCATGGCCTGCAACGCCTCAATGGCCTCCACCGGGCCGGAGACGACGCACCGGCCCTCGCCGTTGACGGCCGCCAGCGAGAGCCCCTCGCCGAGCAACGGAAGGACCTCCGCCTCCTCCAACCCCACCGCGAGCATCGCGCCGGCGGGCATCCGCGCCATGAGCGCGCCACGCACCACCGCGAGCCGCAGGCCGTCCTCCGGCGACAACACACCCGACACGCAGGCCGCGGCGTACTCACCAAAGCTGTGGCCAAGCACCGCATGCGGCCGGACGCCCCAGGACATCCAAAGTCGGGCCAGTGCGTGCTCGACGATGAAGAGCGCGGGCAGCGCGACGCGAGGGTCCGCCAGCTTCTGGGCCGCGACGGCCTCCTGTCCCTGCGCGGGCAACAGGAGCGCGCACACCTCGGCGGCAAGCGAGGGCTCCAACCGTGCCAGCGCCGAATCCACGTCCTTCCGGAAGCCCGGCTCCACCGCGTGCAGCTCGCGGCCCATGCCCACCGCCTGCGCCCCCTGCCCCGGGAACAGGAAGGCCACGCGGCGATTCCGCCCCGCCTCCACCGCCGCGGGCTTGCGCAGCCGCTCCGCCAGTTCGGCTCCATCCGCCGCCACCACCGCACGGCGATGCTCGAAGGAACGACGGCCCACGTTCCGGGTAAAGGCCACGTCTCCCAGCGCCAATCCCGGCACGGACTCCACGTGCGTCGCCAGCTCGCGCGCCATCACCTCCAGGGCGGAAGGCGTCCGAGCGGACAACGTCACCACGTGCAATGGACGGTGGCCGCGCGCCTTATCCGCCTCCGGAGGCGCCTCTTCCAGAACGACGTGGGCGTTGGTCCCGCCGATGCCGAAGGAGCTCACACCCGCACGGCGCGGCCCATTCTCCCGCGGCCACGCCTTGAGTGCGGTGTTGACGAAAAACGGGCTGCGCTCGAAGTCAATCTCCGGGTTGGCGCGCTCGAAGTGGAGGCTCGGCGGCAGCTCGCCGTGCTGAAGCGACAGCACCACCTTGATGAACCCCGCCACGCCAGCCGCCGCGTCCAGGTGCCCCAGGTTCGTCTTGAGCGAGCCGATGGCGCAGAAGCCCGAGCGCTCCGTCGTCTTCCGGAATGCCCGCGTCAGCGCGGCGATTTCAATGGGGTCGCCCAGCGACGTACCTGTGCCGTGGGCCTCCACATAGCTGATGTCGTCACCGCCCAAGCCCGCATAGGCCAGCGCGTCCGCGACGACCTCCGTCTGGCCCTCGATGCTCGGCGCCGTGTAGCCGACCTTCTGTTGACCGTCGTTGTTGACGGCCGAGCCCTTGATGACCGCGTGGACGTGGTCACCGTCTCGCAGCGCGTCCGACAGCAGCTTGAGCACCACCACGCCCGCGCCGTTGCCCGCCACGGTGCCACCCGCGCGGTAGTCGAAGGCTCGGCAGTGGCCGTCCGGCGAGAAGATGAGCCCATCCTGGTGCAGGTAGCCCGTGCGCTGCGGACTGGCGATGCGCACCGCTCCCGCGAGCGCGATGTCCGACTGCCGCGTCAGCAGGCTCTGGCAGGCCATGTGGATGGCGACCAGGCCGGTGGAGCACGCGGTGTAGACGGCGACGCTCTCGCCCCGGAGCTGGAGCTTGAAGGACGCCTTCATCGCCAGGCTCTCCGGACCCGCGGTGGCCAACTCCAGGCCCGCGCCCGCGTCCTTCCGTGCCTCGCTCAGCAGGTTCAGCAGGTGGCCGGACGAACCAGCGCCCGCGTAGAGCGAGATGCGACCCTTGTAACGAGACGGGTCATACGCCGCGTCCTCGAGCGCCGCCCAGGCGCACTGGAGGAACACGCGCTGCTGCGGGTCCATCCACTGCGCCTCGCGCAGCGGGATGTCGAAGAAGCCGTGGTCGAAGCCGTCCGCGCCTTCGAGGATGCCCCCCGCGCGGATGAAGCGCGGGTGCCGCCACAGGTCCTCGGGGATGAGCGGTGAGCGCTCCAGTTCGTCCTCGGAGAAGAACGAGATGGACTCCACGCCGCCTCGGACGTTGTTCCAGAAGTCACCCAGGTTGCGAGCGCCCGGGAAGCGCCCCGCCATGCCGATGACCGCGATGTCGCTGCTGGAATCCTCGCCCTGCATGTCATCAAGCTCAGCCATTGCCGTGATTCCCTCGCCGACCCTGCCGGCGGATCGCCTGACGCCGCTGCTGGGCGCGATCCACGTGGGCCTCATTGTCCTGGGTGTCTGCCGCCGTCTCGCCGTCCCGCTCCAAGGACGTGACGAACGCGCGGACCGTGGGGTGTTCAAAGAAGCGCGTCGCCGGAACGTCGCGCTTCAACTCGTCGCGCAGCAATGCGCACGCCTTGACCACGGACATGGAGCTGCCGCCCAGGTCCGCGAAGAAGTGGTCCTCCACACCGACCCGCTCCACGCCGAGCACCTTCGCCCAGAGCGCCGCCACCTGACGCTCCAGCGCGGTGGTGGGCTCCACGAAGGCACTCCCTGCTGGGCGTGAGACCTCCGACTCCGGCAGCGCGCGCCGGTCCAGCTTGCCCACGGGCGTGAGCGGCAACGCCGTCAACGGGACCAGCGAGGAAGGCACCATGAACTCGGGCAGCGACTCCGCCAGGAAGCCGCGAAGGCCGCGGGGGTCCAACGTCTCCCCTGTCCGAGGCACCGCGTAGGCCACCAGCCGCTTGCCTCCCGCGGGGTCGGGCCGCGCCACCACCACCGCCTCGGCCACTGACGGGTGCAGGCGCAACGCCTCCTCCACCTCGCCCGGCTCCACCCGGTAGCCACGCACCTTCACCTGACCGTCCAACCGTTCGAGGAACTCCAGCGTGCCGTCCTCGCGGTAGCGCACGCTGTCGCCCGTCCGGTACAGCCGTCCGCCCGCCTCCGAGCCGAAGGGGTCCGGAACGAAGCGCTCCGCCGTCAGCTCCGGCCGTCCCTGATAACCCCAGGCCAGGCCGTCTCCGCCGATGAGCAGCTCACCCGGTACGCCCACCGGCACGGGGCGCAACTCCGCGTCCACCACGTAGACCCGGGTGTTGGCGATGGGACGGCCAATGGGAATGGCCCCTGGCGCAACGGCACCCTCCATCACGTGGCAGCAGGTGAAGGTGGTGCCCTCGGTGGGCCCATACCCGTTGACCAGGATGCCGCCGCGCCCAAGCCGCTCCCGCACCGCTGCCGGTGGGAGCACGTCGCCGCCCGCCAGGAGCTGCCGCACGCCATCCAGGGCGTCCGGCCTCGCGGCGGAGAGCGCCTCGAAGAGCGCGGCCGTGAGCCACAATGTGGTGACACCGTGACGCGCCAGCACGTCCTTGAGCGTGTCCACCGTGGGAGGCTGCGCTGGGAAGAGGACTAGCTTCGCGCCGTGCAGCAGCGCGCCCCACAGCTCGAAGGTGGCGGCGTCGAAGCAGATGGGCGCCAGTTGGAGGAAGACCTCGTCCGCTCCCCAACGCGCGAATCGGGAGCCCAGCACCAGCCGAGCCACCGCGCGCTGCGGCACGCAGACGCCCTTGGGCCGCCCCGTGGAGCCCGACGTGTACATGACATACGCCAGCGACGCCGCCGGCACCGTCACGCGAGGAGAAACCGTGAGCTCACGCGCGATTTCATCCCAGGCCGAATCCAGGAGCACCACGTCCGCACTGCCCGAAGGCAGCAAGGCCACCACCGCCTGCTGCGCCAGCACCACGGGCAGACGCGTGTCCTCCACCATGAAGGCCAGGCGCTCGCGAGGGTACGTGGGGTCCAACGGCACGTAGGCGCCACCAGCCTTGAGGATGCCGAGCATCCCCACCACCAGGTCGAGCGAACGTTGAACGCACAGCCCCACCGGTGTTCCCGGTCCCACGCCACGCTTGCGCAGGTACCACGCAAGCTGGTTCGCCCGCCGGTCCAGCTCCGCGTAGGTGAGCCGAGCCTCCTCGCACACCACTGCGACTGCCTCCGGCGAGCGCGCCGCCTGCGCCTCGAAGAGCTCCGCGAGGCACGCCTCTCGGGGGTACTCCACCTCGGTGTCGTTCCACGCCACGAGCAGGCGCTGACGATCCGCCGTGTCCATCATCGGCAGCTCGCCCAGGCGTTGGCCCGCATCCGCCACCGCGCTCTCCAGCAACACGCGGAGCCCCTTCATCAGCCGCGCGGCCGTCTCCCGCGTGAAGAGGTCCGCGTCGAACTCCAAGGTTCCGGTGAACCCCTCTGCCTCGTCCGTCAGGGACAACGTGAGGTCGAACTTCGCTGTCCCCGAGGCCAGCTCCACTGGGCGCAAAGCCAGCCCTTCCGGCGCGACGTCCTGGTGCGAGGCTTCGTGGAGCGCGAGCACCACCTGCACCAGGGGCGCGTGGCTCAAGCTCCGAGGCGGTTGCAGCGCCTCCACCAGCTTCTCGAACGGAACGTCCTGGTGGGCGTACGCGTCCAACGTCGTCTCCCGCACCTGACGCAGGAGTTCGCGGAAGGAACTCAAGCGCGGCAGACGCGCGCGGAGCACCAGCGTGTTGACGAAGAAGCCAATCAGGTTCTCCAGCCCAGGCTGCTGTCGGCCCGCAATGGGCGATCCCACACACACGTCCTCCTGGCCCGACACCCGCGACAGCAGGAGCTGGAAGGCCGCCAGCAGGCCCATGAAGGGCGTGACGCCTTCGCGAATGCAGAGCGCACGGAACGCCTCCGACAGCTCGGCGGGGAAACGCACCGCCAGCGTGTCGCCCCGGAAGCGCTGCAAGTTCGGCCGGGGGAAGTCCTTGGGAAGCTCCAGGACGGGCGGCGCTCCGGCGAGCTGCCTTCTCCAGTATCCGACCTGCGCCGCGAGTGCCTCTCCCTGCAGCCACTGGCGCTGCCACACCGCATGGTCCGCTGGCTGGATGGTGGGCACTGGCAGCGAGGAAGGCCGGCCCTGCAGCTCCGCGGCGTAGAGCGCCGACAGCTCCCGCACGGCGACGCCCAGTGACCACCCGTCCGAGACAATGTGGTGCAGCGTGAGGACCAGCAGGTGCGAATCATCAGCCGTGCGAATCAGCAATGCCCGGCACAGCGGTCCATTCACCAGGTCGAACGGGCGGCGAGCCTCTTCCGACGCGGCGAGCACGGCCTGTGCTTCACGCGCCTCCTCCGGCCCCCCCCCAAGGTCGACCACGGGAAGCGCCACGTTGACGCTCAGATGGATGACTTGGACGGGCTCTCCCGCGTTGCTGGAGAAGGTGGTCCTCAGGGCTTCGTGACGCAGGATCAGCCCCGCCAGTGCCCGCTCCAAGGCAGGCACGTCCAGCGGCCCGGAGAGCCATGCGGCCCAGGGGACGTTGTAGAGGGCCGTGCCCGGCTGGAGCTGCTCCAGCAACCACAAGCGCTCCTGCATCGCGGACAGCGGCAGGGGGTTGTCCCTGGACACGGGGACGATGGGCGGCGGGCGCGTCGCGCCGGATGACTGCCGGGCCTCGCGGATGCGCTCGGCCAGCCTCGCCACGGTCGGGTCGTCGAAGAGGTCCCGCAGCGACAAGGCGACGCCAAAGGTGGCGTGAATCCGCGTGACGACCCGAGTGGCCAGCAGGGAGTGTCCACCCAAATCGAAGAAGCTGTCGGACGCTCCAACCCGGGAGACGCCGAGCAGTTCGCCAAAGAGTCGCGCGAGCAATTCCTCCTCGGGGCCTCTCGGTGCGATGACCTCCGCTTCGACGGTGGGCGCGGGCAGCGCACGCCTGTCCACCTTGCCGTTGGGCGTCAGGGGCAGGCGCCCCAGCACCATGAAGGCGGCAGGTACCATGTACGCCGGCAAGTGCGCGGCGAGGAAGGTCCGCAGGAGCGAAGGCGCGGGAGTCGCAGCGACCTCCCCGGTCGGTACGACGTAGGCCACCAGGCGCCGCGAGCCCCCTGCTTCATCCTCTCGCGCCAACACCACGGCTTGCCGGACGTCCGGGTGACGCAGCAGCGTGGCCTCGACCTCGCCCGGCTCCACGCGGAAGCCTCGCACCTTCACCTGCGCGTCCACGCGGCCCTCGAAAGTCACCGCCCCATCCGCCAACAGACGGACCCGGTCACCTGTCCGATAGAGCCGCGTCCCGGGACGCTCGCTGAACGGGTTCGGAACGAAGCGCTCCGCAGTCAGCGCGGGTTGTCCCAGATAGCCCCAGGCGAGCCCGTCGCCACCGAGCCACAGCTCCCCCACGCATCCTGGCGGCACCGGCGCCATGTCCTCGTCGAGCACGTACTGAACCGTGTTCGCCAGCGGCTTTCCGATGGGAATCGATACGGCGCCCTCGGGCACCTCTGTGACGAGGTTCCACGTGGAGAAGGTGGTGTTCTCCGTGGGGCCATAGACGTGCAGCAGCCGCTCGGGAGCACCTTCACGAAGGACCCGGCGGACCGGCCTCGGATCCACGGCCTCGCCTCCGAAGTGCAACTGTCGCAACGCGCTGAAGGCGTCCGGCACTTCCGCGGCCACCTGGTTGAACCAGGCCGTCGTGAGGAAGAGGACGCGAATGCCCTCCTCCCTCAGCCAGGAGGCGAAGGCACGCGGAGAGAGCGCTGTCTCCCGCTCCACGCCAACCACTCGGGCACCGTTGAGGAGCGCACCCCAGATTTCGAACGTGGCCGCGTCGAACGAGGCGTTGGATGCCTGCGCCACGCGATCCTCAGGCACCACGCGGATGAAGTCCGTCTCCACCACCAGCCGGACCACTGCCTGATGGGAAACGCAGACGCCCTTGGGAGCTCCCGTGGAGCCGGAGGTGTAGATGACGTAGGCGGCATCCGCTGCGCCTACTCCGGCTCCAAGCGCCGCCGTTTCAGCGGCGTCCCCTTGCGCCGAGACCTCCTCCACCGTGAGGACACTCACGCCCTCCGAAGGCACCGCGCCCCGCAGCCGTTCCTGCGTCAGCAGTACTGGTGCCCCCGCATCCGCGAGCATCCATGCGAGCCGCTCGCGCGGGTACGCCGGGTCCAGGGGCACGTAGGCCGCCCCTGCCTTGAGGATGCCCAGCATCCCAACGACCAGATCGGCGGAGCGTTCCACGCAGAGGCCCACGTGAGTCCCTCGTCGGACGCCCAAGGCCCCCAGCCGGCGCGCCACCTGGTTCGCCCGCGCGTTCAGCTCGGCGTACGTCAGCGACGTGCCGCCATACCGCACCGCCACGGTCTCTGGCGCCCGCGCGGCCTGGGACTCGAAAAGCGAATGCACCGTGGCTTCGCGGGGGTACGGGGTCGCGGTGGCGTTCCACTCCACCAGCACGCGGCGCCGCTCGGCCTCCGACAGCAGGGACACGTCGCCCAGTCGCTGCTCAGGACGACTCCACATCGCCTGAAGCAGACCGCGCCAGTGCGTCAGCAACTGCTCGGCGGCGACCTTTGAGATTCGCTCCTGCCGGTACAGCAGTTTCAGCCGCATGGAGCGTCCCGGAACCACCACTGCGGTCAGTGGATAGTGCGTGCGCTCGAAGGCCGTGAAGTCCCGCAGCTCCAAACCGGCCGCACCGCGCGCGAGCGCCGCATCCACCGGGTAGTTCTCGAACACGAGGAGACTCTCGAAGAGCGGCGTGCCTCGGGGAATGTCGCTCCACCCCTGAAGCCGGGTGAGCGGGACGTGCTCCCGTTGCCCTAACTCCACCAGCAGGGACTGAAGCTCGCTCAGCCAGGGCAGCAACCCGGCGCCATGCTGGATACGGGCGCGAACCGGGAGCGAGTGGATGAACAACCCGACGGCTTCCTCGATGCCCGGCAGCTCCGGCGGACGACCCGCGAGCGTCGTCCCGAACATGACGTCCTGCCCGCCCCCATAGCGGGACAACAGCAACGCCCACGCACCGTGGACCAGGGTGCTCGGCGTGAGCCCATGGCGGCGTGCGAACTCCTGGAGCGCAGCGGTATCGGCCTCGCCCAGCTCCAGCGCGTGCTCACCCGTGTCACGCGCCGCGGTGGAGCTTCCGTCCACGGGCAATTGTGTCGGCGCTTCGATGCCCTCGAGTTGCTCCCGCCAGAAGGCTTCGTCCTGCTCAGGTCGGCGGCGCCCCAACCATTCGACGTAGGCGCGAAAATCCATTGCGGCGGGCGGGCGCCAATCTGCCCCCGCGGCAATCGCCGCGTAAGCATCGAGCACCTCGCCAAGGACGCGCGCCAGGCTCCACCCATCCAGCAGCAGGTGATGGAAGCTCCAGACGAACCGCCAGGCATGGTCCTCCAGTCGAATCAGCGCCAGCCGCATCAGCGGCGCCTGCGACAAGACAAAGCCCTGCGCCCGGTCCTCACGCAGGAACGCGGCCAGTGACTGGGATTGTTCCTCCGAGGAGCGCCCGCGCCAGTCGAGCTCAGTCCACACGGGGGTCGCGCGTGCATTGACCACCTGGACAGGGGCCTCCAACCCCTCCCAGAGGAACGAGGTGCGCAGTGAGGAATGTCGTTCGGACACCACCTCCCATGCCCGCCGGAGTGCTCCGGCGTTCAGCGGACCGGCGAGCGTCCAGCTTCGCTGCTCGAAGTACGCGCCGGTGCCGGGCTCCAGCAGCACCTGGAACAACAACCCATGCTGGAGGGGTGAGAGCGCATGACGCTCCTCCGTTGCGCCCGCGAGTTCCACCAACGTTTCGACACAGTGACGCGCCAGGGCTTCGATGCGCGCGCGCGAATGCAGCGCCTCGCTGTAATGCCAGGCCAACTCCAGGCGTTCGCCCACGACGCGAGCCACCACCTCCAACACATGGCTCCGGAGCCCACGCGTCCCCTGCGAGGCCCCCGTGGATTCGGGCGCCAGCGTGAACAGCGCCGAGTCCCGAGCCCCCGAGTCGAGCTGCCCCAGGTAGTTGAAGAGGACCTCAGACGAAGCGCCGTCCTCATGACGGAGGTAGCGCAGCAGGCCATATCCAATGCCTCTGCCCTTCCGGTGCTCGCGTGCCGAGCGAACCGACGCGAGCACGGAAGCGGACGCCAACCCCTCCGGCAACGCCAGACGCACGGGGAATAACGTGGTGAACCACCCTACCGTGCGCGAGAGGTCCACGTCGTCGAACAGCTCGTCGCGCCCGTGGCCCTCCAGGTCGATGCGCAGTCGGCGCTCGCCACTCCATCGGGCCAGCGCGCTCGCAACACCCGTGAGGAGCACATCTTCAAGGCCCGGCTGTGCCATCGCCGCCGATGCACGAAGCAGCGAGTGCGTCACGTCGGCATCCAGCGCCACTGTGACGACGCGCTCCGAGCCCTGCGAGTTCACCCCACCCGGCACATCCCGAGGAAGCGCGGCCACATCCGCGCTCAGCACCTCCCGCCAGTAGGCGCCCTCCTCCGCGAGCACTCCCGAGGCGGCATGCGCCTCCAACCGTCGTGCCCAGACCTGGAACGATGTCGTCTTCGCGGGAAGCGCCACGAGTTCGCCGCGGGCAAGCTGCCGAAGCGCCGTCTCCAGGTCCTCCAACAACACGCGCCAGGAGACGCCGTCCGCCGCGAGGTGGTGGATGACCAGCAGCAGCCGTCCCGTCCGATTTGGCCCCTGGTCGAACAACACCGCGCGCAGGAGGCACCCCGCGTTCAGGTCCAAACCCGCCTGCTCCTCCGTGGCGGTGCGCTCCATCGCCACGGCCCGCGCGGTTGCATCCAACCCGGACAGGTCCACGAGACGCAGTGGCACGTCGCGCCCTGGCTCCGCGCACGACTGCGCCCACCCCGTCTCACTCCGCGACAGCCGCAGCCGCAGCGCATCGTGATGGTCCACGAGGGCCCGCAGTGCACGAGCCAGCACGTCCGACTCCAGGCGCTCACGGGGCTCCAGCATCAACGCCTGGTTGAAGTGATGCGCCTCGGGAAGCTCTCGCTCGACGAACCACCGCTGGATGGGCGTCAGCGGCACGGGCCCTACAACCGGGCCCTGGTCTCCCAGGCGACGACGGCTCGTCGCCACCTGGGCCAGCCCTGCCACCGTCGGATGCTGGAAGAGCTGGCGCGCCGTAAGGTAGATGCCCACCTGCCGCGCCCGCGCAATCACCTGAAGCGCGAGGATGGAGTCACCGCCCAGCTCGAAGAAGCGGTCCTCGGCGCCTACCCGCTCGACGCCCAGAACGCCCGCCCAGATGTGCGCGAGTTGAAGTTCCAGCGCATTACGCGGCTCCACGTGGGCCGCACCACTCCCCTGCGTTGCCCGCACCGGTGCGGGGAGGCCACGACGGTCGAGCTTCCCACTGGGCGACAGCGGGAGCGCGTCCAGCGTGACGAAGGCCGACGGCACCATGTGCTCGGGCAGCCGTTCACCGAGGAAGGCCCGCAGCTCTGACGCCACGTCCCCCGAAGACACGACCACGTATGCCACGAGGCGCCGGTCTCCCGGGACGTCCTCTCGAATCGCCACCGCCGCCGCACGCACACCGGGGTGCAGGGACAGCACGGCTTCAATCTCACCCAGTTCGATGCGGAAACCCCGCACCTTCACCTGGTCATCCAGGCGACCCAGGTACTCGATGGCGCCATTCGCCAGGAAGCGGGCTTGATCGCCCGTCCGGTACATCCGCGCCCCCGGCTGCGCCGCGAAGGCGTCCGGGAGGAATCGCTCAGCGGTCAGGTCCGGCCGCTGCCAGTAGCCACGCGCCAGCGGTGCACCACCGATGTACAGCTCACCCGGAACACCCGCCGGCCCGGGACGCAGCCGCGCATCCAGCACGTACATCCGCGCGTTGGCGATGGGACGCCCGATGGGAACGACATGCCCACGGTCCTCACGCGAGCAGGCCCACGCCGTCACGTCCACCGCGGCCTCCGTCGGGCCGTAGAGGTTGTGAAGCTCGGCGAGCAGGCACGAGAAGTAGCGGTCCCGCAGCTCGGGAGGCAGGGCCTCGCCACTGCAGAACACCCTTCTCAGGCTGGCGCAGGACACTGCCAGCTCCGTCTCCTCCAAGAAGGGCCGGAGCATGGACGGCACGAAGTGCAACGTGGTGATGCGCTCGCGAGCAATGGTGTCCGTCAGGTACGCGGGCTCCCGGTGCCCGCCAGGCCGCGCCATCACCAACCGCGCGCCCGCCAGCAGCGGCCAGAAGAACTCCCACACGGAGACGTCGAAGCTGAACGGCGTCTTCTGGAGGACGCGGTCGCTCGCATCAAGCCCGTAGGCCTCCTGCATCCACAGGAGCCGGTTGCAGATGGCGGCATGCGTGTTCATCGCCCCCTTGGGCCGGCCCGTGGAGCCCGAGGTGTAGAGGACGTACGCCAGCCCGATCCCTTCCACGGTCACGTCGAGACGCTCCTCGCGCTCGCGCGCCACCGCGTCCCACTCCGAGTCCAGACACACCACGGTGGCGCCGCCCCGAGGCAGGCGTTCCGACAACCGATCCTGCGTCAGCAGCACCGGCGCCGCGGCGTCCGCGAGCATGTACTCCAGTCGCTCGCGGGGATACTCCGGGTCGAGCGGCACGTAGGCGCCCCCCGCCTTGAGCACGCCGAGGAGCCCCACCACCATCTCCAGCGAACGCTCCACGCACAGCGCAACCCGCGTTTCCGGCCCCACGCCTCGTGCCCGCAGGTAGCGCGCGAGCTGATTCGCGCGCCGGTCCAGTTCCCGATACGTGAGGGTGTCGCTCTCGAAGCTCAGCGCCACCGCATCTGGTGTGCGGTCCACCTGCGCTTCGATGAGCCGATGCAGGACGCTCACTCCCGGCCGAGGGCGGTCCGTGTCATTCCACGCGACCAGGACCCGGTGCCGCTCCGCCGAGGTCATCAGTGGAAGCGCATGCACCCGCTGTTCCGGCTCACGAACGCCCGCCTCCAGCAGGACGCGCAGGTGCTCCAGCAGGCGCGATGCGGTATCCGGCTCGAACAGGTCGGTGCTCAGCTCCAGGTTCGCGGAGAAACCGTCCGCCGTGTCGGTAATGATGAGTCGCAGGTCGAACTTCGCCGTGAGACTCGGCTGCGGCTGGACGTTCAGCCGCAGCCCCGGAATCACCAACTCCGGCAGCGGGTCCTCCTGCATCACGAGCATGGCCTGGAACAGCGGGCTGCGGCCCAGGTCACGCTCGGGCTGGAGCGCCTTCACCAGTTCCTCGAAGGGTGCGTCCTGGTGCGCGAAGGCCCCCAGCACGGTCTCCCGCGCGCGGCCAATCAACTCCCGGAAGGACGGCGCGCCCGCCAGCGACACACGCAGGACCAGCGTGTTGACGAAGCAGCCGATGAGCCCTTCCAGCTCGGTCCGGTCACGGCCCTCCACCGGCGTTCCCACGCACAGGTCATCCTGCCCGCCATGACGGGACAGCAGCGCGGAGAAGCCCGCCAGCAGCACCATGAAGGGCGTGGCGCCCTCGCGCTGGGCCAACGTTTTCAGCGCACGCGACAACTCCGAGCCCAGGAGCACGCTTCGGCTCACGCCACGGCTGCTGCGCACGGCCGGTCGAGGGCGGTCCGTGGGCAGGTCCAGCGCCCGAGGTGCCCCTCCCAACCGGGTCCGCCAATACGCGAGTTGCGCCTCCAGCGCCTCGCCGCGAAGCCAGTCGCGCTGCCACGCCGCGTAGTCCACGTACTGGAGCGGCAGCGCCAACAACGGCGAAACCTGCCCCTGGGAGAAGGCCCGATAGAGCGCCGCCACCTCGAGCACGAGCACGCCCATGGACGCGCCATCCGTCACCAGGTGGTGCAGCACCAACAAGAGCACGTGCTCACGCGCGCTCACCTGGAGCAGCGTGGCTCGAAGCGGCGGTCCCGCGCCGAGGTCGAACGCCCGCAGCGACTCCTCCGCCAATCGCAACGATAGGGCCTCCGCCTGAGCAGCCCCCGACAGCGCGGTCAGGTCCACACGGTCCAGAGCAAGCCGGGCCTCGGGATGGATGCGCCAGGAAGGCGTGCCGTCTTCATCGTGGAAGGTGGCGCGGAGGACTTCGTGCCGCCGGACCACCTCTCTCAGAGAGCGCTCCAGCAACGCCACATCGAGCGCCCCCTCCACACGGACGGCCACCGCATCGTTGTATGCCGCGCCGCCGGGCTCGAGCTGCTCCAGGAACCAGAGCCGTTGCTGCGCGAAGGACAGCGGCAGCGCCCCTTCATGAGACCGGGCCACCAACGGAGGCACACCGGACGCACCCAGGAGGCGAGCATCGATGCGCGCACCCAAGGTCGCGGGCGAGGACGACTCGAACAGCTCACGCAGGGGCAGGTCCACCCCGAACGCCTCACGAATCCGGGAGGCGGCGCGCGTGGCCAGCAGCGAATGCCCGCCCAGCGTGAAGAAGTCGTCCTCCGCGCCTACCCGCTCCACGCCCAGCAGCGAGGCCCACAGCTCGGCCAAACGGCGTTCAGTGTCCGTCCGGGGCGCCACGTACTCCCGAGCGACGTCACGGACGCCCTCCGGCACGGGCAACGCCTTCCGGTCCACCTTCCCATTGGGCGTCAGCGGGAGCGCATCGAGTGGCACGAACGCCGAAGGCACCATGTGCTCCGGAAGGGAGCGCCGGGAGAAGGCCAGCAGCGCCTCCACCGAAAGCGCCGTACCTGGCCGGGCGACGACGTACGCGATCAGGCGCGCGCCACCAGCAGGCTCCTCCCGCGCCACGACCACGGCCTGCGCCACGTCGGAGTGTCGCGCCAGCACGGACTCGATTTCGCCAGGCTCCACCCTGAAGCCACGGACCTTGAGCTGGTGGTCCACCCGGCCCAGGAACTCCATCGTCCCATCCGCGCGCCACCGAGCCCGGTCGCCCGTTCGATACATCCGGGCACCAGCGTTGGAGGACGCCGGGTCCGGGAGGAATCGCTCGGCGGTCAGCTCCGGCCGCGCGTGATAGCCCCGAGCGACACCCATGCCACCGATGTAGAGTTCACCAGGCACACCCACGGGCAAGGGCCGCAGCTCCGCATCCAGCACGTACAGCGACGTGTTGGCAATGGGCGTACCAATGGGCACCGGCCCCGGCGAACCATCCACGGCGTGCGACGAGGACCAGATGGTGGTCTCCGTGGGGCCGTACATGTTGAGCAGCGCTCCCACGGTGTCCCGCAACCGTTCCGCCAGCTCCGCGGATAGCGCCTCACCGCCGACGAGCAGGCGCTCCAGCCCCGCGAGCGCCCCGGCCGCACCGGGCTCCAAGAGCAGCGCCTGGGCAAGGGAGGGCGTGCATTGCAGATGCGTGACGCCGTGCCGGCGAAGCTGCGCGGGCACGGTGATTTCCTCCTCCGACTGAAGCCGGAAATCCCGCTCGCAGCGCTGCCGCACGGCATCCAGCGCCGGAAGGCTGGCGAGCACGGCATCCGTGTCCACGCCGAAGTCGATGAGGCACGCGACCTCATCCACGCCCAGCGCCTCGATGCGGGCCACCTGCTCCCGGCAAGTGCGCGGCGTCCCGAAGAGTCCCGCCCCTTCGAAGAAGCGCCCGAAGGCCCGTCCCACGAGCGCGTCCAGGTCCTCCGGACGAACCGATGCGGGATCCAGGTCCACGCCCAGCGTCCGGCCCAACCCGCGCATCAGGTCCGCGGAGTTGCTCAGGTAGCGCCGCAGCGGCGCTTCGACCGTCTCTCGCACGCGCTCCACGTCGTGCCCCACGAACGTGTGGAGCATCAGCGTCACATGACCCTCGCCCTCGTGGCCCGCCTCGCGCCAGGCCTCGCGGTAGAGAGCGATGCGTGATTCCAGCTCCTCCCACCGCTGTCCCAAGAGGTGCGTCAGGACGCCCGCG
Organism: Myxococcus sp. CA023; assembly: GCF_010998615.1. Classification (GTDB taxonomy): domain Bacteria; phylum Myxococcota; class Myxococcia; order Myxococcales; family Myxococcaceae; genus Myxococcus. Next base: position 76,046 of record NZ_JAAEAH010000001.1, on the reverse strand, counting down.
CCCAGCCGGCCCGCTTCGCGGAAGGTGTCCGGATTGCCAGCGGCGGTCAGCCACACAGGGAGCTCGCGCTGCACGGGGCTCGGACGGATGCGGACATCGATGGGCGTCCCCGCGCCATTGGTGAACGACAGCGACTCACCGCGCCAGAGTCGCCGCAACGTGTCCAGGTCCCGCCGCGCCAGCTCCCGGCGCTCCGCATACCGCTCTGGCGCGAGGACGAAGTCATCCGCGTGCCAACCCGGCGCCACGGAGATGCCGACGCGGCCCTTCGACAGGTTGTCGACGAGCGACCACTCCTCGGCCACGCGCACGGGGTGGTGCAGAGGCAGCACGACGCTGCCGGCGCGGATGGCCACGCGCTCGGTGATGGCGGCGATGGCCGCGCTCGTCACGGACGGATTGGGATAGAGCCCACCAAACGCATGAAGGTGGCGCTCCGGCGTCCACACCGCCTGGAAGCCATGACGGTCCGCGAACCGCGCGCCCTCGAGCAACAGCCGGTAACGCTCCGCGCCTGGAGCCCCCTCGTCCGCCGCGAAGTAGAAGAGGCTGAAGCCCAGAGGCTTCTGGCGCGTTCGCGTCACCCGGCGCGGTGCGGCCCCCAAGGCCCCCTGCTCGCCCTGCACGGCGACCTTGAAGCCGCGCGCCAGCGTCCAGAGCAACTCCAACACGGAGATGTCGAAGGAGACGCTCGTCACCGCGAGCCACGTCCCCGGTTCGGTCCCCACGCGCGCGTCCATGCCCGTGAAGAAGCTGACGACGTTGCGGTGTGGAATCAGCACACCCTTGGGCTTGCCGGTGGAGCCCGAGGTGTAGAGGACATAGGCCAGGTTGTCGGGCCCCACGGCTCCCGGTGGCGCGGCGTCCGCCTCGCCAGCCACATCCAGCGGAACCACGGTCCTATCGCCGAACGGAAGCGCGCCCGCCAGATGCCGGTGCGCGAGCACCACCGAGGCGCCAGAATCCTCCAGCATCAGCACGAGCCGAGCCTCGGGATACGACGGGTCCAGCGGCAGGTACGCACCGCCCGCCTTGAAGATGCCCAGCAGGCCCACGACCAGGTCCGCGGAGCGGTCGGCAAAGAGGCCCACGATGCATTCAGGTCCAACGCCCTGCTCTCGCAGCCGCCATGCCACGGCGTTGGCTCGTTGGTTCAGCTCACGGTACGTGAGGACCTCGTCGCCACACACCACGGCAACAGCGTCCGGCGTGCGCTGCGCCTGCGATTCCATGAGCGCATGGATGCACGTCTCCGGGAACTCCGCCCGCGTGTCATTCCAGTCGACCAGCACCTGCCGCTGCTCTGCCTCATGCAACAGCGGGAGCATGGCGAGGCGCTGGTCAGGGTCCGCGACAACGGATTCCAGAAGCACACCCAGCCGCGCCACCAGTCGCGCGGCGGTGTCCGCATCAAACAGGTCCGCGGCGTACTCCAGCCACCCTCCCAGTCCCTCCGGCCCTCGGGCCAGTGACAGCGTCAAATCGTAGGGCGTGGCCCCCGGGTCCACCTCCACGCGGCGAGACTCCAGGCCGGGCAGCGCCAGTCCCGCGCCGGGCTCCGGCTGGAGCACGAACAGCACCTGGAACAAGGGTGCGCGCGAGGGGTCCCTCGTGGGTTGGACCGCGTCGACCAGCCGCTCGAAAGGAACGCCTCGGTGGGCAAAGGCCGCCAGCACGCCTTCCCGCGTCTGTCCCAACAGTTCGCGGAAACGTGATGAGCCAGACACGGACGCGCGCAGGACGACCAGGTCGAGAAAGCATCCCATCAACCCTTCGAGTCCCGCCCGCTCACGCCCATTGACGGCCGTTCCGACGCAGAAGTCCGCCTGCCCCGAATGACGCGCGAGCAGCACCTCGAAAGCCGCCAGCAACGTCATGAACAACGTGGCGCCTTCGCTCCGGCCCAACGCCTCCAGCCGAGCCGTCAGCGCCTCCGGGAACCGCACCGCCACGCGGCCACCGCGATAGGATGGCATGGGAGGTCGAGACCGATCCGCGGGCAGCTCCAGCGCTGCGGTCCCCCCTGCCAGCCGCGCCTTCCACCAGTCGAGCGACGTGGCCAGGGCGCCGTCCGCCTCGACCTCGCGGCGCCAGCGCGCGAAGTCGGGGTACTGGAAGGCCAACGGCGGCAGTGAAGCATCACCCGCGTACAGCGCGCTCAGCTCACGGGCCAGGATGGCGAACGAGGCACCATCCGAAGCGATGTGGTGCATCACCACGACCAGCAGGTGCTCGTGCGCGTCCAATTGAAACAGCGTGGCCCGGAGCAGCGAACCGCGCTCGAGGTCGAACGGCGCCCGCGCTTCCTCGTGGGCCAGACGAAGCGCGGCCTCCTCGCGGGCATCCACGTGGACGCCGCGGAGGTCCACCCGGCGAAGTGATGACACCGGCTCCGACGAGGTTACCTGCGACGGCGTGCCATCTTCGCCGCGGAACGTCGCTCGGAGCGCCGCGTGGCGCTGAACGATTGCAGCGAAGGCATGCTCCAGCGCCACATCATCCAGTGCACCGGTGAGGCGTACCGCCGCCGGCAGGTGATACGCGGCGCTTCCCTGCGCCAACTGCTCGAACAGCCACAGTCGCTGCTGCGCGGAGGAGAGCGGCGCGGGCGTCCCCTCCTCGCTCCGCGTCAGCTCGGCGCCAGCGGACTTCCCACGCGCATCGAAGACGGTCCGCGCGAGTTCCCCCACTGTCGGCCCCTGAAGCAGGACCTCCATGCGAAGGACCACGCCCAGGGTCTCGACGTCGTTCGCCAGCTCCACGGCGCCCAGTGAGTCCAGACCGAAGGACGTGATGGGCGCATCCTTCGCAAACTCCTCCGGACGGACGCGAAGCCGCGAGGCAATCCGCGCCAGCAGCCACGCCTCCAGTGCCTCCACGGTGAGCGGCTCGGACGCGGTGATGTCAGGCGCGGGAGCCTCAGCCTGGGGCGCATCTGCTTCCGACTCGCTCCAGGTCAGCAGCGCCCGAGCCGTCCCAGCAAGCAACTCGGCCCGGCAGGCACGCCGCTGAATCTTCCCGCTGGACGTCTTCGGCAGGGCGCCAGGCTCGATGAGGACGAGCGTGTGGAGTTGGACCTCGTGTGTCTCCGCCAGACCCCGGCGGACGGCGCCCACCACATCCTCGGCGGTCCACGGCTTGCGCGAGTCCACCTCGTACATCACCGCGAGCCGCTCCTCGCCGCCCACGTCGATGGAGAACGCCGCGCCACAACCGGGCCGCAGCGCCGAATGGCTGCGCTCCAGCGTCAGCTCCAGGTCCTGCGGGTGCAGGTTGCGCCCGCGGAGGATGATGAGGTCCTTGCGCCGGCCCACGACGAACAGCTCGCCGTCCTTCAGCAGACCCAGGTCTCCCGTCCGCAGAAACCGGGGACCGCTGTCCGAATCCGCCAATCGCGCTCCGAACGCCGCTTCACTCTCCTCGGGCCGCTCCCAGTAGCCGTGGGCCACGCTGGGACCGGAGACCCAGATCTCCCCCACCCGCTCAGGCGGGCAAGCGCGACGCGTCTCCGGGTCCACCACGAGCAGCGTCTGCTCAGGCAGCGACTGGCCGCACCCCACCAGCGGGCGCGCCCCAGGGCCGTCCTCGGCCGCCAGCGCCTCGTTCCGCTCCAACGCCTGGGCGTCCCACGTCCGCGTGAGGACACCTTCGCCCTTGCGCCCACCCGAGGCGATCAGCGTGCCTTCCGCGAGCCCATAGCAGGGATAGAGCGCCTCGCGCTGGAAGCCCACGGGCGCGAAGGCTTCCGAGAAGCGGGTCATGACTTCCGGGCGGATGGGCTCGGCCCCACAGAAGGCCAGCTCCCAGCGACGCAGGTCCAACCCTTCACGCTCCGCGGGAGGCACCTTCCTCACGCACAGGTCGAAGGCGAAGCACGGGCCGCCGCTGATGGTGCCACCGAAGCGGGACAGTGACTCCAACCAGAACCGTGGGCGGCGAAGGAACGCGAGCGGCGACATCAGCGCCACCGGGAAGCCCGCGTAGAGCGGCTGGAGGATGCCGCCAATCAGGCCCATGTCGTGGTACGGCGGCAGCCAGATGACCCCCACGCTGTCCGAGCGGACCTGGAACGCGTGGGAGATCAGCCCCAGGTTGTGCAGCAGGTTCCCATGGCTGAGCTGCACGCCCTTCGGATCCCCCGTGGAGCCGGACGTGTATTGAAGGAAGGCCAACGTGTCCCGCGAAGGCTCCGGACGGCGCCACCCCACCTCGGTCCCCTCGGGCAACGCGTCGGTGGCCACCCAGCGGAGCGCGGCGAGTTCGGGGGCGCCTTCGAAGAGCCCCTCCCCCATCTCCTGGATGAAGGAGGTGGTGAGCACGACGCTCGCGCGCGCATCCCGGATGATGGCGCGCAGCCGAGGCAACGTCCGCTCCAGCCGCATCGGGTCCGGCGGATAGGCTGGGACGGCGACCAACCCGGCATACAAGCAGCCGAAGAAACCCGCGACGTACTCCAGGCCCGGTGGATAGAGGAGCACCGCCCGCTCGCCCGCTCGCGCCAGGGCCTGGAGTGCCGCGCCAATGCGCCGGGCTCGCAAATCCAACCCGGCGTAGATCAAGACCGCGTCATCCCCGCCATCCTCCAGGAAGGTGTACAGCGGCCGTTCACCCAGGGACTGGGTCTGCGTTTCGAGGAGCTCCAGCAGTGTCGCGGCCGGGTGGGAGCGCATGGTGAGAGGTTCCAAGGGGCGGAGCTGTGGAAAAGCCGGAGACCTTCGCTGGGGGGGAACGCGCAGCATAAGCTATGAGCACCCACATTCCGGTTTTCGTCCGGAGTCCTGATGCTGGGCTCGCGCACATCGGAGCGCAGCGGCTGCTGACGCGGCTCCAGACCAACACCCCGTTCGCGCTGCGGGATCAGCTCAGCCGACGCCCCGGAAGGTTGAAGCCTCCGCGTGAGCCGCCGTCGCTTCGGGTACGTAAAACATCCGCTTTATACGTACTCTAAGACAAAGTGCTATTACGCGAAAAATGCCACACGTCCACGGGTCCCCAGGCGAGCTGAAGTTCTCCGATGAAATCCAGGCGCTGCACGGTGAGCTGTCCGCGGCGGCGGTGGCCTTCCTGAAGTTCGCGGAGCGGACGCCCGAGGTGTTCGCGCGGCACCGCTTCCACAAGTTCGAAGCATCACCGCTGATGTATTACGAGCTGCATCGGTGGCCGCTCCTCATCGACTCGCGCCGCAACCGTGAGCTGGAGGAGGTCTCGGTGAAGCTCTGCCGGCTCATCAAGCGCGGGCCTCGGCTGTTGCTGGACGGCGACCCTCGGCGCATCGCCGACTACTACGGTGTCTCGCTGGAACGGGCGCGCGTGGCGGCGGAGGTCCTGGCCAACACGGAAGACGCGCGCGGCGCGCTCAGCCGTGGGGACTTCATCGACTCGGCCGACGGCCTCAAGTGCCTCGAGGTCAACATGATGGCGGGCCTGGGCGGTTGGGAGACGGGGCTCAAGGCTCAGGTGGTGATGGACCAGCCCGTGCTCCAGCGCTTCACCGAGGAGCAGGGCCTGCGCATCCAACTGCAGGACACGCTGCGCGCCTTCCTGGGTCATGTCGTCGAGGACGTGCGACGGACCGTTGCGTGGGAGGGCGAATGCAACCTGGCCGTGCTCTTCCCCGACAACGAGCTGCCCGAAGCCGCGGGCAGGGAGATGGCGACGCTGCTGCTCAACAGCACGCTGAGCGAACTGCTCGATGCTGAAGGCGCGAAGGGCGAGGTGCTCATCGGCACCTACAGCGAGGTGAAGGACGCGGAGGGCCACTGCTTCACGATGCGCGGCCGGCGGCTGCATGCCGTGCAGGAACATGACGCGAGAGATCGGCTCGAAGTGGTGGGCCCGGACTTCGACGCCCGCGTCCGCGCCGCGCTCGCCGCGCGCACCTTGTGTCTCTACAACGGTCCAGCGCAGGAGCTGCTCGACGACAAGCTCAACATCGCGCTGCTGTCGGAGAACGAGACGTCACTCGCGCTCACTCCCGAGGAGCGGGAGCTCATCCGTCGGCACATTCCCTGGACGCGCCGCGTGCGCTCCACCCAGACGACGCGCGACGGCGCCTCCGTGTGGCTGCCTGACGAGCTCGCCGCCTCGAAGCGCGAAGGCCTGGTGCTCAAGGCGGGCCGCGCCTATGGCGGCAAGTCGGTGCTGATTGGCCGCGCGATGAGCGCCGAGGACTGGGACGCCGCCATCCAGGAAGCCCTGGAGCACGGCGGGTGGATTGTCCAGGAGCGCATCGAGCCCCGCCCCTACCACTTCCTGCGGGACGACGGCGCCGTGGGCCCCCACATCCTCATCTGGGGCGCCTTTGTCTTCGGTGAGCGCTACGGCGGAACCATGGTCCGACTGAACCCCACCGGTCAGGGCAAGGACGTGGTCAACGCGACCCAAGGCGCGTTGATGTGCGCGCTCGTCGTCGTCGAGTAACAGCCCGTGTCACACCGAGCCTCGGGGAATGAAAGAGCCCCTGGTAATCAGGCTCACTCCGGCCTGCCGCCTATTTTCAAGTTTCAAGTATAATCAACCAAAACCCATTTGTCGCAGCTGGCCGCGCTACTATAGGCTTTGTCACCATCTTGAAACGCGGACACGCGACGACTCGGCCCGTCTCGAAGCGGCCCCGAGGGCGTCGTCTGCCCGGGAAGGAACGCTCGCCGTGAAGCTCAGTGTTCTCGATCACTCCATCGTCGCCAGCGGCTCCCAGACACGTGCGGCCTTCCAAAACACGGTGGAGCTGGCCCGAGCCGCTGAGCAGCTCGGTTATCACCGCTTCTGGCTCGCGGAGCATCACGGCTCAGGACACTTCGCGGGCGTGGCGCCGGAAATCCTCGTCGCGCATGTCGCGGCGGCGACGTCTCGCATCCGGGTGGGAACGGGCGGCGTCCTGCTGTCGAACTACAGCCCCTTCAAGGTCGCCGAGGTCTTCCGGCTGCTGGAGACGCTCCACCCCAACCGCATCGACCTGGGCATCGGACGGACGTCGGGCAGCACGGACCTGGTGGCCCGCGCCCTGGCCTACGGCCCGCCGATGAACAACGAGAACTTCCCCACGAAGCTGGAGGACCTCGTCGCCTTCCTGTCGGGCACCACGCCCGCGACGCCGGAGTTCGAGAAGCTGAGCCTGAAGACCATGGCGCCGGGCATGCCGCAGGTCTGGGCCCTGGGCTCGGGGGAGCAGAGCGCCGCGCTCGCGGCCCGGCTGGGTCTGTCCTTCTGCTTCGCGCACTTCTTCAACCCCATCCATGGCGGTCCGGTGACGCGGGGGTATCGCGAGCGCTTCCAGCCTTCGCACGTGCAGGCGGCGCCCAACTCCGCCGTCAGCGTCTACGTCATCTGTGCCCCGACCGAGCAGGAGGCCCGGCGAATAGCCCGGAGCAGCGACCTGCTGACCATCAACACCCGCAGGGGCCGGCCCGAGGCGCCCATTCCTTCCATCGAGGAGGCGGAGGCCTACGCCTACACGCCCGAGGACCTGGCCACGCTCGAGTTCGACCGCAAGCGCGTCGTGTGTGGTTCACCGGACCAGGTGAAGGAACAGCTATTGCGCATGGCCGCCGAATTCCAGGCGGACGAGCTGCTCGTCACCACCATCGTCCACGACCATCGCGCCCGGCTGCGCAGCTACGAGCTGCTCGCTGACGCGTTCTCTCTCACGAGCACGCCGCCCGCCGCCCAGGCAGCCAGCTGAGCCGCGCCTCCGCGCAACGCGGAGCCCTGCCCCGCGTCACGGTCACCGCCCTGAGCCCTGCGGCATGAGGGCTCCGTGGGGAATGTGCGTGATGCCGCCGGGCCGCTACCCCACCTCGCTTCCTGAACGTGAGTTCGTCGACAGCCATGAGCGAAGACAACCTGAGTGAAGGCGACGATCTGGCCATTGCCATCGTCGGAATGGCGGGCCGCTTCCCGGGCTCCCCCGACGTGGAGACCTACTGGCGGAACCTCTGCGAGGGTGTGGAAGGCATCCGCTTCTTCACGGACGACGAACTGAAGGCACGCGGCGTTCCCGAGGAGCGCCTGCGACAGCCGGGCTTCGTGCGCGCCGGGGCCGTGCTGGACCAGGTGGACGCGTTCGACGCGAGCTTCTTCGGCTATTCGCCGCGCGAGGCGGCGCTGATGGATCCGCAGCACCGCATCTTCCTGGAGTGCGCGTGGGAGGCCATCGAGCGCGCGGGCCACGGACTGGATACGGAGTCGCGCTCGGTGGGTGTCTTCGCGGGCACGAGCCTGAGCACGTACCTGCTCTTCAACCTGCGCACGCACCCGGAGCTGCTCGAGTCGAGCGACAGCTTCCAGGTGATGATTGGCAACGACAAGGACTTCCTCGCCACGCGGCTGGCGTACCACCTGGACCTCAAGGGCCCCAGCCTGGATGTCCAGACGGGTTGCTCCACGTCGCTGGTCGCCACCCACCTGGCCTGCCAGTCACTGATGGGCTTCCAGTGTGACGTGGCCATCGCGGGCGGCGTGTCCGTGGACGTGCCCCAGCGCACGGGCTACGTGCACCAGCCCGGTGGCATCGCGTCGCCGGACGGCCACTGCCGTCCCTTCGACGCACAGGCCCAGGGAACGCTCTTCGGCAGCGGCGTGGGCGTGGTGGTGCTCAAGCGGCTGGATGACGCGCTCGCGGACGGCAGCCACATCCACGCCGTCATCCGGGCCTCCGCCATCAACAACGACGGTGCCTCGAAGCTCGGCTACACCGCGCCCAGCGCCGAGGGACAGGCGGAGGTCATCGCCCGCACCCACGCCCTGGCGGGCGTGACGCCGGACACCGTGGGTTACGTGGAGACGCACGGCACCGGCACCCTGCTGGGAGATCCGGTCGAGGTCTCCGCGCTGACGAGCGCCTTCCGCGCCGGCACCGAGGCCACCAGCTTCTGCGCGCTCGGCTCGGTCAAGTCGAACATCGGCCACCTGGATGCGGCGGCCGGCGTGGCGGGGCTCATCAAGACGGCCCTGGCGGTGGAGCACGGACGCATTCCCCCCACCCTCCACTGCCGCACGCCCAACCCGAACATCGACTGGGCGCGCAGCCCCTTCTTCGTGAATGCCGCGTTGAGGGACTGGCAGCCGCATGACCACCGGCGCCGCGCGGGCGTGAGCTCCTTCGGCATTGGTGGCACCAACGCCCACTCGCTGCTGGAAGCGCCGCCGCCCCCGGCGCCCTCCGGTCCGTCGCGGCCATGGCAGCTGCTGGTGCTCTCCGCGAAGAAGCCGGCCGCGCTCGACGCGCTCACCCAGAACCTGGGCACGCACCTGAAGGCGCACCCCGAGCAATCCCTGGCGGACGTGGCCTACACCCTCCAGATTGGCCGCAAGGCCTTCCCGCACCGGCGCGTGGTGGTCTGCGAGAGTGGCGAGGACGCGGCCACGGTGCTGTCCGAGGTGAACCCCGAGCGCGTGTTCACGGACGTGGCCAAGGACGGTGGCCGCTCAGTTGTGTTCCTCTTCCCCGGCGGTGGCGCGCAGCACCTGCGCATGGGGCAGGAGCTGTACGAGAAGGAGCCCGCCTTCCGCGAAGCCTTCGACGCGTGCGCCGCCATCTTCCAGCGCCGCGGCGGACCGTCGCTGCGCACGGTGCTGTACCCGGCGGGCGACGCGGACGCGGGCGCGCCCCTTCCTCGTCCCTCCGTGGGCCTGCCCGCGCTCTTCACGGTGGAGTACGCGCTGGCCAGGCTGTGGGAGTCCTGGGGCATCCGGCCCGAGGCGATGATTGGCCACAGCATGGGCGAGTACGTGGCCGCCTGCCTCGCGGGTGTCTTCTCGCTGGAGGACGCGCTGGCGTTGGTGGCCGAGCGTGGCCGCCTCTTCGAGCAGCTTCCCTCCGGCGCGATGGTGAGCGTGGCCCTGTCCGAACAGGAGCTGCAGCCGATGCTGGGCGAGCACCTCTCCCTGGCCGCCGTCAACGGACCGTCGCAATGCGTGGTGGCCGGCGACACCGCCTCGGTGGATGCGCTCTCCGCTGACCTGGCGACGCGAGGCATCGAGCACCGCCGCGTCCACATCGACGTGGCCGCGCACTCCCACCTCATCGACTCCATCCTGCCGGCGTTCGCGGCCTTCGTCGGGCGGCTGAAGCTCCAGACGCCGACGCAGCCCTTCGTCTCTGGCGTCACGGGGACATGGGTGACCGAGGAGGAGGCCACCGACCCGAGGTACTGGGTGCGCCACCTGCGGCAGACGGTGCGCTTCGGTCCGGGCGTGCGTTGCCTGCTGGAGAACCCGTCGCGCGTGCTGCTGGAGGTCGGTCCCGGGCGGACGCTGGGCTCGCTCGCGCGCCTGCAGGTGGAGCGCGGCCAGCCCACCGTGGTGCTCACGTCGATGCGGGCGCCTCGTGAGCCCGGCTCCGACATGCGCTTCGTCCTCACCACGCTGGGCCGGCTCTGGGCGGCGGGCGTGCCCATGGACTGGCGGCGTCTCCAGGCCGGAGAGCAGCGCCGGCGCGTGGTGCTGCCCACCTACCCCTTCGAGCGCAAGCGGCACTGGCTGGAACCGAATGCAGCCGGCATCGCGATCGCCAGCGACGTCTCGCTCGCCCGGCGCAAGGACGCGGCGGACTGGTTCTATCTGCCCTCCTGGAAGCGCACGCTCGCACTGCGAGCAACCACCGCCGCGCCCCAGAACTGGCTCGTCTTCACCGACACCGGCGGGCTGGGAGACGCCTTGGCGACACGGCTGGCGGAGAGCGGCGGCCGGGTCACCCGGGTGTCGCAGGGCTCCGACTTCCGCCGAGTGGATGACGGCGCCTTCGAAGTGGACCCAACCCGCCCGGAGACCTACGCGGCGCTGCTGAACGCGCTCGCCGAGGACTCTTGCCGGCCCGAGCGCATCGTCCACCTGTGGAGCGTGGACTCCGCGGGAGAAGGACTGGCGGGCGTGGAGCACGCCCAGCGCACCGGCTTCTTCAGCCTGCTCTTCCTCGCACAGGCCCTGGCTGGCCATGGCGCGTCCGGGCCCGTGCAAATCACGGTGGTCTCCAGCGGCGTGCAGGCCGTCACCGGACATGAGGTGCTGGCTCCGGAGAAGGCCACGCTCCTGGGCGCCTGCCGCGTGCTGCCGCACGAGGTGCCGGGCCTGTCATGTCGGTCGATCGACGTGGAGGCCCCGAGCTGTAGCAAGACGCGCCATGCCCTGGTGGCGCGGCTGGTGGGCGAGCTGGCCACGGGTTCCTCCAACGGCGCCGTGGCGCTCCGAGGCCCGAACCGCTGGGAACAGTCGATCGAGCAGGTGCGCATCTCCGCGCCCGCTGCGGATGCGCCGTCGCGCCTGCGTCCGCGAGGCACGTACCTCATCACCGGCGGCCTGGGTGGCATCGGCCTGGTGCTGGCGGAGTCGCTCGCGCGGCAGGTCCAGGCCCGGCTGGTGCTGGTGGGCCGCAATCCCCTGCCGGAACGTGACACCTGGGACACGTGGCTCACCGAGCACGGTGAGCAGGACCGGGTGAGTCAGCGGATTCGCCAGGTGCTGGCGCTGGAGTCCCTGGGCTCCGAGGTCCTGGTCCTCCCGGCGGACGTGGGCGACGCCGAGCAGATGGCCGAGGTGCTGCGCCGGACGCGACAGGCCTTTGGCGAAATCCACGGCGTCATCCACGCCGCGGGCGTGCCCGCGGGCGGCCTTGCCCAGCTCCGCACCCAGAAGGCCGTGGAGGACGTCCTGCGCCCCAAGGTGTCGGGCACGTGGATCCTGCACGCGCTGCTGCGCGACACGCCCTTGGACTTCTTCGTGCTCTGCTCGTCTCGCACCGCCTACACGGCGGAGCCCGGGCAGATTGACCACAGCGCCGCATGCGCCTTCCAGGATGCCTTCGCTCACCAGGCCGCGGCGACGGGGAACGTGCCAATCATCTCCCTGGGCTGGGACACCTGGCGCGAGGTGGGCCAGGCCGTAACGACGCAGATGCCGGACGGCGCCAACCCGATGCGGGAGGCGATGCTGGCCCATGCCCTGACACCGGCCGAGGGTGTGGACGTCTTCGAGCGCGTGTTGGCGCAGGCCCCCACCCACGTCGTGGTGTCCACCGAGGACCTGCGAGCGGCCATGGCGCGCAGCGCCTCGCTGCTCCAGGACTTGATGGGCCCCATGGAGACGGACGCCGCGCTGACGACGGAGCGCACGGCGCCCGCCAGCATGGACGAGGCGGAGCGCGAGCTGGCGGACATCTGGCAGCGCTTCCTGGGCGTGGAGAGCGTGGCGCTGCACGAGAACTTCTTCGAGCTCGGTGGGAACTCGCTGATTGGCCTGAAGGTCATCAACGAGGTGAAGCGCCGCTTCGGCAAGGACCTGCCCGTGGTTGCGCTCTTCGAGAACCCCACGCTCAGCGCCATGGCCCGGCTGCTGACTCGAGGGCAGGAACAGGCCTCGGCCACCACCAGTGACCGACGAAGCCGCGGAGCCAGGCGTCGGGAGCTCATCCAGCAGCGGCGCCAGTCGGGGAACTGAGTGCGAGAGGGGGACAGCGTGTCGGACAGCAACACGGGGATGGAGATCGCAATCACCGGCATGGCCGGGCGCTTCCCGGGCGCGCGCAGCCTGGAGGAGCTGTGGCGCAACCTCTGCGACGGCGTGGAGTCCATTGAGCCGCTTTCGGACGAGGCAGTCCTCAAGGCGGGCCTGCCCCCCGAGGTGCTGAAGGATCCGCACTTCGTGAAGGTGGCCTCACGGTTGGACGACGTGGCGGGCTTCGACGCGGCCTTCTTCGGCTACACGCCGCGCGAGGCGGAGGTCATGGACCCGCAGCAGCGCCTCTTCCTGGAGTGCGCGCTGGAGGCGCTGGAGGACGCGGGCTACGGCGCTCCGCCTCCCGAGCTGTTGGTGGGCGTCTTCGGCGGACAGGCCCTGAGCACCTACCTGCTGCTCAACCTGCTGGGTAACGCGGAGCTGATGCGCACGGCGGACCCGCTCCAGCTCAACCTGGGCAACGCGGGCAGCTTCCTCACCACGCGGGCCGCCTACAAGCTGGACCTGCGCGGCCCCAGCTTCAACATCGAGAGCGCGTGCTCCACGTCGCTGGTCGCGGTCCACGTCGCCTGCCAGAGCCTGCTCAACCAGGAGTGTGACGTCGCGCTCGCGGGCGGCGTGTCCATCAACCTCCAGATTCAAGGCGGCTACCGCTACGTGGATGGCGGCATCCTGTCGCCGGACGGGCACTGCCGCCCCTTCGATTCGCAGGCCAAGGGCATCGTCTTCGGCAGCGGCGCGGGCGTGGTGGCGCTGCGGCGCCTGGAAGATGCGATTGCCGATGGCAGCCCCATCTACGCGGTCATCAAGGGCTCCGCGGTGAACAACGACGGTGCCGCGCGCGTGGGCTACACCGCGCCGGGCGTCGAGGGCCAGGCCGCCGTCATCTCCGAGGCCCTGGGCAGCGCGGGCGTATCGGCCGGGAGCATCGGCTACGTGGAGGCGCACGGCACCGGCACCGCGCTGGGAGACCCCATCGAGGTGCAGGCCCTCATCCGCGCCTTCGGAGACGAGGCGGCCGGACCGCGCACCTGCGCCCTGGGCTCCATCAAGCCCAACCTGGGCCACTTGGACGCGGCGGCGGGCGTGGCGGGCCTCATCAAGACGGCGCTGGCGCTGAAGCACCGCAAGCTGCCCCCCAGCCTCAACTTCGAGACGCCGAACCCCAACATCCCCTGGGACGCGAGCCCCTTCTACGTCAACACGAAGCTGCGCGAGTGGAAGGCACCCGCCCGCGAGCCTCGGCGTGCCGGCGTGAGCAGCTTCGGCATGGGCGGCACCAACGCCCATGTCATCCTGGAGGAGCCGCCCTCCCGCGCTCCGGCTCCGGCTCCGTCCACGCGCCCGCACCAACTCCTGGTCCTGTCGGCGCGCACGCCCACGGCGCTCGCCGCGCAGGCCGCCCGGCTGGAGGAGCACCTCCGCGCGAACAAGGGCCTGGAGCCCGCGGACGTGGCGTACACGCTCCAGGTGGGCAGGCGGCGCCACCCGCACCGCCGCGCCATCGTTTGTCAGGGGCGTGAGGACGCGCTCACGGCGCTGGGCGACATCAGCCGGCAGCTCTCCGCCACCGAGGAGCGCACCAGCCGCCCCACCGTGTTCATGTTCCCTGGCCAGGGCGCGCAGTACGCGGGCATGGCGCAGGGCTTGTACGAGAACGAGCGTGGGCTCCGCGCGGACGTGGACGACTGCGCCACCCGGCTCATCCCGCACCTCAAGCTGGATCTGCGCGAAGTCCTCTTCCCTGCCACGGACCGCGCCGAGGAAGCCCAGCGGCAGTTGCAGCAGACGCGGTTGGCCCAGCCGGCCCTCTTCATCATCGAGTACGCGCTCGCGCGGCTGTGGATGTCCTGGGGCGTGCGGCCCGAGGCCATGGTGGGCCACAGCATCGGTGAGTACGTGGCCGCGTGCCTCGCGGGCGTCTTCACCTTGCCGGACGCGCTAGCCCTGGTGGCCGCGCGGGGCCAGCTGATGCAGGACCTGCCGCCGGGCGCCATGCTCTCCATCGCGCTGTCGGAAGCGGAGCTGGTGTCGTCGCTGGATGCGCGGCTGTCCGTGGCCGCGGTGAACGCGCCGTCGATGACGGTGGTCGCCGGCCCCGACGACGCCGTGGACGCGCTGAAGGCCCGGCTCGACGCACGTGGCGTCCAGTCGCGTCGCCTGCACACCTCGCACGCGTTCCACTCGGCGATGATGGACCCCATCGTCGCGCCCTTCACCGAGCGCCTGCGCCGGATGAAGCTGTCCGCGCCGCAGATCCCCTTCCTCTCCAACGTCACCGGCACGTGGGTGACGGCCGCCGAAGCGAAGGACCCGGCCTACTGGGCTCGCCACCTGCGTCAGCCAGTGCGCTTCGCCGCGGGGCTCGCGCAACTGCAACCCGCGCAGGTGCTCCTGGAGGTCGGTCCCGGCCGCACGCTGACCACCTTCGCGTCCCAGCCTGGCGCGCTCCGGCAGGCGCCCACCACGGTGACATCGCTCCGTCATCCGGACACGCGGCAGGCGGATACGGCCGTGCTGCTCGGCGCGCTGGGACAGCTCTGGCTGTCCGGCGTGGATGTGGACTGGGACGCTTTCAACGGCGAGGCACGGCGCCAACGCGTCGGGCTGCCAACCTACCCCTTCGAGCGCAAGCGCTACTGGGTCTCCCCCGACGGGCACCGCGCCCTGGCCGCCGCGCCGTCCGCGGAGCGCGCCCCCGATACGGAGGAGCCCGACGAAGCTCCCGCCGCGGGCTACTCCCGCCCTGCATTGGCCGTGGCCTACGTGGCTCCCGACACCGAGGACCAGCAGGTGGTGGCGCGCATCTGGGAGGAGGTGTTGGGCGTGCGACCGGTGGGCGTCCACGACGACTTCTTCGCGCTCGGTGGACACTCCCTGCTGGCCACCACGGTGGTGGGACGGCTGCGGGACACCTTCGGCTTCACGGTGCCGCTGCAATCGCTATTCGAAGCGCCGACGGTGGCTCGACTGGCGGCCCTGGTGGCCGAGCAGCGCAAGAGCCCCGGCCATGACGACCCGGAGGTGGAGGCCCTGCTGCGAATGCTGGCCGAGCTCACCGCCAAGGAGGGCGCGGCCAGCCGTTAGCCGCGCGTCCACACCCCTTTTGAGAGACAGCCCATGGCACCTCCTATCTCCCCACCCCTGAAGGCGCTCCTCCTGGCCATGGAGTACACGCCGAACGTGGCCGGCGGTGTGGGCACCTATGTCTACGAGCTGGCCCGCGGGCTGGCGCGCGACGGGTGCAAGGTCACCGTCCTGGCGTACACGCCCGGCGAGCCCGCCGTGCTCCGCGAGCCCAACCTCACCGTGCACATGATGCCGCCCAGCCGCGGCAGCCTCTCCCAGGCGGGAAAGCTCTCCCTGGTGGGCGGCATCCGCGTCTTCAACGACGACCTGATTCACCGAGGCCGCGAGCTCATCCACGAGGAGAAGCCAGACCTCATCCACTTCCACCAGTGGCACACCCACCGCGCCGCGCGAGCGCTGGCCCACGAGGCCGGTGTGCCGGTGCTGGGGACCAGCCACTACATCTCCGAGCCCGCCGAGCGATGGTGGGGACAGACGCCCGACCCGGAGATTCTCGAGGAGGAGCGCAGCTTCTACGACGGGTCGACGAACGTCATCTCGGTGAGTGACTCCATGAGCGAGCTCATCCGAGAGACCTATGGGATGCCGGCGTCGCTGCTGCACACCATCCACTGCGGCATGGACGCGGGCCCCTTCCTCCAGCCCTCACATGCGCCGGAGGACTACGCCCGGCTGCGCGCCACGGTGGCCACGCCAGATGACCCGGTCGTTCTCTACACGGGCCGGCTCCATCCCATGAAGGGCATCAGCGCCATCTTCGCCGCCGCCGAGCGCGTGCTCGAACGGCGCCCCAACGTGCGCTTCCTCCTGGCCGGTGGCACCGACTCGCGTGAGTCCACGCAGATGGTGCAGACGCTGACCCAGCGCTACGCGCACCTGCGCCACCGCATCAAGCTGCTGGGCAAGCTGCCACGCCAGCAACTCGGGCTGCTCCATCGAATCGCGGATCTGGCGCTGGTGCCTTCGCTCTACGAGCCCTTTGGCTACACGGCCATCGAGGCCATGGCATCCGGTCTGCCGCTGGTGGCGACGCGCTCCGGAGGCCCGTCGGAAATCGTCGACCACGAGAAGACGGGCCTGCTCGTCCCCGTGCTCCCAGGCGCACCGGGAGGTCCGCGCGAAGTGGACGTGGAGTCGCTCGCCGCCGCGCAGCTCAACCTGCTGGAAGACCGTGAGCGGGCGCGGCGCATGGGGCTCGCCGGCCAGCAACGCGTGGTGGAGCTGTTCAGCCTGCCGCGCATGGTGGCCGCCAACCTCACCGTGTACCAGAAGCTCGTTGGCGGACAGGGACGCGAGGTGCGGTCATGACGGAGTGGTTGGCCTTCCACGTCCCCGCACCGGCTTCCTGGGTGCGGCTGTTCTGCCTGCCTCACGCGGGCGGCAGCGCCTCCCTGTTCCGCACCTGGCAGGCGGAGCTGGGACAAGACATCGAGGTGTGCCCGGTGCAGCTCCCCGGCCGGGAGAACCGCCTGCGCGAGCCGCCCCTGCGCGCGATGCCGGACGTCATCGCGCCACTGGTGGACGTGCTGGCGAAGCACACGGACAAGCCCTACGCCCTCTTCGGACACAGCATGGGCGCGCTGCTCGCATACGAGCTGACGCGGGCCCTGCGCGAGCGCGGGCTGCCGGCGCCGCTGCACCTCTTCGTCGCCAGCTACCGGGCGCCGCACACGCTCCAGGCCCACACACCGGCCACGGCCACCCATGACATCGACGCGTCAGAGGCCCGGCGCCTGGGCGAATCGCGCGCCGTGTCGGGAGCCATGGCGGAAGAGCTGCTGACGCTCATGCGTACCACCATGCTGGCGGACACCGCCGTGTGCGAGGGCTACTCGTGGAAGCCGGGCCCCGTCCTGGCGTGCCCGCTCTCCGCCTTCCGCGGCTTCGACGACTACGTGCCCGATGACGCGACGGAGGCGTGGCGCCAGCTCACCTCCGGTCCGTTCGCCACCCAGACGTTCCTGGGGGACCACTTCTTCCTGCGACAGACGCCGCGCGGCCTGCTGCAGAACATCCGCCGGAGCCTCACCAGGCTGCGGCCCGCTTCGACTCGCTGACCCCATTTTTCAAAGGAGCCTTCCCGATGAAGTACCTCGTCTACGTCAAGGATCGCACCTCGGGCCCCCAGCCCCAGGACCCCATCGCCCTCAACCGCGCTGTCCGTGACTGGGTGGGCGCCCGCCTCCAGGACGGCACCTTCGACTGTGCCTACTACGTCCTCCCGAAGATGGGGCTCTGCATCCTCAACGCCGACTCGCACGAGTCGCTACTGTCGCTGCTGCGTGCCTGGCCGTCCTTCCCGTTCCAGGAGTTCGAAATCCACATGCTGGCGGACGTGCGCCACGGCATCGACAACAACTTCGAGCGCCTGCAGAAGGCGAGCGCCCAGGGCCAAAGCGAGAGCGCGGCCTGACGCACCACCCGGGAGAGCTGCCATGAGCACCGCCACTGCCCAGAAGGTCGCCGAGCCCCTGGTTCCCGAGCGCATGCCGCTCGACAACCGCCGGGCCTTCTACGAGCGCATCGAAGCCAACAACAAACCCGTCATCCTCACCGACGCCATGAAAGGCTGGCCCGCTGCCGAGCGGTGGACCTTCGACTACTTCGCCACGAAGTACCGCGACGTGAGCGTCCCCGTGGAGTGGCTGCAATACAACGCCAAGGACACGGGCGGCGTGGAGCGCGTGGGCCGCGTGCGGAAGATGAGCATGCAAGAGTACGTCGACACGCTGAAGGCGAAGGGCGGCGAGACGCCGGGTTACCTCATCGGCAATGACCTGTTCCGCACCCTGCCGGAGCTGCACAAGGACGTCCGCTTCGACGACTACGCCGTCCAGCGCAAGCTCACCGAGCAGCTCTTCTTCATGGGCCCGCGCGGCACCTTCACCCAGCTCCACCTGGACCGCGCCCACAACCTGCACGCCGTCATGGTGGGCCGCAAGCAATGGCAGTTGTACTCGCCCAAGCGGGACGCGGAGCTGAGCCCGGCGAAGCTCAGCCACCCGTGGTCCGTCGTGAGCGCCCACGACCTGACGCCCCACGGCGGCAAGGCGGACCAGCTCCCCGGCGGCCTCGTCCCGGACTACGACTTCGTCCTGGAGGCCGGAGAGATTCTCTACCTGCCCTACGGATGGTGGCACCGCGTGTACACGGTGGAGGACGCCATCGCCACCAACTATTGGTGGTGGACCTGGTCGATGCTGGCCAAACTGGGCCCGAAGCTCATCCCCTCCATCGCCCTGAGCGCGGCGGGCCGCATCCGCAAGCAGCAGAAGCTGGGCCGCGAGTACCGCGAGCAGTAACGCGGCCCTGAAGCCTCACTCCAGTTCGATGAGGGCGCCCACGATGGCGCCCTGCGCGACGTTCACCACGCCGGTGCCCCGCCGCATGGGGCACATGCGGAGGAAGTGCCCGCCGTAGGTCTCTCCGAGCACAAAGAGTCCCCAGACAGCGCTGTAGGGCACCACCGTGCCTTCCGGACCCAGCGCGTGGAGGGGCGTCGGGTGCACGCGCTCCTGCGCCACCCAGCCGCCCACGTCGAGCGCCTTGCGCACAGCCGTGTCCCACACGTCGGCGGAAGTCGCCCCGCCCACCAGCACGGACTCGCCGCCGTAGTCCCGACCCGGCTTGAGGACCAGGGACTCGCGTTGCGAGGCCAGCAGCTCCGGAACCAGGTACCGCGCCCCGTCCCGCTCGACGTGCGTCCGTTCGACCCGGCATGACCAGGGCACGTGCCGACGCACCAACTCCCGTTCCGCATCCGACAGCGCGGGCGATGTCACGTGCTCCCAGAGCAGCGCGAGGTTGCGCTTGTCGTCGAGCACATCCTGCGCCGGGCCATTGAGGAGACTGACCGTTCGGGCATCGAACGCGGCCTGGGCCTGCGCGACGTAGGTCGCTCCCGCCATCGCCAGCCTGTCTCGCGCGTCGTACTCCACAACCGCGTGCAGCCGCTTGCCCCGGAGCGTGAGGCGGGCGCCGGGCTCGGATTCCACCGAGCCATAGGCGGCCAGGAGGACCTCGCCGCGCGCGCCTTCGGGCTGGAGGAGTTCCTGGAGCTGGGCGGTGAAGAACCGGCTCACCTGCTCCGCCGGGCCTGCTTCCGGCAAGGTGCTCGGGGTGAAGAGGATTCCGATGTTGCACTCCCCTTCCCAGTCGATGTCGCGCCGCACGGTATCGACGAGGTTGGAGAAGAAGTCGCGCAGCGTCCGCGGCTGACGGACACGCAGCCGTTGCTCCATGGCGAAGCGCTGCATCGCGGGCTGCGCCAGCACCTGTTGGACGTGGATGGCCGTCTCCCAGCCCCCGACACCCGCGGTCAGGTTGAACTCCACGCACTTGAAGGCCGTGCCGTCATGGATGAAGTCACCACGGCCAATGGCTCCGCGGGCGTCATCCGTCCGCGCCAGGGCCTCGAGCGCCGCGTGCGCCCGCTCATGCGGCAGCCCGTAGAACGCCGCCGCGCGATCCGTGGCCCCCAGCAGGCGCCGGGGGGCCCGCTTGATGAGCCGGCAGAGCGCCGGGGCGACCTCCCGCATCTGCCGTGCAACCGGGCCCTCCACGAAGGTGGGCCACGCATGCAGCTCATAGGTGATGAACGGCGACGCCTCGTGCGGCTTGAACGTATGGCGCGACAGGGCCTCGGGGACGCGCTCTGCGAACTCCAGGAACGCAGCGGCGGCAGGGGAAAGCTGGCCGTGCAGCGCTTTGACTTCTGGAGGGAATGGTCCGCCGGGAATCGGCTCGGGCACGCTCATGGGCGTACGGCTCCTTCATGAAAAGGGGTGAAACCGTTGAATGGCCGCGGGCTGGTCAAGACATCTCGCAGACCATCCGCAGCTCGCTCGTGTAGCAGCGCTGAGCCGCGTCGGTGAGCCAGAGGTGCTCAGGGTCCGGCAGCATCTCCGAGAACTGGACGCGTGAAGCCGGCGACTCCTCCGCCGTGCGCCGCACCAGCTTCGCCATCATCTCCACCAGCAAGGGGCTGTCGAAGTCCACGAAGCACGGCTTGCGCTCCGTCGCCACCTTGAAGAACGCGAAGCGCGGAATGCCCAGTCCCTGCTGCCAACGCCGGGCCTCCAGCCATTGCGCCATCGGGTCCGCGAGTCCGGCGAAGCCCAGCTCGGAAGCAGGCGCGCTCCAGCGCTCACGGGCGACGACCACGCCATCCACCGTCACCCGAGGCGAGTAGTCATCGGCCAGCGCCAGGTCGAAGATGCTGGCGCAGCGCTGCTCCAGGAACACGGCCATGAACTCCATCAGGCCGAAGCGGCGCCCGCTCACGCGGTCGAGGACCTCCAGCGTGCCGTCACGCCGCTCCACCACCATGTCCCCCACGCGGAGCGCGCGAGCGCCCGGCTGGGGCGGCGGCTCCTGCCCGGAGAGGTAGTAGAGGCTGTCTCGCGGGAAGAGGCACGGTAGCGTCCGCTGGCTCCACTCGGACTTCGGGAACACGGGCACCACGTCGGCCCCGGTGGCACACCGCTCCGCGAGCGCGAAGAGTTCCTCGGGCGCCGGGTGCTGTTCCACGAAGAGCGAGGAGATGCTGTTGCACAAATGCAGCTCGCCCAGCACCAACTGGTAGTCCCCGGCACGAACGGCCTCCTCACTGGCCGCGTCAATCATCACGTCCGGTGAGGCGTGCCAGCGGCTTCGCCACGCCGGGCCCACCTCGCCGAAGGCCTCGCGCACGCGGGGCCGGAGCGAATCGACGGTGCGCGTCTGGCGGCGGACCTCCGGCTCCAGGGCAAAGAGCTCACGCCAGCGCCGGCGATGCTCGGCGACGGCCTTGGCCACGGGCATCAGCTCCGCTTCAGAGGCCGGGTCCTTGAGTCCCTGGACGAAGGCGAGTTGGAGCGCGGTGAGCGACACGGGTGCGCCGCCTTCGGACAACCGGTCGAAGAGCGCATCCAGGCCCGCGCGCGTTCCCCGTGTCACCTCCCCCACCAGCCACCGCGCTCCGGTCAGCACCAGCTCCAGCACGGCTCCGAGCCGGCCAATCACCGGAGCGCCCAGCACCAACGCGCCGTCGCGCTCACAGTCCTCGTAGATGAGCGTCCGCGAGGCATACGTCTGGCCCGCCGCGCGCGTCGGCGGCGCCCCCGTCACCTCCTGGAACACAGCCTCCAGCTCCGCGACCGCGGCATCCAAGGCCGTGGGCGTCCCTGCCGCGGCTTCGACAGCGGCCCGCGCGCGCTCCAGACGCTCCAGCGGCGCCAGCGCACGGGCCCGCGCGTCTGCATCCTCGATGGCCATCAACGCACCGCGCAGCACCACCTCGGGCCGGATGACGAGCGGCACCTCCCAGCCCCAGACCAGGACACCGAAACCCACCGCCTGTTCGAGCGCCGTGAAGATTTCATCCTGTGAGGCGAAGGCAGGTGAATCACCGGCCGTGAGCTCCCGCGCGATGCTCACGGCGCTGGCCGAGCCATCACACCGCGACAGGAGCAGCGCCTGCTCCGGGCCCAGCTCCACCGGCGTCGGCATGGGGCCGTGAAGCACGTGCCCCTCCAGCCGGAAGTATGGCAACAGCCGGGGCGGTGCCCAGTGACGCAGGGACGCGTCGCGCGCCAGGGCGGCGCTGAGCGCATCCAGGCACCACGTCTCGAAATAGACCGCGCGCCGGGAGACGAGCCGCTGCCCGGGCGTCCAGCGCAGCCCTTCATTCGACGAAGTGAGCCGGGCCCAGCCCACGGGACCAAAGAAGCCGATGGTGTCGTTCTTGGTGCTGTAGCGCTGGACGTAGGAGGCCACCAGCCGCTCACGCTGCCGGGCCTTGCTATTCCGAGCGGTGGCGGGAAGGGCCGCCAGCGGCTCCACGCCCGTCTTGTAGGCATGGCGGTTCTGCCACAGGAGGGCCTCGCACAGGTGGGACGCCCCCGCCAGCGAGCGCAGCTCCGCGCTGATACCCAGCAGGTCCGAGTCGAACGCGGTGCGCAATGCGTCACCGGGTGTCTCAACCCCTGACGCGAGCCATGTATCAGCGGCGGAAGCCGCTGTCGGAGCCGCGAGCCGGAGCGCATCCTGAGCGGGAAAGCCGGCGCCACGCAGCGCGGCCCAAGGCCACAGGGCCATTCCTGGTGCAAGGGAGACGAGCGCGGGTGCTTCGGGCTTCGCGGAATCCAGAGGCTCGGATACACCAGTCAAGGAAGTCTGCCCCTTCCGAATAATACGTTTACTCTAGTATAGAGCCTCTCCCTTCCAACCACGAACCCTGTATGAACGCTCAATCATCATTGCCGCGCCTGTCGTATTTCACGGGTCGAGGCGTCGCTGAGAAGATCCGCCTGCTGCTCGCCGAGTCCGGAACGGAGTACGAGGACATCGACCTGGGCACCTATGACGTGCAGGCCAAGGTGAAGACACCGGCCTTCGAGGCCATCAAGGCGGCTGGCATGCTGGCCTTCGACAAGGTGCCGCTGTGGGAGGAGCCGGACGGCTTCCGCGTGGTACAGAGCCTGGCCATCTTGCGTCACGTCGCGCGCACCCGCGGCCTCTATGGGAAGGATGCGCGGGAGACCGCCGCCTGCGACATGATCATCGACGGCGTCGAGGAAGTGACGGCGCGCGCGCGCAGCCTGACCTCGCTCACGCCGGATCAGCTCTCCGAGCAGCTCCCCATCATCCTGGGCGAGGAACTGCCGCAGTGGCTCGGGCACTTCGAGCGGCTGCTGAAGAGCAACGGCAGTGGCGATGGCTTCTTCGTCGGCCCCTCCGTGACGGTGGCGGACACCAGCGTCTTCGGCTTCCTGGAGCTGCTCGTGGACAATGGCCTCCAGGATCTCCTGGAGAGCACCTACCCTGGGCTGTTCGGGTTCTTCGAGCGCATGAAGCAGCGCCCCAACCTCGCGCGGCACCTCGCCAGCCCCAAGCGGCACCCCGCCGTCCAGCTCCTCAACGGCTGAGCGGATCCGCGCCCGACGAAGCCCTCCGGCCATGACGCTTACCCTGAAATTCCACGACTCCGTCAGCCACCTGAGCGACGCGGAGCTGGATGCCCTCACCTCCGAGTCGAGCGTCTTCTTCGGCCGGCGCTGGTTCCGCATGCTGGACGCGGTCGACCTGTCCGCCATGGCCCGGGGGGAGCTGTCCCTGCGATATGCCATTGCGTATCAGCAGGGCACTCCCGTCGCGCTGTGCCCGTGTTTCATCACCCGTAGCAAGACCATCTACACGCCCTACTCGCTGGAGCATTTCCTCTTCACCAGTTGGAAGAAAGGCTTCGCCAACGGGCCGGCCTGGAGCCGGGTGGCCATCGCTGCGGCGGACCTCTACCGCAACGTGGCCTGGCGCACGGGAGCAGGCTTCGATGGCGGCGTTTTCGTCACCAGCCCGCTCAGCATGCGGAGCAGCATCCACTGTGCCGCGCAGTCCGTGGACGTCGCGAAGCAGGCTCGGGAGCTCATCCTCCAAGGGCTCCGGGAGCTCGCCACCAGCGAGCGGCTGCCGCTCTACTTCTACGGCGTGGAACGGGATGACACGACGCTGAGAGAGGCGCTCACCTCGGCGACGTTCCAGGAGATCTTCATCTACGACGACAACGTCATGGACGTTCCAGGGGACAACTTTGACGCCTACCTGGGGCAGTTCAAGAGCGACGTCCGGCGGGTGCTCAAGAAGGAGATGGCTCACGCTCGGGATGCGGGCGTTCGCTTCGAGCGCGTCTCCCGGATGGGCGAGATGGCGGAGCAACTGGAGCGGTTCTACGAGGTGACCTACTCCAAGTATGGCAGCGAGCACCTCCGCCATCCTTCCACGTTCTGGGCAGCGCTCGACCAGCACGTCTCGCCCGAGGCCGAGGCCGTGGTCGCCTACCAGAACGGCGACCCCATCGGCTTCTCCCTGCTGCTCCACAAGAACGATGAGATGTGGTTCTACCGGGTCGGCCGCGCCGAGGCCGGGGCATCCGAGACGCCGCTGTACTTCAACCTCGCCTTCTACGAGCCCCTGCGCCGGGCCTATGAGCTCGGCGTCAAGAAGCTCTGGCTGGGCGCCAGCGGGTACGAGACGAAGCGGCGCCGTGGCGCGCGCAGGCATGGGCTGTACAGCTACCTGTGGATTCCGGGGCGCTGGTCACGCACGGTGCTTCAGCCCTACGTGTCTGCCTACTCCCGCGTGGCAATGGCCATGGCAGCTAGCGGCCCCCAGAACGCTCGCATTCGCAAGACGCCCTGAACCCCCGAGGTGAGGACCTCCGCATCGCCTCCGTCCCAACCGCAGCCCACGAGGGACGGCCCCTCCATGCGAGCCGTCCATCACAGCAAGTGGTGGAGCGGTCACGCATCATCATCGTCGTCGAAGCGACGAAGGTTGCGCTGCCGCGCCAGGGTCTGCTTGCGACGCTGGAGCGAAGCATCCGCCGCTGGCGCCTCTTCACGGCGCTCCTGCCCCTCCGCTTCCGCTGGCTTCAGCAACGCCGCCAGGGCCTCCACGGTGACACCTTCGTAGAGGCTCGACGCAGGCAGGTCCAAGCCCAACTGCTTCTTGACGCGGCCACTGAGTTGCACGGCGATGAGCGAGTCGCCGCCGAGTTCGAAGAAGTTGTCCTGGATGCCGATGGGCGCCACGCCCAGCATCTCCTGCCACAGCTCCACCAGCGACCGCTGGAGCGGCGTACCCGGCATGACATACGCACCGCGAAGCTGCGGGCGCGGCTGATACGAGCGAGCACTGACTGCTTCGCCCCCTGGTTCGACCTGCGATGCCTGATGCGTGGCGTCCGGCGCCGACGTCACGGGCTGGGATGCAGTCGTGACCCGAGGCGCGGTCTCGACGGCGGCGGGCTCGATCCAGAAGCGCTGGCGCTCGAAGGGATAGGTGGGAAGTGGCACCCGATATCGAAGCTCCGCGCCATGGAACCCCTTCCAGTCCACGTGGACGCCCGCTTGCCACAGCCGGCCGAGCGTCTCGTAGGCCAGCGGCGCCATGCCGGCGGTGGCCCCGGCGTCCTTGGGCGGTGGCATGGAAGCCAGCACCGTGTGTGAGGCCGTGAAGACGGAGTGACGCTTCGCCAGCTTCCCCAGCACCTGGCCCGGGCCTACCTCCAGCAACACTCGCCTGGCGTCGGAGAGGAGCGCGTGCAAGCCGTCCGCGAAGCGCACCGTCCCGCGCAGGTGCTCGGCCCAGTAACGAGGGCTCGTCGCCTGCTCGGCGGTCACCCAGGTACCGGTGACGTTGGAGACGAATGGAAGCGTGGGCGCCGCCAGCGGCACCGTGGCCACCTGCGCGGCGAAGGCGTCGAGGATGGAGTCCATCATCGACGAGTGGAAGGCATGCGACGTCACCAGTGGCTGGCACTGAATCCCCGCCTCCTGGAGCTGCTTTCGCACCGCTTCGACAGCGGGGTGCGTCCCCGACAGCACGCACTGCATGGGGCCATTGAGGGCCGCAAGACTGAGCTCGGTTCCGCCTGCGCGCAGGTACGGCTGAACCTCGCCCTCGGACAGGGGCACCGCCAGCATCGCACCGGAAGGAAGTCCCTGCATGAGCCGGCCACGCGCGGCCACCAACCTCAGCGCGTGCTCCAGCGAGAAGACACCCGCGAGGCACGCCGCCACGTATTCGCCGATGCTGTGTCCCAGCATCGCCTGCGGCATCACGCCCCACGACATCCACAGGCGCGCGGTAGCGTACTCCAGCGTGAAGAGTGCGGGCTGCGTGAGCGCCGTCTGCGCCAGCTTCGTCCCGCTGCCCTCGGCGGCCTCGGGCTGAGGGTACAGCACCGTCCTCAGGTCCAGTCCGTCCAGGTGGGGCTTCAGCAACTCCGCGCAGCGGTCCACCTCGGCGCGGAAGACGGGCTCTGCCTCGTAAAGCGCTCGCCCCATGTCTACGTGCTGCGAGCCCTGGCCCGGGAAGAGGAACGCCACGGACCGCTCCACCGCGTCTTGCGCCTCCGTGAACACGCGAGGGCATTGTGGCTGCGACAGCGCGTCGACCGCATCCTCCGCGCTGCGAGCCAACACGAAGCGACGGTGCAGGAAACGTTGGCGTCCGGCCTGGAGCGTCCAGGCCACGTCCGCCAGATTCACACCCCCTTGGTTCTTCAATGACTCCACCAGCCGCGTCGTGACCGACTCCAACGCCGAGGGCGCCCGGGCCGACAGAGGCAACAGGTGCCATGCACGTCGCGAGGGTCCACTCGCGGGCAACCGGGGAGCCTCCTCCAGCACCACGTGCGCGTTGGTACCACCCACGCCGAAGGAACTCACGCCCGCTCGCCGCGGCGAGTCCCCCGCGGACCAGGGCTTGAGCGTGGCGTTGACGTAGAACGGGCTGCTGTCGAAGTCGATGGCTGGGTTGGGACGCTCGTAGTGAAGACTGGGCGGCAGCTCGCCGTGCTTCAGCGCCATCACCGTCTTCATCAGGCCCGTGATGCCCGCGGCCGCGTCCAGGTGGCCCAGGTTGCCCTTCACCGAGCCTAGCGCGCAGAAACGCCGTCGCTGGGTGGTGGCACGGAAGGCCTTGGTGAGCGCCTGCACCTCGATGGGGTCGCCCAGCGGCGTGGCGGTGCCATGGGCCTCCACGTAGCTGATGTCATCCGCCTCCAGTGCCGACGCCGCGAGCGCCTCCGCCACCACCTGAGCCTGGCCATCCACGCTGGGCGCGGTGAAGCCCGCCTTCAGCGCACCGTCATTGTTGGTGGCCGTGCCCTTGATGACGGCGTGAATGGTGTCACCGTCCCGCACCGCGGCTCGCAGCTTCTTCAGCAGCACCACGCCCACGCCGCTGCCGAAGAGCGTGCCCTGCGCCTTCGCATCGAAAGGCCGGCAGTGGCCATCCGGCGAGACCATGCCGCCCTCCGCGTGCCGGTACCCATTGAAGAACCCCACGTTGACGGACGCACCGCCCGCGAGCGCCATGTCGCACTCGCCATTGAGCAGGCTCTGGCAAGCCTGGTGCACCGCCACCAGCGAGGTGGAGCACGCGCTCTGCACGGTGTGGCTGGCACCCCTCAGGTTGAGCTTGTACGAGACGCGGGTGGCCAGGAAGTCGCCCCCGTTGCCGATGTTCACCTGCACCGGCTCGAAGGACTCCAGCACGCGTGGGTTCCGCGCCAGGTTCATCAACAGGTACGTGTTGAGCGTGGCGCCGCCGAACACGGAGATGGCGCCGGCGTAGTCACGCGGCGAGTAGCCAGCGTGCTCGAGCGCCTCCCAGCACGCCTCCAGGAAGACACGGTGCTGAGGGTCGGTGATTTCCGCCTCGCGTGGCGGCATCTCGAAGAAGGCCGCGTCGAACGACTCCGGCTCCGGAAGGATGGCCGCGGCCCGCACGAAGGACGGGTCCTCCAGCCGCTCCTCCGGCACACCGGCCGCGCGGGCCTCCTCCTTGGAGAAGAAGCGGATGGACTCCACTCCCTCGCGGAGATTGGCCCAGAGCGTGTCCACATCTCGAGCGCCGGGAAAGCGCCCGGCCATGCCGATGATGGCGACGTCGGCGTCGTCGAACTCCTGAGGGAGCTTGCTGTCCAAGGTGTCGTCTCCAGGTTCTCGTAGGTCGAAGGGGGCTTCGATGCGGGCACGCGCCCTACTCGCGACGGCTGCGCCGCTCTCTGCGCTGAGCCCCACGGCTCTGGCTGGACTCGAAGGCGGTGGTCTCCGCTGGGGCCGGTCCTTGTCCCAGCTTCTTCGCCAGGGTGGCCACGGTAGGGGCCTCGAAGACGCTGGTGAGGGGCACGTCCCGCCCCAGCTCCCGCTTCATCCGCCCGACGATCTTCAGCCACAGGAGTGAATTCCCTCCCAGGTCGAAGAAGTTGTCGTGAATGCCCAACTGCTCCAGTCCCAGTTGCTCCTGCCACACACGCACGAGCGCGCGCTCCACCTCATCGGTGGGTGCCACATACTCAGTGCCCAGCGCGGGACGTGAGTGCAACGTGCCCCCCGCGTCCTTCTTCGCGCCCGCGCCCTCGCGCCGCACCCACTGCGCTACGCGCGCGTCCAGGTTGCCCGTGGACACCAACACCTGCCCTTCCAGCGGCGCCTCCACCACCCGGCGGAAAGCCTCCACCGCCTCGTCGGGCGTCATGGCGAACTGGTCGATGCTGGTCTGGACGGCCTTCGCACCTTCGGCGGCATCCACCGGCCACCCATCCCAGTTGGTGCTCAGCCACCGCGTGCCACCGGTCCGAGAGCGTGCCGCCGCGAAAGCATCCAGGAAGGCATTGGCCGCCGCGTAGGCCCCCAATCCCAGGCCGCCCAGCACCGTGGCGTTGGAGGACACCAGCAGCACGAAATCCAACGCACGGCCCGCCAGCGCCCGGTCCAGTGCATATGTGCCATGCACCTTCGCCCGGAAATGCGGCACGCACGTCGCCGGCTCCATGGCGCCAAGCAACGACACCGCGCCGTCGCCCGCGAACCCCGCGGCGTGGATGACTCCATCCAGCGCGCCAAAGCGAGAATCCACCTCCGCCAGGACCGCGCGCAACTGCGCCTCATCCGCCACATCCGCGCGAGCCACCAGCACCTCCGCTCCCGCGGCCTCCAGCGCCCGCACCGCACGTTGACGGCGACCATCCGCGTCCCGCTCCGCGCCGGAGCGCCCCACCAGGACCAGCCGCGCCTGCCTGGTGCGCGCCAGATGGTCCGCCATCCGCAGGCCCACGCCGCCCAGGCCGCCCGTGATGACGTAGACGCCGCGCTGCTTGAGGGGCCAGGACACCGGCGTGTCCGCTTCGATGCGCAGCGGTTCGTACGCCTGCACCTGCCGGTGTGGGCCGCGCCAGGCCACCACCGGATCCGGGGCTTCCGACGTCACCTCCCGCACCAATGCATCCACCGATGGCGTGCGGACGTCCACGTAGCGGCACGCCACGGTGTCCAGCTCCTGCGGAATCACCTTGCACAGCGCCGGCAGCGTGGCGCGCTCGGGAGCCACCGCATCGGCGCTCTCCACCTCCAGCGCTTCGCGCCCGACCACCGTCAACTCCACGGGCCCGGGCAGCTCCGCACCGGACAGGGCCTGTGCCAGCCGCAGCACGCCAAAGAAACCGCGCGCCTGGGCCTCGTCGAAGTCCGCCCCGGACACATCAAGGCTCCAGAGGTACACCACGCGCTCCACGTTGAAGTTCCGAGCCTTCAACGCACGCAGGAACTGGGCGTGATCCTCACGCTCTCGCCCATCCACGGTGAACTCGTGCTCCGACACCTGACGGAAACCGGGGCCGGGCGTCACGCGAATGACACCGTGGCCCAGGCGCTCCAACCGCTCCGCCAGGGCCACCCCCAGGCCCCCCGCATCCTGGTAGACGACCCAGCCGCGCGGCGTCACGGGCCCTGCCTTGGGCATCAACGGCGCACGCTGCCACGAGGGCAGATAGAACCAGTCGGCCACGTCCGCGCTCTTGCGCGCGACACCCCTGCGACGCGAGGAGGACACCTCCGGCGCCAGCCAGTAATCCTGGCCCTCGAAGGGATAGGTCGGGAGCGGCACACGCAGACGCCGAGCACCGTCATGTACCGCGCTCCAGTCCACCTCCATGCCCGCCGCCCAGAGCCGGCCGACGGTGGTGGTGAGAAACACGTCATCCGGCACCGGGTCCTGGGGGTGACGCAGCGAGGAGAGGACCGAGGGGGCCTTGGGCCCACTGAGCTGCAGGCGCGCCAGTGTCCCCAGCGTGCGGCCTGGACCGACCTCCAGATAGACGCGGCCAGGCTGCGCGGCCAGCGTGCGGATGCCGTCACCAAAGCGCACCGTCTGCCGCAGATGCCGCGTCCAGTAAGCCGGGTCCACCGCTTCCTCGGGCGTCATCCACGTGCCGGTGACGTTGGAGACAATGGGCAACGCGGGCGCATTGCGCGCCAGGGTCCCCACGAAGGACTCGAAGCGCGCGAGGATGGGCTCCACCAGGTGCGAGTGCGCCGCCACGTCGATGGGGATGTGACGGAACTCCACCTCGCGACGGGTCAGCTCGGCGGCCAGCGCATCGACGGCGTCCACCGTCCCTGCGACCGCGCACTGCGCGGGTCCGTTCATCGCGGCAATGGACAGCGACTGCCCCAGCAACGGGCGAAGCTCCGCCTCGGGCAACGGGACGCTGAGCATGCCGCCACCGGGCAGTTCTTCGAAGAGCTTGCCGCGCAGCACCACCAGCGCCAGCGCGTCCTCCAAGGAGAAGACGCCCGCGAGGCACGCCGCAGCGTACTCGCCCAGGCTGTGGCCGATGAGCGCCTCGGGCTTCACGCCCCAGGATTGCCACAGCTGCGCCAGCGCGTATTCCACGGTGAAGAGCGCAGGCAGCGCCAGCGAAGTGCGCTTGAGGCGCTGCACTGCATCCGCGGCATTCGCCGCGTCCGGGTACATGACGGGCCGCAAGTCAAAGCCCAGCCGGGGCCGCAGGAGCTCACAGCAGCGGTCCACGGCCTCGCGGAACACCTTCTCGGAGGCGTAGAGGCCACGGCCCATGTCCGGGTACTGCGCGCCTCCGCCGGGCAACATGAAGACGGCCGACGGCGTGCTGTTGCCCGGGGCCAAGGTAAACATGCGCTGCGGGTCCTTGGACTCCAGCGCCGCCACGGCGCTCGCCCGGTCCTCACACACCACGACGCGGCGGATCTCCATGGGCTTGCGCCCGACCTGAAGCGTCCAGGCCACGTCCGCGAGCTGCTGCTCCGGGTGGGCCTGCAAGTGCGCCAGCAGCGCGGCCGTCTGGGACTCCAGCGCCGAGGCTGTCTTCGCGGACTGCACCAGGAGGTGCCATGAACGCGCCGCATCGCCCGGGAGGGTGCCAGGCGCCTCCTCCAGGATGACGTGCGCGTTGGTGCCACCAATCCCGAATGAGCTCACCCCCGCGCGCCGAGGCGTGTCTCCCTCCGGCCACGGCTTGAGCGCGGCGTTGACGTAGAAGGGGCTGCTCTCGAAGTCGATGCGTGGGTTGGGCTTCTCGTAGTGAAGGCTGGGAGGCAGCTCGCCATGCTCCAGCGAGAGCACCGTCTTCAGCAAACCGGTGACTCCCGCCGCCGCGTCCAGGTGGCCCACATTGGTCTTCACCGAGCCCAGCCCGCAGAAGCCACGCTTGTCCGTCCCCGCTCGGAAGGCCTCCGTGAGGGCCTGCACCTCCACGGGATCTCCCAGCGGCGTGGCGGTGCCATGCGCCTCCACGTAGGAGATGGAGTCCGAGGACACCTCCGCCACGGCCTGTGCGCGAGCAATGACCTCCGACTGTCCCTCAACCCCGGGGGCGGTGTAGCCCACCTTCATGGCGCCGTCGTTGTTGATGGCCGAGCCACGGATGACGGCGTGGATGGTGTCACCATCATTCAGCGCGTCCTCCAAGCGCTTGAGCACCACCACGCCCGCGCCGCTGCCGAAGAGCGTGCCCTGCCCCTTGGCGTCGAACGCGCGGCAGTGCCCGTCCGGAGAGGAGATGCCGCCGTCCTGATAGTGGTAGCCCGTGCGCTGCGGCATGTGCACGGACACGCCGCCCGCCAGCGCCACGTCGCACTGGTAGCCCAGCAACGACTGACAGGCGAGGTGCGTGGCCACCAGCGACGTCGAGCACCCCGTCTGCACGGTGAGCGCGGGCCCCTTGAGATTGAAGTGATAGGCCACGCGCGTGGCGAGGAAGTCTTTGTCGTTACCCACCATGGCCGGGAACGTGTCCTCGGCCTGCTGAAACTCCGCCCGAGAGAGCAGATTGAACAGCAGATAGGTGCTCAGGCTGGAGCCCGCGAAGACGCCGGTGGAGACCGTCAACCGGCCCGGGGCGTAGCCCGCGTGCTCCAGCGCCGACCAGGCACACTCCAGGAAGATGCGGTGCTGCGGGTCCAGCAACTCCGCCTCACGTGGGGCGTATCCGAACAAAGCCGCGTCGAAGCGCCCCGGCCGCTCCAGGACAGGCGCGGCGCGAACGAAGTTTGGATTGGCGAGCCAACCGGGCTCCACGCCCAACGCCTTCATCGCTTCGTTGGTAAAGAAAGTAATGGCCTCCCTGCCCTCACGCAGCAGGCGCCAGAAGGACTCCACGTCTTCGGCACCGGGCACGCGGGCGGCCATGCCGACAATGGCTACCGCGAGACTCGCGTCCCCCTCATACCGGGTGTGACGACCCATGCGTGTCTACCCCTGCTTCCTTGCGCGAGGCTGATGGAGCTCGAATCGCTCGAGCTGCTGCTCCGAGCGGCCCCCGTGGGACGAGACTCGGCGGCGCTTCGATGAACTGAAGGACTGGACGAACTCACGTCAGGGGGACGCCAGCATCCCCATCGCCGGATGCCCGACATGCACCTGCCTGCCGCGTGCTCGCCCGCTCTCTCCGAGAACGGCAACTACACTCCAGGTAATTCATCCTGGTACCAGTATGACATTGTCTACCGCATCAACCCCAGTCACAGTCCAGCGATAACAGCCTAGCCAATTTACATTGAAAACTGTATTTTCCGTGCCTTGTGAGTTTTTCCAGCTATAGCGACTTTAAATCCGAAAGCTGCTTTACTGGTAGCACTGGGGGCCTGCTTCGTTGCCTGCTGTTTCGCGCGCCAGGGCCCCGGCGCGCTCCGGAATGGAACCGCTGCGCGCGAGCGTGCGGGACCTCCGACTCCCGAAAACATTCTGGGGACTCAAGAAATCATGGCTGGCGAAACCCACTGGAACGGGCTGGAGATTGCAATCATCGGGATGGCGTGCCGCTTTCCCGGGGCCTGTAACGCCGAGGCGTACTGGCGGAACCTTCGGGATGGCGTCGAGTCCATCACCTTCCTCCAGGAGTCGGAGCTGGAGCCTTCCGTCATGGAGGACCCAGCGCTGCGCAAGTCACCGCAGTACGTGCGCGCCGCGGCCCCCATCGAGGGCGCGGACCTGTTCGACGCGGCCTTCTTCGGCATCACTCCCAAGGAAGCCGAGGTGATGGATCCGCAGCAGCGTGTCTTCCTGGAGTGTGCCTGGGCGGCACTGGAAGACGCGGGCTACGACCCCGAGCGCTATCGGGAGCACATCGGCGTCTACGCGGGAGCCCGGACCAACACGTACGTCTTCAATCTCTTCTCCAACCCGGCCGCGCTGGGGATGCTCGGCGCGTTCGAGGTGGGCCTCGGCAACGACCTGGCCTTCCTCAGCACGCGGGTGGCGCACCGGCTCAACCTGAAGGGTCCGGCCTATTCGCTGCACACCGCCTGCTCCACCTCACTGGTGGCGGTGCACCTGGCGACCCAGGCGCTCCTCGCGGGCGAATGCCGCATGGCCCTTGCTGGCGGTGTAGCCCTCCAGTCGCCTCAGCGCACCGGCTACCTGTATCAATTTGGTGGTGTTGCATCGCCAGACGGACGCTGCCGCGCCTTTGATGCGCAGGCGCAGGGCACCCTCTTCGGTAACGGCGCGGGCCTGGTGGTGCTCAAGCGCCTGGAGGACGCACTGGAGGATGGAGACACCATCCACGCCGTCATCCGTGGCTCGGCCATCAACAACGACGGCGCCCAGAAGGCCAGCTTCAACGCCCCCAGCGTCCAAGGCCAGTCACGCGTCATCCGCAATGCCTTGCTGACCGCGGAGGTGGACGCGCGGAGCATCACCTATGTGGAGGCCCATGGCACGGGCACCCAACTGGGAGACCCCATTGAGGTGCGCGCGCTCACCCGCGCCTTCCGGACGAGCACGCAGGACACAGGCTTCTGCGCGCTCGGCTCGGTGAAGCCCAACATCGGCCACCTGGATGCCGCGTCTGGCATCGCCAGCCTCATCAAGACGGTCCTCGCGCTGAAGCACCAGCAGCTGCCGCCCACGCTGCACTTCCAGGAGCCCAATCCGCAGATTGACTTCGCCACCAGTCCCTTCTTCGTCAACGCCACCCTGAGGGACTGGGCGCCGGGCCCCTCCCCTCGCCGAGCCGGCGTCAGCGCCTTTGGCATTGGTGGCACCAACGCGCACGTCATCCTGGAGGAGGCCCCATCCGTCGCCCCCACCGCGGACGCCCGTCCCTGGTACGTGCTGCCGTTGTCGGCGAAGACGAGCACCGCCCTGGATGCCGCGACGGAGGCGCTGGCCACCCACCTGGAACAACACCCGGAGCAGGCGCTGAAGGACGTGGCCTACACGCTGCAAGTGGGACGGCAGGCCTTCCAGCACCGCCGCATCGCCGTGGTGAAGGACCGGAAGCACGCCATCCGCGTGTTGCGAGGCGAGGAGCCAGAGCGGCTGGTGACGCTGAAGCAAGAGGCACGAGGCCGCCCCGTGGCGTTCCTCTTCCCTGGGGGTGGCACCCACCACCTGGGCATGGGCGCGGGCCTGTACCGCACGGAGCCCGTCTACCGCGAGGCCGCCGACGAGGTCGCCAGTGTCCTCCGCCCGCACCTGGGCGTGGACCTGCGCACGGTGCTCTACCAGGAGCCCCTCCAGGAGGTGCCGGGGCTTTCCCGCAACGCGCTCGCGCTGCCCGCCATCTTCCTGACGGAGTACGCCCTGGCGCGGCTGTGGATGTCATGTGGCGTGGAGCCGAAGCAGATGCTCGGCCACAGCCTGGGCGAGTACGCGGCGGCGTGCATCGCCGGTGTGCTGTCGGTGGAGGATGCGGCGGCCCTGGTGGCGCTGCGTGGCCAGCTCATGGATGAGCTGCCCGCCGGGTCCATGCTGAGCATCAGCCTTCCCGAGGCGGAGGTGGTGCCGCTGCTGGGCCAGGAGCTGGACCTCGCGGCGGTGAATGCGCCCTCGCAGTGCGTGGTCTCCGGCCCACTGGCGGCGGTGAAGCGATTGATGGCGGAGCTGACGGCGCGAGGCGTGGAGCACCGCCAACTGCACGTGGAGGCGGCGGCGCACTCGCGCATGCTGGAGCGCATCCTGCCGCGCTTCCACGAGCGCGTTTCCCGTCTGACGCTCCGTCCACCCGAGCGGCCCTACATCTCCAGCCGGACCGGCCAGCCCGTCACGGGGGACGAGGTGACGCAACCTCGGTACTGGGTGGACCACCTGCGCCACTCGGTACGCTTCCGGGACGGCATGCAGGTGCTGCTGGAGGACTCGACGCGCGTCCTGCTGGAGGTGGGTCCCGCGCAGTCGCTGACCGCCGTGGCAAGGCTTCAAGGCGAGTCCACCGGCGCGCGCACGATCGTCTCCTCCGCGCGCCATCCCAAGGATGACCAGCCGGACGAGGCCGTCTTCTTGAATGCGCTGGGACGGCTGTGGCTCGCGGGAGTTGAGGTGGACTGGAGCGGCGTGCACGGGACGGAGACGGTCCGGCGCATCCCCCTTCCCACGTACCCCTTCGAAGGGCAGCGGTATTGGGTTGCTCCGCTGGACCGGTCCGCCGCGCTGCTGGCCTCGCAGGCCGCGGGCGCCAGCAAGCTGACCGACGTCTCGGACTGGTTTCACCTGCCCTCGTGGCGGCGCACGCCCCCGGCCACGATGGCACCCTCCGCGCTCGCCCAGCCCCGGTGCTGGGTGGTGTTCACCGACGGAGGCCCTTTGGCCTCGCGGCTCGTCTCCCGGTTGGAAGAGGCGGGGCAGAATGTCGTCACCGTGCACGCGGGCGCCGCGTTCTCCCGTGACGGCGAACGGTGCTTCACCGTGGCACCGAGCGCACCTGGAGACTACGTCGCGCTGCTGAGCGCGCTGGAGGATCTGACACCCCGGCCTGAAGTGTTCGTCCACCTGTGGAGCCTGACGCCGCAGGGCGATCGCGAGTCCGTGCTGACGCGGTTCCAGGCCGCGCAAGCGTTGGGCTACTACAGCGTGGTGCACCTGGGGCAAGCCCTTGCCGGACTGAAGGATGCGCGCCCCCTTCGGGTGGAGATCATCTCCAACCACCTGTTCGACCCGGACGGCCGAGCGGAGGCGCTGCCTGAGAAGGCCCCCCTGTTGGGCCCCTGCCAGGTGCTGTCGCAGCAACACGTGCACATCACCGCGCGCAGCGTCGATGTGATCCTCCCTGGCGCAGAAGGCGTTGCGGCGCTGGCCGAACAGCTCGTCGCCGAGCTTGCCACGGAGGCACAAGACGTCCGGGTGGCCTTGCGCGGTTCACGCCGCTGGGTCCAGGAGCTGTCTCCCGTTCGGCTGACGGAGACGGCCGCCCCCGCGCGGCCTCTGCGTGAGCGCGGCGTGTACCTCATCACCGGCGGCCTGGGCCGCGTGGGACTGCTGCTGGCCGGCCATTTGGCGCGCACGAAGCAGGCGCGGTTGGCGCTGGTGGGCCGCACGCCGCTGCCTCCGCGCCGCCTCTGGGACGATTGGATTTCCACCCAGGGCGAGGACGACGACGCCAGCCTGCTCATCCAGCGCGTGCGTGAATTGGAGTCACACGGCGCCGAGGTGCTCGTCCTGAGCGCCGACGTGTCCAAGCCGCACTGGATGCAGGAAGTCCTGGCCGAGGTGGACCAGCGCTTCGGCGCGCTCCATGGGGTGCTGCACTGCGCGGACCTCCCCCTGGCTCCGCCCGAACGGAACCCGCCCTCCGCGACGAACCCGGACGCGGAGGCCCGTTTCCGCGCCAAGGTGCGCGGCACATACGTGCTGGAGGACGTCCTGCGCGGCCGGGCGCTGGACTTCGTGATGCTGTTCTCCGCGTCGGCCGCCGTGCTGTCGCCGTTCGGCGACACGCCTTCGACGGCGGCCAACCTCTTCGTGGATGCGTTCGCGGCCCACCGCAGCCGGGGCGCAGGAACGCCTTGGATGAGCGTGGCCTGGGACCCGTGGCCGCGAGCGGCCGGCGCCAGCGATGCGCGCGCTCCTGACCTCGAGCCGTATGCCATGACCGAGGATGAAGCCACCGAGGCCTTCCAGCGGGTCGTCACGGGCGGCCTGGATGGCCCGGTGGTGGTTGCCACGGGTGACGTGTCACGGCGACTGACTGCGTGGCTCCAGCGGGCGGTCGCGCTGCCCAAGGTCGCTCGCAAGGTCCGCACCGGAGACGAAGAGCTTCCCGCCAATGAGCTGGAGCGTGTCATCGCGGGCCTGTGGCAGGAGATCCTGGGCGTCGAACAGGTGGCGCGACACGACCACTTCTTCGAACTGGGCGGGCACTCGCTGCTCGCCACGCAGGTCGTCGGGCGGCTGCGCTCACGGTTGCAACTGGACCTGAGTCTGGCACTGCTCTTCACGTCGCCCACCGTGGCGGGTCTGGCGAAGGCAATCGCCGACCTCCAGGCGCGGCAACAGGAATCCCTCTATCGCGAGCTGCTCGACCGGGTCACCCGCGTCTCCGAGCAGGAGCTCGCCGAAGAGCTTCGACGCCGCGGCGTGAAGGCCGCGTGAACGGAAGCTCCAGCCCCCGCTGGAGCACCCGATCCCCCACTTTCTGGATACCGACTTCGATGACTGACATCTCTCGGGCCCTCGAGCAGCTTTCGCCCTCGCAGCGCGCCCTTCTCGACCTGCTCCTCCAGGAGCAGCAGTCGGCGCAGCCTCATGCGGCGGCGCCCGTCCTGGTCCGGCGCGAAAGCAACGAGCCCGCTCCGGCATCCTTCCCTCAGCAGCGCCTGTGGGTCCTGCATGAGCTGGATCCCAGCAGCATGGCTGCCTACAACGTCCACGTGAGCGTGGAGTTCTTCGGGCGGCTGGACCGGGCCCTGCTCACGCGTTGTGTGAACGAGGTGGTGCGCCGTCACGAATCCCTGCGCACGACGCTGAGGAGCCACGGCGGAGATCCGGTGCAGGTGGTCGCCCCTTCGCTGGAGCTCACCCTCCCGGAAGAGGACCTGTCGGCGCTGTCCCTGGAGGCGCAGGGAGATGAGGTACGCCGCCGCATCATCGCGGAGGCCAACTTCGAGTTCGACCTCTCCGCCGGGCCGCTGCTGCGAGTCGGCATCCTGCGGCTCGATGCGCAGCACGCACTGGTGCTGTTGACCCTGCACCACTCCGTAACAGACCAGTGGTCCCTGGGCGTGTTCCTCCAGGAGTTGATGGCGCTCTACAAGGCCTTCGAGGAGGGCCTGCCTTCGCCCCTGCCGGAGTTGGAACTCCAGTACCCGGACTACGCGCGGTGGCAGCGCGAGCAGCTCGAAACGCGGGAACTGGCCGGCCAGCTCGATTACTGGCGACGGCAGCTCACGCCGCGGCCTCCCGCGCTGGTGGTGCCGTCGGACCATCGCCGACCGGCGCTGAAGACGTATCGCGGCGGGTGGCACCACTTCCGGCTCGATCCAGAGCTGGCACGGAGGCTCAAGCAACTGGCGCAGAAGGAAGGCGCCACGCTCTTCATGGTGCTGATGGCGGCCTACCAGACGCTGCTGCACCGCTACAGCGGCCAGCAGGACTTCGCGGTGGGCTCGCCTGTCGCCAACCGCCGGGCGCCCGAGCTCGAACCGCTCATCGGCTTCTTCGTCAACATGCTGGTGATGCGTGCGGATGCGTCGGGGGACCCGACGTTCCGCTCGTTCCTGCACCGGGTGCGGCAGGTCTGCCTGGATGCCTACTCACACCAAGACGTGCCCTTCGACAAACTGGTGGAGGAGCTGCAACCACCCCGCGACCCCAGCCGCAATCCGTTCTTCGAGGCCGTCTTCGTCCTCCAGAACGTGCCTCAGCCGGCCCTGCGGATTCCGGGCCTGCTCGCGCGCTATGTGGAGCTGGACCTGGGCGCGTCCCAGTTCGACCTGCTGATGGAGTTGCGCGAGGACCGGCCGGACCGGTTCATCGGCCGCATCGAGTACTGCGCGGACCTGTTCGACGCGAAGACCGTCGAACGAATGGAGCGCCACTACGTGCGCCTGCTGGAGAGCGTGGTGGAGAACGCCGACCAGCGACTCTCCGAGCTGCCCCTGCTGCGCACCGAGGAGCGTCAACAGCTCCTGGTCGACTGGAACGCGAAGTCCACGGCGTTTCCACGTGAGACGCCGATTCACTCGCTCTTCTCCGAGCAAGCGGCTCGTACGCCAAATGCCGTGGCGCTTATCAGCGGTGAGAGCGTCGTCACCTACGCGGATCTGGACCACCGCTCAAATCAGCTCGCGCATCACCTGCGCACGTACGGCGTTTCCCGAGGCACCCGCGTGGGCCTGTGCCTGGAGCGCTC
This sequence comes from Myxococcus sp. CA023, assembly GCF_010998615.1. Taxonomy (GTDB): domain Bacteria; phylum Myxococcota; class Myxococcia; order Myxococcales; family Myxococcaceae; genus Myxococcus. The sequence goes on along the minus strand of NZ_JAAEAH010000001.1, from coordinate 36,571 downwards.
ACCGGACCTGGTGGTGGGACTGCTCGCCATCCTCAAGGCCGGCGGTGCCTACGTGCCCATCGATCACCACTACCCCGCTGAGCGCATCTCCTTGCTGCTTCAGGAGGCCGGCATCGGCGTGCTCGTCACGACGAATCCACTGGCGGAAGAACTCCCTGCATCCAACAGCAAGCATGTGTGTGTAGACACAGACGCGGACGTCATCACCGCCTTGCCGCATAACGCGCCTCTGCCCGCGGCCGTGGGCGGTGATGATCTCGCCTACGTCATGTTCACCTCCGGCAGCACCGGCCGGCCCAAGGGCGTCTGCATTCCTCACCGCGCCGTCGCCAGGCTCGTTCTCGCCAACCCATTCATCCACTTCGGCCCCGACGAAGTCTTCCTCCAGCTCGCTCCCGTCGCCTTCGACGCTTCCACCCTGGAGCTCTGGGGTGCGCTGCTTCACGGTGCTCGCCTCGTCCTCGCTCCGCCTCACGCGCCCTCTCTGGACGAACTCGCCGCGCTGCTGACTCACCACCGCGTCTCCACCCTCTGGCTCACCGCGGCCCTCTTCGAGCAGATGGTGCTTCACCAGGGCAACGCCTTGGCCGGCGTCCGGCAGGTGCTCGCTGGCGGTGACGTGTTGCCTCCTCTGCGCGTCCGTCAGCACCTGGAGCGCATTCCCCTCGGCGCCGTCCTCGTCAACGGCTACGGCCCCACCGAGAACACCACCTTCTCCGCCACCCACTCCCTCCGCTCGGGTGAGGCCTTCGGTACCTCCGTCCCCATCGGCAGGCCCCTGGGCCACTCCTCCGCCTACGTCCTCGACTCGCGCATGGAGCCCGTTCCCGTCGGCGTCCCTGGCGAGCTCTTCGTCGGTGGCGACGGCCTCGCCTGGGGCTACCTACACCGTCCGGAGTTGACGGCCGAGAAGTTCCTCCCGCACCCCTTTTCGGAGTCGCCCGGCGCTCGCCTCTACCGCACCGGCGACCGCGTCCGCTGGAAGCCCGACGGCTCGCTGGAGTTCCTCGGCCGCTCCGACTTCCAGGTAAAGGTGCGCGGCTTCCGCATCGAACTGGGCGAAATCGAAACCGTCCTCCAGCAGGCCCCGGGCGTCCAGGAGGCTGTCGTCCTCGCTCGTGAGGACGCCCCAGGCGACAAGCGTCTCGTGGCTTACTTCGTGCCCACCGCCGCAGCGCGGTCGGAAGAACAGGCCGGGAATGCCGTGGGCGACATCCGCACATTCCTCAAGGCGCGGCTGCCCGAATACATGCTGCCCGCGGTGTTCATGCCGCTGGAGGTCCTGCCGCTGTCCCCCAACGGCAAGGTGGACCGCAAGGCGCTGCCCGCCCCGTACGCGGACCTGAATCGGACAGGAACGCCGTTCGAAGCACCGCGGAACGCCTCCGAGCAGACCCTTGCCGATATCTGGGCCGAGGTCCTGGGCCTCCGTCAGGTCGGCATCGACGACAGCTTCTTCGAGCTGGGTGGCGACTCCATCCGCAGCATCCAGGTCATCGCGAAGCTGCGGGAACAAGGCCTGGAGCTGCCCACGCTGGAGCTACTCCAGCACCCGACCATCCGCGAACTCGCCGGTGTCATCAAAGCCACGAGCTTGGCCCCCGCGAGCCAGATCGCGCCCTTCAGCCTCGTTTCCGAGGCAGACCGTCAGCGGCTGCCCGAGGACGTGGAAGACGCCTACCCGCTGGCCGCGCTCCAGTCAGGCATGTTGTTCGAGAGCGCGCTGGCTGCCTCAGCCGGCATCTACCACGACATGTTCAGCTTCCATGTGGAGATGGTGCTGAACGAACCGCTGCTGCAACAAGCCTTCCGGGAGCTGTTCGCACGTCACGCCATCCTGCGCACGTCGTTCCACCTGGACGGCCACGAAGAGCCCCTCCAGTTCGTCCACCATGAAGTGGAACCGCCGCTGAAGTTCGAAGACCTCCAGCACCTGGAGGCCGCGCAGCAAACGGCCTACTTGCAGGTGTGGGCGGAGAAGGAACGCGTCCAGCCGTTCACCTGGAACCAGGCGCCGCTGATGCGGCTCTGCGTGCATCGCCGGTCGGAAACCACCGTCCAGCTGACCATCGTCTTCCACCACGCCATCCTTGATGGCTGGAGCGCCGCGACCCTTCTCTCGGAACTCTTCGGCCGCTACCTCGAATTGCTGGAGGGCACTGACGCCCCCGCCGCGCCGTCCCCGGCCGCCACCTACCGGCAGTTCGTGGCCTTGGAGCGTGAAGCCCAGAACTCCCATGAGAGCGAGCGGTTCTGGCTGCGGCGCATGGATGGAGTGGACGCAGCAAGTCCGCGCCCGCTCCGGTCCCGGGACGACGAGCGCGTCCTGCACACCCACGACGTGCGCATCCCGGGGCCTCTCCAGCAGGCCTTGCTACGCGTGGCTCACGAGGCGGGCGTGTCCCTCAAGACGGTGCTGCTGGCCGTGCATCTGCGCGTCCGCGGCTTCGTCGAAGGCAGCACCTCCGTCGTCACCGGCATCGTCACCAACGGCCGCCCCGAAGTCGTGGATGGTGAGCGGATGATTGGCCTGTTCCTCAACAGCGTCCCCTTCCCGGTGACGCTGCCTGGAGGCACATGGCTGGAGCTCATTCAGCAGGTCGCGAAGCATGAGCAGGAGTTGATGCCGCACCGCCGCTACCCCATGGCGCGGCTCCAGCAGAAGCGCGGCGGTCAGCCTCTGTTCGACACGCTCTTCAACTTCATCCACTTTCACGTCGCGGGAGGGCTCTCCAAGCAGAAGGGGCTGCGCTTCGTGGACGAGATGCTGGGCGCCGCCTGGATGGAACTCCCGCTGGGCGTCACCTTCACCCAGGATCCCGACACCTCGTCGCTATCGGTCTCCATCGCGACCACGGGCACTCGGCACGAAGCGGAGCGGACGCGGGAGTTGGGGCAGTACTACCTGCGCGCGCTGGAAGCCGTGGCCGCGGGACCAGGTGGCCGCTACGAGCAGGCAGCGCTGCTCCCACCGGTCGACCGCGACACGCTGCTGGAGGCGTGGAATGCCACGCGCCGAGAGGTCGCCTGGGAAGGATGTTTGCACGAGCGGTTCGAGGACCGTGCGGCCCTTTCTCCCGATGCTCTCGCCGTGCTGGACGATGAGCACTCGCTCACCTATGCCGAGCTCAACCGTCGGGCCAACCAGCTCGCCTGGGCCCTGCGCACCCGAGGCGTAGGGCCCGAGGTCCGAGTGGGCCTGTGCATGGAGCGCGCGGTCGACATGGTCGTAGGCGTCTTCGCCATCCTCAAGGCAGGCGGCGCCTACGTCCCCATGGATCCGGCATATCCCGCCCAGCGCCTGGCCTACATGGTGAGTGACTCGAATGTCAGCTGCGTGCTCACGCAGCAGCGAGTCGCGGACAAGATCGCCGGGCACAAGGTGGAGGTCCTCTGTGTGGATGACGCAGGGCTCGTGAGCGGTTCACGGGACGCGTCCAACCCGCCGCGACTCAGCGGGCCCCAGCACCTCGCCTACGTCATCTATACGTCGGGTAGCACCGGCATGCCCAAGGGCGTCATGGTGCAGCACGCCTCGGTGATGAACCTGCGCGCGGCGCTGGCAGCCACCGCCTACGCAGGCGTGGACAAGCCCCTCCGCGTCAGCCTCAATGCGTCGCTATCCTTTGATGCGTCCGTGCAGCAGTTGGTGCAGCTCGCGGACGGACATGCGCTGTGCGTAGTGTCACAAGCGACACGCGAGGACACCCGCCTGATGCTGGCGTGGCTGGAGCGGCATTCCGTGGACGTCCTGGACTGCGCTCCCTCACAACTGCGGCTGCTTCTGGACGAGGGCCTTGCCGCACACAGCCCCTTGCGCGTACTGGCTGGCGGCGAGGCACTGGACGAGGCGCTCTGGGCCCGGCTCTCCGCCCATCCCCACATCGAGTGCTTCAACGTCTACGGCCCTACGGAGTGCACCGTGGACTCCACGCTGCGTCCCGTGCGCGGAGCGTCCCTGCCTCCATCGCTGGGCGGTCCGTTGGCGAACGCTCAGACCTACGTGCTGGACGCGTACCTGCAGCCTGTACCGGTAGGTGTGCCCGGCGAGCTCTACATTGGTGGCGCGGGCCTGGCGCGTGGCTACCTGAAGCGTCCTGAGCTCACCGCTGACCGGTTCATCCCCCATCCTTTCAGCACGGTGCCGGGCGCCCGCCTCTATCGGACGGGAGACCGGGCTCGCTGGTTGCCCCAGGGCGAACTCGAGTTCCTGGGCCGCATCGACTTCCAGGTGAAGGTGCGCGGCTTCCGCATCGAACTGGGAGAGATTGAGTCCGCGCTGCGCCAACACCCCGCGGTGCGCGACACCGTGGTGCTGGTACGCGAAGACACGCCAGGGCTGCAACGCCTGGTGGCGTACGTGGTCGCGGAGGCGGACGCCACCACCGTCGTGGACTCCGGTACGTTCCGCCCGTTCCTCAAGGAGCGGCTGCCCGAGCACATGGTGCCCTCGGCCTTCGTCACATTGGAGGCCCTGCCACTCACCCCCAATGGCAAGCTGGACCGCAAGGCACTGCCGGCACCGGAAGCCCCTCAGAATACCGCCACGCGACCGCTCAGCACGGACACGGAGCGTCGTATAGCCGCTCACTGGGCCACGCTGCTGCATGTCGAGACAGTCAACGCCGAGGATGACTTCTTCGCACTCGGGGGCCACTCGCTCCTGGCCACCCAGTTGGTAACGCGGCTGCGGCAGGACTTCGACGTAGACCTGCCGCTGCGGGCCCTCTTCGAGCAGAGCACGGTGGCGGCTCTTGCCGCGCGTCTGGATTCCGAGCGGGCTCGCGGCACCGCAAGTGCCCTGCCGCCCATCCGTGCCGCGCCACGCGATCGTCCACTGCCCCAGTCCTTCGTCCAGCAGCGGCTGTGGGTGATGGAGCAACTGACGCCCGACACCGCGACGTACAACAACCCCGCGGCGGTGGCCATCGACGGAGCGCTCGACGTTCGCGCGATGGAGCAGTCCCTGTTGCGGGTGGTGCAGCGACACGAGGCGCTGCGCACAACGTTCCGGAACGAGGGGGACCTGCCCGTACAGGTCGTCCATCCGATCAAGACGCTGGAGTTGCCCATCACGGACATCTCTACCCTGCCCGAAGGCGAGCGTGATGCCCGGGCTCGTCAGCTCGCGAACGAGGAGGCCCATCTCCCGTTCAACCTGGTGCGCGGCCCGCTCTTCCGGGCGCGCTTGCTCAGGCTGGCTTCGGACAGGCACGTCCTGTTCGTCACGATGCACCACATCGTGTCCGACGGCTGGTCCGTGGGCGTGCTGGTACGGGAGGTGGCGGAGGGCTACGAAGCCGCCGTCCAGGGCCGCGATGCACAGCTGCCCCCGCTTTCGGTGCAGTACGCCGACTACGCCCTCTGGCAGCGAGAATGGATGCAGGGGCCGGTGCTTGACTCACGGCTGAACTACTGGCGTGAACAGCTCGATGGAGCCCCCGCGGCCCTGGAGCTGCCTACCGACAGGCCGCGCCCGGCGGTGCAGACGTACCGGGGAGCGCTCCTCCCGGTGAGGATGCCCGCGAAGCTCTCCGAGGCGGTGACTTCACTGGCGCGCCGTCAGGAGGCGACGCCCTTCATGGTCCTGCTGGCGACCTGGCAGTTGCTGCTCTCTCGCTACTCCGGTCAGCAGGACCTCTGCGTCGGTTCGCCCATCGCGGGCCGCACCCGGCCGGAGCTGGAAGGGCTCATCGGCTTCTTCGTCAACACGCTGGTCTTCCGGGCCCGCATGTCGCCGGAGCTCACCTTCCGTGAGCTGTTGGCCCAGGCAAAGGCTGCGGCGCTGGGCGCGTCCGAACACCAGGACGTGCCGTTCGAAAAGCTGGTTGAGGTGCTGCAACCCGCGAGAGACCCGAGCCGCTCGCCGCTCTTTCAAGTCACCTTCACCCTGCAGAACACGCCGCCCGTGCGACTGGAGTTGCAGGGGCTATCGTTGCGTGTGCTGGAGACGGAGCTGGAGACCGTCAAATTCGACTTGAGTCTCTTGCTGGAGGAGACCCCGGAAGGGCTCTCCGGTGCGCTGAACTACAACACCGACCTCTTCGATGCCTCCACCGCCGAGCGCATTTTGGGGCACTTCCGCACGCTGCTGGAAGCCATCGTCTCGGATGAGAACCAGCGTCTAGCCGAGTTGCCCCTTCTGCGCACCGAAGAGCGTCAGCAGCTCCTGGTCGACTGGAACGCGACGTCCGCCATGTTCCCGCGCGATACACCGATTCACGTTCTCTTCTCCGAGCAGGCGGCTCGCACGCCAGACGCTATGGCGCTTATCAGCGGTGAGAGCGTCGTCACCTACGTGGAGCTGGACCGCCGCTCAAATCAGCTCGCGCACCACCTGCGCGCGTATGGCGTTTCCCGAGGCACCCGCGTGGGCCTGTGCCTGGAACGTTCGCCGGACATGGTGGTGGGCCTGCTTGCCATCCTCAAGGCAGGCGGCGCCTACGTGCCCATCGACCACCACTACCCCGCTGAACGCATTTCCTTGCTGCTTCATGAGGCCGGCGTCAGCGTGTTCGTCACGCAGGAGTCGCTCGCCGATGAGCTGCCCAGCTCGGGCGGGTTGATGGTGTGCGTGGACACGGACGCGGACCTCATCGCCGCCTTGCCACATGGCGCGCCTCCATCCGCGGCCGTGGGCGGTGATGACCTCGCCTACGTCATGTTCACCTCCGGCAGCACCGGCCGGCCCAAGGGCGTCTGCATCCCCCACCGCGCAGTCTCTCGCCTCGTCCTCGCCAACCCCTTCATCCACTTCGGCCCTGACGAAGTCTTCCTCCAACTGGCCCCCGTCGCCTTCGACGCTTCCACCCTGGAGCTCTGGGGCGCGCTGCTTCACGGTGCTCGGCTCGTCCTCGCTCCGCCTCACGCGCCCTCTCTGGACGAACTCGCCGCGCTGCTGACTCACCACCGCGTCTCCACCCTCTGGCTCACCGCGGCCCTCTTCGAGCAGATGGTGCTTCACCAGGGCAACGCCTTGGCCGGTGTCCGGCAGGTGCTCGCTGGCGGTGACGTGTTGCCTCCTCTGCGTGTCCGTCAGCACCTGGAGCGCATTCCCCTCGGCGCCGTCCTCGTCAACGGCTACGGCCCCACCGAGAACACCACCTTCTCCGCCACCCACTCCCTCCGCTCGGGTGAGGCCTTCGGCACCTCCGTCCCCATTGGCAGGCCTCTGGGACACTCCACGGCCTACGTCCTCGACTCGCGCATGGAGCCCGTTCCCGTCGGCGTCCCTGGCGAGCTCTTCGTCGGTGGCGACGGCCTCGCCTGGGGCTACCTCCACCGTCCGGAGTTGACGGCCGAGAAGTTCCTCCCTCACCCCTTTTCGGAGTCGCCCGGCGCTCGCCTCTACCGCACCGGCGACCGCGTCCGCTGGAGGGCCGACGGCTCGCTGGAGTTCCTCGGCCGCTCCGACTTCCAGGTAAAGGTGCGCGGCTTCCGCATCGAGCTGGGCGAAATCGAATCCGTCCTCCAGCAGGCGCCAGGCGTCCAGGAGGCTGTTGTCCTCGCTCGTGAGGACTCTCCAGGAGACAAGCGCCTGGTGGCCTACGTCGTGGGCGAAGACGGCGTGGAGTCTGTCGATGCACGTGCCCTACGCGACCACGTCCTGCGCAAGCTGCCCGAGTATCTGGTCCCCGCCATCTTCATTCCGATGGAGTCCCTGCCACTGTCGGCAAACGGCAAGGTGGACCGCAAGGCCCTGCCCGCCCCCGACACGGACCGAGCGCTGATGGGCGCCTCCTTCGAGGCACCACGGGATGCCTCCGAGCAGGCCCTCGCCGAAATCTGGGCCGAGGTGCTGGGCCTCCGCCAGGTCGGCATCGACGATAGTTTCTTCGAACTGGGCGGAGACTCCATCCGAAGCATCCAGGTCATCGCCAAGCTACGCGAACGGGGCCTGGAGCTGCCTATCATGGAGCTGCTGCAGCACCCGACCATCCGCCAGCTCTCCGGCGTGGTGAAGGTCACCGATGGCGCCACGCCATCAAGGGACGTCGCGCCGTTCAGCCTCGTGTCCGAGGCGGACCGCCAACGTCTGCCCGAGGACGTGGAGGATGCCTACCCACTGGCCACGCTCCAGTCGGGAATGCTCTTCGAGAGCTCGCTGGATGCCTCAGCCGGCATCTACCACGACATGTTCAGCTTCCACCTGGAGCTGGAGCTAGACGAGCCGCTGCTGCGTCAGTCGTTTCAGGAACTGATTGCGCGTCACGCCATCCTGCGAACCTCCTTCCATCTGGATGGCTACGAGGAGCCCCTCCAACTCGTCCATCGTGAGGTAAGGCCGCCTCTGCGCATCGAGGACCTTCGGCATCTGGACCCCTCCCAGCAGGACGCGTTCCTGCGGGAGTGGGTGGAAGCGGAGCGCATCAAGCCCTTCGAGTGGACCCAGGCGCCCTTGCTCCATGTCGCCATGCATCGCCGCACGGACCGCAGCGTTCAGCTGACCATCGTCTTCCACCACGCCATCCTCGATGGCTGGAGCGCCGCGACCCTGTTCTCGGAGCTCTTCGGCCGCTACCTCGAATTGCAGGACGACTCCAACACGCCCCCGACACAGCCCCTGGCTGCGACCTACCGCCAGTTCATTGCGTTGGAGCGTGAGGCCCAGCAGTCCGCGGAGAGTGAGCGTTTCTGGCTGCGGCGCATGGATGGAGTGGACGCAGCAAGTCCGCGCCCGCTCCGGTCCCGGGACGACGAACGCGTGCTGCACAACCACGACGTGCGCATCCCCGCTCCTCTCCAGCAGGCCTTGGTTCGCGTGGCCCACGAGGCGGGCGTGTCCCTCAAGACGGTGCTGTTGGCCGTGCATCTGCGCGTCCGCGGCTTCGTCGAAGGCAGCACCTCCGTCGTCACCGGCATCGTCACCAACGGCCGCCCCGAAGTCGTCGATGGTGAGCGGATGATTGGCCTGTTCCTCAACAGCGTCCCCTTCCCGGTGACGCTGCCTGGAGGCACATGGTTGGAGCTCATCCAGCAGGTCGCTAAGCATGAGCAGGAGTTGATGCCGCACCGCCGCTACCCCATGGCGCGGCTCCAGCAGAAGCGCGGCGGCCAGCCGCTGTTCGACACGCTCTTCAACTTCATCCACTTTCACGTCGCGGGAGGGCTGTCCCAGCAGAAGGGCCTGCGCTTCGTGGACGAGATGCTGGGCGCCGCCTGGATGGAACTGCCGCTGGGTGTCACCTTCACTCAGGACCCGGACACGTCGTCGCTGTCGATCTCCATCTCCACTACGGGCACACGGCACGAAGCGGAGCGGACTCGGGAGTTGGGACACTACTACCTGCGCGCGCTGGAGGCCGTGGCCGCGGGCCCGAGCAGCCGCTACGAGCAGGCGGCGCTGCTGCCGGAGGCCGAACGCAACACGCTGCTTGAGACGTGGAATGCGACGCGCCGGGAGGCCGCCTGGGAAGGCTGCTTGCACGAGCGGTTCGAGGACCGCGCGGCCCTTTCTCCCGATGCCCTCGCCGTGCTGGACGATGAGCACTCGCTCACCTATGCCGAACTCAACCGCCGCGCCAACCAGCTCGCCTGGACGCTGCGCGATCGTGGTGTGGGTCCCGAGTATCGCGTGGGCCTGTGCATGGAGCGCTCGACCGATATGATCGTCGCCATCCTCGCCATCCTCAAGGCAGGCGGAGCCTACGTCCCCATGGATCCGACCTACCCCGCCCAGCGACTGGCCTACATGGTGAGCGACTCAAATGTCGGCTGTGTGCTCACGCAGCAGCGAATCGCGGACAAGCTCGCCGGGCACAAGGTGGAAGTCCTCTGCGTGGACGACGCTGTTCCCACGAACGAGCCACGGTCCGAATCCAATCCACCGAGACTCAGTGACCCCGAACACCTCGCGTACGTCATCTACACCTCAGGCAGCACCGGCAAGCCCAAGGGCGTCATGGTGCAGCATGCCTCGGTGATGAACCTGCGCGCTGCGCTGGCGACCACCGCTTACGCAGGCGTGGACAAGCCACTAAGGGTCAGTCTCAACGCGTCACTGTCCTTCGACGCCTCCGTGCAGCAGTTGGTGCAGCTCGCGGATGGCCATGCGCTGTGCGTGGTGCCGCAGACCGCTCGCGAGGATGCGCGCGTCATGCTGGCGTGGCTGGAGCGGCATTCCGTGGACGTGCTGGACTGTGCCCCGTCGCTGCTGCGCCTGCTTCTGGACGAGGGCCTGGCCGCACACCGCCCCTTGCGAGTACTGGCTGGCGGCGAGACACTGGACGAGGCGCTCTGGGCCCGGCTCGCCGCCCATCCCCACATCGAGTGCTTCAACGTTTACGGCCCCACCGAGTGCACCGTGGATTCGACCCTTCGCGCCGTGCGCAAGGCTCCGCTGCCTCCAACCCTGGGCGGCCCGCTGGCGAACGCACGGACCTACGTGCTGGACGCATACTTGCAACCGGCTCCCGTGGGTGTGCTCGGCGAGCTCTACATTGGTGGCGCGGGACTGGCGCGTGGCTACCTGAATCGTCCTGAGCTCACCGCTGACCGGTTCATCCCCAACCCCTTCAGCACGGAGCCGGGCGCTCGCCTCTATCGGACCGGAGACCGGGCTCGCTGGTTGCCCCAGGGCGAGCTCGAGTTCCTGGGCCGCATCGACTTCCAGGTGAAGGTGCGCGGCTTCCGCATCGAACTGGGAGAGATTGAGTCCGCGCTGCGCCAACACCCCGCCGTGCGCGACACGGTGGTGCTGGTACGTGAAGACACGCCGGGGCTCCAGCGACTGGTGGCATACGTGGTCGCGGAGCACGCCACCATCGAGGACTCCGGTACATTCCGCCAGTTCCTCAAGGAGCGGCTGCCCGAGCACATGGTGCCCTCGGCCTTCGTCACCCTGGAGGCCCTGCCACTCAACACGAGCGGCAAGGTGGATCGCAGGGCGCTTCCGCTACCCGAGGAAACGTCTCCGCGGCATGAGGTCTACGTCTCGCCGCGCGACGCCTACGAGCTTGAGTTGGCGCGTCTCTTCGAGGAACTGCTCGGCGTCTCGCCAATCAGCGCGAAGAGCGACTTCTTCGAACTGGGCGGTCACTCACTGCTCGCGGTGCGGCTGCTGTCCATGCTGCGAGCGCGCACGGGCCGTACGCTGCCAGTCACGGCGCTCTTCCAGGCCCCCACTGTCGAGGGGCTGGCGGCCTTCCTGCGACGCGAGCCCTCGCCATGGACGCCGCTCGTTCCCATTCAACGAAGTGGCTCGCGGGTGCCCTTCTTCTGCGTCCACCCGGTGGGTGGCACGGTGTTCTGCTACATCGAACTGGCGCGGAGGCTCGGCCCTGACCAGCCCTTCTACGGCTTGCAGGCCCAGGGGCTGGAGGGAACACTGCCTCCGAACGAGTCCATCGACTCCATGGCGGCCAGCTACGTGGACGCCATCCGCACCCTGCAACCCCAGGGCCCGTACCGATTGGGAGGATGGTCACTCGGAGCTGTCATCGCCTTCGAGATGGCGCGCCTGCTCCAGCAGAGTGGTGAGACGGTGGAGGTCCTTGCCCTGATTGAGCCCAGCTCTACCTCGCTGGCCCAAGGTGTCACGACTGACGACGACATGGCCGCTGCGACGCTGTTCGCTCTGGACCTGGCGCGCACGACGGGAATCGCTTCATCAACGCCCCTGGAGGGGGCGATGCGTAACCCGCAGGCACTGCTGGAACGAGTGCTCCAGGAGGGCCGCGAGGCGGGTGTCTTCATCCCAGACGCTGGCATGGAGCAGGTCCACGCGCTGCTTCGTGTCTTCACCGCCAACGTCCGTGCGCTCCAACAGCACACGCTGGGCACCTTCCCAGGCCCCCTCACAGTCCTACGCGGCAGCGACACCGAACTGGAGCCTTCCGAGACGGAAGACCGTGGATGGAGCCGCCATGCAGCTCAGCTAGTGGTGCGCGTCATTCAGGGAACTCACTACAGCGTCTTGCGGGCCCCCAGGGTCGATGCGCTCGCAGGCGCACTGACCGAGATTCTGACTCGCGCCGATACGGCAGTGCTAGAATCCAAGCAGATTTATCAGGCTGTGTCTCGACTCGAGTGAAGTCGAAGCGCAGCCGCCAAAGACAATCACACACACCAACACCAATACAGCCAACCAACAACCCCTCACATTCAAAAACCTCTACCCGCCCCGCCATGTCAACCCGTCAACCTGGGGATACCAACCCAACCCATCCTGGTCCCATCTTCGTCAAAGATGCCGCCGGAGGGCTCAATCCGTTTGATGCAAAGAACGGGTACGCATCAGAGGCTGAACTTCAAAAGCTCATCGCCGATCATCCCGAACTGTTGCGCGGCGACCAGATGGATCCAGAAGACCCACGGCGATGGCTACTCATTGGGCGTGAGGTAGGAATTCCAGGCGGATTAGGACAGGGCGACCGCTGGAGCATCGACCATGTCTTCATCGACCACGACGCTGTCCCTACCCTCATCGAAGTAAAGCGTAGCTCGGACGCACGAATCCGCCGTGAAGTCGTGGGGCAACTCATTGAGTACGCCGCGAATGCGAAGCGACACTGGCCAGCCAATCGCTTAGAGCAGCTTGCCCGCGAGTCCCACGCAGACATCCTCGACCAGACGGTTCTGAAGCTCTGTGGCTCGAAGGAAGCGGCTACCGACTTCTGGGCTCGCGCGGACGCGAACCTACGGTCCGGGAATATCCGGCTCATATTCGTTGCCGACCGGATTCCTGACGAGCTCTACCAGATGGCGGTCTTCCTCAATGAGCAAATGACTCACACAGAGGTGCTCGCCCTTGAGATTCGTCCATACGCCGCCCCTGGCGGAATGGAGGCATTCGTCCCGCACGTGCTCAACGCGACTCCACATGCGCGGGAGCTCAAAAGCGCGCTCTCCGGACGGCGAAGGTGGACAGAGGCCGAGTTCTTCGACGACGTACGAAGGCGGTTACCGCCCGATGCGTCCAACGCCGTCCGCGCGCTGTTCGATGCTGTCTCCCAGAGCGCGAGCACCCTCAGTTGGGGTACGGGCTCTCTGCGAGGGTCCTTCAACCCCAAGTACGCGCATGTAGGCGAACGTTCACCGATCAGCGTGTTCTCCGATGGTGCGCTACACATGAACGGCTTCTGGATGGACGCCCCTCATGGGGCTCGCTTGAAGGATGCCGCACGAGAACTGTTCGGCATCGTTGCGAATGAACGGAACCCTGAAGTCATCCCTGTCGACCTCTGGGTCCCCAAGAGGCAGGCGCTACAAGACGAACTCGCGCGCCTGCTAGCGCCCAATTCAGACGAAGCCGGCGCCCCCTAGCCGAGGCGCCTTCAGGTCGAGCCCAGCAGCCGAGGCGCTCCGCGTTGAGCCCGCCACGCCCGAGAAGCCCTCCGTCTGACGGAGCCGCAGTGCGCATCAAAGCGGCTTCCTTCGCCGGCGGAGCTACTCCAGAATCGGGAAAACAAAGGCCCTGGAATCCTCAGCTTTTGCCAAGAACTCCAGGGCCTTCGATGGTCGGGGCGACAGGATTTGAACCTGTGACCACTTGCACCCCAAGGAACGCCGGGGGCCGTCCAGCGGTTACAAGCCCTTCACAACCCGTCGTAAATACTCGGGTTTCTTCGAACGGAGTTGTCCAGCCGTCCCATCCAGTACCCCAGGACCCCAAGATTTTTGCTGCTAGTTTGCTGCTGGGCTCCGCCCCGGTGGCGCTGAAGGCCTCCGGTTCTGGCCGGCTGCTGACCGTCCGGGATGTCGAAGAACGGTTGGGGGTGTGTCGGGCCACCGTGTACCGGTTGTGCGAGCAGGGCGAACTGAGAGTCTTCCGCTTCCATGGCTCTCCCGCACTTCGTGTGGTTCCTCTCGGGGGAGTAGGCAGACGCGGCGAGCTGCCAACTGGGCGAATACACCCTGGAAATGGAAACGCTGTACCCACTTCCTGGGTGTCGGTGGACCGGGTGGCTCACGGTAGCCAGGACGGCGATGCCGTCCGGGCCGCCCTGACCTCTCCCTGGAGCAACGCCCAGGCCGAGGGCCAAATCATGAAGCTCAAACTCCTCAAGCGTCAGATGTATGGCCGCGCCAACTTCGACCTGCTGCGTCGAAGAGTGCTGCTCATCGGCTGAACCTACGGTCCATACGAAATGTGGGAGAGCCACGGAAGCGAGAGACTCTCAGATCGAGGTGGGGACCTACTGGGTGAGCAGTCGCAGAATCTAAGGCCGCCCCCTACCTCCCCGGAGGTAGGAACGTCGGAATCCATACGTGGGAGTCTGGTGGTAACGTTATCAGTCGCCGACGGCTAACGACTTTCCTGGAGGAGCAGTTGGGGGCCATTCCCTTGAGCGCAACATCCAACGAGGAGGAGCTTCCGCTGCTCTTCCTTGAAGATGAGGACTGGGCTCCTCTCCCGGATTGGGCCCTCTTCCTCTTCAAGTTAGGTGCGGTGCTGGGGGCCTGGCCCCACCCTGCGGAGAGACTCGTGACCGCGGTCTCTCTCCCTACCCGCGCGTATGCCGGACCGATGATCGCGGCGGGCTTCCTCTGTGAGCGGTCGCTCTACAAGCAGGTAGGAGGGACTGCCTCCTTCGAGGTGGGCACCTCCGTGTTCGTTCAAGACAGACAGGGCTGGTACAAGGCCATCGTCGAGCGTCCCGCAGTGCTTCCGGATGGGAGCCCTGCTCTCCAACTGAAGATCTCCAAGGATGCCCGGGAGCTGCTCCCGGCTCGGAGGGCGCGCAGGATCCGGAGGTCAGCACGCGCACACAAGCTGACCGGTTCGAGGAAAACCTATGACCAGCACACACCGGCGACGTCCACCCTGTGCGAGCAACTGCTCAAGGGGGACGTGACGACCTTCCTGGCTACGCCAGGGCTCGATTGCCTCATGATCGGGGCAGTCCGTGAAACGATCGAGGAGCTGTCCTCCCTCCAGTTGTGGGCCGTTGAGTCTTCCGGGACGGCCCGAGGGAATCTCGCGGAGATTGTCCGGCCGCTGAAGCTCGAAGGCATCGGCCAATCGTGGCACAGCCAGGCCATCGGCACCCACAGTCCTCAGGTTGCGGCGCTTGCAGAACAAAGACCGGAGCTGGTGGTGCTCGATGGGGCACAGGCCTGCCGACGCTGGGGCAGCAGCTTCCCAGAGTCCGAGCTGGTCATGGTGCTCGATCGCTCCTCGCCGGACGTCGTGAATGGGGCGAACACCGTCCTTGAGATGTATGCGAACCGGTTGGACGGGGCTGGGCCTGTCCTCCCCACCGTCCCGGATGGCATTGAGGTCACGCTCTTCAGAGTCGCGAGGGTGAGATGAGGCTAGGCGAGGCGACGCGGCTCTATGAAGCCAGCAGGAGGCTGGGCTTTCACGATCACATAATCGACCCTCCGTTGCTACGGGCCCTCGAAGAGGCCATTCGCCATCTCCGTGATGCGAGCCGGGAGGCCGAGGATGATGGAACCTGGAGAGCATTCTGGATCCCGGTGCTGCGCTTCCGCCGGGATTCCTATGCATCGGGACTTCCCCTGGACCGGCCCGAACTGCTCTCGACCGAGGACGCCCAGCGCTACCACCGTGCCAGTGAGCTGGTAATGGCCCAGTACCCGCAGCATCAAGAGCGGATCGCAGCGCTCCGCAAGGCGTTCTCCGACTGCCGGGCCTCGTCTGCCAGCCCGGTCGGGGATCGATTGGCTGAACTCCTCCTCGACAACGCGCAGGTGGAGGTCGGGCTCTTCACCAACAACGAGGCACTGCATGGCGCGGCTGAACAGTTCCTTCGCGAGAGGACAGGAAAGACGCAGCTTCGTGTGCTTCGCAAGAGTCAGCTCGGCGAGGTCTCCATCGGAGGGACCCTGGTGATCTCCGGACCGCTGCAGAGGTTCCCCCCCCAGCTCACGCTCGCGCCCCGTGCAACAGCATTGCACGTCGTCAGGTACAAGTGGTCAAACTCGGCTCGTTGTGAAACCGAGCTGCTCCCGGATGCTCGTGGGAAGGCTGTACAGCTCCACGAGTGGTCCGAGCCGGTGCCACCTCGGGCCCGGGGGTCCGCCGCAGAATTGTCTCTTCTCTCCAACCCAGGGAAGCTGCGCGAGCTGCTGAGGCGTCTCGACGCTGATGGTGACGTCGGGGCCGATGAAGAGGGGCCGCATGCGAGCGACCCTGTCTCCGCCAGGCTGGTGAGACTGGCGGGCGGCAAGTGCATTTTCCTGGAGGTCGGCAGTCGGGTTCGTGTGCTGCAACTCCCAGGGCACGCTGGCGCTGATGACAGGGAGGATTCCGAAGGTACCGCTGGCCATCCCGAGGAAGAAGTGCCTCGAGGTGGCCTTCCAAGGCTCGTCGGGAGCTTGGTAGACGTGGACAAGCTGGTGCCGGGACTCTTCCTCATCGAACGGCGGGGCAGAGGTGGCGCTTCGATCGACCTCCTCGCCCGCCAGCTGCACGGAAGGGATCGCCTGGGGCTGGAACAGATCCAGTCGAAGTGGAAGCAGCGACTCTCCAAGGCCATCGATAACCGAGGAGCCAGGTCCATCTGCGACGAGCTCTCGGAGCAGTGTCCCACGACGCCCGGGAACCTTCGCAACTGGGCGAGTGACCGGGTCTTCCTGCCGGAGGACCCGCGGCACTTCCGGGCGTTGATGGAGTTCCTGGGGTTTGGTGCCGATGCAGAGTACCTCTGGCAGATCGGGAAGGCGCTCCAGTCGATGAATCGCGACACCGGTAGGGAGATGTCTCAGCGCCTCCTGAAGGAACTGACGGAGAACGTGGACCCCGCAGTGCTGGCGGCACGTGGCTCGATGGAGCTCGAGTTCAAGGGTGTCGAGAACAGTGGCCTGACCGCGAGCCGAATCGAGAGCTGCCCTGAAGAGGACCTGATCATCCCACGCGGTAGAACCCGTCGTTTCTTTGACGAGGATCTGCTGGACAGCGTGTTCGAGGAGTAGCGGGTAACTATTCCCATGGCAAAGATGATCCCGGATGTACCCCACCCGGACTGCAAGAGCCCGGGGGAGATCGACATCTTCAACAGGCTCAAGACCGAGCTAGGGACAGAGGACTGGACGGTTCTTCACTCGCTATCCATTGTCGGGCATCTGCATCGGGTCGAGGGGGAGCTCGACTTCGTCATCATCGTCCCGCAGCTCGGGGTGCTCTGCGTCGAGGTGAAGGCGTGCAACTCCCTCAGGATCGATGCGCGAGGAGCCTGGTACTACGGGAGCGATCCGGCACCGGACAGACGTGGCCCGTTCCGGCAAGCGTCCGAGGCGATGCACAGCCTGCGAAAGTGGGTTGGCAAGCTTCGGCCAGACCTCGCGCGGACCGTGTTCTGGACCGCCTGCATCTTTCCGCGTTGTCCGCTGCCGGCCGTCACGCCCGAGTGGCACCCCTGGCAGGTCATCGACAACCGGACCTACGGGCAGCGGCCGTTGGGCGACCAACTCAGGCACGTCCTGATACGTGCAAGGGCACGGCTGGAAGGGCTCCGCGCTCCATGGTTCCGGCCAGAGATTCAAGAGCCGACACCGGAGCAATGCGGGGCACTGACCCAATTGCTCCGTCCCCAGTTCGAGGCGCATGAGTCGGCGGTCGCCTGGGCGAGACGGGTGGACGGGGAGCTCCGGCGGTTCACCGAGGATCAGTATCGCTACGTGCGTGCGGCCGGCGAGCACCCTCGCCTCCTGGTCAGGGGCCCTGCCGGGAGCGGGAAGACGTTCCTCGCCATCGAGACAGCCAAGCGGGAGGCGCAGTGGCCCCGGCCGCAAGACTTCCTGGGCCCCCCGAGGGGTGGCGCGAGTGGCCACATCCTTCTGGCCTGCTACACCCGGCTCCTCGGCGCCTGGTTGAAGGAGGCGGTCAAGGACGTCCCAGGCATCAAGGCGGGTACCCTCCACAGGCACATGATGGATGTCTGCGGAATGGCGGAAGCGCCGCCCGATGCTGGGGAGGACTTCTGGAGCCGCGAGCTGCCCGGCCGGGCGCTGGATCGGCTCCTGGAGACACCCGGCCCGTACCAGCTCGATGCGCTCGTCATCGATGAGGCGCAGGATCTGCTCGCACCGACGTACCTGGAGTTCCTTGATCTCTCGCTCAAGGGAGGACTTGCGGAGGGACGATGGGCCTTCTTTGGTGACTTCGAACGACAGGCCATCCATGCCAGTCCTGAAGTGGTGCAGAGCGGCATGAACACCCTCCTCCAGGGAAAAGATGTGGCCCGTCTGCAGCTCAGGGAGAACTGCAGGAACACGCCCCGCATCGCGGCACTCGTCCAGCTCCTGGGGGGGCTCGAACCTGGCTACGATCGGGTCCTCCGACCTGATGACCAGGTGGATCACCGCATCGAACGCTACAGCACGCTGGCCGAACAGCGGCAGCGCCTCCTCGCTTCGATGGACCGCCTCCTGGTAGCCGGCTTGCGCGAGCAGGACATCGTGGTGCTCTCACCCCGAGCCGATGACAGCAGTGTGGCCGGCCTGCTGCACTCAGCAGGTCATCGCCAGCTCAGGCCGCTTCGCAAGAGCACCTCGGCGGGGGGCCTTGGATTCGGCACCATCCATGCCTTCAAAGGACTCGAGGCCCGGGCAGTCATCCTGACGGACATCGAGGAGATTGCGGATCTGGGCTCCCAGGCCCTGCTCTATGTCGGGGTCACTCGCGCGCAGAATCATCTGACCATCCTGATGAACAACTCCCTGCGGGAGCAGGTGGTCTCATTGCTCACCACACGGTGAGGACCGGGGGAAGAAGCTCATGACCGTCCATGTCGAGAACCGCGAGAAGCTCCTCGCATCCCTGCGACGAGAGCTCGTGGGGCCTGCTCCCGCGGGGGCTCCGCTCGAGACCGTTCGCTTCGAAGTGCCCAAAGACTCGTACGGCCCCTGGACCGAGAAAGGGACCGGTGAGGAGATCCTCAACGGGGACCGGCCCTGCAAGCGCTACGGCGTCGGTGTCATGTACCCCATGAAGGTACCTTCCGAGGATCCAGGGGTACAGTCCAACGAGGCTCCCGAATCTGCGGGACAGGGTGAAGCCAGCGAGGTCGTGACAGAAGAGGTCGAGAAGACGCTCGAGAAGATGGCCAAGCGGTCAAGTCGCGGCCAGGGCGCTGAGGACTTCGATCTCTCGGAGGCCAACCGATACCGGCCCAGCTCCATGGCGGTCACCTTCCTTGCGGAGCTGGTACCGGGAGCGGTGCTGAGCGTCGACTACTCGGGTGGGCGATACCGCCCGCTGCAGGTGACCGTGGGTACCGCCGGGAGGACGTGGTGGGTCCGGAATCCGGTTGCTGGCGGCACGAGCTTTACCGCTGAGCAGCTCATCGCCAACGCTGGCAGGGGCGTTCCAGGAAAGCGCCACGTCACCTCATCCGCAGGGCCCGAGCTGTGCGTCGAGACGCTCTGCCGGCCTTTTGTGGGTGCGGGTTCGGACTCGCGCCTCTTTCTCGTCACCGTCTGTCTGATCAACCGCAAGTTGGTCGATGGTGCTCCTGACGAGGCATGCCTCTTCCAGTCTGCATTCACGGTGACGCTGCGAAGCGACTCTGGCCCGAGTGCGCTCATCGCGCCGTATCCGCAGGCTCCCGCAGAGCTGATGGATGAGGAGGAGCAGGAGATCGCGATGCTCTACCGCGACGCCCAGACCTTCGCAGTGGGCCATGGGTGTGCCGCCGAGTGGAGCGCGACCTCCACTCAGGCAAGCCGGGTCGAATGGGTCCGTGCGGAGTGCCTGCCGACGTTTGAAGCCCCGAGCGTCACTCCGGACATCCAGCGTCAGGATGGATCCCTGTTGCAGGTCCGAATGGCCCCGCTGGCGGGACTGGAGCCTGGAGACGACGGGTTCTCCTCGCTCGAAGAAGTGGTCGAGCTATACGGCAGGTGGATTGCTACCCAGGAGGAGGCGGCGAAGCTCCTGAACGGGCACCAGCCAGCGGCGGCCCGCCACCTGGCGCTCTGCAAGGATGCGCATCGACGGATGAAGGGGGGCCTTGCATACCTCCGGCGTAACAAGCTCGCGCTGAAGGCCTTCCAACTCGCCAATTACGCGATGCTCCTCCAGCAGGCTCGTACGGCAAGCCGGCAGGTGCGCCGCCGCGAGTACGACAAGAAGGAGAAGCGCTGGAAGCTGAGCTCCCCCATCGAGCCCGTCCTTCTTCCCGAGCCTTCCGCGTCCCGCGGCCGGTGGCGGCCGTTCCAGATTGCGTTCCTCCTCATGAGCTTGGAGTCCACCTCAGAATTCGGACCGTCCGAGCGGAAGATGGTTGAGCTCATCTGGTTTCCCACCGGAGGCGGAAAGACCGAGGCCTATCTCGGGCTCACTGCATTCGCGATCTTCCTCAGGCGGCTCCGCGCAGTCGACAAGGGGCACGCTTCGGAGGATGCCGGGGTTCATGTGCTGATGCGGTACACTCTCCGGCTGCTGACCAGCCAGCAATTCCAGCGTGCGACGGCGCTCCTCTGCGCGATGGAGTACCTGCGGCGAAAGGATCCTGGGCACCTGGGAAAGCGGCACTTTGCGATCGGTATCTGGGTTGGCGGAACACCGAACCGGCGAGATGCCGCCCGGAAGGCGCTTCGCCATCTTCAACAGAACGGTGAGGCCGGTGAGGACAACATCGTCGTCCTCGAGAGGTGCCCGTGGTGCCGAGCTGAGCTGGGAGTCGGAGAAAGCAAGGTCGGACGGCAATATCCCGTACACGGGTATGAGTCCCGCCCCAGCCACACCGGAGTGGAGACGGTGGTGGCTCGGTGCCCGGACCCCCTCTGCGACTTTCATCAGAAGCTCCCCGTGGAGTTCGTGGATGAAGACATCTACGAGCAGTCACCCGGCTCGAACCCCGTGTCGCTCCTCATCGGCACGGTCGACAAGTTCGCGATGCTCGCCTACCGGCCCGAGGCGCGGGCCATCTTCGGGCGTGGCAGGGACGGCTCGCAACAGGTCTCCCCACCGGGGCTGATCCTCCAGGACGAGCTGCACCTCATCTCGGGTCCCCTGGGCTCCATGGTGGGCCTCTATGAGACCGTCATCCAGGAGCTGTGCACGGACCGCCGTCATGGCCCCGGCGTGCCTCCGAAGATAGTGACGTCCACCGCGACGATCCGGCGCTACCGCGACCAGGTTCGCGACGTCTTCGGCCGAAATGATGTCAGCCTCTTTCCTCCTCCCGGTCTCACCGCTTCCGACTCCTTCTTCGCCCGTGTGGCTGTCGACGCTCAGGGCCGCCCTATGAGGGGCAGGGTGTACGTGGGAGTCCATGCGCCAGCGCTCGGGTCTTCGCAGACCGCGCAGGTCCGTACATTCTCGGCGCTCCTGCAGGAACCCCTGGCCTATGCACCGGATCAGCGCGACCCATGGTGGACGCTCCTGCTGTTCTACAACAGCCTTCGGGAGCTCGGTGGCGCCCTCACGCTGTTCCACTCGGACATCCCGGGGTACCTGGAGGCCTTGCGGCGCCGCGCAGAGCGAACGCCCCTGGGGGCACGGCGACTGTGGAAGCTGATCGAGCTCACAGGCCGTCTGGCCAATGATGAGGTGACCTCCGCACTGTCGGCACTCGAGGTGGAGGCCGGCCGACCGGGCCACGCCGTCGACGCATGCCTGGCCTCGAATATCATCGAGGTGGGCGTGGATATCGACCGCCTCTCGCTGATGGCCGTGGTCGGCCAACCGAAGACAACGGCCCAGTACATCCAGGTGACGGGCCGAGTGGGCCGCAAGTGGCAGGAGCGGCCCGGGCTGGTGGTGACCATCTACAGCGCCTCGAAGCCTCGCGATCGGTCGCACTTCGAGAAGTTCCGCACCTACCACGAGCGCCTGTACGCCCAGGTGGAACCGACAAGCGTCACTCCTTTCTCGCAGCCCGCGCTCAGCCGCGCGCTGCATGCAATCATGGCCATCTACGTGCGCCAGACCGGAGACATGAGACAGATCGAGACTCCCTCGAAGGTTCCCTACGCACTCCTCGAGAAGCTTCGCGACATCACGCTCGCGCGAGCCGGGCTGGTGGATGGCTCCGAGGTACAGACCGTGGACGCCATCTTCCAGAAACGCATCACCGAATGGGAGAGGTGGTCGCCCTCTCTCTGGAACAGTTGGGGTGTGGAGGAGGACCCGCCGCTCCTTCGGTGGCCTGGGAAGTACGCTCCGCAGGATTTCGTCGAGCGGTCCTGGGTCACACCCTCCTCCATGCGTAACGTCGACGCGGAGTGCCAGGTGGAGATCTCCTCCAGGTTCCTGGAGGCACCGGCCAGCGCCTCGGGTGCGGAGGTCCGTACTGATGAGTGACTATGTCCGCAGGGCGCAGCTGATCACACCATCGGGCGTCGGGGCCATTACCGTCATCAAGGGCGGTACCTCCGTCATCTGCGCGGGTATCGACCACTGGTTCGAGCGCTCCGACAGCGTCGACCCGAAAGAAGGGGTCGATGCCACTGAGTTCGAGGTAGACGAGCCGCGGCTTCGGAAGCTTCTGAGCGTGGAGAGACTCTACACCCCACCCGATTACCGCCCCTACCAGGCAGGCTCCGAGAATCGAAATGTCGGGCTCAAGGTCCATTTCCTGCGCTTCCCCCGGTGGCACGTCTGCAATGACTGCGGCGAGATGGTGGAGGTCTCGATGGCCGCCAAGGGAACCCAGTATTGCGCTGGGAGGTGCCGCCAGGAGCGTGGCCGGGCCCGCCGGATCTTTCAGGTGCGCTTCGCCGCAATGTGCGAGGGGGGACACCTGCAGGACTTTCCCTGGCGCGAGTGGGTTCACCGGGATGTCTCCCCTACGTGCGAAGGGAAGCTCCGCATGACAGGAGGGGCTGGCGCCTCGTTGGCCGCGATCACCGTCGAATGCGCATGTGGCCGGAAGCGAAATCTCTCGGACACCATGGATGCGGAGACGGGCGAGGAAGGCCAGACGGTGACAGCCCTCACGCGGAAGCTGGATGCCTCGGGTGCGCTCTACCTGTGCACAGGTCAGCGCCCCTGGCTCGGCGCGGGGGCCGCTGAGAACTGCAAGAGACACCTTCAAGGCACCCTCCTCAACGCGAGCAACCTGTACTTCGCCAGCATTGCGAGCGCCATCTACCTTCCCCCCGCGGCGAGCGAGACAGCTCCTGCCGAGCTCGTCGATTTCCTCTCCTCGCCTGTGCGGGCCACTGCCATTACGACCCTCAGGAGTTTTGACGCATTGAATGTCCAGACCCTGCGCAAGAAGTGGGACAAGGAGCTAGCCAGGTACAGCGATGAGCAGATCAACGCGGCGCTCTCATCAGACGACGGCAGTGAGCAGGCGAAAGCAGAGGATACCGACGACCCGGTGATGTTCCGGCGGGAGGAGTTCGAGGTCCTGAGCGCCCCACAGGATCGCGAGCAACTCCGGGTGAAGGTGGTTCCTGCCTCCGAGTACACCGAGCCTCTCTTGGGGCAGCCGTTCTCGCGATTTTTTTCGTCCGTGAGCCTGATCGACCGCCTCCGGGAGACCCGGGCACTCTACGGCTTCACACGTGTGAAGCCGGGGAACAACACCCTCAGCCGTCAACAGCAGAAGGCCCAGTTGCGTCGCAGACCACTCCCCCCCTCGGAGGAATGGCTTCCGGCCTACACAGTCTTCGGAGAGGGAATCTTCCTGAGCCTGAACGAGGAGCTCCTCCAGAAGTGGGAGCGCAAGGAGGATGCCGCCCACAGGCGAGCCAATCGGCTCGGCAAGGCCTATGGCGCACTGGCGGAACGCGGTTGGGGGGGGCAGACCCAGCTCTCCGCCCGTTTTTTGCTCGTGCACACCTTCGCCCATCTCCTCATGAACCGGCTGACGTTCGAATGTGGCTACAGTTCCGCCTCACTCAAGGAGCGCCTCTATGTCTCCTCAAATGAAACCGCACGAATGGCGGGCCTGCTCATCTACACGGCGGCCGGTGATGCAGATGGAACTATGGGCGGGCTGGTGCGAATGGGGAAACCGGGCCGTCTGGAAGCCGTCATCCGTCGAGCGCTCGAGGGGGCTGACTGGTGCTCTGCCGACCCGGTTTGTATGGAGATGGGCGAGGCCGGTGGGCAGGGCCCGGATTCGTGCAACCTAGCCGCCTGCCATGCGTGCGGATTGGTTCCTGAAACAGCCTGCGAGCAGTTCAACCGCTTCCTGGATCGCGGGCTTGTCGTCGGCGTTCCCTCCCAGCGAGACATCGGATTCTTCTGGGGCACATGAGGCGATGACTTCCCGCAGGCGCTTCTTCTCGGTGCATTCAAGGGCTGGGACAGCCCTTTCCCCGAGCCTGGATTGCGCCAGTACTTCAACCAACGGACGCGACAGCCCCACCCTGTACGAGAGCTCACCGTTGCACCTCAACCGTGCGCTCGTACTCCTCGGAGCTGACGCAGCCGAGTGAAGAGTGACGGCACCTTCGGTTGCAGAACACCTTTATGTACTTGAACAGCGCGACGAGCAGGGGCCGGGCTTGCTGCTGGAGTCCAAGCGCCCAAAAGGTGAAGGCCCTGGATGCTCACGGGAAACCCGCGGTTCTCCAAGGCTTTCAATGGTCGTGGCGACACGATCTGGACCTTCGACCACTTGCACCACAAGCCCCCCCCGGGAGCCGTCCAGCGGCTGGAATGGCGCAGGCAAGATGCCGAATGCCATTGCACTCAGCGCACGGCTTCCATTTCCTGCGAGATGCGTTGACATGAAAGCAATCAGTCGTGGCGAATTTTCTACAACTGGACTATTCGTTGACGCCCATTACGAAGGCGGCCGACGAGGAAACGCCGGGGATGACCCGCTTCCCGCCCTGCTTGGCGTCAGCAACCAGGGTGGGTTCCGACATCTTGGAACCATTGCCCAGCCGCGACTAATCGTCATAACTTCCACCGGATCAGATCCAGACTGGCCTGACGAGCTAGATCAGACACTCGGCATTTTCACCTATTTTGGCGACAATAAACGACCTGGGCGAGAGCTACATGAAACGCCACGCTGGGGCAATGAATTCCTTCGCAAAATATTCAATGCGGCTCACACCGGAGCACGACATGGCGTCCCGCCGATCCTTGTGTTTACCAGAACCGCAACGTTTCGAGATCTTACCTTTAGAGGTCTAGCGGTTCCAGGCGCAGATGGACTTTCTCAAAATGAGGATTTAGTGGCAGTATGGAAAATAGCGAATGGCCAACGATTCCAAAACTATCGCGCTAAGTTCACCATCCTTGATGTACCACATCTCACTCGCGAGTGGTTGAACGTTATCCGGCATGGTGGTGACATCTATGCGGCTGCACCAAAGCATTGGCAACAGTGGGTCAACACAGGAAAGCACACCCCGCTGCGCGCAGAGCGCTCCCGTCAGACCCGCTCAAAAACAGAACAACTTCCAAACTCTAAAAGCGACCTCCAGATTCTCGCCGATATTCGAAATTACTTCTCTACCAATCCCGTTGCCTTTGAGGCTTGTGCCGCAGAACTAGCACGAATGACTCTTGGTCGAGTCCCTAGCATTGACTTGACACGCCCATCTCGTGATGGCGGTCGTGATGCCGTTGGAAAGTACCAGATTGGCGAGGGGCAATCCTCTATCCTGGTAGATTTCGCTCTCGAAGCCAAGTGTTACGCTGAAAACAACTCCGTTGGCGTTCGTGAAATTTCGCGGATCATCTCACGATTGCGACATCGCCAGTTCGGCATATTGGCGACAACGTCCTATGTTCATAATCAGGCATACCAGGAGATCATGGATGATGGACACCCCATTATCATCATGGCTGGGCGCGACATTGTGGAAGTATTGAGGCGCAACGGGTTTAGCACCCGCGATCAAGTGCTGACCTGGTTGAAAACCCAATTCCCTTGAGAGTGAAGGATAGATTCCAAAAGGATTCCTGATTTGTTCAACGACTCTCTCAGTGGGCGGAAACCAGCACGAGTGGTATTGAATCCCAACCAGCAGTGGCCCAAAGACCTACGAGAGCCTCGCGGCTGCGAATGAGCGTCTCGACCGCGGGGGCCGGTGGTGGACGCTGAGGTTGTCCAAGACAACGACGTCGTGCGACTTGAGGACGAGGAGCATCTCCTCGCGAACGTAGGTCTTGATACGTTCGCTATTGGTAGCCCCCTCGAAGGTCAGCACGGGTCCTAATTCCTGGAGCATCAGGTCCCCGATTATCGTGAGTACCTGCCGAGCCCCCTGGACATGTAGTCGCGTGATCGCAGCGCTCGGCAAGCACACGCATTGCGACGAGTCATGATGAAGGTGGCGACGGAGTCCAGAGTTATCCAGCTGTCCCCGATTCAGTACCCCAGAACCCGTAGCATCCGTTCTCAGCAGGTAATGTACCACGCAGGGCGGTGCTCGGTTGCCCTGCCTCCACCTTCGCGAAACTCGGCGCGAAGCCCATGCTCACGCACCTCCCTCATAATCGATGAAAGTTCCATACCACCCACAACCCAGAGAACTCCTCCGGATGGAACGTTGTTGATAACCTCAAGCCCCCCTGGTGCGAGTGTCTTCGTGATTGCGTCCGCAATCGAAGCCGCATCTCCCTTCTGTCCCGCTCGGGCAAAGCTGATCAGGGCGATATTCACGGCTTCCGCAAGCTTGGGTAACGCTGCCTTCCGGAGGTTCTCCTGCACCTCCTTCACGGCCCCCTTCCGACCGGCACGCACAGCAGACAACGCGCCCGCCACATTGGCCGGGACGGGAAAATTCATGGCCTTGATAGCGTGCCAGCACTCCGCCTTCTTGCACCACTCCGTAACGTTCCGCCCCTCAGCTGTTCGCTTGATGGCTTCTTCAATGGGCATCAGCAGCCCACGAAGCGCCGCCTCCAGCTGAGGCGTCAGCTTCTGCGCTCGCCAGATTTCGGCAAGGTCCAAGCGCGCACCGACTCGTGATGCAAGATACGCCACCGAGTAAGTAACGATGTTCGCTCTGTACGCGCCAATCCTGGCTTCACGTGCAAGCGCCTGGACCTTACGGAAGATGATTGCCTTAGCTACGAGCTGGGTGAAGTACTGCTCGTCCGGGATGAAATCGGGCTGCTGCGCTTTGAACAAGAGAATGAACTCCACGAAGTTTTTCTGGGATCCCTTGCTGACCAGGTCGGGCCGTTGACCCCAACTGTGCTCAAAGACCGCAAGATCCGTCTTCGTGAACATCTGTGATGCCGGATGGATGCTGTCGAATTGTCGCTGCTTGGCGGGTGTAGAGGCCTTCCCGCGGGCTACCTGGTATTGACCGCGCGCGCGCTCGTAGAACCAGCGGCTCTGCTCGCCTGGTGCCCAAATCGTACGCGAGAGGCTCTCCAACTTCTGATGGAACAAATCGTTCGCGGAGAAATCGGCCTCGTTTACCTTGTTCTGGCTGTTCGCATACAGGGAGATGCGCGGAACGAGTGTCTCAAGATGCACCGAGCGCACCTGTGAGAGCTTCATCTGTACGAAGACCCGAGAGAGTTCCGCCTGGTCCTTCTTTCCAGCACGATGGATGGAGGCCGTCGTCTGGCCACCGTTGACGATCTGCAACCCCCTGATCCAAACAAGAGCCGTCGTCCCGTCCGGGAGCAACTTCGTCTTCACGTCCTCCGCCACCGCTGTGATACCGTTGTTGTAGGCGAAGAAGAGCTGAGGCTCCTTGAGCAGCGTGTCACGAATGCCGCGGTTGATCTTGCCACGAGCCTGGAGGAAGGAGCGAACGTTGAGTTCGAGGAGCCGCTCACCGTATTCGTCGTACAGCTTGTAGAGAACCTCCCCCGGAACCACGGCGAGGTAGGCTCCGTATTCGCCTTCGGAGATTGGAACCGGCAGACAGGGGATGGTGCGCTCGAATTCGCCAAAGTCGATATCGATCGTCTCGCGGACGTGCCCCGAACTCATGCTCCGATACAGACGCTCGATGTCCCAGATATCCGCACGAACATCGATCCGGGATTGATTGCTAATCTTCAGCGGCTTCTGCAGTTGGTGCTCACGCACCACACAATCCGTGAGCACGATCACGTTCACACGCTGCACACTGCCTTTAGAGAAGACCTCCCTGACCCGCTCCGCCATGTCGTAGGCAGGGTGGGCCTGTTCCATCTTGCTCGAGAGGTCAGCCGCGGCCGCACTGACGAAATTCAAGGCACGCTGGATAGCCTGATAGACCTCTGTCATGCGCAGAGTCGGCGGAACGGGAGTATCTCTGTAGATACTGATGATGATGTCGAGATGCTCCTCGTCGTCCCCCACGTTGTAACCGTTCGCCTTGAGATGGCGGTTCCCGAGTTCCTTGCGGAAGTAGCAGGTATGCCCACCAGCAATGGCACCGGCTTCCGCGATGATGTCCACCACCCGCTCGGTGAAGGCGTTCTCCTTGAACTCCGCCGCCTGCGATACACTCGCGTGACCCGACATCTCTCCTCGGGCAAGGGAAACGATTTCAACGTGGAACTTACTGGCAAACGCAAGAAGCTCCGGGCTCAATGACATTGTCACTTCCCAACGATGAGTGCTGCCGCTGCATCCGGTGACAGCCGGTAGGCAGAGCATGCCGACAGCGCGACGGAGTACCGAACGTCTCCGACTCCGTCGGGTATCTCCGCTTCGGTGAGCCGGGGGAAGCTGCCCATCACGCGATAGAAGTCATGTGACCGCACCACATACGCGGACTCCCCGTAACGAACTGCGTGAACATCGAGGTAGCCCCAGCTTCGGAGCTTCTCCTCGAACAGGGAGAGTGGCTGCCCGGAAGGGCGTAGCAAATCCCGCAGCGACTCCACCATCCCTACGAGCGTCTCGCCGGAATCATGTCGGATTTCGAGCGCCACATGTAGCAAGAGCAGGGCTGGCACATGCGTTTCGTCGAGCTGCCGGATGTTGGAGATCGCCACCTGATGGTGCGGGCTGCTCGCGGTCGTCTTCACCTCGACGGCGCAGGACGCGAACTGGAAGTCCTGGTTGCTCCGATCGGGCCCTGTCCATGCAGGGATGGCGCACCCTGCACCGATGAGCCGAATGGCTTGATGACGCAGGCACCAGAGTTCACCATACAGACCGCGCTGGGCATGAGCCCCGAGACCTTCTGGACCATGCCGTTCGAGAAACTCCTGCCACCGACGGAGCCGCTCAACGAAGGTCGAGACAGCGTTGCGCTGGTCCACCGCCTTGGCAACGCTGTCGACAACATCCTGGGCAAGAACTCCAAAGACATCACGATATGGTGGGGCCGCGAGCCAGAGACTAAGCCTGACTGAATTCGGGCCGGGGTGCGGGTTAATCTCCCGCAGCAGCACGAAGCCAGCCGAAGAGAGACGCTCGCCAGCCATACGAAGCGCAGCGGGCCTGACATGGATGCAGACGAGCGGTACGTCAGATGGCCTGTCGAGGCCAGCATAGATTTCGAGACGAGATTCGGGGTAGATGCGTCGCGCAACCAGCCCGGCCTGGAGCTTGGGCTCTTCGGCAATGAGCCTCCATGCCTCCTCGACAGATTTCACATCACACTCCCATATTGTTGTTCCCAATAAACATTATTGACACGATATGGAACCTTCAGTGCGGTGTCAGATGCAGGAAAGCTGACTGCCCAGCCGATTGGAGTCGGACTGGTGAGCTGCAGCGCCTTGCTGGTATCTGCCGCCGGATCCAACGGATAAATAATGAGGAGACCACGGTCCTTGGAACGCACTTGGCGGATGAATGGGCCGCTGGGCGCCTCCGGCATCTTGTCCCGTTTCGTTCGACCAGAGTCAGGATGAAAATTATCCTTGGTCAACTCAAGCGCCCGTGCATACGCAGCAGCATCAAGATCTATAGCCTCATCTCTCGGGCTTACCAAGCGACGAATCTTGTATAAGCCATTCGTGGCGTCTTTGTTTTTGGCCTGTCGCTTCGTGAGCCCGATGGGCAACCCAGCGATATTTTCCTTCACTCCCTCGCCACCGCCGAACAGAACCACAGTCCACTGACTCAACTCACTCTGGGAGAGCTGCTTCTTGATGTACTCGGAAAGCAAGACCCCCACAGCCTTTGTAGAGCTTTGCGGCACATGGAGTGTGGCCAAGAACTCAGCGACTTGTTCAGCCGACACCTCTGGCCATACGTAGGAAGTCTCCCACTCCTCCGACCCACTCGGACGAGACTGAATCCAACCTGGAGCACGCCTGCCAAGCTTCTCAAGAAACCTGACCGTGCTGGCCAAGTTGTGTTCCAGCACCTCCCGCCGGGGGTCGAAGTTGGTCGTTTCGATGATATCTCCATCGAACGAGATCATAAGATCAACCCCATTCCTCATCTTGACTGGAGAAGTAATCAGCAACGTTGAGTGTGAGCGAACCTTGAGCCCATAGTCGGCCGGAAAGCCACCCACGGCGGACATCCGATCAAACTCCTGACGCAGTTCTTCTCCGGCCATCGTCACGTGCTGGAACCAATCATCGAGTTCCTCGGTCATGTACAATCGGCAGAGATCAAGATAGCCGGGCCTGTAGCCGAACCAGCGGCCCATCTGCATGAGAGTGTCATACATGCGCGAGGCGCGGAGGAAATAGCTTACCGAGAGCCCTTCCAGGGTCAGGCCGCGCGCGAGCTTGTCCCCCCCTACCGCAATGACGCTCAACCCCGTTGCGCGGTGCTCTTCGTAATCGAGCACGTCTCCAGCCGTGCCATTGATCTGCTTGACCTTGATGCCAGCGACAGCAGCCTTGAGGTGTAACGAAACCTTCGACCACGAAAGAACTGGCAGCGACAGATCATTGATGGATTGGGTGGTAGGAACGAAGTCCTCATCCCAGAGGCGACGCAGCTCCGAGTGAAGGCTTGTAACTCCCGCTGCCGTCCCCAACTCCAGGTGGTCCTGCACTTCCTTAAGAGCACGCTTCACCTGGCCGAAGACCTCCTTCTGCACATCGGTGAACCGGGTAACGTGCACGAGCATCGAGTTGTGCTCGTTGAGCTGTCCACGCGCGCGGCGTGCTGCACACACGAGCACGAAAGAGTGCAGCGCCGTTCGCAGGGACAGTGGGAGCTCACTCTTCCCCTTAATGCGGGGCTTGTGTTCCTTCTTGTGAACAGGGGGTATCCAACCATTTCGCTCTCCAGGGTTGGGCGAGTCGGCATGGTCGGAGATGTGCCGTATAAGGCCGAGTGGCTCCCTCTCCTCGGCGTTCAGCATCGGGTCCGGGTCCAACCCGAAGACACGTACTGGGCCGACGTAATCGGAAGGTGCGGGGAGATTCGTGATGAAGCTCCTAGGGAACAGATCCGCACCGTGCTCGTCGGTCTGGCCAGCATCGTGGATGAAAATGTTGGCGAACGGAGTGGCCGTGTAGCCAACGTAGGCATTCCGCTCGAAGAGATGGAGCAACTTCCGGATCTGCTTGTTGATGGCGGTTGGATCGTGGTCAGGGTCCGGCCGCCCCTCTTCATTGAACTCCTGGGCCCGGGTGTCGATGGATGCGTTGTCCGCCTCGTCATCAATGACCAGGAGAGGCACATCGGGCACGACACGCCTCTCAACGTCACGGACTGTGAGCGTCTTCTGCGCGAAGCGCTCGACCCACGAATTCAGGTTCGCCAGCACTCGCGCGTTCTTCTTGACAACGAAGAGAAGCGGAATGCCTCCAGGCCCGATGTGGAAGTTTCGTCGAACACTCATCTTGAAGTCGCCGTCGTCAGCTCGAGTCGTGATGGTGTTCGCGCGAATACTGGGATCGATCAACCCGACGCCGATATGCTTTGAGATTGCCCCTTCAACGGACTCGTCCTTGCTCTCGTACCCGAGGAAGCCTTCGTCCAAGCGAATCTGCGTCTGGCTGCGCAGACTCTTGTGAATACCCGCGAGGACGATGATGACCTTGTAGCCAGCGTCCGCCGCTTTACAGATGAGCCCCGTGTAGTTGGCTGTCTTTCCCGACTGAACGTGCCCTACTACCAAGCCCCGGCGGCTCCACATCCCCTTGCGGTTCGGGTCTTCGAGCCTGCCGAGCGTTTCATAGGTCAGTTCATCGAGCTTCTCGAGGCTCGCGGCAGCCCATCGCTTCTGCTGGAGGAGGCGCTGGTAGCGCTTCCAGAACTTCCAATCGATGTCCGACTTGCGGCTGTTCAGCCATGCGATGTGGTCCTCGTTGTGCTCGAGGGTCACTGCGTTGCCCATCCACACCGTGAATGAGGACTCCAGGTCCGCGACGAGGCGCTCGCGATCAACTTGGCTCTTGCTGTTCGGATCCATCTGCAGCGCAAGGTCGACCTTCGCTGCAATCATGTCCCGGGTCAGCACCTGGCCTTGCTGCACTTGGCCCCTGAGGAGAATCTGCGCAATGCTCCAGGCGCTATCGTAGGCATTGTTCATCTGCTCACTCCTTTCATGAGCTGCTGCTTGGCGCGACTCAGCGCTTCTTCGAGCCCAATTCGTTGATGGCCTTCGCGTACTGAGCGAATGGACGCATGGAGAGGATGCGCTCCCGAGCGGACTCCTCCGTTTCGCCATCTGCGCGCAGAGCCTTAAAGAGTTCCCCAAGCACCTCCGCGACCCTGGCGGACGGCTCGCTTTCGAAGGCTTCAGCGTGGGCTTCGGGCTTCTCGGACGCATCCAGCCAGATTCGCTGGACGGGAACCGTCTCCTCCAGCAGACGAAGGAGTGCCTTGAGCGGCTTCTGATCACTGCCCTGGCGCGCGATGACGAACTTCACGAGCGGATGCTCCCTACGAACGCGATAGCCAAGCCGACCACGGGTGGTGACCGACTCCCAGGCATCATCGATTTCGCGAACACCTGATGTCCGCACTCGAGCTCCCCTGTGGACGAACACCTCCCGAGCCAGCTTGCGGACCGCATCCGCAAGCTCCCTCAGGCGCTCTTCCAGTTCCGTTGGAGGCCGGGCTCGGGACTTCTTGACATCGATCTCCCACTCGGCATCCGTCGAGTTGGAGATGTCCACCTTCAACCTGGCGAGCCTGTAGTGTTCCTCGGTCGCATACCCCAGACTGAGCCACCCTCCAGCGACCAGCAGGCGGCGCTCCCGATAGACATAGAAGCCCTGTTGGGTGTTCCAGCCCCCCGGGCCGGCAGCAGCCTCATACTCGTCCTCTCTCATGCGGTCCTTGTGCGGCAGGACGTAGCCAGTCACCTGGACCAGCTCCTTCCGGAGCTTCAGTGCCTCTTCAGGAAACTGGTACGTGGCCACATGAGAAGAGAGGAAGGGGTCCCATGGGCGAACCAGCGAGTCGGCATCGCGGCCATTTAGATATATGCGCAAGGGCGGCCGACCGTCCTCTACTTCGAGGTACCTGTGAAAAACCATTCCAAGGTGCCGCCCTACAGTGCGCGCCAATGCTAGGAAGCGGCTCTGGGCCTGGGCATCGTCTTTGCGCACCTTCCCGACGATGCGGTCCATCTGCTCCCACAGCACGAGAGTTCCCTGCCGCTGCCCGTCCAGCGTGGAGAGACGGGAAGCAGAGCCTGGGGCCTCCGTCTTGAGCAGGCGCCACTCCCTGCTGTCTCTCACGTAATCGAGGTCCCAACGCCGGATGGCCCACCTGCCTCCGGCTTTGAGCGAAGCAACCGTGAGCCGGCGTGCCTGAGAGAAGGAGGCCGTCTTCAGGCCAAGACCGAACCGCCCGAGATCGTTCGGCGCCCGTTCGTCCAGCGGACTGCGATTGCCGGGGCGCATGGCATCCGCCAACTCAGCCTCGGACATCCCGCGGCCGTCATCCCGCAGAGTGATGTGCGAGTCCTCACCACCCCAGTGGAAGGTGAGCCAGACGTTGCGCGCTCCCGCCGTGATGCTGTTGTCGATCAAGTCCGCCAGCGCCGTCTGCACGCTATAGCCCACTGCCCGAAGCGCCTCGAGCATGGACGACGCCCGTGGCTCTGCAATCTCGTAGTCGGCCTCCGACACGACTTCGCCAACCTTGCGCAACGCTCCCTCGTCTTCCCCGGCATGCCCCCCCGGAGCGCGTATTAGCCCCGAGCAATAGAAGCCAGCCCCCCGGTGGCAGGTCTGTTCCACATTATCCTAGTTTCCGAACTCCCAAGAAGCGGCTCCGGGAATGCAGACCGAGCAGATAACCGAGCGCCGTCACCGGTACGGCACCAGGGTTACCTAAGACCCTCTGGCGACAAGGAGTCGACTGTGGCAGGCGCGGCCAAGGTGCAGTCCGGGCAGACAGACAGAGTGTGGCGTCATCCGCCCACGCGTGGCACGGCAGCTGAACAGTCAGCCCGACATGCTTGGTCTGGTACGGGCTCCTGCGGTGGTTGACCGCCCATGAATACCGGGCCACCCATCAGTAGGAATGACACATAGAACCTGTTAGGTAGGATCTACCAATGGGCCTCTCCCGTTCCGAACAGATGTCGCGGATCCGCGGCCGAGACACCTCTCCCGAGCGTCTGCTCCGGTCGGCGCTCTGGCGGGCCGGACTGCGCTTCCGCCTGCACACGCGAACTACTCATGGAAGGCCCGATGTGGTCTTCCCCAGGCACAAGGTTGCTGTCTTCATCGATGGCTGCTTCTGGCATGGGTGCCCCGAGCACTATGTGCGCCCGCGAACGCATGACGAGTTCTGGTCCTCCAAGCTGCGAGAAAACGTCGAGCGGGACCGCCGACAAACGCTCCTCCTCGAAGAAGGTGGCTGGCGCGTCTGCCGCTTCTGGGAGCACCAGATCTTCGAGTCCCTCGCGGAGGTAGTCGAGTGGGTCCGCCAAGCACTCCAGGACGGAGAATGGACTCCATCCGCATCGTGGAGGGTCGTCCAGGTCATCCCACAGGTCGGCGAGGGCGACATGGAGCAACGCTGGATGGAGGAACTTCGAGACGCCACCGAGACTCGAACCGTGGTCGGACGACGGAGCACGAAGAAGTGGAAGAGGCCATGAACTCCGGGCCGAAGCAGCAGATCAAGAAGTGGGATGGCCGGAGACCCTACGGTATAAGTCCGGACGGCATGGCTCCAGGCATCAGGGCGAAGCTGGATAGGATCGGGAGAGGAGAGCCGCTGCGGCTGCTGGACCTCTTTTCCGGGTGTGGGGGCCTCACGCTCGGCTTCGTCAGCGCGGGCTGCGTCAGCGTTGGAGGAGTCGAGATCGACGCGCATGCCGCCGGGTCACACGCGTTGAACTTCCACCCGCTGAAAGATCGATCAGCGGCTCCCTGGCACGCGATGTCCAAGGACATCCTGCAGCTCAAGCCCAGCTCGCTGAACCATCTGCTGAAGCGTCCCCCAAATGAGGGGGTCGACGTGATCGTCGGCGGTCCGCCCTGCCCCGCCTTCACACGCGTCGGCCGGGCGAAGCTCCGGGAAGTGTTCCAGCATCCCGAGGCCTTCAAGCAGGACCCCCGAGCAACGCTCTATGTGCAGTACCTGCAGTATGTCCAGGCGCTCAAGCCCCTGGCGCTCGTCATGGAAAATGTCCCCGACATCCTCAACTGGGGTGGGCACAACCTCGGGGATGAAATCTGCGAGTCGCTCAAGGCCATGGGCTACCGCTGCGCATATACACTCCTGAATGCGGCGAGCTACGACGTTCCGCAAATGCGCGAACGGTTCTTTCTCGTCGCAGTCCACAAGGAGACCAGGAGCGACCCCAGCTTTCCCGTGCCGACGCGGAAGGTGGATTTTCCACGGGGCTATTCCAGCAGCCGCAATGTAGCCCTCAAGAACGTCCTGGCGCAGTCCTCGGACAAAGGGTCCTGGTATGTCGCGCCGCCTGCCGCCCCAGCGAACGCACCTCCCGCGGTGACAGTCGCCGAGGCCCTCGCGGATTTGCCCGAATTGACGGATCATCTCCACAACAGGGATCGTCGTGGCGCGCGTCACCTCAACGGTCATGTGCCCCATACCACGGCCCCGCACAGCGCCTTCGCACGACTGATGCGGGAGTGGCCAGGATTCGAGTCCGACGGTTTTCTCAGGGATCACGTCACCCGCTGTCTGACCAAGCGCGACTACCGGCTCTTCGAAGCCATGGAGTCCGGGGAGGACTATCCGAAGGCACATGTGCGAGCCACGCAGTTCTTCGCACAGGAATTGGAGAAGCGACGGAGATCGGGTGCTCGCCTCACAGAGGGCTCACTTGAGTACGAGGAGCTCAAAGCCGCATTCGTTCCGCCGTACAACCCCGGAAAGTTCCCCAACAAGTGGCGCAAGATGGCCGCCGATGAGCCCGCCAGAACGCTGATGGCTCACCTGGGCAAGGATACCTACAGCCACATCCACTACGACTCAGATCAGCAGCGAGTGATTTCGGTGCGTGAGGCTGCGCGCCTCCAGTCCTTTCCCGATGGGTTCCGCTTCGCCGGAACCATGAACCCCGCTTTCCGACAGATCGGCAACAGCGTCCCACCACTCCTGGCCTGGCACATCGCGGACGAACTAATCCGTAGCCTGGGCATCACCCCGAAAGCGCGGCCGAATCTCTCGGAGGATCCCCGAAAGACACAGGCCAAGACCCGCGTGGCGTAATGACGCCGTAAAGAACTGCAGGAGCGGCTCCAGCGCGCCCCTATGAACTGGCATCGCCCGGAGCGCGACCGTCGCTACCGTGCGCGGCGTTGTTGGACACCTAAACCGCCTCGACGAGTCCGCTAAACATGGAGCCCAGCGTGCTCGAAGAAGGAGCGGAGGACGTCGGGACGATGCTGTAGGGCACGGAATTCCTTTCGTGCCAGGCGCATGAGGTCCGAAATGGC
>NZ_JAAEAH010000019.1 GCF_010998615.1 Myxococcus sp. CA023 | reverse complement strand
AAGAGACAGCCCCCATGACGTCCACGGCGTGCTCGATGTGCCGGACCACGTCATCCACGGTGTCACCGCCCAGATAGACGGGGGCGAAGATGATGCCCACCACCCCGCCCCTGTCTGCGATGAAGCGCAGGGATTCGTCGGAGAGGTTGCGCCAGCCGCCGCCCGCCGCGCGAACGCCCGTGTGCGAGCAGAAGAACCGGACCGAGGGGTGAGTGAAGAGGTCCTTGAGGGTGGACTCCGAGGCATGCGCCACATCCACGCTCATGCCCAGCCGGGCCATCTCCTCCATGACATCCCGGCCCAGCGGTGTGAGGCCCCGGTTGCCCATCATCGGAAAGGAGGATCCGCCCAGGTCGTTGTTGGACAGGTGGGTGAGGCCCATGAAGCGCACCCCACGCTGGTGAAGCTCCGTCAGGCGCGCCACCTGGCCTTCGATGGCGTGCCCCCCTTCCACACCCAACACCGCGGACAGCCGCCCCTGCGCGAGGTTGTCCTCCAGCATGGCGCCGGTCGTGGTGATGCGGGCGGCATCCCCGGAGCGCGCACAGAAGGACGCCATCTGTTCAATCTGCCAGAGCGCCCGGGTCCACTCGCTCGCCCGGGCCTCCCGGGGCCACCCACGCCACGCTGCGAACACCGGGAAGCCTCCGATGAAGGGGAAGCCCCGGGTGACGATGGTGAAGCACTGAAGCTTCACCCCCGCCTCCCGCAGGCGGGGGAAGTCCACATGGCCCTCTTCAGAGCGTGCACACAGGTCGCGGTTCCACATGAGGGAATCCGCATGGCCGTCCGCGATGCACCACCGCTGGTGGAACTCTTTCACGTCACCCATGCGCGCAAGTCTGCCCACCCGCGTGC
Organism: Myxococcus sp. CA023; assembly: GCF_010998615.1. GTDB lineage: Bacteria > Myxococcota > Myxococcia > Myxococcales > Myxococcaceae > Myxococcus. Next base: position 106,676 of record NZ_JAAEAH010000019.1, on the reverse strand, counting down.
GCGAAACAAGCACCACCCGCGTCCCAGGGCTCACTCAAGGTCCCTGCCCCGACCCCTTCGCCCCCGCAGTCCCTCAAGGCCCCGACCCGGATGTCGTGCGCGGCGGGGCCTCCGGACGCACGGAGTCCTCCCACCGCAGCACATCCGCCATCTGCCGGCGGCAGCGGGCGTCGCGGCGGACCTGGGTGGCCTCCCGCATGGCTTCGGTCGGTCCGTAGGCGTACCCCTGACCGGCCAACACGGCGCGCAGGGCGTCCGCCAGTTCCTGCCCGGACTGGAAGCGCTCTGAAGGCTCCCGGCGCAAGAGCCGGCCGAGGATGGCCCGCATGGCCGGGGACAATCCCTGGGTGGCGCGTTCCACATGCGCCGGAGCCAGACACGCCATGCGCGCGGCCATCAAGGGCGCGGGCAGCCAGGTGGGCACCTCCGCCAGCAGCACCTCCGCGTCAGGCAGCGGCCCCGCAGCAAGCGCGGCCCGCTCCACGTCCTCCAGATCCAACAGGTGCAGACAGGTGAGCACCTCCAGCAGCACCACCCCCAAGGAGAACAGGTCGGCGCGGCCGTCCAGCGGCTTTCGCGCCAGCGCTTCCGGTGAGGCGTAGGCCAGGTCGCCCCGGACGACATGGGTCTCCGTGACGATGCGCCCCGGCAGCTTCGCCCAGGCCATGGCGAAGTCAGACAGCTTCACATGGCCCCGCGCGTCCAGACGCAGGCTCCGCGGCGACACATCCCGGTGGACGATGCCCAACGGACGGCCCCGGGCGTCTTCCAGCGTATGGGCATGGTGCAGCGCATCCGCCACTTCCGCGCCCACGTAGGCGGCGAACGCTTCCGAGAAGGGCCGGCGCCGCAGGGCCGCGTAGCTGATGAGCGTCTCCAGGGACTTTCCGTCCACGTGCTCCATGACCAGGTGGGGCATTCCTTCGTGCACCCGCACCAGGAACACCTGCACGATGGCCGGGTGGCTGAGCCGCATCAGCAGCTTGACCTCTTCGCGCAGGCGCGCGCGCCCCTGCGCGTCTCCGACGTCCTGCAAACGTTTGATGAGCACGAGGTCGCCGGGGACGCCCGCATAGTGCCGCCGGGCGAGCAGCAGCTCTCCGGAGCCCCGTGCCCCGAGGTAGCGGATCAACTCATACGCCGTGGCCCCGGTGGTGAAGAGGATGAATGGCTTTGAAGCGGGTGGCTCTGGGGGGTGAGTGGACATCTCGGGTGATGCCTCCTGAGCAGGAAGTCCTCCCCTGGGTTGGGAAGGCGTGAGAAAACCTCACGCATCCCTCCTACCACCCACGTCCGACACACTCTTCCAACCTCCCAGCACGGATTCAGGGAAAAAAGGAAACGGCCCCCACCGAAGCGGAGGCCGTCCCTGAGCGGTCCATGAGGAAACGAGCCGCCCGCTGCGCTCGACGCGTTGACTACTTCTTCTTCTGCACCGGCTGCGTCACGGTCAGCTCGCGAACCACCATGTCCTTACCGTCCTGGACATACGAGGCGCGGACCTGGGCACCCTCCTCGATGTCATCCAGCTTCAGCGGCTGGTTGTTGTGCAGGATGCGCGTCTGGTCGTTCGTCTTCAGCTCGAGCTGCTTGTTGTTGCTGGTGTCGACCACGGTCAGCTCATCGTTGCCGGTAGAGAGCACGCGGCCGCTGACGCTGCTCGCGGCAGCGGTGGCACCCGCCGCGCCGGAGCCACCCAGGGCCATGTCGTCATTCAGGTCCGTCCGGCGATCAGCCTCGGCCAGGTCCTGGCGCTCGTCCTGGACGTCCTGCTGCGCGCTGGCGACCTCTTCCGCGGCCTCACGCTGCGTCCCAGCGATGTCCTCCTGGGCCTCCATTTGCGTGCTGGCGATGTCCTCCCGCGCGTCCTGACGGATCTCCGCCGTCTCCTGCTGCGCCTCCACCTGAGCCTCGGCGACGTCCTGGCGCTGCGACTCGACGTTGTCGCGCTTGCTGCAGCCAGTGACGACCAACGACATACCCGCAACCGCAGTGACCGCCATCATGAGCTTGCGCATTTGTTCCTGCTCCTTTCACGTGGAAATGGGAGAAGGTTCTCCCCCTCACTCACTTGCGGCCGAGAGAGCGTTTCCCCCGGCGTTGGGCAGAAACTGGGTGCTCCCCCCGCCCTTGAACAGGGGTTGTCTGGCGCACACGGATGCCTTAGGGGCCCACGGCGGACCACGCGGCGCATGGCCGCCTGCCTGCCCTATCAGGGAACAAGGGCAGAAAACGGAGATACCGGGCCCAGCCGCAAGAACGGCTAGAGACCGCCGCCCACGCCACCGTCACCGGGCACCACTTCGGAGCCAGCCTCCGCGCACAGCGGCGCGCCTTCTCGCGCCCACCGCGCGATGCACTCGCGCGCCTGTGCCGTCGGCGTGGGTACCCGGACTCCCCGGCGGCGGCATGTCCTGGAACACGTACGCGCGCGCCTGGATTCGTGCCGGAAGCCACGAGCATGCCCCCGAGTATACCGGTGACGGTAGCGGGCGTACGGGCCTGCGAGCGCGTTGACAGCGCGGAGTCACCCTTGTAGTGCGTGCCCAGGTCCCCGTCGTCGCAAGGAGCCGTGAGGCCATGCAGGTCTGGGTCAACGGAGAGACGCACGAGGTGCCGGAAGGCACCACCCTTTCGGCGCTGCTGGAGTCGCTTCAAGTGGGCGGCCCCGGCGTCGCCGTGGAAGTGAACGCGGAGGTGGTGCGCCGCGCCCGCCACCCCGAACACCACCTCCATGCGGGAGACCGCGTGGAAATCGTCACCTTCGTCGGCGGCGGCTAGCCAGGAGTCCGCACATGAGCATCCAGGACAAGCCTTTCACCATCGCCGGAGTGACGTTCAGCTCCCGGCTCATCCTCGGCACGGGGAAGTATCCCAGCCACGACATCATGAAGCGCTGCCACGAGTCCTCCGGCACGGAGATGGTGACCGTGGCCGTGCGCCGCCTGGACCTCAAGGCCACGGGCGAGGCGTCGCTGATGAACTGGATTGACCGCAACCGCCTGCGCCTGCTCCCCAACACGGCGCTCTGCTACACGGCGGATGACGCGGTCCGCACCTGCCGGCTCGCCGAGGAGCTGGGCATGAGCAAGTGGGTGAAGCTCGAGGTGCTCGGCGACGAGAAGACGCTCTACCCGGACGTCGAGGAGACGGTGAAGGCGGCCCGCATCCTGGTGAAGGAGGGCTTCACCGTGCTGCCGTACACCAGCGACGACCCCATCACCGCCCGCAAGCTGGAGGACGCGGGCTGCGCGGCCGTGATGCCGCTGGCGGCGCCCATCGGCAGCGGCCTGGGCATCCGCAATCCGCACAACATCCGCCTCATCCTGGAGACGGTGAAGGTCCCCGTCATCGTGGACGCGGGCGTGGGCACGGCGTCCGACGCTGCCATCGCCATGGAGTTGGGCGTGGAGGCGGTGCTGATGAACACCGCCATCGCCGGCGCGCAGGACCCGGTGCGCATGGCCGTGGCCATGAAGAAGGCGGTGGAGGCCGGCCGCGACGCGTATCTGGCGGGCCGCATCCCGCGAAAGGCCTACGGCTCCGCGTCCAGCCCGATTGACGGGCTCGTCCACCACTGACGGCCGGGGGCGTACGGTGGTGCCTTCCACCCTTCCCCGGCTCGTCGTCATCACCGACTGGCGCCTGCCGTCCGAACGGCTGAGGTGGGCGCTCACCCGGGCGCTCGACGCCGGGCCCGAGGTGGCCGTCCAGCACCGCCACCCCGAGGCCACCGGGCGACGCTTCCTCGACGAGGCGCGAGAGCTGGCCGCGTTGTGCCACCCACGTGGCAACCCGCTCTTCATCAATGGGCGTGTCGACGTGGCGCTGCTCGTCGGCGCCCATGTCCACCTTCCCGCCCATGGCCCTTCCCCCATGGACGTCCGCCCGCACCTTCCCGCCGGGAGGTGGATCAGCGCCGCCGTGCACGACGTGGCGGAGGCCCATGCGGCCCGAGGCGCGGACCTCGCCTTGGTGAGCCCGGTGTTCGCTCCCGGTTCCAAGCCGGGAGACACACGGCCTTCCCTCGGGCCGGAGGGGTTCAGCGCCCTGGCCGCGGCGTTGCCCTGCCCCGCGCTGGCCCTGGGCGGAATCACCCCCGCGCGCGCGGTGACGCTGCCGGACGCGGCGGGCTTCGCGGTCATCTCGTCCGTCCTGGAGGCCGACGACCCGACGGCGGCGGCTCGGAGCCTGCTGGCCGCGTGCGCCGGGCAGGCTATGCTGCGCACCCCGTGAGCTCCACTCCCGCTGCCGCCGCGCTGCGCCCCCTCGCCATGGGGGAGATGATTGACCGTGCCGCCACCTTCTGGCGCTCCCACCTGAAGCCCCTCTTCCTGCTGAGCTTCGGCTTCACGCTGGTGAACTACATCGTGACCAAGGCGACGTTGGTGATTGGTCAGCGATTAGCGCCGCTGCTCTACATGGGAGACGCGGAGTCGCGCGCCCAATTGGACCCGGCGGTCATTCTGCCGCAAGCGAGCATCACCATCGCGCTGTGGATGGGCCTGTTCCTGTTCCTCGTCTGGGCGTACTGGCTGGCCACCCTGGCCGCGTCCCGCTACGTCCTGACCGCCCAGTTGGGAGAGCCGGTCCGCCCCGCGGATGCACTGCGCCGGAGCTTCTCGCGGCTGGGCACGCTGACCGGGGTGTACCTGCTGTCGCTCGGCTGGTCCGCGCTGGTGACGATGGCGCTCATGGTGCCCGGGCTCATCCTCGCGGTCATCGGCATCGCCGTCGGAGTGGCCTCCGGTTCCAACACCCTGGCCGTCGTGCTGGGCGTGGTCGGTACGGTGCTCGCGTGCCTGGGACTGCTGGCCGCGGCGCTCTGGTACATGCTGCGCTTCCTGCTGGTGCCCCCGGTGCTGGCCATGGAGGACCTGGGCGCCTGGGAGACGTTCCGGCGCTCCGGTCAGCTCCTGTCGGGCCGCGTGGAGCCGGGCTTCATGGGACGGGTGATGGTGCGGGCAATGATTCTCTTCACCGTGGTGAGTCTCATCCTCATCTCCGTCCAGCTCGTCTCCGGGTTGCCCTCGTGGCTGGTGATGATGCCCTACGGCAGCCCCTTCGACCCGGGGACCATGGCCCGCACGCCGCAGCTGCTGCTCGTCCCGGTGGAGCTGCTGCAGACGGTGGCGCAGTCCTTCTTCACGCCCATCAACTTCGTCTTCTGCGCGCTCTTCTACCTGGACATGCGCGTGCGTCGCGAAGCCCTGGACCTGGAGCACCAGCTCAACACGATGACGCCCGCCATTTGACGACGGCCCCCGGACTCCACCGTGCCGAGCCTGCCCCTCCTCCTGCTGCTGGCCTCCCTGCCCTGCGCCGAGCGCGAGGACATCACCCAGGACCTGCGCGAGACAGCCGAACACCGCCCGGCCGGGTTCGCCGATGAAGTGAGCACGCTGTCAGCACGCCTGGGCGGAATCCCGCTGCCTCCCGCCCAGGTTGGGGACACCTCGCCCGAGCGCGCGGAGCAAATTGCGCGCTTCCTGAAGGAGGCCTGCGACGTCCAGGCGTTGGCGAACAATCCCAGCGCCGTCCCGCCCCCACCGACAGAACCCGAGCGGCTGGAGGCCATTCTCGACCGGCCCGAGTTCGCCCGCGCGCGACAGCGACACGGCGATGCCCTGAAGCGCATCATGCGGGAGGTGACAGCGTGGCTGGAGGGCCTCTTCGAATCGAGGGAGGCCCAGGGCTTCGCGGTGGCCACGCGCGCGGTGATGCTGGGGCTGGCGCTCGCGCTCATCCTGTGGAGCGTGCTCCGGCTCCGCGCGCGGCGTGGACGCAAGGCGGCGCATGTCTCCGCCTCCTCCGCAGCGAACGCGGAGCCGTTGGTCCTGGACTCTCCGGCCGAACACCTGCGCAGGGCCCGGGCGGCGCTCTCCACGGATGCACGCGAAGCCATCCGGGAAGGGTTGTTGAGCCTGCTGTCCTCACTGGAGGAGCGGCGGCTGGCCCGGCCAGACCGTGTGCGAACAAACCGTGAGCTGGCGGCGGAGCTGCCGGGTCGCGGCGCGTCCGCGGCGCTGGTGCGCGAGGTGGAGCGGCTGATGGGCTGGTACGACCGGACCTTCTATTCGCTCGCGCCGGTGGCGCCGGAGGAAGCCGCCCGCTTCGTCACCGAGGTTGAGTCGCTGAATGGAACCCTGGCCACGGAGGGCGCACGGTGACGAACTCCCGGACCGTCGTCTTCTTCGGAGTGCTCATCTCGCTGGCCCTGGCGGTGGGCCTGTCCACGCGCAGGGACGCGCCTGACTCACCGGTGCCCACTGTGGAGAACACGGCGCCGCAGGGTGCTCGCGCGCTCTATCTGTACCTCCGCGAGGGGGGCCGAGCCGTGGGCACGCTGCTGACGCCGCTCGAAGCCATTCCCCCTGACACGCGCACCCTGGTGCTCGCGGCGCCCGAGGGGCGGCCCGTGACGACGGAAGAAGTCACCGAGCTGGAACGCTTCGTCCAGGAAGGCGGGACGCTCGTGTACCTGTCGCCCCGCGAGTTGGGGAAACATCAAGCGGCGCTCGAGGGCTGGCTGCATCTGGAGTCCGGGCTGATGCTACCCGCCAGCAGCCGCGGCATGGACTCGACGCTGTCCGACGTGGGCGGAACCACCGTGGACGTATGGCTGCCCGTGGGTCCCCTCCACGGGCTCTCCCAGCTTCGAGTCTCCCAGGACCGGGGCCTGCGCATGGGCCACGATGACGCCGTGCCCGTCGCCGGCATGGGCGGCGCGGTGGCGGTGTGGCGCAGGGCCATGGGCAAGGGCGAGGTGTACGTGCTGGCCGGCTCGGACCTGCTGGAGAACCGGCGCCTGGAGCTGCTGGACAATCTGCGCTTCTGGGAAGCACTGGCTGCCCGCGGGCCCCTGCTGTTCGACGAGTACCACCACCAGCTCGCGCCGCCGCCCCCCTTCTCCCGTGGCATCTGGGTCTTCACGGCGCAGGTGCTGGCGGTGGGTCTGCTCTACGTCGTGTCGCGAGGCACACGCTTCGGAGCGCCGCGCCCGCTGCGCGTGGAGCGGCACCGGTCCGCGCTGGAGTACGTGCGCAGCATGGGCTGGCTGATGCGCCGCGCGAAGGTGGAGAAGGAGTTGCTACCAGAGCTGGACCAGGGCCTGCGCCAGCAGATGCAGGAGCGCCTGGGCATCCCCATGGGCCTGTCGGACGAGGACGCCGCGCGCCTGATGGAACAGGACGGAGGCGTCTCCGCCACCGAGTACCTGGAGGCGAAGGCCGACCTCACGCGGACCCACGCGCAGCCCACCGTGGCACCGGCGGACTACGCGCGGGTGGCCCGCCGCTACGCCCACTTGGAGCGGGCGCTGGCGGGCCGCGAAGCCCGCGCCTAGGCGGGCGGTACGTCAGAGCGCCTTGCCGTCCGCCATGAGCGCCGCGCCCACGTGATGGCGAATCTCATCCACGCGCGTGTCCCAGCTTTCGCCGAAGATGCGCTCGGCGCGCTCGCGGTTCGGACCGGGTTTGTCCGCCAGACACTCGTCCACCTTGCGCACGAAGTCCTCGGTGTCCTTGGCAATCTTGCAGAGCCCCACCTTGCGCACCTCCGGCAGATCCGTGGACACCACGGGCAGGCCGGACGCCAGGTACTCACGCACCTTGAGCGGATTGGCGTTGAGCGTCAGTTCGCTGACCTTGAACGGCATCAGCGCCACGTCGAATGCCTTGCTGTAGCCGGGCAGGTCCGCGTACGGCTTGCGGCCCAGCATGTGGATGTTCGGCTCGGCGCGCAGCGCGGAGTCGTCACAGTCCGGCGTCGTCTTGCCGATGATGACCACCGAGCCTTCCGGATGGGCGCGGGCCGTGGCGATGATGGCCTCCTGGTCCACCCAGTCCGCCACCAGCCCGAAGAAGCCGATGATGGGCTTGGGCAGACGGGCGATGTCCGCGGGAATCATCGTGGCCGGGTCGCACGCCTTCACGAAGTGGGTGAAGTCGGTGCCATGCCGCACCAGCACCGTGCGCGGATTGACGCGGGCCTTTTTCTCACGCAGCCGCTCGGCGGAGGTGATGCAGAGGTCGGCGCGCTTGAGCAGCCGGTCCTCCAGCTCAGCGATGTGACGGCCATTGGTGTCGCTGAAGGCGGAGAACTCGTCCACACAGTGGTAGATGACGAACTCCTCGCCCAGCGTGCCGGACACCGGCGCGGACGCGGGCAGGAAGCTCCAGGAGATGGGCTTCTGGAAGCCCAGCTTCTTCATCGCCCGCAGCACCTGGAGCCGCAGCAACTGCCGGTTGGCGCCGCGCACCAGCTCCGAGCCATAGAAGGGAATGGCCAGCGGCGACAGGACGTGGATGTTGGGCTCCACCTCGCGGACGCCTTCGGTGAAGCGGCCCAGCTTGTCGAAGATGCGCTTCACGTCATGCGCGTTGGCCTTCGGCGCGCGGTTGCCGATGCTGTTCACCCAGAGGATGCGGTTCTCCCGGGAGAGAATCCGCATGATGTGGACCTTCGACAGCGGGTCCCCATCCCAGTCGTTGGAGAACACCACCAGGTCACGTCCGCGCAATGCCCTGCGCGCGAGGTCCAACTCTTCACTGCGCCGCATGTCTCGTCTCCCCCAGGCCTGAACCTTGTTCGTGTGACGACTTCAAACCGTTGTTGGAGGACAGCTCCCCGTACAGCGAGAGCAGCTCCGGCCCCGCATCCACCTGGGGCACATGCATGGGCCCTGCCGCCACGGCCTCGCGAATCACCCGCGCCAGCTCCCCGGCATTGCCCGCGGCGAACACGCGGGTGGGCTCGGGCCGGACGCAGACATCGCTGGCCACGCAGGGCACTCCCAGCGTCAGCGCCTCGCGCACGGAGATGGAGTCCCCGTCATGTGTGGTGGGCCGAACGAAAGCGTCGCTGCGCGCGATGAGCCCCAGCGCAGCGGAGTGCTCGAGTTCCCCCAGCACCTCCAGGTGGCCCGCCACGCGCGCTTCACGGACGTCGCGGATGAACGCCTCGGATTCCAGGCCCGGACCGAAGAGCGCCAGGCCCACGTCCGGCCACGCCTGCGCCAGCTCGCGCAGGGCCCGGAACATCAGCGCGCGCCCGTAGACGGGCGATGGATGGTGCGCCATGGACAGCAGCACCCGCCGCCGGGAGCGCGCGGCCTCCGCCGCCGCTGGAACGGGCCCCGGCCGCACCTGCGAGGCGCAGAAGGCCGGGAGCACGTCGATGTTCACCGCGGGCACGCCGCAGCCCACCAGCGCGGACTTCACCGCGTCGGACACGGCGACCACCCGCGCGTAGCCCGCAAGCGCCACGCGCGCGATGTTCCGACGCGTGCCGGACGCGGCGAGGTAGTCCGGCAACAGTCCGGAGTGGAGGGTGATGACCCGGGGAGACTTCGGCCCGGGCAGGCTTCCAACCATCCCCGCCAGTACCCAGGACTTCGGGTTGTTGCCACTGGTGTGGACGTGAATCGTCCACCCGGTGGCAACGTGCCGCGTGAGCCGCAGGGCGAACGGAGCGGCGCCGCGAGCCGGGATGACATCCGGAGCCGGCCGGCCCCCCTTCCCGATATCGAGCACCTTCACGTCGACCCCGCAGCCGCGCAGGTAGCCATGAAGCTGTTGAACATGAACCGCGACGCCACCATGCGGCGGCGGGTAATCCCCGACGAGGAGAACACGCATCGATGTGACTCCCGCGGACTACTGGCGCAGCGTGGAAGACGACGGCACGGACACCAGCGACACACGGGGCGGCAGCTCCCCCATCTCGCGCTGGTACGTCCCGAGCGGATCCGGGTCCTGTCGGATGACCCGCGCGGGCACCCCGGCCACCACCGCGCCCGGAGCCACGTCCTTCACCACCACCGCGTTGGCGCCAATGACGGCGAAGTCACCGATGTGGATGTTGCCCAGGATCTTCGCGCCCGCGCCCATGCGCACGTAGTCACCAATGACGGGAGCGCCCTCGATGCCCGAGCGCCCGCCGATGGTCACCTGCTGCGAGATGAGGCAGTTGCGTCCAATCCGCGCGGCCTTGTGGATGACCACGCCAATGCCGCCGTAGCCCAGCTGTGTCCCCTCGCCGATCTCCGCGTCCTCGGGGATGTACGAACTGTGCAGATAGTAGATGGCCTTGCGCAGCACGGCTGGCAGCAGGGGCACGCCCCGCTTCTTCAGCCCGCGCGCGAGCCGGTAGAACGTCATCGCGTCGACACCCATCACGTCTCCCAATCCCCTTGTTCCGACCCGCACCAAACTAGGTACCACCCCACAGGGAGGGAAGTGCGCTACCCCGCCCTTCGCGCTCGCAGCCCCGCGATCAGACTGAGCGGTCGCACCCCCGTGAAGTGCAGCACCACCAGATAGCCGATGAAGAACAGTGCCCCGGCCACCGCCAGCGGCAGCACGCGCCACAAGAAGCCCGTGGGCAGGTGCGCCCAGGCCCCGTGGGCACCAGCCCGCAGCACGAACACCGCCGCCGCCGCCGCGCACGCCGCCAGCGTGGCCTTGCCCAGCGACTGCCAGGGAATCACGTCCGCCACGCCCAGCTTCCGCTCCGGCGTGGACAGCGCCGCGGGCACCCGGGCCAGCAGCATGGCCTTGCCCACCACCTCCGCCACCGCCCACGAGCCGATGCCGCCCATCAGCCCGAAGTGCTTCACACCCAGCCACACCAGCGGCACCGTCACCGCCGCCTTCACCGCGTAGGACGCGAAGATGGCCCGCGTCTGCCCCCGGGCGCGCAGCGTCCCGTCCATGGGGAGGATGGAGAGCACCACGCCCAGCACGCTGATGCGGAAGACGGGCACCGCGGGCAGGAACTTCTCACCGAACATCGCCCCGATGAACTCCGGCGCCGCCGAGAAGAGAAACGCCGCGAAAGGCAGGAAGAAGTAGGCCAGCTTCCCGGCCGCTTCGCGGAAGGCCTCCACGCCCTCTTCCAGGCGGCCCTCGCGCTCCAGTTCGCCAAGCCGCACCATCAGCACCTCGCTGGTGGGCGTGTACAAGAGGTCCACCACCGGCAGTTGGAAGCAGCCGACGCGATAGAGCGCGTACAGCGCCGGCGCCACCGCGCCCGCCACCGCGTACAGGTGCGCGTTCTGCTGGGGAATGGCCAACAGCATCGCCGCGCCGAACGGCGCCGCGTAGGTCAGTTGCTCGCGGAAGCGCTGACCGTCCACCCAAGGTCCGGTGGCACCGCGCAGCGACACCACCCACGTCGCCAGGTAGCGGAGGCCCGCGAAGGCCGCCACCGCCATCATCATTCCGTAGAGCGAGGCGCCCAGGAGTGGCGGCACCACCATCACCGAGGCCCGCACCGCATCCGATATCAGGTACACGACCGCGGACGCCTTCGTGCGGCCCTGCGAGGTGAGGGACACCTCCAGCGGGAAGCTCCCCAGCAGAAAGGCGGTGTACGCGGCCAGCGGCAGGCGGTACTCGGCCAGCGCGGGATTGGAGAACCAGCCCGCCACATACCCGAGCAGCGCCCACACCGCTCCCGCGCCCACCAGGCCCATGGCGGACATGAACAGCAGCGTCTGCCCCAGGAAGGGCCGCTTCGCGTCCGCGCGAGGCAGGAAGTAGTAGAGGCTCTGCACCACGCCGAACGGCAGGACGTAGTAGAGCGTCGTGGCGATGAGGAACAGCTGGTAGTACGTCCCGTAGTCGTCCAGGCTCAGCACCCGGGCGAGCACGAGGGGAATGGACAGTGTCAGCCCGGCGGTGAACAGCCGGGCCAACACCAAGGGGCCGGCGCGCCCGAGGAACGAGCCCCCGGACACGGCCGACGTGGAACCTCCTCTCACGGAGCCTCCTGGATGGTCGTGGCGGTCTCCGGACCCACCACGATTTCGTTACTGGTCGCTGGCTTGGGGCTCACCCGTCCCGGGGCATTGCTCAACTGGTTTCCCACGGTGGGGGAGCTGATGAAATGGGGGCGCTTCCCCGACACCGGGCTGCTCATGCCCAGCACCCCGAAGCAGTCATCCAGCTGGCAGCCGGTGAGCGCCGACGAATAGTCGCCGAGCATGCCCAGGCTGAAGTTCTCCCACAGCACCTTGCGCTTGAGGGTGAACGGGTCACCGCCAATGCGGTTGGGCATGTCCTCCGTGGTGACACCGGAACGGAAGCCGTTGGCCGACAGCACGCGAATGACCTCGTCCGAGTACCAGCCGTTGCAGTAGGCGAAGTCGCGCACGGTGATGCCCACCTCGCGCTCGATGGCGCGCTTGGACTCCAGGATTTCGCGCTCCACCACCTCCTGCGGCTCCAGGGTCAGCACCGTGTGGCCCAGCGTGTGCGCGCCGAACTCGAAGCCGTCGCGCACCATGCGGCGCACCTCGTCCCAGTTCATGACGTCGCCCTGCTCCGGCACCAGGTCCGCGCCGCCGCCGAGCTGCTGCTCCAGCGCGTCGATGATCTCCGTCAGCACGCGCGTGGGGTGCTCACCGATGAAGTCGTCCAGCGACGCCGACACCGTCTTCTGCCCGGAGAGGATGGGCCCCAGCAGCTGCAGCGCGGGCGCGGGCAGCGAGTCGTAGAACGGCCGGAAGCGGCGCTCCTGGACACGGCGAAGCAGGTGGAACAGCCGGTCGTGGTTGAAGCGCTTGTCGGTGTTGATGAACGCCGTGGGCAGATAGGTGATGGCCGGAACGCCCATCTCCTTGAGCACCGGATAGGCGTACCGGTAGACGTCGCGGTAGCCGTCGTCGAACGTGACGACGCACAAGTCCTTCTTCGCCACCCGGCGGCCATTCATGACGTCCACCGCGTCACCGATGGGGGCCAGCTCGAAGCCCGCCGCGTGCGCCTCCTCCAGGTGCCGGCGGAAGGTCTCCTGGGAGATGAGCAGCCCGGGAATCGAGCGCTGCAGCTCCCCGGTGAAGTCGCTCACCACGCGGTGGTAGCTCACGATGAGGATGCGCCTCCCGCCAGACTGGGAGCGCCGATACGCGGCCATTGCCCGCCGCATCCCGCTGTAATGGATCATCCCCGCCGCCGCCGCCTTGACCGCTCTACGCAACACCTTGCCCGTCGCCATTCACGCCCTCCGCGCGGATCAGCTGAATCCGCCTCGCCTGCCCGCGCACCGTTGCAGGGGAGGTGCCAGGAGGTTGGGCACCCCGGACCGGGCAGTCGAGAGGGCCATCCGTCCGAACGGGTCGCGTGGTGAGCAGTGGACGTTCCCCTCCGTGGAACCCCAGAGGCCCCCGGCGGGCACCTCCCACCACATGGGGAGGAAAACCTTTCCTCCCGACGGGCTCGCCCTTTCTCCATCCAGGCCACCATCTTGGGTTTCACTGGTGGACGTTCTGGTTTCCGGATACGAACGCCCCCGCCGATGCCTCCCCTCTCCGCCGCCCCCGCGCTTGCCCTGCATGACGTCAGCAAGCGGTATGGCCGCCGGTGGGCCCTGGCGCGTCTCACGTACGCGCTCCCCGCCGGACGCTCGCTGCTGCTCACCGGCCACAACGGTTCCGGGAAGACGACCCTGCTGCGCCTGCTGGCCACCGCCCTGAACCCCACCGCGGGCCGGGTGGAAGTGCTCGGCCGCGACGCGGTGGTGGAGCGCGACGCGGTGCGCCGTGACGTGGCGCTGCTGTCGCACGCCAGCTTCCTCTACGAGGACCTCACCGCGCACCAGAACCTCACGGTGCTGGCCCGGCTTCTGGGACTGCCCTCCCCCGCGGACGCCGCCAGCGCCGAGCTGTCCCGGGTGGGGCTCGACCGCCGCTCCGATAGCCCGGTCCGCAGCTTCAGCGCCGGCATGCGCAAGCGCTTGGCGATTGCCCGCCTGTTGCTCAAGGCGCCGTCCATCGCGCTGCTGGACGAGCCCTTCGGCGAACTGGACCCCGCGGGCATCCGCGACATGGAGGCCATCATCGCGGAGCTCAAGGCCAGCGGCGTCACCGTCATCCTGGCCACCCACCTCATCGAGCAAGGCCTGACGCTGTGTGAAGAACGCCTTCACCTGCAGGAAGGCCGGGCGGTAGCGGCATGAGCACCTCGCGTCCCCGACCCATCGGCCTTTTGACGGCGACCCTGGCGCTGCTGCGCAAGGACCTGCTCATCGAGTGGCGCACCCGCGCGCGCCTCAACGCCATCATCTTCTTCGCGCTGGCCACGCTGCTGATGTTCTCCTTCGCGCTGGGCCCCGACACGAAGCTGCTGGAGAAGAACGCCGGCGGCTACTTCTGGTTGGCCATCCTCTTCGCCAGCGTGCTCGCCCTGGGCGAGTCGTTCCGCGTCGAGTCGGAGAACGCGTGCATGGACGGCATCCGGTTGGCGCCCGCTGACGCCCGCGCCATCTTCCTGTCCAAGGCCCTGGGCAACACCCTGCTGCTGACGGCCCTGGGCGTCCTGCTGGTGCCCGTCATGGTGGCCCTGTACGGGGTGCGCATCGTCACCAGCGTGGTGGACCTGGGGCTCATCCTCCTGCTCGGCAGCCTGGCCTTGAGCGCCCCAGGAACCGTCTACGCTGCGATTTCAAGCAATGCCCGGGCACGGGATGTGCTTCTGCCTTTGCTATTGTTCCCGCTGGTCATCCCCGCCCTCCTCTCCGCGGCCAAGGCGACCACGCTCGTACTTCAGGGAGACCCCATGCGTCAGTTTGACTCATGGGCGGGGCTTTTAGGCGGATTCAATCTGATTTATTGGGGCGTAGGCTTCTTGCTGTTCCCGCGGATCATCGAGGACTGACGGATGGGAAAATTCATCAAGTGGGGCCTGCCGGCGCTGGCGCTGGTCGTTCTCGCCGCGGGGTGGTGGCTGGGCCTGGTGTGGGCACCGCCGGACCGCGAGATGGGTGATGTGCAGCGCATCATGTACGTCCACGTCCCGCTCCAGTGGGTGGCCATGGTGGCCATGGCCATCAACTTCGTGGTGGCCATCAGCTACCTCATGAAGGCGAGCTGGAAGCTGGATGCCGCTGCCGAGGCGTCCGCGGAGATTGGCCTGGTGCTGGGCACCGCGGGGATGATCACCGGCGCCATCTGGGGCCGGCCGACCTGGGGCGTCTACTGGTCGTGGGATCCGCGCCTGACGTCGCAGGCCATCATGCTGGTGACGTACACCGGCTACCTGGTGCTGCGGCGCTTCGTGGAGGACCCGGAGAAGCGCGCCACGTGGAGTTCGGTGGTGGCCATCATCGGCGCCATCAACCTGCCCATCGTGTGGTTCTCCGTGCGGTGGTGGCGCAGCCTGCACCAGGTGCAGTCCACGCCGAAGACGGTGGACCCGGAGATGACGCTGGCCCTGCGCGTGTCGGCGTTCGGCATGCTGTTCCTCACCATCTGGTTCCTGGTGCAGCGCTACCGCCAGGCCCTGGCCGAGCGCCAGGCGGAGGTGGCCCTCCCGGATGCGCTGCCGTCGGACCTCGCCGCCGCGGGTGGTGCCAACTCCTCGAGGGTGGCCTGAACATGATGACGCTTTCCACGCAGATGCTGTGGATCCTCGCGGCGACGCCCGGACAGGTGGGCAGCGGCCGCATCGTTGGCGGCTGGGGCTATGTCTGGGCTTGCTACGGCATTACAGTCGCCATGCTCGTTCTCTACGCTGTGTCCCTGTGGGTTCGTCGGCCCAAAGCCCCCACCGACGCCAAGGAGTGAGTCGCCATGTCCCCCGTCGCTCGCAACCGTCTGATTGCCCTGGGGGCCCTGCTCGTCGCGGGGGCCGGCCTGGGATTCGTGGCCTTCGGCAACATCGGTGAGAACCTCGTCTACTACTGGAGCCCGTCGGAGATGCTGGGCCAGGGAGACAAGGCGTACTCGGCCACCATCCGCCTGGGTGGCGTGGTGGAGGCAGGCAGCATCCAGTGGAACGCCGAGCACACCACCCTGCAATTCCGCGTGGCGGATGACGTCAAGGAAGGCGCGCCCAGCGTGCTGGTGCGCGCCACGGAGACGCCGCCGCAGATGTTCCGCGACAAGATTGGCGTCGTCGTGGAAGGCACCTACGACAAGTCCGGCGTCTTCAGCTCCAACCGGCTGATGGTGAACCACTCCAACGAGTACCGCGCCCCCAAGGAGGGTGAGGATCCGCGTCAGTGGCAGGAGACGCTCTCCGACGCCACCGCCATGGGTGCGAAGTGAACGGAACCGTTGGCTACGGCCTGGTGCTCGGAGGGCTCGCGTTCGCGACCTTCGGAGCGCTCGTGGGCCTGGTGAGCGGCCTGCGTCGAAGTGACGCGGGCTTCCCGTGGGTGCTGCGCGCGGTGTGGGGCTTCGCCGCCTGCATGGTGGGCTCCAACCTGGTGATGGTCCACGCGCTCGTCACGCACGACTTCAGCGTGCGCTACGTGGCGCAGGTGGGCAGCCGGGCCACGCCGCTGGTCTACACCATCGTCTCGCTGTGGAGCGCCCTGGAGGGGTCCATCCTCTTCTGGGGCCTCATCATGGGCGGCTACATCGCCGTCTTCGCCTACATACACCGGCGCGAGCACGCGCGGTACATGCAGCTGGCGCTGGGCACCATGCTGGCGGTGGGCGTCTTCTTCGCCTTCCTCATCGCGGGCCCGGCCAACCCCTGGGGCGCGGTGTCCCCGGTGCCAGCGGACGGCCCCGGCCCCAACCCGTTGCTGCAGAACCACATCCTGATGGTCATCCACCCGCCCATGCTTTACCTGGGCTACGTGGGCATGACGGTGCCCTTCGGTGTCGCGGTGGCGGGCCTGCTGCGCGGCGAGATTGGCGAAGCGTGGATGGCGCCCCTTCGGCGCTGGACGCTGGTGGCGTGGCTCTTCCTGTCCATTGGCATCATCCTGGGCGCCTGGTGGGCCTATGCCGTGCTGGGCTGGGGCGGCTACTGGGCGTGGGATCCAGTGGAGAACGCGTCATTCCTGCCCTGGCTGACGGCGACGGCGTTCATGCACTCCACCATGGTGCAGGAGCGCAAGCGGATGCTGAAGCTGTGGACGCTCAGCCTCGCGCTCGCGTCCTTCGTGCTCACCATCCTGGGCACGTTCATGACGCGCTCGGGCATCTTCAACTCGGTGCACTC
Organism: Myxococcus sp. CA023; assembly: GCF_010998615.1. GTDB lineage: Bacteria > Myxococcota > Myxococcia > Myxococcales > Myxococcaceae > Myxococcus. The sequence continues at coordinate 89,721 of NZ_JAAEAH010000019.1, read as the reverse complement.
GTTCACCCAGTCCGACATCGGGCCCACCTTCCTGGTGTTCCTGGGCTTCCTGCTGGTGCTGTGCGTGGGCCTGCTGGCGGTGCGCGGTCCGCTGCTGGTGCCGGAAGGCCAGCTGGCCTCGCCGCTGTCTCGCGAGGCGAGCATCCTGGTGAACAACCTGGTGTTCGTCGCCATCACCTTCACGGTGCTGCTGGGCACGCTGTACCCGCTCATCTCCGAGGCGGTCCGCGGCGTGCGCGTGAGCGTGGGCGAGCCGTACTTCAACAAGATGGCGGTGCCGGGTGGCATCGCGGTGCTCTTCCTGATGGGCGTGGGCCCGGTGCTTCCCTGGGGCAAGCCGGATCCGGCCACGCTGCGCCGGCAGTTCATCATTCCCTCCGTGGTGGGGCTGGTGGTGACGGCGGCGTGCTTCGCGGTGGGCCTACGCGGCGTGTACCCGCTGATGACCTTCGGGCTGGCGGGCTTCGTCACCGTCATCACCGTGCGGGAGTTGCTGGCGCCGGTGCGGGTGCGCATGTCCGAGCGCAAGGAAGGCTTCGTCGCAGCGCTGACCACCAGCGCGCTCAAGGCCCAGCGCCGCTTCGGCGGCTACGTGGTGCACCTGGGCATCGTGCTCATCATCGTCGCGGTGGCCGCGTCCTCCGCGTACGTGAAGCACACCTCCGGCACGCTGAAGAAGGGGCAGGTCATCGAGCTGGGCGGCTACCAGATGAAGTACCTGGGCCTGGTCAGCGGCGAGGAGCCCCACCGCACCTACGTGGCGGCGCGCATTGAAGTGACGTCTCCGGGCGGCAAGGTCTCCGAACTGAAGCCGCGGCTCAACTACTACGAGCGCAGCACGGACCCCATTGGCACCCCCGGTGTCCGGGAGACGCCGGCCGAGGACCTCTACGTGTCGCTGATGGCCTTCTCCGAGCAGGCCGGCACGGCGAGCATCAACATCTGGGTCTTCCCGCTCGTCGGGTGGATCTGGTGGAGCATCCCCCTGCTGGTGCTGGGCACCCTCATCGCGCTGTGGCCGCGCCGGAAGACCGCCGTGGCCATGGCGGGCGCGCCGACGGTGGGCGCGTCCCCGCTCACGGGTGGTGACGCCGAGCGAGGGGCCGCCTGATGAAGGGCTGGCGCTACACGCTGGGCTTCGTGGTCCTCTGCGCGGGCCTGCTCTTCGTGTTGTTCAAGGGCTTCGGGCGCAACCCGCACGAAGTCCCCTTCATGATGAAGGGCAAGCCGGCCCCGGACTTCGGGCTGCGCGCGCTGGACAGCGGAGAGAAGGTGAGCCTGGCGGACCTGAAGGGCCGGCCGGTGGTCATCAACTTCTGGGCGTCCTGGTGCGGCCCGTGCCGCGTCGAACACCCCGTGCTGGAGTGGGGCGCGCGGCAGTACGGCTCGCAGGCGGTGTTCCTGGGCGTGGTGTTCCAGGACACCGACGACAACGCGCGCGGCTTCCTCCAGCAGTACGGCGCCAGCTTCCCGCAGCTGGTGGATCCGCGTTCGCGGATGGCGCTGGACTACGGCGTGGCGGGCGTGCCGGAGACGTACTTCATCGACCCCAACGGCATCATCAGGGGCAAGCATGTGGGCCCTATCGACCCGCAGACGCTGGCCCTGCGCATCCAGGAGCTGTCCACGCCCTCCGCCCCCACCGAGGCAGCGCGGAAGTAGCCCCTGTCGTCCCAACGAGGTGGCGGTATGCGGTGCCTGGAGTGTGGTGAAGACTCCAATTCCCGGTTGCGGTACTGCGAGAACTGCGGGGCGACCATGCCCGAGCCGCCCAAGGGAACGGGCGCCCGGGCCGCGCTCCGCCCCTCGCGCCCCCAGCGCGACCTGGCGGAGCCCGCCTATGCGGCGGACATTCTCGAGGAGGCGGATGAGCACTCGCGGCCCTATGTCGTGAGTGGCGCGCCCGAGCTTCCGCCCGAGGACAAGACGGACCCGGGCCAGTCCGCCCCGACCTACGACGGGCCGAAGTGGCTGGCGCACGTGCCGGCCCACTCGCCCACGGTGCTGGGCGTCATCGTGGTGGGCTGCGCCGTCTTCCTGTCCGCCCTGCTCGCCTCCTCTGGCGTGGGCCTCCTCGGGACGCTGCTGGCGGTGGTGAGTGGCACGGTGTTGGTCGCGCGCGAGCTGCGCGCCGCGGAGCAGTCGCCTGGCTTTACCGAGCGAATGCCCGCGGTGCTGATGACGCCGGAGGCCGCCGCCACCGCCACCGCGGTGATGGTGGCGCTGGCGCTGCGCTCACTCAGCCTGGGCTTGCTACCGCTCCTGATGGTGGCGGGCGTGGGGCTGGTGGCCCATGACCAGTACCGCAAGGTCATCGCGGGAGAGGACGGCGTGGGCGTGTACTTCGAGCCCCGGCAGCTCCTGGCGATGCCCCAGTTGGTGGGCCTGGGTGGCGTGGTGGTGTGCCTGCTGGCGCTGTTCGCGCCGTGGGGCACGGTGAAGCTGGACCTGGGCCTGCCGGACAACGCGCCGGTGCCCCAGGGCCCGCCCGAGCTGCGCGTCATCGCCACGCAGCGGCCCACCGACGACATGCTCTACAGCTACGGTGGCGGCGTCACCCACCTGCGGGGCTGGGATTTGCCGGCGTCGGTGGTGGTGGAGCTGGCGCTGCTGGCCGTGCTCGCCCTGCTGGCGCTGCGGCCGGAGGTGGAGCGCCCATCCTGGACGCGCTACCTGCCCGCGGGCGCGGTGGCCCTGTCGCTCGCGTTCGCGGGGCTCAACATGCGCCTGCTGCCCGGGCCCTTCGTCTTCGTCTTCGGCCTGGGCGCGGTGGGCTTCCTCGCGGTGCAGCACCTGCGCGCGGCTCGCGCCGCCGAGCTGCCCCCGCGGCAATACGAAGAAGCAGTCGAAGAGGAAGGCTGAGCCGGGTCAGCCCGCGAAGGGAACCGGCGCGACGCCGCGGACGCCCGGTGTCAGCTCGAAGAGCCCACCGGCCAGCGGCTGGGCCTCGAGTTCCTCCGCGCTGAGCCCATCCCGCCCGGTGGTGACGAACAGCCGGTCCAACGCGTCCCCGGCGAAGGCGACACTGGTCGTCTTCGCCACGGGCAGCCGGTACTCGGCCAGCCACGCGCCGTCCGGAGAGAAGCGGCGCACGCAGCCCCCTCCGTAGAAGGCAATCCACAAGCCGCCCTCCGCGTCGACCGTCATTCCGTCGGGGAAGCCGTGGGGCTCGTCGAAGCGGAGGAACTCCCGGCGACGAGTGGCCGCGCCGTCCGGGCCCAGGTCGAAGGCGTAGGTGACGCGCCGGGGCGAGTCGTTCACATAGAGGGTCCGCCCATCGGGGCTGAAGGCGGGGCCGTTCGTCACGGTGTAGCCCTCATCGATTCGAGCGAGGTGTCCCTGGGCATCGAACCGGTAGAGCCCGCCGGTGGGCGCCTTCTCGCGATCATCCATGGTGCCCACCCAGAAGCGGCCTTGTGGGTCCACCTTCCCGTCATTGCAGCGGTTGTGGGGGCGCTCAGGCTCCGGGTCCAGCAGCCGCTCCAGGCGCGCGCTCCGGGGCTCGTAGAAGGCCAGGCCCCGCTCCGTCCCCGCGATGAAGCCTCCACTCCGCCGGGGCGCGAGCGAGGCGATACGCAAAGGGGTGTCCCAGCTCGCCTGGGCACCGCTCTGGAGCTCCAGCCGGTGCACCTTGCGGCCCGGGATGTCGAGCCAGTAGAGCGCGCCCTCGGTGGCCATCCAGAAGGGGCCCTCGCCGAGCACGGCTCGTGCGGGCCAGATGCACCTGGCTTCGTCGTGCCTGGCAACGTCCGTGGTGCGCATGCGTGGCTCCTCCAAGAAAGCGAGACTCAACGTCCGTGGCCAAAATAAGCACGCCGCACGCACCGGGCATGCACGCGGCGGCGGACCTGGCCTCGTCGCGCAGCGATCACTCCGGCTCGCCCGGCTGGCCATGCATGCGTCCTCTGACTGACCCACCAGGTTGAGGTCCGTTAACCCGACGCACAGAACAGGGTTATCCCAGAACTTCCGGTGATAGAGGGCGCTCCGGGTTCCCGTACCTTGGGCACGCCTTCAACGATGCACAGACACCATCGCGAATCCAGGCACGGGGGGAGCGCGGCATGGTCAGTCCGAGGACGGCACCAATCCGGACAGGAAACACCAGTACCTTCATCTTGAAGCAGCGACGGCTGCACCTGGTCCTGTTGGATCCACAGGAAGTGCCCTACGCGGATACGGAATACGTGCTCACGGTCGGCCGCACCGAGCACTGCGGCAGGACGGCGGCGGATGGCTCGCTGAGCCACGAAGTCCCGGGCCTCGCCGCGGGTGAGTTGCTGGTGCAGCTGTCCAAGCCGCCAGCGCCACCGCCCCGCCGGAGCGTGCCTCCCGCCGCCGCGAAGAGCGTGCCACCGCCCTACCCACCCGCCGTCACCGATGAGGACTTTCCGGACGCCACGCCCGCCGCCGCGTCCGAGCCGGTGACGCTCCGCTGGGCGCTGCAGCTCCAGTCGCTCCCGGGATTCGAGTCCGACGCCCTCCGGGCCGCGCAGGAGCGGTTGCACAACCTGGGCTACGCCATTGAAGGTGAGCGCGGGTCGCCCGGAGCCTCGACGAAGTCCGCCGTGCGAGCGTTTCAGCGCCGCCATGGCCTGCCGGAAACGGGACAGCTCGCGGACATCTCCCGCGAGCTCATCCGCCTGCACGACGCCTGAGGCCCCCACATATGGCACGCATCTCACTGACGGCCAGTGTCGCCCTCGCTGCGCCCGGAGGACGCAACCGCAACCGCCTCCGTCCCGCCAGCCATGGCGTCGCGGACTTCCGGCTCCGCAGCCCCGGAGGTCCCCAATCCCGCTGCCACCGCCCCGTGCCCTTCCCCGCGCTGACAGGGGGTGATGACGGCTTCCACTTCGCGCCCGAAGTCGAGCCGGTGGAGTTGACGTGGCGCCTGCTCAATTCAGGCGGGCTGGTGCGCGCCGGAAAGCTGGAGCTCTTCACGCGCTACCGCAAGGCGCCGCTGTGGTCGCGCGAGCTCAGCCGCGAGGAGCTCGTCCAAGGCGAGCATCGGTGGACATGGGATGGCCGCGTGCCCGAGTCGGAGACATTCCCGGATGGCGTCGTCACGGTGGAGCACTCGCCGTACAAGCTGAAGCTGACGCTCCAAGGCAGTGGACTGGCGCAGGCGCCCATGGCGTGGACGTTCTTCCACGTCCTGGTGGCGGACGTTGACCTGGAGCTGGGTGAGCCTCGGGTGCTCTCGCGACCACGCGACCGTGAGCTGACCCAGTTGTTGAAGCGGCTCCCCGCGCCCGGCGAGAAGGCCGAAATCCGGCTGGTTGGGAACGTCTTCAAGACAAGGCCATCGGAGATGGCCGATGACACGGACCACCAACTGCATCGCAAGCACTGGGGTAACGGACCGGAGATTCCGCTGTTCGCCCGAGCCTGGCTGAAGGACTCGCGAGGCAACCGGGTAGATGCGCCGAAGGCCCTGGGCCGCGTGCGCTTCCTCTGGGACTGGGAGGACGAGACAGAGGCCATCGAGCACCATGCCCCCACGGCCCGGGCCTTCCTCAAACATGCGCTGGACCGTCACTGTTCGACGTCACAACCCAAGGGCGACAACGCGCACCGGGATGTGGGCGGCAAGCGCGGTGCGCCATCGTCGGCGGTGTTTCCCAGACAGGCCGGCTATGCGCCCCAGGCCGAGCCCCGTGACGGCGCGTTCCCCTTCCGCGTCACGCCCTGCAACAAGCGCGGTTGGGCGGCCTACAGCCAGGCCTGGACCACAGGGGCTTTCGCGGGACGCACGGGCGTGGTGTTCCAGCCCTCCAGCATCGCGGGAGACGCCTGGCGAGTCACCGTGCAGCTTGCCTATGACCGCCGCAGGGATGGCGGCGTGGTGCTGGACGTGAACGATGATGGACCGCTGCCCGCCGCCGTGCGCGCCGCCACCGGCATCTTCGAATCCTGGCGCGAGGTCCACATCTCCCGCCTCTTGTGCAAGGACACGGGCGCCTCCGGGTTCTCGCTCTCCACCGTGCAGGGCCATTTCGAACGGGCCTTTCTGCGACTGGAGGACCGCACGGGCGGCGTCTCGGGATGGTGCGCTCGGGAATACAACGCGTGCATCGCAGCGGCCGTGGCGGCGTCCCGGCACTGGGAGCTCCGGGCGGCCATCGACCCTGCGGTGGACCAGTTCGCCGAAGGCGGCCACGCGCTCACCTTCCGCACCCACGAGGAGTTCCTGGCCGAGGTGAAGCGCGTGAAGCACTGCGGCGATGCGGACCTCCCCCGGTGGCTGGCGCCCACGCGAGAGCGCAGGCTGCCCCTGCTGGAGGCACGCGAGTACCACCGGCAGTGCAAGGACTGGGCAAAGGCGCTGCTCACCCGGGCGCTGGACTCGGCGCTGGGGACGGCCGCGGGCATCGCGCTCTTCCAGTTCTCCGGGCTCTACAACCTGGAGACGACGGTCGGCGGCATTCGCGTCAACGGTTTCGCGTCGGAGTTCCCCTCGCGCAAGCGGGACCGCTGCGCCGTCATCCAATGCGCCGCGCCGGGCAACTACCGAAACTCCCTCAACTCGCTGGAACAAACGCTGGCGCATGAAATCGGGCACCAGCTCTTCCTGCCGCATGCCCCCTTCCCCGCGCACCGCGAGATTGGCGGTGCCCAGGCGAAGCGCCACGACGTCGACGGGAATGACTGCCTGATGGGCTACGACTTCACGACGGAGCGGCGCTTCTGTGGGCTCTGTCTCCTGCGCCTGCGGGGATGGAACACCCACGCCCTGGACCACGACGGTGCCCGGAACGCGCGGCCATGAGCGCCTCCGTCCTCTCCGGGCCGTGGCTGCTCGTGCTGACCCTGTCGGCGGCAAACCCCGTCCCCACGCCGTCCCAAGTCAAGACGGCACCGTCCCCACCCTCTGGAGGTGTGCCCATGCGCATCCAACTCAGATTGTCCAAGGCGCAGCTCGTCACCTCAGAAGACATGGACGTGCGCATCGCCCTATCCAACGAGAGCGCCACACCCCTGGAGTTTCCCGACCCCTTCCGGCACTCGGACCAATCCCTGACGTACACCGTCACGGGCCCCGAGTACCCGAAGGGCCATACCGTCAATCACTACACAGTCATCGAGCGTGAGGGCACGCAGCCGCTCGGTGGCGTCGTCGCACCCCAGGTCCGGCTGGGCTCGGGACGCGTACTCGAGTCCGTCGTGCCGCTCCAGGAATGGGCGCCCATCCGCCAGCCCGGCCGTTACCGCCTGACCGCGAGACTTCAGGCCGCGGGTATCGACACGGTGTCCGCGCCGGTCGAATTCGACGTCGTGACAGGACGGCCAGACTCCGCGTCGGCGGGAGTGATGATTGGAGGCGGGGCGTACTCCGGGGTTGGCACCGTGTGGCTCCAGCACATGGAGGAGCAGACCCTGCTGATGCAGGCCGTCTTCGTGGACGAGACGGACGAGGCCGGACGCGGCGTCTCCCGGCGAACCTCGAAAGTGCTGGGAGCGGTGGCGCCAGGTGCATCCGACGCGCTGGCGCCGTGGACGAACGATGCGCCGGGCGGTGAGGCCGTGAGCTGGGTCCTGTGGCGCCAGGGTGCGTCGATTCTCGCCCTGGCTCCGCCCGCGACGCTCACGGAGCCCTTCCGCTTTGACCTGGAGGCGCCGCCAGAGAGGCTCATCCGTCCGCCCCTGGAGACACATGCCGGAGAGCTCTTCGTCCCCATCGTGGAGGCTGGGGGAAGAGGGCTCCGACTCTTGCGATTTCAGTCGAGCATGGATGCCCTCAAAGTCACACCCGGAAAGGAAGTGGGGCGCGTGAAGCTCCCATCCGTGCCCCTGAGCGCTCGCGCCACGCTGCAGCCCGGGTCCGTGGGAAATGGCATCAGCATCGTGCTCGTGAGCGAGGCCGCAGGAGGGCTGGAAGTCCAGCACGTGCGAGCCACGAGCGCCGGTCGTCTGAGCCGAGTGGCGAGCACCCTCCTCCGAGGGCTAAGCGCGCTACCTGATTCCGAGCCGGGCGTCTGGATTGATGATTCGGGCCACGTCCATGCGGCCCTGGTAGCGGCGTCGCTGAAGAACCCTCGACAGCCCATGCTGGCGGAAGTTCGCTTCCATTCCAACGGAAGGCTCGTGGCGCCCCCACGCATGACGCCGCTGCCCGAGCTCCCCACGAGTGCACGCGCCGCGGTGGCGCGACACTGTCATTTCCCCCACTCCGACAGAGCAGGCGAAGTGCGCTGGGCCATTCTCCTGGAAGATGGGAGGTTGATGCATTCGGGGCAACGAGGTCCCCCCTCGTCCCCGAAGCAGCCTGTGGTGGGCCCACTGGAGTTGATTGAAATGCTCCAGGGCACGTTCATCCTCACCACAGACCCCATTCGGGGCCCTGAGTTTGAATGGCTTTAGGCCGCGGGGCGATTCCCAAACCTGCCCGAAGAGGCAGCCACGATTGTCTGTCCTGATGCATTCGACGTGAACACGTCGACTGTGAACGTTTGCCTCAACGATGCACTTCCACCGATACGTTCCCCCGGAACAAGTGAAGACGTCCCACCCGGTTTTCTCCCGGCATTCGTGGTGGTGGACTACCGTCCCGCGTGCTCGGGTCGTCGGTCGACCTGGAATGGGGCCCCTGTGCTTCGCAAGGTTCAGATCTTTGCCGTGGTGGTCGTTGTAGTCGGGTTCGTGGGCACGGCCCTCGCATCCCTGGCCTTTCGTTACTTCGGAAACGGCACGCTACACGTCGTGACGGTGGGAGGCGGCGCCGTGGAGTTGGTCGTGGACGGGCTCCCGACTCGGGAGCGAAGCCGGGAAGATGACCACTTCAACTTCGAGGTCAGCCGGGGCCATCACGAGGTGAAGCTGACGGACTCCACGTCCGGCACTGTCACCGCATACTCCGTCGACGTGGCCAACGGCTTCTCCGAAATCCTCCTGCCGACGCGCAAGGACCAGTGTTTCCTTCGCTTCGACATGACGGATGCCGCATATTCGCGCCAGAGTGCCCGGCGCAAGGATCAGTCACCGCCGCTGGAGGACACCTACCCGAACACCGGCGAGCCCATCACCGTCCCCACCCACACGTACCTCACCTTCGGTGAGCTGCCTGACGAGATCACCTCCAAACAGCGAGTCTACCTGCTGCGCGACATGCCCTGTGCCTTCACGGTCGACGGGGCCAACCCGAGGTTGCTGCGCCTGGCGTTGTCGGAGCGCGCCGACGAGCTGTTCACAAACCCGGACGCGCTCGTCAACGACGACCAGGAATAGCTGCCCGAGCAGGAGACGCCCAACTGGCGGCACATGAAGGCCACCGACGTTGAGGCCTTCTTCGCGTGGATGAAGCGGAAATTCACTTCATCTCCTTCGCGAAGAAAACCGCTGCATTTCTTAGCAGGCCTCGCTCTATCTCGAGCTGGCACACGCGCTTGCGCAGCCTGGAGAGTTCCGCCCGCTCCTCGCTGGAGAGCGCGCCCGGCTTGCCCTGGCCCGTGTCCGTAACACACTTCCATCACATCAGCGATATCCAAGGAAACAGGGGACTCTCATCTTTCCAAGAGTAAGGTCGAACCTCGTTCTGACTGAGGAGAAACCCCCTTGCGCTTTCCCGTTGTAGCAGCGCTGTTCACCCTCATGGCGTGCTCCCGCACCATCGAGGGGCCGACCCCGACCGTCTCCGGAGCCACCAGCCCGCGGCAGCCCGACCTCCTGCCCGCCCGCGTCTGCAACGCGCAGGGAGGCACCACCGGCTGGCGTGTGTCGCTGGCCGGTAGCGGCTTCGCCCCCATGCCCCAGGACGTCCTCACGGACTCACCCCGAGTGGGCCTGTCCGAGGTGACGCTGCGGGGCCCCTCCACCGCCACGCTCCCCAGAGAGCGCGTCTTCTTCGTCAGCGCCAACCAGCTCGGCCTGGACGTGCCCACGCGCGACACCTCGCCCGCTCAGGAGCTGGCGCCCGGCAGCTACACGGTGGAGGTGAAGAACCCGAGCGGCACCACCGGACAGCTCGCCGACGCCCTGCTCGTGGTGCCTCCTCCCACGCTCACCAGCGCCACCGCGCCGGAGGGCTTCACCCAGACGACGCCCTTCTCGGTGGAGCTCGTGGGCACGGGCTTCCGCACGGGCGAGGTGCCCACCGTGGTCATCCGCGGCACCAACCGCCCCGAGGTGACACTCACCGACGCAGCGGTGGTGTCCGCGACCCGGGTGACGGCGAAAGTTCCCCCCAACACCCCCGAGGGCACCTACGACGTGGTGCTCACCAACCCCGACGGCTGTGCCTTCACCTTGCCCCTGGGGCTCGACGTCAGCTTCGCGCGCCTGGGCACGCTCAACATCGACCCGCGCTTCGGCTGGCGGCGGCAGAACCAGCCCATCACCCTCTTCAATACGCCCTCCAACAATGACGAGCAGCCCTTCTCCGGAGGCCTGCCGGAGATCGCCCTGTTCGCGCCGCTGAAAGCGGCCCCCACGAAGCTCGTGGAAATTCCCCTGCGGCGCGCGGCCTTCGTCAACGGCAATACCGTCACCGCGGTGGTGCCCACCTGCTCAGGCGACGCGGCGCTGCCCCTCACCGACCCCGAGTGCCCCAACGGCATCGTCCCCGGCGGCCCCTACACCTTGCGCGTGAAGGACCCGAGCGGAGCCATCGGCGAGGTGTCCGCGGAGAACGGCTTCACCGTGTTGGAGGACCCGCCGCCCTCCATCTCTTCCATCGCGCCGAGCGCCATCACCACCAACGGCCTGACCGACTCCGCCAACCCGCTGGTGGTGACGGGCAGCAACTTCGGCGCCAACGCCAAGGTGCAGCTCCTCCTCAAGCCCATCGGCAGCCAGAACATCCGCGCGTGTGAGCTCACCGCCACCGGCACGGCGAGTACCACCGAGCTGCGCGCGCTCGTCACCAACGTGGCTGCGGACCAGTGCGTCGAGTACACCCCCATCGGCACCCAGGTGGCGGCCACCGGAGGCTTCAGCCTCTCCGAGGGACTCTACGTGGTGCGCGTGCAGAACACGAACAACCCGGCCTACGCCAACTACTCGGGCCTCATCGTCACCGACCCCTCCGCCAACCCGACGAACGAGGCGAGCAAGGTCGCGCCCCTCACGACGAAGCTGACCGGACCGCGCGCCAGCTTCCCCCTCGTGGTCGCCACGGATGACCTCGGCCAGCCGTACCTGTACGCACTAGGCGGAACCAACGGCACCACCGCTCTCGCCTCCGTCGAGATGGCCCCCGTCACGCTCTTCGGTGAGCTCGGCGGCCAGTGCACCGGGCTCACCTGCACCTTCCGCACGCTCGGGCGCTCACCGCTGGGCGCGGGCGCGGCCCCGGCGCCCCGGAGCGGCCACACCGCCGTCGTGCGCACCGTCCCCGGAGACACCTCCTACCTCGTCGTCATCGGCGGCATCCGGGACGCAGGCACGACGATGGACACCGTGGAGCGCGCCCAGGTCCTCAAGGTGGCGGATGCCCCCGCGCTCCTGCCGCCTACCCCGGGCACGGGCGGCTCCCTGCCCGCGGGGGCCTTCTACTACCGCGTGTCGGCCCTCCGCGCCGCCGATGACCCCAAGAACCCGGGCGGAGAGACGCTGCCCTCGGACGAGCACCCGGTGAAGATCAATGCCGCAGGCGGAGGCTCCACCACGCTCGCCTGGCCCTGCATCCCCGGCGCCGCGAGCTACCGCGTCTACCGCACTGTGGCCGCCAACGCGGTCTCGGGCAGCGAGCTGCTGCTCGACGAGGTGCCCGCCGCGGCCTGCACGGGCTCGCCCCTGCCCGAGGTGAGCTACACCGACAATGGCTCGAAGACGCCAGCGGGCGATGCGCCGCTGCCTCCCGGAGCCCTCGGCAAGTGGGCCAGCGTGGCCCCCCTGTACCAGGGGCGCGGCAACACCGCCGCCCGGCTCGTGGACGACACCGTGTACGTGGTCGGCGGCTTCTGCTCCCCGGCGGGCCCCCGCTGCCCCAGCGCCGGCGCGAGCCTGACGTCCCTCGAGTATGCCACCTTCGCCGCCAACACCGCGGACCTGAGCTCCTTCGGGCCCGTGGGCCACCTCAGCCGGGCGCGCCAGCGGCACTCGCTCGCCGTCGCCAGATCGCTCACCGCCCCCGATGCCTTCCCCACCACCTCGCCGGAAAACAACCATGACGCCTGGCTCCTCGTGGTGGGAGGCGACGCGGGCGGCGCTCCGCTCACGGGTGCCGGCATCATCGAGACGACCCAGGTGAAGATGCTGGGGTTTCCCAGCCCCGCGCCCATACTCTTCACCCAGGCCACCTACAACACCACCAGCACGCACGGAGGCTGGACCGAGGTCGTGGCCAACTACCTCTTCCAGGCGGGCGCCACGGGCGGCACGGGCTTCGCCGTCCACTCCAACCTCGTCTGCGGCAGGGCTGGGCCAGTGCCCGCGAAGTGCACGGAGTCCACCAGCTTCGACGGCCCCCTCGACGCCGCCTCGGTGTCCTACCTGAGCGGCGGTCCGCGCTACCTCTCCGGCAACGTCCTCTTCCGCGCCTTCGTCTACGCCGCGGGCGGCTTCCCCAATGACGCGGGCGGCACACCCACCGACACCGTCGAGCGCCTCGTCTACTAGGCCCCCGGGAGCGCACCACCATGAACGCCCTTCCCCTTCTCACCCTCCTGGCGCTCGCCCAGACGCCCGCGCCGTCGCAGGCGCCCCCCACGCCCACCCAGGAGAGCGCCGCCACGGCCGCCCAGGAGCCCGGAGGCCGCCTCCTCCTGGCTCCCAAACTGGGCTTCTTCAAGACGACCACCCCGCTCAGCGGTGCCGTCTTCCTTGGCGCCGAGGCGGGCTACATCACCCCTCTGCTGGGCAACCGCCTGGCCATCGTCGCCGAGTTCAACTTCCACCAGCCGCAGGTCAGCGGCACGCTCGGCGACCCGCAGCTCCCGGCGGACGCCCCCTACACGCTCACCGAGCGCGAGATGGCCATCCTGCTATCCGCCGTCTACCGCTTCGATGGAACCCTCCTCGAGGGCACCCTCACCCCCTACGTGGGCGCCGGCCCCGGCCTCTACCTACATCGCGCGGAGACAGAGGCCTTTGACAGCACGTACACCGAGTCCGAGGCCACCGTGGGCTTCCAGTTCCTCGGCGGCGCCGAGTACAAGCTCGGCCCCGGTGGCATCTTCGCCGAGGTCCACTACCACTTCACCCGCGTGGACTTCCTGACCACCGGTGACACCAACCTCGGCGGCTTCCTCGCCGCGGGCGTGGGCTACCGGCTGCACCTCTGAGCCCACCTCCGAGCCCATGGGACGCTGGAGGGCCCAGGCCACGCGCCGAGGCCCTCCAGTTGGAGACGAGCCTCTCAGGCTACGCCGCACCTCCTGAAGATCGTCTCGACGTCCACCTCCGTCCAGCGCAGCCGCGATTTCGGCCGGAGCCTCGGCCTGCGGGTGTCCACCACGCCCGCCTACTCCCCGGAAAGCAACGGCATGGCCGAGGCGTTCGTGAAGACGTTCAAGCGCGACAACTGGTTTGACGACGACAACCACTGCCACCCTCATCGCGCATTGAAGATGATGTCACCCCGCGAATTCCGTATTGCTAACTCCCAAGCCTGAGCTGTCCGATTTGACGGGGGCAACTCCAGGGGCTTCCGGCGAGCTGAATCAGAGAGCTGCTTTGTAGCATCCCGTCTGCTGATAAATCTGGGAACCGCAGTCGCTCGTGTGAGCAGGCCGCTCGCGCTCACGACGAAGCTCGGCGAGGCAGTCGGACGGTGAACGTCGTGCCATTCTCCCTGCTTGAGAACACCTGGATGGTGCCTTCGTGAGCACGCACGACCTGATTGGCGATGAAAAGGCCCAGCCCAATACCTCCCTGGGGCTTGCCCGGCACGCGGGGCCCTCGCGACAGTCGCTCGAACAGGTACGGGAGTTCACCGGGAGGAATCGGCTCGCCCCAGTTGTGGACCTCGATGTCCACGCTGTCATCAGCGTCCCCTCGGGTTATCAGTCGCACGGGGCGGTCACGCGCTCCATACCTCAGCGCATTGATGAGGAGATTGACGAGCAACTGCGCAATACGGTCCAGGTCCCAGTCCCCCGTTCCATCACCGCTGTGTTCCATCTGTACTTCTCTTCCGGGATTGCTCAGGCGCACCTCTTCCACCACCTGCAGGGCAAGCCCTTGAAGGTCGGTGGGTCTTCGATGGATGGCCAAGCCATCCCCGAGGCGAGCCTGGGTGAAGTCGAGCAGGTCGCCAATCAGCCGCGCCGCTCGCTCCGCCGATGAGACGATTCTGACGAGGCCCCGGGCCTGTAGGGCGTCGATGCCCTGACGACGCAGGAGCTGGGTGGCGGAGAGCAGGATCGCGTTAAGGGGACTGCGCAGGTCGTGGCTCACGATGCCAATGAGTTCCTTCTCGAATTCGATGCGCTTTCGTTCGGCCTCCTGGGCTCGTCTGCGCTCTGTGATGTCCCGGGTCACCTTGACGAAGCCACGAGGTTGGCCGGCATCGTCCAAGATGAGTCGCAGCGTCACCTCCGCATCGAAGCGAGAGCCATCCTTCCGGACGCGTACACCCTCGCCCATGTAGACGCCTCGTTCGAGCGCCAAGCGCATCTCGCGCGCGGGTTGCCCGCTCTGGATGTCCTCGGGCGCAAAGAGAATGCTGAAGGGCTTGCCGACAACCTCCTGCGCGCTGTAGCCCTTGTTTCGCTCCGCGCCCGCGTTCCAACTCGCGATGCGCCCCTCAAGGTCAACCATGAAAATGGCGTAGTCCTTGATGTCATCCAGGGCGAACTGGAGCGACTCTCCATCCGTGACTTGCGCGGCCATCGTGCCCATTGTCATCGCTCAACCCATCCTCCGGACTTGCGTCGCACCTTCGTCACGCCCAGTTGATGGCGATGAACGTAGGACGCTAGTGACAACGATGACGGCCTCGTGCCACGGGACGGTCCGAAAGCGGTGAGTCATGCACGGCCGGTCGCGTTCTTCACTCAACGAAAGGCGCGGGAGATGTGCACTGGCAGCGTCGGCATCTGCCTTCGAAGACCCGTCCCCCCAATCGATTCAACGCTTCGCCGCTCGCGCCTCTCTCGAACCAACCACTCCTCCAGAATCTTCCGCGGCACCCACGTCCGCCCAGACAGCGCGATGCCGAAGGCTGGTTTCCGCGCTGCGGCCCCTGGGCTCCGTGCAACTGAGCCGGGCTAGCGTCCAGCCCCCATGCTTCGCGGCGCAGAGGGCGCCGTCACCCACACTCCACGTAGACTCCGGGGGATTGTGGCCCCGTGCGCTTGTAGCAATAGACCACTTCGTTCGAGGCCTCGGAACATTCATCGTGATACTGCACCGCACCGGACGGGAGCGTGACCTCCTTCCCACAGTTCCGAGCCCGCTCCCTGAGCCTGAGTCGGCGAGGGAACTCCTTCCCCTCCGCGCTGATGCTCATCTCGACGGAGGTACTGACCACGGCTGATGCAATGCCGGTCAGCACCCCTAACTTAAAGATCTCCTCCAGGGTGCCCTTTTGCGCCTCCCAATATGAAATCACGGACTCCTCCGTTCGAGAGGACTCCCGATAGAAGTCGACCTTGAAGACCTGACGTACGGGGTCGGTGAGGTTCTCGAACGCGAAGACGACCCTGGGGGGAGAGCTCGAGTACGAAGTGTCCAGCCCCGGCAGGAAGGGCATGCCCGTGAGGCAATAGACGTTCTTCTCCGCGAGCGGATGAAGCACCGCGCCAGCGAGCAACGGCAGGTATTCACAAACATTCCCTCGCACCTGGAGAACGACATCCACCGTCTCCGAGGACATGATGCGCGCACGGAAGACATCGAGCGTCACGGCCGCAGGGGCGCTCTCCGCCTTGCACGAATCGGCCTGGTCCCACCCGAGCTCGAAGTGCAGTGGCGCGAGCAGCTTCTTCACCTCGGCGGTCGTCGTCGCGGCGCGCAACTGCTTCTTCAACGTGTCAGGAGACACCGTGACGCGACGTTCGGCAGGGCAGATCGGTGCCTGCAGTGGCGGAACCACGGGCACCGTCGTTCCCGCATCGCCACCTCCCTTGCCGGCAGGAATGGTCGGTGGCGTCTGGGCGAAGCCCGCCAACGGGCCCACAGCGACGAGGAGGGGCAGCAGGAGATGATGCGCCGCGCGACGAGCCAGTCCCGAACCTCGGCCGCAAGACGGGGGGGCGCCGTCCGCAGATGCGTCCCTGTCCACAATAATCTGAAAGGAATCACCCATGAGAGGCAAGGTATCCGCACAACCAGTGCACGGGCAATCCCTCTCTGCCAACGCAAGTGAGACAGTTCGTACCCAGCAGTTTAGTGTGCAGGGCGCCCCAGGCAGGGACGATGAGCGCAGTGGTGGAAGAGGCTCCGGCTCGGGCACGGTTGCCGCGACGAACACCACGAACGAGCGGTACGCAGATTGGGATGGCCGCCTGAGCGCGCCGGACAACCAGGGGCCCACGCACCTGCCGCGGCTCGCTGAGCATTCTCCTCGGGAACCACGGGCTCACCTCTGGAGAGGGCCAGGAGCGCGAGTGCGCCCTCATCCAGGACGACGTGCCTGGCCAGCGCTGTCAGAACCGGGCGTTCTACAGCCTCGCGCACGCGGGGTGGGACCAGTCGACGGGGTGGACTGGCGTGCCCGAGCGATGGGCGAACGACATCGTTGGGAGCACACCCCGGGGGCGGGTGACGGGCTTCTACCTGAGCTTCCAGGGCGAGGAGTCCGGCACCTTCGGAGAGTCCCACGAGCGGATCTGGCAGACGCAGCCCATGGACCACAATTTCGTGGACAACCTATTCATCCCCCCGTTCGACTGGCTTCACGAGGAAGGACTCACGTAAATCGCCACCCGTCACCGCGAGCGACACGTCCTTCCCGTCCGACAGATGCCGCGCCGCATCACATCACCAGCCCCCTCCGCGACATCCGCCTGGATGTAGGTGATGAAAGCCAACCAACACTCCGCGCGCGGGATGTCAGGAATGTTAAAGTCCTTCCATGCTCGTCATTCGGGATGTTCAACTCGCAGCACTGGCCGAGCCACGGCTGGGGGCATTGCGCGCGTGGCTTCATCCTCATCTGCGCAAGCATTTCGGGGAGCGACTGCTCGAGACAGACGACGCCGCGCTGAAGGACTTCATTGACGCCAGCGTCGCGCGGGCCATGGAACACGGCGTGAGGAGTTCACAGGGCATCGTCAGGTTCGCTCACCTGCGAGTGCTCTTTGGCGAAGGCTTCGAAGCGCTGCCATGGGCGGCGGAGACGCTGTCGCGAACCGACATCCCCACACCGGAGAGCAAAATCGAAATTCTCTACGGGAACGCGCGCCGTGCGCTCACTGCGAAAGGGGGCGCATGATGAAGCGCAGCAGAGACCCGATTCAGGATGGCGAATCCGAGGAACTGGCTTGGCTCGACCTCCTGCGACTCCACGCCGCCGAGCAAGACCTGGCAAACGCGCCGGAGGTCTCCGTCGTCGTGCCGTGCGAGCAAGCGGTCACGAACGACGTCACGGCGAACGTCGCCGTCGCACATGTACCAGGCTGGTTCGACGACGCAGGGCAAGGGACACGCCCGGCAAGCGTCATGCTGTCCATCATGGAGACGCATCCGGACCTGCCCTATCAGGGGACCGGGACGGTGAGCGTCACAGGGGACGCCGACCTGTTCGGCGATAGCAACTGCACGACTCCCGCAGCGGAAGCGTTCACGGCGGAGGCACTTCGCGCGGCTCTCCCGCTCTTCGTGCGGGGCAATTCAGCCGGCAACGTGACGGTGACGCTCACCCTCACTCCAGACGCCAACCCAAACGTTCGCGTCATCGTACCGTCCGCGACAGAAGCTGTCGGCATTCAGGCCATCAACGTGGTGAGCCCGACGGTGACGGTGGGCGAGGCCGTCGCGTGGCACCATGCGGAGCAGTTCGCGGCCGCGCAGATTACGCTGGGCCTCGATGAGAGCACAGGTCAGCCGCCGTACGCGGGACGAGGACGGCCCACCGTGGCGGGCGGCTCGCTCTACACCGATGCGACCTGTGAGACTCCCGTCGACGCCTTCGACGCGGACGCCCTACGTCACGGCGTCACCGTCTATGTCAAAGGGGCGAACGTGGGCAACGCAAGCGTCCAGCTCGCGCTCGACGCCGTCGACTCTCCGGGCATCCGCGTCGCGCCTCCTCAAACTGGAGACATCCCTGTCCAGGCCATCAACGTGGTGAGCCCGACGGTGACGGTGGGAGAGGCCATCGCGTGGCACCACGAGGAGCAGTTCGCAGCCGCGCAGATTACGCTGGGCCTCGATGAGAGCACAGGTCAGCCGCCCTACGCGGGACGAGGACGGCCCACCGTGGCGGGCGGCTCGCTCTTCACCGACGCGACCTGTGAGACTCCCGTCGACGCCTTCGACGCGGACGCCCTTCGTGGTGGTGTCACCGTCTACGTCAAAGGCGAGAACGAGGGCAACGCCAGCGTCCAGCTCGCGCTCGACGCCGTTGACTCCCCGGGCATCCGCGTCGCGCCTCCTCGGACTGGAGACATCCCAGTCCAGGCCATCAACGTGGTGAGCCCGACGGTGACAGTAGGCGAGGCCATCGCATGGCACCATGAGGAGCAGTTCGCGGCCGCGCAGATTACGCTGGGCCTCGACGAGAGCACAGGCCAGCCGCAGTACGCGGGACGAGGACGGCCCACCGTAGCGGGCGGCTCGCTCTACACCGATGCGACTTGTGAGACTTCAGTCGACTCCTTCGACGCGGACGCCCTACGTCGCGGCGTCACCGTCTACGTCAAAGGCGCGAACGTGGGCAACGCCAGCGTCCAGCTCGCGCTCGACGCCGTCGACTCTCCGGGCATCCGCGTCGCGCCTCCTCAAACTGGAGACATCCCTATCCAGGCCATCAACGTGGTGAGCCCGACGGTGACGGTGGGCGAGACCGTCGCGTGGCACCATGAGGAGCAGTTCGCGGCCGCGCAGATTACGCTGGGCCTCGACGAGAGCACAGGGCAGCCCCCATACACGGGGCGAGGACAACCCACCGTAGTGGGCGGCTCGCTCTTCACCGATGCGACCTGTGAGACTCCCGTCGACGCCTTTGACGCGGACGCCCTACGTCACGGTGTCACCGTCTATGTCAAAGGGGCGAACGTGGGCAACGCCAGCGTCCAGCTTGCGCTGGACGCTGGCGACTCTCCGGGCATCCGCGTCGCGCCTCCTCGGACTGGGGACGTCCTTGTCCGCGCCATCAACGTGGTGAGCCCATCCATTCGCTGCGATGAACTGGTGCTCGTCCATGGCAACCATCACAACCGCTCAACAGATCCCTCTCGACTGATCCTCGGAATAGATCAGACGGACCCAACACATTCATGCGGAGACCTCCAGCTCCGGCTGGAGTACGAAGCGCGGATTGCGTGCTTCAGGGACCAACTGTGTACAAACGCAGTGGCTTCTGGGACGTCTTTCGCGGCCAATCAGCTACCCGTGACGCTCTATATGCGCGGACTGACGGCCAGTAATTGTGACGTGAGTGCTGAAGCTCGCGGAACGGCGGGCTCCGCCTGGCGGCTTGCCGCCCGCGCGTCGAAGACGGTTTGCGTCGAGAAGCTCGAACTGCAAGTCCCCACTTTCGCTGCTGGACTTTCCCTCAATCCCGACCCCCTGCTCAACGCCCCCAAGCAACGCGAACTCCACGCAAAAGACAACCAAGCCTTCACATTCGCCAAGATGACGGTAGTCGCCCCAAGCAATGCGTTCTGGCAGAAGGCCGACCAATTATCGTTGGAGCACACAAACCTGGACGTCTTCGATGACGCGGCTGGAGCACTTGCGGGGACCGATCTCCTCAGTCAGGCCCACTTCAGCGGCCCTCCTGTCGTTCGCTACTTCGCCACGCAAGGCAACAACCCAGCATGGGATGCAATCCCAACGCATGGGCACGGCATTCCCGCCACGCGCAATCCGGTCAAGGTTGTCACAGCCAGGTACGTCTCGTGCGCCGCTCGGATAAGTGCAGCCTCATCCGCCGACGGCATCCCGCGAACACTGAACCATGGGGACGTCGTGCGCCTTGATACCTTCAGCTTCGATCAGCACCTCGATAGATTGACAGGCAACGAGTGTCGGACCCGAGTCCTGGCCGGTCCCGCCAACACGGATGTCGCGCTCGCGCTCGCCGCGGCGCACAAATACTACGACCGACGAACCGCTTTCTGGGTCAACCGCAACTATCGAGCCGTAGGGGGATCGCCATTCGGTCAATTCCTCCATTCGATGTCCAATCCGCACGGAAACAACAACACCTGGGCGACCGCTGGTGCGAACTGGGTTGAGAACTTCCTCCTGAACGACCACGGCATCGTCCTCCATGCACGGATGAAGACCCGGATCCGCAACCACATCTTCGCGGTCATTTCGGGAGCCACGATCATTCCACATGGTAAAAATGACGCCTATGGCTTCGCCGCCTTGTACGGAGTACCCGGAGTTCATGCGGAGTGCCTCGCGACCAATCAGCTCCTCGCCGCGGGCGTCGCAGCGGCAGACGTCACGGTGGCCACCTACATGCTACAGGACCAGAATCAACGCCAGGGGCGCCCCTTCGTGGCCTGTCCAAACTGCTCCGGCATCCTGGTCGCACCCGGCGATTTCCGGGTGATTACGGGATGAGGGCAAGACCATGACCATGGAACCCATGCGACGTATCCGCACGAGCACCCTGACCACCGACGACAACGGCCGCTTGTCCTACGAGGGGGCACGCTTTTCGGGCCTCGCCTATCGCGTCGAGGACGACGGGGTCGTTCACGAGCTCCTCGCTGTCTCGGAGGGAAGCGTCTCGGGCACATCGGACGACTGGTTGCCCCAACTCGAAGGTGCGCGGTTGGATCGAGCGAGCCTCGAACTCGCTGACGCCTATGGACCGTTGCTCTGGCGCGGTGCGCCAGTCGACGGCATCGTGTACACCTTCAACGGTCAGGGACTGTGTCTCGTCGAAGAGGCGTATGCCTCCGGCCAGCCCGCAGACACGGCGCGCAGAGAATGGTACCCATCCGGAGCGCCGAAAGCGGACATGCGGAACGGTGACGGTTGGGCGTGGTTCGAGGACGGGCGGGTGCGGGCACGGGCCACCCCCGAACAGACGTTGCTCAATCTGCCGGTCCGTGACGACGGAAGCCTCAGTGGCATCGTACTGCACGACCCCAGCCTGCTCGACGTGACGTCCGTCAAGCCGATGGCGTTCTCAAACGAGTTCCTGCTCACCGGACGGGGCGTCGATGATCGCCTTCTTCAAACACTGCGCGATGAGACCGGGCTTGGAACGGTGCTACGCCTCCATTTGATCGACACGGCCGTCACTCCTGCCAGTGTTGAAGTCCTGGCGTCGCTCAAGAGCCTCAACGAGCTCTGGCTGCGCAGGAATCGCGCGCTCGGCCCAGGGCAAGTGGAAGCACTGAGGGCGCGCCGGCCTGATGGGGTGGTCCATTATGAGGAGGACCCCACCACCTGATGTAGCGCCCTCGCTCTCGCGTCCACGGCGATTGGTAGGGCCCCAGAAGAACGGGGCAATCAGGGAGCCGTGGGCGCCGTGGAACTCGGCCACGTCGAAGCCGCTGACGCCTGGCGTCAGCGGCGGCGCGGGCGAACTACCAGCGCCCACTCGAGCCACCGCCCGACGAACGCCCGCCGCTTGAAGAGCTGCTCCGGCTGGATGAGCTCGACGACGTGGACCGCGTGAGCTTCGGCGTCGAGTGACGGGAAGTCGCTGAGTGGTGACAGTGCGTGCAACGCACCGTGACCTCGATTTCTCCGCCAGAGGAGTACGTCGCGCTGCGAATCGTCCGGCTCGTCTTGTTCGCGGTCACATAACGGCACTTCTTGCACCGGACATGACGCGTGAAGAGCGTTCCATAGCGCTCCACGACCGCGTCCTGGCACGGCTCGCACCACCACACGTCGTAATCCACCGAGCCCAACTGCTCCTCACGAACCTGCCCGGCCATCAGGTGGGCATCGTCGGCATCCTCATCGAGCCGCGTCCTCTGGTTGCGGCACTTCTGGCACCGGCGCGGTCTGCGACGAAGCAGCGCCCGGCCCGCTACCCCCACGGCCCCCACGAACCCCGCCCCTCCCGCCAGGGCGGGAACGTTCAGGGCACCTTCCGGCTCCCTCGGTCCTTCAGACTCGATGGTGACGGCGGAGCCCTCCGACCATGCGGACTCCGCGAGCCTGGAATCCCATGCCGATGCGGCCTCCTGGGCGTTGTGAGGCTGATTGAGCTCCGAGGTCACGATGAGCTGATACAGCCCGCGTGCGCCTTCCAGCACCGCGTCGTCCGGACTGCCCCGTTTGAAGGCGGGAACCACGTCGTTCGCCATGATGGCGTCACTGCGAGCCTGCTCATTCGGGCCATCCACGCCATCACCCAGGATGATCTCCGCCGCGCGGTCCTTGAGCGCGATGAAGAGCAGCGCGCCGTCGTCACGACCGGCCGTGCCCAGCCCCCACCGATTGAAGAGCTCCAGCGCGAAGGCGCGCGGCGGCTGGCTCCCCGTCGTGTCGACCACCACCACCGCGAGCTGGCCTTGGCCATCACGGACCAGGGCATTGCCGAGCTGATCCACCTCCGCAAGCGTCTGCGGCGTGAGCGTCCTGGTCATGTCCACAGACCATGCGCTGGCCGCGAGCCGCGGTACTTTCTCCACGGTGACACCCAGGGCTGGAACGCCAAAGGCCCAACAAGCCAGGAACACCCAGCACGTCCAAGTACGCATGGGTGTCGACGCTATCCCTTTCAGGGGCGGCGGGTAAGAGGCAACCATGTCCCTGCGGTCGAAGCGCTCATGACGCAATCATGAGGCTGCGGTGATGATGCGCTCCCACCAGTTCCCTACCTTGTTCCCATCCAACACAGGAGGGAGCAAGGCCATGCTCTGGCAGCGAGAGTCGTGTGCTTCGTGGGTCAAATCTCAATGGGGCGTCATTCTCTGCACCATGCTTTGGCTCGTCGTCCTGAGCCCCAGTCGCGCCGCGGCGGAACTCCCGCTGCTCTCGCTCGGAGCCAAGGCCGATGACGAGATGCTGACCGACATGCTCGTCGGCTCCCATCAAATGGGGATGGGCATCGTCCTCCCCTTCCCTTGCACCGAGGAGACTGACGGTCTCGCCCTCGAGACCCGCCAGCGCTACGACAACGCCGCCATCAGTGTCGACGCGGCATACTGGACGCAGTTCTCGCATCAGAACCGGAAACGCCCTGTCGGCGTCTCCGCCCAACTGGGTCTCCACGTCCGTACCGCCACACGCACGACCGAAGACGCGGGCCTGGGCCCCTCTGTTGGCCTCACCGTCTCACGCGAACTCGTCCCGCCCGAATGCATGTGCTTGCAAGAGCTCCGCACCTTCGTGGGTGTGCAGGGCACCACCGTGATGTCGCCGTCGACGGGCCAGCTCCAGGTGCCCCTGCGCGCGAGTCTCGGCCTCCAGACGCGCCTTCACATGCTGCACTTCATGCTCGTCGGGCGCGGTGGCTGGGATGACATCCGGCTTGGGTTCAGCCCCAGGCCGGTCGTCGAGGTCACCCTCGGTATCGGGCTCATCCGCTTCCTCTGAGCAGCGGTCGCGCATCAACGCCGGTATATTCGGATGAACGTCATCGGGCGACGGCCCGGAAACCTACGGGCCGTCCCCCTGGCGTTCGTCCGAATCAACTCCGCCGGCGACAAAGCCCCGTGCCAAGCATTGAGCGCGTCATCGAGGACGTCGACGTCTCATCCCTCGATCCCAACCATGTGCTGCCCAATATCGCGCCGCCGGCCTTCTACGCTTCACGAAACCAGGCGGAGGCACATGACAAGGCGACCTATGCGCCCGTGCCCGTCGCCGCCGTCTCAACCAGAATCGGCACGAAGCCGCCGTGGGCCCGGCGGCCCTCGTCGTAGGGCACGCTGTCCGGGTGCATGCGCGGATCGGCCATGGCCTTCCCCCACCCGGCGTTGCGCGCCTCCATCGACGGCCACTCAATCCAAGCGAAGACGACCTGCTCATCCGCGGTGGCCTTCACCGCGCCCTTGAAGTCAGTGACCTTCCCGTCGGGGACGTCGTCTCCCCACGCGTCGACGACGCGCGTGGCACCATGCTCCAGCAGCACCGCCGCGAGACGGGACGCGATGGCATGGTAGGCCTCCTTGTTTCCAACCGGCACCGGCACGAGGGAGCCATCGACATAGCCGGGCCTGCCCGCTCCGCCCTCATGGAGGCTGGGAACGAAGCCTCCGAAGATCATCCGCTTCCCATCGAAGGGAATGTTCGCGCCCATCTCCTCCATCCTTGGGTCACGCATTGCCTTCGCGTTCGCTTCGTCGCGCACCGCCTTGCTGGGGTACTCAATCCAGGAGAAGACGATGACCTCATCCGGCTCGGCCTTCACCGCGCGCCGCAGGTCGGTGACCTTGCCTTCGGGGACGTCGTCCCCCCAGTTCTCAACGAAGCGCGTCGCACCAAACTCCTTGTACAGCGGCGCGGCGGCAATAGCGGCCTGCCGGTACGCTTCCTTGTTCGCCGAGGGGACTGCGATCACGAATCCGTCGATGTAGGCCATGGCAACTCTCCAGCGGGGGCAATCTTGCTTTGACAAGAAGAGTTGATATCAACATAATAACCCCTGTCAATGTCCAGAGCCGTCCCATTCGCCACGACGCTTCACGTCCGTGACCACTGCCTGTGCCTGGTGGTCCAGCAGGCCGCGCGCACCCTGGCGCGGCGCTTCGATGAAGCCCTGCGCCCCGTGGGCCTCACGCATGGACAGTTCTCGCTGCTGATGTCGCTCAATCGCCCCCAGCCGCCATCCATCGGCCCCGTCGCGGAGCTCCTGGCGATGGACCGGACCACGCTGACAGCCAACCTGAAGCCGCTCGAAAGGCGCGGGCTGGTGAAGACCACCGTCGACCCGGCCGACCGCCGCGGGCGATTGCTGACGCTGACGGACGCTGGGCTCCAGCTCCTCCAATCCGCGCTGCCCTACTGGGAGCGGATGAACGAGGAGACGGAGCGATTGCTGGCGCAAACCGATGTCGATGCCCTTCGGGCTGGGCTGCGGGCGCTCTCCTGAGTCCTCTTCCGGCCACCGGAGCGATGATGCGCCCGGAGGCAGCAGCTCCAGACTCGGTCGCCTGCGCCATGGTGCCCTGGCGCCGAAAGCGCGCCGCACGTTCTGCTATAGGGGGCCCGTGAGCATCGCGACCCACGAAGAAGGCCCGCTGCGAGGACCGAGCTTCTTTTTCAGCCGCACGGCGCTCCGCTCGCTCGCGCTGGCCCATCGCGCCAGCTACGGCGCGGCGCGGCCTCATCCCCACGCCGTCATCGATGGCTTCCTGGGGGGGCCGCTGGCGTCCGAACTGGCCGGGGTCTTCCCGGGCGCGACCGAGGCCAGTTGGAAGCGACGCGACCACCCCGAACAGGCGGCTCGACTGGGACAGCTTCAGCGCAAGGCGTTCGAAGACGTCCCCGGAGCGCTCCGGCACCTGCTTTCGGAGTTCTCCGGCATGGCGTTCATCGACTTCCTGGAGTCGCTCACCGGGGTGCAAGGGCTCATCCCGGATCCGCATTTCCGGGGCGCCGGGCTGCACCTCACGTTGCGTGGGGGGCATCTGGCGCTGCACGCCGACTTCAACCGCGATCGCTTCCGCGCGCTCTCCCGCCGGCTCACCGTCCTCTACTACCTGAACCCCGGCTGGGAACCCGCCTGGGGAGGGGACCTCGAGCTGTGGAGCGCGGACCTCTCCCGGTGCGAGACGCGAATCGCCCCCCTCCTGGATCGCCTGGTCGTGATGGCCCACGGCGACGACCACTGGCACGGACACCCCACCGCGCTGGAGTGCCCCGAGGGACGAGGGCGCGCCGCGGTCGCGGCCTACTTCTACACCGCGGAGGAAGCCCCCAACGCGCCGGAGCCCCACAGCGCCATCTGGGCACCACCGCGCTCGTAGCTGGCGCGTCGATACGCGGCACGGCGCTCGCCCGCGCTGGCGCCACCCCTCAAGCCGTGGGAGCCACGGCCTTCCCCGCGGCTTCCGAATGCGTGAAGCGGTCCTTGAGACGCAGCAAGGGCTTCTCGAAGAAGCGCCACGACACGAGCGTGAGCGCCAGCAGCACCGCGTACTCGAACAGGATGCCCACCGCGGTAGCAACGAAGGTCGAGGGAATGAAGCGGTAGAACAGCGGTCGCGTGTAAATGCCGCCAGCGGGGATGACGAGCGCATGGAACAGGTAGAGCCCGTAGCTCACCTGCCCCACGAAGCGCAGTGGCCGCCATTGCAACACGGCCTGGAGCACCCGCGCGCGCCCGGAGAGTACCCACCCCAGCAGGCTGGCGAAGCCCACCGCCCAAAGCGTGTAAAGGCCCGCCACCAGCAGCACGCGGACCTGCGGGCCGCCCGGCCCCGTGAGCGCCGTTGCCATGTGAATGGCGGCGCCCTGGCCGAAGAAGACGAGGGACAACCCGCAGGCCACGAGCAACGCGGGCACCGCGAGCCGCGCGCCCCACCGTGACAGGCCGTCCGCCGTGGCGCGGCCATCCACCACGCCCAGCGCCAACAATCCACCGAGCGCCAGTCCATCCAGACGGAACAGCGTGAAGGTGTAGACCTGGATGGGCGCCGCGCCCTCCCACAGGGCCGCGAGGCGCGCCACGGGGGACAGCAGCACGCACGCCCACAGGAGCGCGCGGAGCTGCCCGTTCCGGAGGAAGAACACGAGCAGCGGCCACACGAGGTAGAACTGCTCCTCGATGGCCAGGGACCACGTCACGTTGATGGGCGCGGGACCGAAGTCCGTCATCCAGAGGTTCTGGAGGTACAGCGCGTAGGTCGTCCAGGAGTAGCGCTGGGTATCGAAGGCCAGGGCCGGTAGCAGCCGCCCCATGATGCCAAAGGTGAAGGCCAGCACCAGGAAGTACAGGGGCCAGATGCGCAGCGCCCGCCGCGCGTAGAAGGTACGGAAGTAGCCTCCACGCTCACGCGTCTGCACGAGGATGCGCGTAATCAGGAAGCCAGAAAGGACGAAGAAGAGGTCCACGCCCGCCCAGCCCACCTGGAAGAGCGAGCCCAGCGACGCACTGCGCAACCCTGTCAGTGAGTGATAGGCAATCACCATCAGCACCGCCACGCCGCGCAGCCCGTCCAACGCGGGAAGGTACTCCGGCAGGTGCAGCGGCTCCGAGGGTCCGGTCTTCATCTTGGGGCGGACCATAGCTGGAAACGGTGGAGGCGCCCCACCCGAGCCCTTCAGGACCTGTACACCGAGGCAAATCCTCGCACATCGCGGCAGGCAAGCACGTCAGGCCATGGCCTTGCAGTCGTCGTGGCACTTCCCATATGAAGCGCGCGCTCATGCTCCGATTCGTGGCAATCATTGCCCTCCTGACCACCACTCCTACGCTCGCGAACGAGGAGACGGAAAGCCCCGCCCCCATCGCCGAGAGCGGCCCGACCCTCAGTCCTGAAGAAGCGCTGGAGCAATATGAGCTCCGGCACATCGGGTTCGATGAGTACATCGCCGTGACGCTTTCGTATTCGCCACTGGCCGTCAGAAGCCCACCGAGCCGCTGGACCGTCCCGTATGAGGGGAAATACAAGAAGCCACTGGAGGGTGAAGCGTTCTATCAGAAGCTCGGCCGAAACGACCTCGTTGCGGAGTATCAGTCGAGAAGTGCCACGAAGCTCACCCTGAAAATCGTCGGGGGAATCGTGATGGTTGGCGGGCTCGTCTACGGAATCGCCTCGCCAGGCGTTCGGACCGAAGACTGCGAGCTCGGCCCAGACTTCTCGGCCTGCATTGACCGCGACCTCGCGGCTGGCAACCGGAAGCAGAACATGTTCCTCGTGGGAATGGGCGTGAGCCTGGTAGGAGTAGGGCTGCTGGGGTGGGGCATCTTTTACGACCCCCATCCCATCAGCTCCAGCGAGGCCCGCGAACTGGCGGATGGCCACAACAAACGCCTTCGCCAGGAGTTGGGCCTGTCGGATGTCCCCGCTCCAGCCCCAGGCCCACGAAAGCGGGCACACGTCATCCAGGCCCGCCTGACGCCTGTCATCGGCCCGAACTCCGGGGGGCTGCTGGTGGACGGGCGCTTCTGATTCCCGGCCGCGATGTCAGGAAGAGTGCCCCGGCCGGGTCGGGGAGCCTCACTCATGGCCCGCCAGAGTCCGTCTCCCTGGCGACCGTGCTCCCCCCGAAGCCGTGGCCCGCGCGGTCGGCGTGATGACCGTGCAGGCCTGAAAGGACGCCCTGGATGCCCTCCGCCCCGAAAGATGCCCCCCAGATTGTCGAGCTCGCCGACCACCACGGATTGAAGCTCAAACCCGACACCCTGTCGGTCAACGAGGCCGGACTGGACTATCGCGTCGTGATGGCGCGCGACCTCGAAGACACCCAGTGGGTCCTCCGCATCCCCCGGCGTGAAGACGTCTCCGCGAAGCTCCCGGACGAGAAGAAGATTCTCGACTTCGTCGGTCCCCGGCTCGGCGTGGCGGTGCCCAGGTGGCATGTCGCCCATCGGGACCTCATCGCCTATCCGGCGCTCCCGGGCAGGCCCGGGCTGACGTTGGACTCCGTCTCGGGCGAGCCCGTGTGGCACTTCGACCGCGAGTCCCCCGTCTATGCCCGCCAGTTCGGCCAGCTCCTGGCCCGGATGCATGCCATCGACGTCGAGGATGCCCGGCGAGCGGGCCTTATCGTCGAGACGCCCGACCAGGTCCGCGCCAACTGGGCCTCCGACATCGCCCGCATCAAGCAGGCCTTCGACGTGGCGCCCGCCCTCCTCCAGCGTTGGGAACGCTGGCTGGGCGACGACTCCTACTGGCCCCGCTTCGTCGCGCTGACGCACGGGGAGATGTACCCCGCCCATGTCCTGCTGGCGCCGGACGACACCATCACCGGCGTCCTCGATTGGACGACCGCGAAGGTAGGAGACCCGGCGCGCGACTTCGTCTTCCAGAAGATGCTCGGCGTGGACGCCGTGTTCGAGGCCACCGTGGACGCCTATGTGAAGGCGGGCGGACAGGTCCCAGACCGCCTGGGCGACCACTGTGTGGAACTGCTCGCGGCGTCACCCGCCGGCTACGCCCTCTTCGCGCTGACCACCGGCCTGCCAGAGCACCGGGCGGCCGCCCAGGCGCAGTTGAACCCCGAAGCGGCCATGTAGGCACAGCGAGCCGGGCGGCGGGCCAGCTCCCCGCCGCTCAGGTTTCACTGTCCAATCACGGCCTGGGGCGCTAGGTAGGGACGGCTCGATGGAGCTTCGATGACCGCTGCCCTCCTGTCCCTGTCCCTCGCCTTCACGCTCGTCACCGGCCAGTTCGCGCCCCAGCAGGCGGGAAGTGACCCGCTCGCGCCGGAGCTGGAGGCGCGTGCCCAGACGCTGGGCAAGCAGCTCCGGTGCGCCGTGTGCCAGGGATTGTCCGTGGCGGACAGCCCGTCCTCCATGGCGCGCGCCCAGCTCGACATGATTCGCGAGCTCGTCTCCGAGGGGAAGAGCGACGCCGAAATCGTCGAGTACTTCGTCGCCCGCTACGGTGAGTGGGTGCTGCTGTCCCCCCGCGCGGAAGGCTTCAACTGGTTCGTGTGGCTGGGCCCGGTGGGGCTCGTCGCCGTGGGCGCCTTCGTCATCTGGCGGCAGCTCCAGCGCAGCGCGGCTCCCCCGGAACAGACCCCGCCCGCGGCCACGACTTCGGAAGAAACGGCGGCCCCGGCCGCGCCCGCTGGAACGCCTCCGGCGGATGAAGAAGACCCGTACCTCCAGGCCGTGCGCCGGGAGCTCGAGCGCTAGGAGCGCCAGGCCATGCAGCCGCAGACGACGAATTGGTTGCCCGGAATCATCGTGCTCGCTGTCACCTTCGTGTTGGCGGCGGGCTGGATCCTCTTTCAGCGCCGCAAGGGCTCTCTGGCGTCGGCGGAGCCCCGCGACGGCGTGCTCGATGACTTGACCCAGCGCGCGCAGTCTCTCATCGACCAGCTCCGCGCGCTGGAAGCGGAGAAGCACAACCAGAGCGCCGAGCAGTATGCCGCCGAGAAGTCCCGCCTGGAGCGCGAAGCCGCCGCGGCGCTGCGCGCGAAGGACGAGCACCTCAAGCGCAAGTCCTCCGGCGAGGGCGTCCGCGCCCGTCCCCAGGCTCCGGCCCCCACCGGGTGGGCGTCTCGCAATCCGCAGCTGGTGGGCGCGCTGTGGGGCGCGGGCATCGTGGTGTTCTTTGGTGGGCTGGGCTACCTGCTCGTCTCCGAGCAGCAGACGCGCACCGACGGCATGGAGGCCACCGGCCGCATGCCCCCGGGCGGCGCCGCCGCGCAGCAGCAGGGCGCGGGCATGGACGAGCAGATGCAGGAAGGGCCGGAGATGCAGGAGGCTCGCGCGCGGCTGAACGCCAACGCCGGAGATGTGGACGCGGCGGCGCTGCTGAGCCACGAGCTCATCCGCCGTCAGCAGTTCGACGAGGCCGTGAAGGTCACCGCGAAGGGCCTGGCGGCGGACCCCTTCAACGTCGAGCTGAAGGTCCACCGCGGCGTGCTTCGCGCCACCCAGGGCGACATGGCCGGCGCCGAGGCGGAGCTGACGGAGCTGGTGGACACCTGGCCGGACGCGCAGGAGGCGCTCATCTTCCTGGGCAGCCTCGCCCTGCGCCGCGGCGACAAGGCCGCCGCGCTGGCCCACTTCGAGCGATTCTCCGTGGAAGTGCCGCGCAACATGCAGCCGCCGCAGCTCGGCCCCGCGATTGCCCAGCTTCGCGCGGAGGTCGCTGGCGGCATGCCCTGACGCCCAGCCCCCTGCCCTCACCGGCAAGCACCCGCGGCGCCGCCCCAACCACCCGGAGTGGTCGAGGCAGGCGCCGCTGGCGTTTTCGACGCTCAGTTCACCGCGGCCCGCCGACGGCGGAAGCGCCGCACCTTCTCCACCAACGTGTCCGGCATCGCCGCCTTGGCACCGTTGCGCAGCAGGCGTGCCAGGGATTCGGACTGGGAGAACCAGCGCCCCTCCCACGTCCCGGCATGGACCCGCACGGACAGCGTGCGCCGCTGCTTGGACACCCAGTCGGATTTGTACGTCTCGGTGCCCCGGAGGAAGTCGTACTCCGTCTGGCCGGCCTCCATCGCGTCGCGGAACGTCTCGCCCACCAGCACCAGGCCCACGCTGCGATTGCGCCACGCCGGGTCATAACCGGACTGGAAGTACACGAACGTGTCGCGGTGGAGGATGCCGTACACCGACGCCACGGCCAGGCCGCCCACCTTCATCGTGTAGAGGCGCAGCCGTCCCCGCTCCGCCAGGAACTGCGTGGCATCGCGGTGGAACGCCTCCACGCCCGAGCCCTTGATGCCCTGCGAGCCCCCATCCGCGGCCCACCGCGCCGAGTGCAGGCGGAAGAAGTCCGTCAGCGGCGCCGCCAGCTCGCCCGGGGCGTCCGTGCGCTCGATGCGGTAGCCCTCCTGCTTCTCCAGCCACTTGCGCCGCCGCAGGAAGTTGTCGCGGCGTCCCGTGCGCTTGAGGAACGCGTCGAAGGGCTCGTCCGGCGTCAGCGTGTCATACGGACACACGTAGCGCGGCGCCACGCGGACGTCCTGCCTGGAGAAGGTCTCCCGGAGCACGTCCACGGTGGGCGAGTCCTCACGCAGGTCCGACAAATCCAACACGTCCCATTCGTCGCGCAGCGCGTGCAGCATCCGCGCGAAGGCGCCCGCCACCTCGCGCTCACGGCCCCGCCGCGCCACGACGTCCAGGTAGTCACTGCCGACGTGTGTCTCCCCCAGGAAGCTCAGCCGCCGCACCGGCACGCCGGTGACGCCCAGGTACTCGACGCCCAGTGGCATCAGGCCCACCAGCGTGCCCGCCACGTCGCGCGCGGTCAGCACCAGCGGGCGCCGGCCCGTGGCGATGCGCCGGCACCACGGGTACACCCACTCCCAGGCGTTGAAGGGCCCCGCGTCGCTCGCATCCATCAGCGCGGCCCATTCCTCCCGCATCCCCGCCAGCGTGGAGAGGCTGCCCACGGCGCCTACCTCCAACGGGTGCGTGGCCCACGCTCCCTGCGACAGCTCATCCTCCCGAATCAACGCCCGTCCTCCCGGAGGGGCAGCCGCCCCGTCCCTGTTCCCCGAATGAACTTCACCCCGCGCGCTTCTTCGTCCGATGGTCCGACTTCACGGCCTCGCGCACCGCCTGCGCCACGTCCGCCATGACCTCCGGCGTCAGGTCCTGGTGGCACGGAATCTCCACGATGGAGCGACGCAGCTGCGCCACCTCCGGGAAGGCCGATGCGTCACAGGCCGGGTGAAAGCGCTTCCAGAAGTCGATGGCGTCGATGCCCTGCGCGCGCAGCCGCGCCAGCACCTCCGCCTTGTCCTGCACCAACAGCGGGTAGAACAGCGGGCACGCGCCCGGCGGCAGCTGGTTGAACAGCGGCGCGGAGATGTCGCGCAGCCGGCCCAACAGGAAGAAGTAGTTGCGGCGCCGCTGCTCGACGATGGATTCCAGGTCCTGGGCCAGGGCAATCCGCTTCGTCAGCGGGCTCATGCCCAGGTCCACGTGCTTGCGGTCGAAGTGCTGCGTCCCCGTGGCCACGCGTTCGATGCTGGCCACCTTCACGGTGCCATGCCCCAGCGTGCGCACGGCGCTGCGCAGGGCCCGGCCGGCCAGGCCGCCGCGCAGCTCCAGGTTCTGCAGCAGCGCGGACACCGTGTGGCTGAAGGTGGACACGGACGGCGGCGCGGGCGGCTCCGGAAGGCTGTACTGGCGCGGGCCGTTGACGACCAGCGCGCCCCCATTGGGAACCGGAAGCGTCTTGTAGAGGCAGAAAATGCCCACGTCTCCCGTCGTCCCCAGGGGCACCGCGCCGTCGGAGGACAGCAGCGACAGCGCGCAGTCCTCGATGAGGATGAGGCCGTGCTGGTCCGCCAGCTTGCGCATCTCCGCGACGGGGCCTGGGAAGCCCGCGTAGTGCGTCAGGTACAGGGCCCGCGTCTTCGGGCCGATGCGCCGGGCCACGTCGTCCAGGTCCACGTCCCAGCGGCTGCCCACGCGGTAGAAGCGCGGCGTGGCGCCGGCGTCCACCAGGGCCTCCACCTCTACGCCGTGGTGGTAGGCGGGCATCAACACCTCGCCCGAATCCAGCCCCAGCATCTTCACCGTCAGCCAGATGGCGTTGCGGGCGAAGTAGAAGTAGCGGACGTTGGGCGAGGAGAACGGCGGCAGCGCGCCGGGCTTCGGCCGAGCCAGCAGCATGTGCGGCCACAGCGTGGGCAGTGACGGCACGAACAGCCGGCCAGAGTGCTTCATCGTCTCCATCGCGACACCACCTCTTTCACCGCGGGCCCCCACCGGAACTTGGCCGCACACAGCGCCTGGCCGAAGGGGGAGTCATTGAACACGTAGAGCCAGGTGTGGCGCCGGACCTCCTTCGTCCAGTCGCGCTTCCACACCATGTCGGGCCCCAGGAAGTCGAACTCGTGCAGGCCCCGGTCGATGCAGGCCCCGATGACCTCATCCACCAGGAGCTGGCCCGGGCTGCACTCACGCAGGCTTTCGTCGTAGCCGAGCTTCAGCAGGAAGTAGCGCCCGCCGTATTCCAGGCCGTAGTGGAACGCCACCGGCCGGCCGTCCAGCCTCAGGAAGTACAGCGCCAGCCGCTGGCGGTAGGCGGAGTCCCGCGCCAGTTCCGTGTAGAAGCCGCGCGTGCGCGCATCCTGCGCCATGGCCGTGCCGCGCGCGCCCTTCCAGCCGCTCTGCTCCAGCAGGAAGCCTTCCTCCAGCGTGCCCTCCAGGCCGAGCCCGCTGTCCACCCGCTCGAAGGTGAGCTGGCCCTTCTCCTCCAGCTTGCGGCGGCGACGACGGCAGTTGGCCTTGAACTTGGACTGCAGTGTCTTCTGAAAGGCATCGCGGGTCGCCGGCAGCGGCACATACGGGGAGCACAGGGACTCCCACTCGCCCACGGGCAGGCCGGACTCGCGCGCCGCCGCGTGCAGCCACCAGGCGGCCCCACCGTCGGGGACATCCGTGAGCCGCAGCACATCCCAGCCACCAGCCGAGCGCAGGTGGGACACGAAGGCCGCCGCGGCGACCTCCGGTTCCTTCGCCATCAGGTCGAACCGGCAGGAGTGGGCGTTGGCCGCCGCGGACAGCTGCCGCACCGGTACACCCAGCAGCGTCGTGCGCTCCTCCCGCAGCGGGAGCACC
Organism: Myxococcus sp. CA023; assembly: GCF_010998615.1. Taxonomy (GTDB): domain Bacteria; phylum Myxococcota; class Myxococcia; order Myxococcales; family Myxococcaceae; genus Myxococcus. The sequence goes on along the minus strand of NZ_JAAEAH010000019.1, from coordinate 55,547 downwards.
GCGCCGAGGCGCCCGTCCGTGTCCCGCAGCGTCAGCACGCGCGGATTCACACCGGGTACGAAGTTGTCCATCCAGATGCGGATGAACTCATGCCGGTAGAACAGCTCGTTGGAGGTGGCCTCCACGAGCGCGTTCCACTCGGACTCCAGGGACATGAAGGCCGCGCGTCCCGTTACTTCGGTGACGCGCGGCGAGGCAGAAAGGTCTCTTGCTTCCATGAGGTGTCGGGTGCCCAAGGTGGTGATGGAGGTTCGCGGCTACAACCCGCTGCGGGCCATCTTCAGCAGGCAGGCGGCGACCTTGCGGCTGTCGTGTCGGATTCTGGACCCTGCCTTGAGCAGGTCCGCCTGCACCGGCACCACGCCCGCGCCAATCAAGTCCCGCGGGTTGGCCGACACCACGAACGAGCCGCGACGGGCATAGCGCCGGGTCGCCTCTTCCGTGGGCAGCGTGCCGTTGACGAGCACCGCGTCCAGCACCGGCCCCACGTGGTCCGTGACGGCCTGCACGTGGTCCAGGCAGGACATGCCATCCGTCTCCCCCGGCTGCGTCATCAGGTTGGCCACCATGACCTTCAGCGCGCGCGTCTCCTTGAGCGCCTGGGCCACGCCGTCCACCAGCAGGTTGGGCAGCACGCTCGAGTACAGCGAGCCCGGACCGATGGCGATGAGGTCCGCCGTGTAGATGGCCTCCAGCAGGCCCTCGGTGGGCGGCGGCGAGCGAGGACTCAGCGTGACGCGGCGCACCCGGCCGTGCGCGCGGCAGATGTTGCGCTCCCCCACCACCTCCGTGTCGTCATGCATCTGCGCCACCAACTGCACGGACGCCAGCGTGGACGGCAGCACGTGGCCCCGGGCGCCCAGCAGCTCCCCGGACATGCGCACCGCTTCCATGAAGTCCCCCTTCAGCTCCGCGAGCGCGGCGATGAGCAGGTTGCCCACCGCGTGGCCCGCCAAGCCGCGCGCCCCGCCGAAGCGGAACTGGAAGACGTCCTTGAGCGCGTTCTTTCCACCCGCCAGCGCCACCAGGCAGTTGCGGATGTCGCCCGGAGGCAGCGCGCCGTGTTGGCGCCGCAGACGGCCCGAGCTGCCGCCGTCGTCGCTCATGGCCACCACCGCGGTGATGTCGATGCCGGGCTCCCGGGCCTTCGGTGTCGCGCGCCGGGCCAGGCCGCGCAGCACCATGGGCAACCCCGTGCCTCCGCCGATGGCGACGATGCGCGTCGGCCGGTCCACCCGCCCCTGAAGCACCTCGTTGCCCTGGCGCTCCAGCTCCAGCCTGCGACGGGCCTCCGCCCACTCCGCGGGCAGCGGCGCTTCCATGTCCATTCCCACCATGACGCTTACCCCCATCCACAACGCCCCAGCCCGCCTCCCCAGGCGGGCCCACCTCCCGGCCTCCCTCAGCGGAGGCCGGGAAAGCGAAATGCCCTACCGCGCCCCACGACCGAGAAGCACATGCCTCACGGTGTGGAAGATGATTCCCACATCCAGGAACAGCGAACCGTTCTTCACGTAGTACAGGTCGAACTCCAGCTTGTTCCTCGCATCCTCCACCGACGCGCCGTAGGGGTAGCGAATCTGAGCCCACCCCGTCAGGCCTGGCTTGACGGCCTCCCGCAGGCCGTAGAACGGAATCTGCTGCTTCAACTGCTCGACGAACACTGGCCTCTCGGGGCGGGGCCCCACGAAACTCATGTCTCCCGTCAGGATGTTGAAGACCTGGGGAATCTCGTCGATGCGCGTGCGGCGGATGAAGCGGCCCACCCGCGTGACACGGTCATCGTTCGCCTTCGCCCACACCGCGCCGTCCTTCTCCGCGTCCGTGCGCATGCTGCGGAACTTCCACAGGTGATACGTGCTCCCGAACAGCCCGGTCCTTTCCTGCCGGTAGAAGATGGGGCCCTTCGAATCCAGCTTGATGGCCACCACGACCAGCAACAGGAAGGGCGCGGACAGCATTAGCAGGAGGGATGCCACCGCGATGTCGAAGCCCCGCTTCAGCGTGCGGCGCAGCGGGGACACGGTGAGCTCGTCCGCGAAGGCGAAGTCGCTCGCCCTCAGGAACTGCACCGGAATCCGGCGCAGCACCCGCTCGCAGAAGCCCGAGGCCTCATACACCCGCCGGCCCTGGAGCCGGCAGCGCAGCAGGCCGTCCACCCAATTGGCCCCGCGCATGTCATCCGCGGCCTGCACCACATAGGCCGCGTTCAGCCGGGCTGCCGTCTGCTCCAGCACCTCGCCCGAGGTGCGGGGGTCCGTCAGGCCCACGATGCGGTAGGTGCCCTCCCCGCCCGCATCAATCGCGCTGGCCACCGCGCGAGCCTTGGGCCCTTCGCCGACGATGAGGACCGAGTGCGGCGCTCCCACCAGGGCGCGGATGGACACCCGCACCATCAACGTCCCGGCCAGGGCGCCCATGGCCCCGCCCAGCAGCGTGCCCGGCGGAAGCTGCATCGGCACCACCAGCGGGGTGACGAGCATGACGCCGCCCGCCACCATTGCCGTGACACCCGCGGCCTTGAGGAACCGGTATCCCCTCACCCGGTCCTCCGCGGCCACACGGAGATCGTACAAGTCCAACAGGTACAGCGTGAACTGGAAGGTGATGACGAACGCCGCGCCCATCCACAGCAGCGTGGGCCACAGCTGCGACAGCGGCGTGTGTGTCCCTTCAGGCGCGAAGAGTGCCGCGCAGGCCGCCGCGCCCATCACGCAGGCCAACGCGATTGCCGAACTCTCGGCGAGGAAGAACGTCAGCTTCTTTGCAGAGAAATAATGGTGAAAAACGCGGAGCACGTGCCCCTCCAACCTACCCGCCCGACCCTCTTCCACCTCCGGGCCCGCCCCCTGTCACCAGGAGGCGGGAAGCGGAACCCAAGCCACCCGCCGCTACTTCTTCTCGTAGTTCTTCAGATACGGCACCGAGTGGACCTCCGCGCCATTCAGCACGCACCCGACGATGGGCGCGCCGCCCAGGCTCTCCACCGCCTGGTGCACCGCCTTGCCCGACGTCACGTTGGCGCGGATGACCATCAGCACGCCGTCCGCCTGATGGCCCAGGATGGCCGCGTCCGCGAAGGGCAGCGTGGGCGGCAGGTCGACGTAGACCTCGTCGAAGCCATCACGCACCGCCTTGAGGAACTGCTTCATCCGGCCGCTCGCCAGCACCTGCGCGGTGTCCTCGGGCGCGACGCCCGCGGGGATGAGGGCCAGGCGCGTGGAGTTGAACCGCCGCACCACGTCCCGCACCTCACAGTCCCCCGCCAGCAGCTCCGCCAGGCCCGTCTTGTTGCGCATGCCCAGCATGGCCGCCACACCGCCCCGGCGCAGGTCCGCATCCACCAGCAGGATGCGGCGCTCCGGGTTCGCCCGGGCCGCGGCGAGCGCCAGGTTGACGCTCGTCACCGTCTTGCCTTCCCCGGGCATCGCCGAGGTGAGCGCGACGACCTTCATCGGCCGCAGGTCCCGCATCCGCTCGAGCCTGTAGTAAAGACTCCGGTATTGCTCCGCCGCGGCCGATGCCGGCGCCGTCAGCGTCACCACCCGGCGGTCCACCGCGTTGCCGCCCGTCGGGTTGTCATCCACTCGGGGGAGGAAGTTGCCCGCCCGCTCCATCGTCTGATCCATGTCTGTCCTCCGTCCTTTTCCGGCAAGACTCAGTTCAACGACGTGGGGTTAGACACGCTGTTTCGAGCCCCCGAAGCCGGCATCAGAATCCGCCGCTCCGTCTTGCCCTGCATTTGCGGGACCACCGCGAGCACCGGCAGCGTCAGGCGCTGGCGAACCTCGGTGCCATCGCGCAGGCTGTCGTCACGCATCTCCAGCACCGCCCCCGTCAGCACACCCAGGCCCAGGGCCAGGAGGAAGACGATGAGCATGCCCGTCATGCGGTCCGGCCGGGCCGGGGTCGCCGGCACGCCCGCCGGGGAGATGACGTTGAACAGGCTCTTGGCGCTCTTGGCCTCCAGCTCCTGCGCGATCTCCGCCTCCACCTTGCGGCTCACCACGCTCTGGTACTTGGTGCGCGCGATTTCGTAGTCGCGGTTCATCACCGCCAGCGCGTGCGCCCAGCGCGGGGTGTTGTTCAGCCGGCCCTGGTACGCCTCGGCCTGCTTCTGGAGGTCCTGAATCTCCTGCTGGATGTTGCCAATCAGCGTGGCCACGCGGGCGCGCTCGGCGCGCTCGGCCCACAGCCGCCCTTCGGCCTCCTTGCGGCGAGTCGACATGCCGTCGAGCTCCGTCTGCAGGCGCTTCACCTCCGGGTGGTCCTCCGTCCAGGTGGTGCGCGCGTTGACCAGGGAGCGGGTGAGCCCGTTCTCCGCGGCCTCGAGCCGGCCGGCCTCGCTGTCCACCGCGTTGCGAGCGCGGGCCAGGTCGGAGCGGCGGCCCTCGGCGACACGCAGCTCCTCGGACTTCGTCTGGAGCTGGTGCGACACGCGCTCCAGGCCGCGCATGTTCATCTCCATCTGCTCGGGCAGCTCGCCCAGGTGGTCCACCTTGAACTGGGAGATCTTCGCCTCCCAGTTGCTGACCGCCTTGCCCAGCTGAACCATCTCCTCGTTGAAGAGGTCGGTGGCGCGAGCCGCCTGCGCCTGGCGAATCTTCAGCGTCTCATCGGAGAAGAGGGTCGGCAGGCGGTTGGCCACCTGCGCCGCCACCTGCGGGTCGCGGTTGGCGTAGGTGAGCTCGAAGGCCGTCTCACCCTCCACGCGCACCGTGAGGTCCTTGCGCATCTGCGTGACCGCGGACTCCATGCCCTTCTTCGAAACGATGTCCGGATAGAGGTTCATCTCCTCGATGGCCTTCTGAAGCACCGGACGCGCCAGCAGCTCCTGGCGAACGGTGAGCAGCCGCTGCTCGATGATTTCGCTCACCGTGCGCTGCACCATCTCCTCACCCGGCCGCTGCGGCTCCACGCGGACCACCACTGAACCCTCATACATGCTTGGCCGGGTCATCACGATGGCTGCGCCCACCACGAAGACCACTGCTGCGATGGCACCGACCAGGGCCTTGCGCCGCCACAGGGCTCCCAGAAGCTGGTCTGCCGTCATCCCTCGCTCCATGTTCCGCTCCTCCTCCATCCCACGCGCTGTAGCTACCAAGGCGTCACCACCAGACGGACGGCGAACACATTGCGCGTCAGGTCCACCGCGCTCGCCGAATCCGCCAGCCCAACCTGAGCGATCCGATCCACCGCCCCCTGCGCCGACAGGCGCCGGTCAATGCGGTACTCCACACCACCACTCACCGCGTAGCCCTGCGACACCCGCGGCGCTCCTCTGAACACGGCCCAATCCAGCGACGGGGCCTGCCCGTTGCGGAAGAAGCTGGCCGCGCCAAAAAGCGAGAACTTCTGGGTGAACCGGCGCGCCAACATCACCGACGCGTAGTCCGCCCACAGCGCGTTGGTGAAGCCGTTCGCGCCCACCAGGTCGTGCCCCGTCGACACGCCCACGTCGAACATCTCCCCTTCGCGCTGCAGCTCCACGTGCACTCGCGGAACCCAACCACCCTGCTGGCCCACCGGCGCCAGGTACCGCACGGGGCCCGCTCGGACGGTGAAGGTGGTAGGCCGCGTCAGCCGATACCGCAACCCCAGCGCCGCGCCGTGCGACTGGCTCAGCGACCCCTCATAGAGCAAGCCCTGGTACCGGTACTCCAAGCCCAGGCTGAGCCGGCGCGTGGCGCGGTACCAGCCTTCGATGGAGGGCGTGTGCGCGTACCCCGCGCGCTGCCCCACGTCGATGATGCGCACCGCCTCGAAGCGGTAGCCCGCGCGCACGTCCAGCCGCTCCGCCACGCGGTTCGTCACGCCCAGCGTCGCCTGCGTGAAGAACGTGGGCAGCGTGGAGCGAGCCAGGCCGTCACGCGGCAGCGAGCTGGGGTCCGTGACACGGAACACCTGGATCGCCGTGTCCAGCCGCAGGCGACGCGTCATCTGGTGCCGGGCCTCCAGCCCGCCCCGGTGGTCCAGCGTCGTCCTGCCCGAGCCATGCCGCATCAGCAGGTCGGCCGCGTAGAAGCTGTCCAGCGTGAGCCGCGCGTCCTTCGCCTCCAGTCCCAGCCGCGGCGTCACCTTCGTCATCAACTGGCCGGTGCCGCCACCGCCCAGCCGCAGGTCGTCGTCGAACCGCTCCTCGGCCGTCAGCCGGAGCCTGGGCTCCCATACCGTCGCGGCCTGCGCAGCAGGTGCACCGAACATGAGGCCCGCGAGTAGCCACTTCTTCCAGTTGCCCTTCACCGTCGCCCTCCGTCCCACACGCCAACCCCCACCCACGTCCACGACGCCCACTGCGTCATCACCCTTCACGGAACGACGACGGTGTCACCCGGCCGGAGCATGACCTCGTGTCCGCCATCCGGAGAGATGAGGTCGCTGTAGCGCACCGGAATCTGGCCGCCCTTGCTGTCGGTGCGGATGACCACGATGCCGTCCGAGTTGGCGAAGTCCGTGAAGCCCCCCGCCAGCGCGATGGCCTGCAGCAGCGACACGCGGCCGCGCAGCGGATAGGCGCCCGGGTGGGCCACCTCGCCGGTGACGAACACGCGGCTGCTGTTCACCTCGCGGACAATCACCGTCACGCGCGGCTCCTGCACGTACGGCTGGAAGGCCTCCTTCAGGGAGTCGGCCAGCTCCGTGGGCGTCTTGCCCGCGGCATGGACCTCGCCCACCATGGGCATGGAGATGTAGCCATCCGGACGGACCGGCAGCGTCCGGGACAGCTCCGCGTCACGCCACACCGCGACGTCCAGCACGTCCTCGCGGCCAATCCGGTAGGGCTGCTCCGTGTTGTCCACCTTCACCTGCGGCTGGTGCGCGCAGCCCCCCAGGAGCACCACGCCCAACACCGTCCAGACCCCCGCGCTCGTCTTGCCCATCGTCAGCTCTCCCTCAAAAGCGTGTGTCGCGCTTCCGGCCCTACCGCGGCCGGACGTTGCTTCCGGCGGCGTTGCCTTAGCAGCGCGTGTGCCACGTACTGGAGGGAGGGAAAGCCCTTGGATAGCAGTGGGTTACGAAGTGCCCTCCTGGGAGACCCCATGGGGTTCAGGAAATTTTTCCGGCATCGTACCCGCGTCCCACCCGGTGCTTTCTTCAGGCATTGCTCTGAACAGGGAACGACTTTTCCCTCCGCGGCCCCTCCCGCTTCCCATTTCCCGGGGCAGGAGGCTGGCACGCGTCTTGGACCGAGGTTCGTGCGAGGCAATGAAGTCCACAACGCGTGATGAGTTCGCGAGAACGGGGGATGGTCGGATGAGGAAGGCGGCTGGGGCAGCGGCGGCGTCGTTCGCGATGGGCACGGGAGCCATGACCCTGATGGGTGTGGCCTTCGCAACGCAGATGGAGGCCGCGGTGGTCGCGGTGGTGGGCCTGGCGTTGTACGCGAGCAGCGCGCTGCTCACGAACAAGGCGCCGGCGACGGCGGCCACCAGCGTCGCGAAGCAGGCGTAGTCCGGATGTAACGAAAGAGGCCGGGCGCCCGCGCGTGGCGCCGGCCTCTTTCATTTGGCGCGCGCGGTTTCGGACCAATAAGGTGCGCCGCCATGGCCAAGCAACAGTTCTGGCTCATCAAGAGCGAGCCCTCCGTCTACGCCTACGCCCAGTTGGAGAAGGACGGGAAGACGGAGTGGACCGGCGTGCGCAACTTCGAAGCGCGCAACAACATCCGGGCGATGAAGCCCGGGGACCTCTGCCTCTACTACCACTCCAACGAGGACAAGGCCGTGGTGGGCGTGGCCCAGGTGCTCACGCCGCCGGGACCGGACTCCACCGTACCCGATGAGGACTGGGCCGCCACCTTCATGGGGCCTGTCGTCCCCTTCACGCAGCCGGTGGACCTGGCCACCATCAAGGCCACCGCCGCACTGAAGGATTTTCCGCTCGTCACCCGCGGCCGGCTGAGCGTGGCCCCCGTCACCGCCACGCACTTCAAGCAGGTGTTGAAGATGGGGAAGACAGTACTACCGAAGTAGTACGGTGACGCTGGTGGGGCGCCACCCCCGAAGGCATACTCCGGCGCCGTGAGTGCCACTGACATCCGCAAGATTCCGGCGCGGGAGACGCGCGGCCTTCGCCACGCCATCCTCCGTCCCAACCAGCCTCCGGAGATGGCCGTCTACCCCGGGGATGACGACGCGGACACGCTCCACCTGGGCGTCTATACGGAGGGCCGCCTGGTGGGCGTGGCCTCCCTGTATCGGGAGCCGCCGCCGGACGCGCTGCGCGCCACCACGGCCTGGCGCCTGCGAGGCATGGCGGTGGATGCCACCTTGCGTGGGCACGGCCATGGCGCCGCCCTCCTGAAGGCCTGCATGGAGCATGCGGCGCGGCAGGGCGGTTCCCAGGTGTGGTGCAACGCGCGGATGACGGCCTCCGGGTTCTACCGCGCGCAGGGCTTCGCGCAGCGAGGCGAGCCCTTCGACCTGCCCGGCATCGGCCCGCACCACCTCATGTGGCGCAACCTCGGAGCCTCGTGATGACCACCCTCCCCGACCTCGACCTCATCCGGACCTCCATCGAGCGCATCGACGAGGAGATTCTCGATGCCCTCCGCCGCCGAATGGCGCTGGCGGACGACGTCGCCCGGGCGAAGCTGGCCGCCGCCGCGCCCTTCCGGGACCAGCGCCGCGAGGACCTGCTCCTGCGCCGCATCCGCACCCGCGCCGCGGAGCACGGCCTGGACCCGCACGAGGTGGAGCGCATCTGGCGGCTCTTCATCGACATGTCCGTGGCCCGGCAGCACGAGCTCGTCACCCGCCTGGACACCACGCCCCTGCGCGTGGCCTACCCTGGCGTGGAGGGCTCCTACAGCCACCTGGCCGCGCGCCGCCGCTATGGGCACCGCGCGGGCGGCGTGCTGCTGTCCGGCTTCGACCATGCGCGAGAGGCCGTGGAGGCGCTCCGCCGCGGTGAGCAGGACCTGGTGCTGCTGCCCATCGAGAACACCACCGCGGGCAGCATGAACGAGACGTACGACCTGCTCGCCGAGGGCGGCGTGGTCATCACCGCGGAGCTGGTCAGCCAGGTGGACCACCGCCTGCTGGGCCTGCCGGGCGCGAAGCTGGAAGGCCTGCGGGAGGTGCTGTCCCATCCGCAGGCGCTGGCGCAGTGTGAGACGTTCCTCCGGGAGAAGGTACCCTGGGCCCGCGCGGTGCCGGACGTGGACACCGGCGGCGCGGCGCAGAAGGTCCGCGAGCGCAACGACGCGTCGGTGGCGGCCATCGCCAGCGAGACGGCGGCGCAGCGCTTCGGCCTGGAGGTGCTCGCGGGCGATTTGCAGCCGGCCTTCGACTACACGCGCTTCGTGGAGGTGGGCCGCGAGGCCACGCCCCTGGCGCCCGGCGTGCCGTGCAAGACGTCCCTGCTGGTGGTGCTGGAACACAAGCCCGGCACGTTGGGAGAGATGCTCCAGCGGCTCACCCTGCGCGGCGTGAATCTGAGCAAGCTGGAGTCGCGCCCCATCCCGGGGCAGCCGTGGCAGTACCGCTTCTACCTGGACGTGGAGGGCCACGCCGCCTCCGCGGCGGTGACGGCGGCGCTGGACGACATCCGTCCGCTCACCTCGTCGCTGCGCGTGCTGGGGACGTATGCGCGCGCGGAGTCGCCTCATGCCTGAGTCGCCGCGGCGCATCGCCTTCCAGGGCGAGCCTGGCGCCTACGGAGAAGAGGCCCTGCGCGCGCTGCATGGCGCCGACGTGGAGGCCGTCCCCTGCCTCACCTTCCGCGCCGTCTTCGAAGCCGTGGCCGAAGGCCGAGTGCACGGCGGCGTGGTGCCGGTGGAGAGCTCGCTGGGCGGGCCCGTGGCGGAGACGGTGGACCTGCTGCTGGAGCATGACGTGCCGGCGACGGGCGAGCTGTCCCTGCGCATCCGCCACTGCCTGCTGGCCCCACCGGGCCTGGCACTGGACGACGTCCAGCAGGCCCTCTCCCACCCGCAGGCCCTGGCGCAGTGCGCGGGCTACCTGCGCCGGCGGGGCATCACACCGCTGTCTGAGACGAACACCGCCATCGCCGCGCGAAAGGTGGCGGAGGAGAAGCCTCCGCACACGGCCGCCATCGCCAGCCGCATGTCCGCGGGCCTGTACGGCCTGGCCGTGCTGGAGGAAGGCGTTGAGGACTCGCCGGACAACTTCACGCGCTTCATCGCCCTGGGGCCCGCGCCCGAACGGACGTGGACGCGGCGGAAGACGGCGCTGGCCTTCACCGTGGAGAACGGGCCGGGCGCGCTGTTCCGCGTGCTGAGCGCCTTCTCCTCGCGCGGCCTCAACGTGGCGCGGCTGGAGTCCCGGCCGCAGCGCCGCGCCTGGGAGTACGTGTGGTGCCTGGACGTGGACGGCGCGCTGGAGGACCCGCGGGTGCGCGAGGCGGTGGCCGCGGCCCAGGCCGCCTGCGTCACCCTGCGGGTGCTCGGAAGCTACGGCGTGGTGTGAAGCCCGCTCAGGCGCTGGTGGCCTGGAGCCCGTCACCGTTCTGCACGGCCGTCTCGTACGCGGAGCGCACCAGCTGGACGTAGCGCTGCAGCGCGGGGAGCTGCTCCATGCGCAGGGCCTGGGGGCCGTCACACAGGGCGGCCTCCGGGTGCGGGTGGAAGTCCACCAGCACCATGGACGCGCCCGCGATGAGCCCCTGGCCAATGGCGTGGAAGATGTCCGGCAGTCCGTCCGGCGGCGGCGCGGCCTGGCCAATGGCGTGCGACGGGTCCACGCACACCGGCAGGCGCGTCAGCCGGCGCACCACGGGCACGTGGGCGAAGTCCACCATGTTGCGGTGCGGGTCACCCAGGTGCGTCTTCACGCCGCGGAGGCAGAAGATGATTTTCGGGTTGCCCTCGCTCGCCACGTACTCACACGCGTTGAGCGACTCCTCCAGGGTGATGCCCATGCCGCGCTTGAAGAGCACCGGGAAGACACGCTGCTGGCCAATGCTCTTGAGCAGCTCGAAGTTCTGCGCGTTGCGCGTGCCCACCTGAAGCATGACGCCCGTGGCGTTGCCGGAGCGCTCCAGCGCGTCGCGAATCTCGTCGATGTGACGCGGGTGCGTCACCTCCATCGCGATGACCTTGATGCCGTGCTTGCCCGCCGACTCGAACACCCAGGGCAGGCAGGCGGCGCCCAGGCCCTGGAACTCGTAGGGGTTGGTGCGGGGCTTGTAGGCGCCCATGCGCGTGGTGCGGATGCCGCAGCGAGCAAGCGCCGCCATCATCGTGTCCACGTTCTCCGGGTTGTCCACGGCACACAGGCCAGCGAACACATTCACGGAGCGCTCGTCGAAGGTGACGCCGTTGTACTCGAAGCCGGCGGACGTCCGCTGACCCTTGTGCCGGCCGATGACGCGGTACTTCTGCGACACGCGCACCACCTGCCGCACACCGGGAATCTGCTCGAAGGGCTCCACGGGCACCTGCGCGGTGGAACCCAGCAGGTAGACCTCCGTAATCGTGTACTCGGCGCCACCGATGACGTGCGTCCGAGGCGTCACTCCCTTGTACTGGGAAGCAACCTGGAGGACGGCGGACACCACGGACTCAGGCGAGTCCGGCTCGAGCATGACGATCATCTTCAGTTCTCCCGGGCGGCGCTGTCTGACTTTACGCGAATTGCGTGAAGTGTAACGGAAAAAGGCCGCGGCAGATGTAACACTTCGAACCGCATTGCCGCGTCCGGACTTGAAACCGGAGTGGGGATTCGTGTCGTCCAGGCCCCGGCGGGCCGCCTGCTAGGCCGGCACGGGGCGGAGCCGGGTGGCGAGTTGGGCGTAGTGGTTTCTCTGAGCAGTGTCGCCCAGGTGCTCCCACACGTCGGCCAGGGCCCGGGCGCACTCGGCGGAGCCGGGGGACAGCGTCAGCGCCAGTTCGAAGACGTGGCGGGCCTGACGGTAGCGGGCCTTGTCCGGGCGACGGGAGCCCCGCGTCAGCAGCGAATTGCCCAGGTTGTAGATTTGAACGGCGGCGGACTCGCGGTAGCCCGGCGTGGGGTTGAGCTGCATGGCGCGCTGGAGCAACTGCGCGGCGGCCTCTGGCTCTCCGAGCTCCAATTGGCAGAGGGCGGCGTCGCGGTGGGCCTCGGCCTCGGTGGGGTCCACTTCGATGGCGCGCTCGAAGCAGCGCAGCGCCTCCTCGAAGCGTTCCAGCGTGGCCAGCGAGGCCCCCTTCCCCGTGAGCGCGGGGACGTGCTTGGGGTCCACTGCGAGCACCTTGTCAAACGCGAGGATGGCCGCCTCGTGATTGCCCGCCATGGACAGGCTCACGCCGTCATTGAATGCCGCGAACAGCAACTTGGACATCTCTCCCCCAGCGAAAGGGTGACACCGGCCACGCTCTCGGGCCGGAGGGTCAGCCTCTCACCGGGGAAGTCCCCATGGAAAGACGTCATTCCTGGGCGCGCTTTCGCCCCGCTGATGGGAGCCATTGGCCCCTACTTCAGATGCGCAGGCCCACCTGTACACCGGGCCACAGGAGCACGCCCCCTGCGTCCAGGTTCGACAGACGGCTCAGGTTCGACACGGGCTCACCGTTGGAGTCGTGCAACACGTTGAGCGTGGGCCCGCCGATGATGGCCAGGTTCCGCGCCACCTGGAACCCCGCCACCAGCCGGAGCTGGTGCAGGCGGCGGTTGCCCTCGAAGGACATGTTCCAGTCGTAGAGGGTGTTCGTCACCGCGTCCACGTCCAGGAAGAAGCGCTCGGAGACCAGGATGTGCGCGCCGAGCCCCAGGCCCAGCGACCAGTGGCTGGGGCCACGCGCGCCCTCCATGGTGCCCATGCCCAACACGAGCGTCGTGTAGAGGTAGCGGCTGCCCACCTTGATAGCGGTGTTGGCGTAGTTGAAGTCATTACCGAAGGCCTCGACGTGAAACTGGCCGTTGCGCGCGATGCTCACCAGGCCCACCGGAACACCGGAATCCAGCTCCCGCGACACGTTCACGAGCCCGAGTTGGAGCCCGCTCATCCGCCCCGCCACGTTGACGATTCCCACCTGCGCGCCCTTCACGTCACCGCCCACATTGACGAGGGACAGCTGCGCGCCCCGGGCCTCCGCCGCCCAGTTCAGGCCCACGGCCACCTGGAGGCCCGTCATCCGGTCCCGCGTATGGTTGAACGCCACCGCGCCCTGCACACCGTCGACGTTCCCCGCCGTCCAGTTGCCGCCCACGGCCAGCTGCGCTCCCACCAGCGACGTGCCGGACACGTTGGCGCCCACCGCGAGCTGCCCGAGCGAGCCGCTGGTCCGCGCCACGTTGAGCCCGATCGCGGCCTGGATGCCCTCCGCCTTTCCGTGCGTCCAGTTGCCGCCCACTGCCAGCTGCGTGCCCGACATGTCGCCCCGCACCACGTTGGCGCCCAGGGCCAGCTGCAGCCCGTCCACCTTGTCCGTGGCCACGTTCGCGCCCAGGGCCATCGCCACGCCGTCCAGCCGCGCCATGCGGGACACGCCCATGGACAGGGAGAGGTGGTTGTCCACGGGCACGCCGGAAGTCATGAGGTCATTCGTCTGGAGGCCAGGGAACAGGCCCACGTTGACGAAGCGCGACCGGCGCCCGCTGCTCGCCGCCGCGACCTCCGATACGCCAGCGCCCGCGGAGAGCGTCTCAGGCAGGGGCCCACCGCCGCGCATGGCCGTCAGCTCCCCCTGCACCGCACGGAAGGCGGAGGCCGCCAGCACCGTACGGCCGCCCTCCCCCAGCTCGAACTCCGCCTGCGAAGTCTGGTCCAGCACCTTGCGCATCACCGAGTAACGGCCCTTCTGCAACCCCAGCTCGGTGGTGCGGCCCGCGTACTTCTTCAGTTCCACCACCAGACGTCCCTGGGAATCGCGGACGTAGAGCCGCCCATCCACCAGGTCCCCCAGGACGAGCACCGCGGCGGTGGAGCGCAGGTCCGTCATCACCAGGTCGCCGGTGCCCGCCAGTTCGATGTCATACGCGGGGTGCTGCGCCCCGGCCCGCGTCTCTTCCGTGCGGGCCAGCGTCTCGTGGAAGGCGAACTGGTAGGCCTCGTGCAGCGTCACCCGGCCGTCCCCTGAGACGTCCGCCGCGCCGCGCAGGCCGGACACCAGGTTGTGGGTGAAGAACGAGCCGCCGATGCGGTCGGACTCCTGGGATACCTCATCCTCGGAAGACGACGTGAGGATGGCATGGCCTCGCACCGCGGAGGACGCATCCACCATGAAGGCCGGACGCCGCACTCCGCCCTTCTGGCGGGCCAGCGTGCCGGACGCACACGAGTCCAGGATGGCGATGCGCACGTCGGCGGGAAGCGACTCCAGCGCCTTGCGCAGCTCGCGGTAGCCGAAGCGGTCCTTCTGGAGGAGCAGCCCCTGCTCGTCGGAGTGGCCCGAATAGTAGATGAGCGCCTCGATGCGCGTGCCCGGCGTGGTCGCCGCCGCCAGCATCGCCTTGAAGCGGACCAGGGCGGACTCCAGCGCCGCGCGGTCGCCCTCCATCAGCAGCAGCTTGTCCTGCGGCTGCACCCCTCCGAGTTCCTCCAGCACGTCGCCGAACGAGCGCGCATCCGTGACGGCGTACCGGAGCCGGGCACGTCCCTCACCCCCGTCGTTGACGCCCACCAGCAGCGCGAAGCGGCGCACCGACGCCTGCGGCGCCGAGGACGAGGGAGCCGCGGCGGCCAGGGCGGGCACGAGCAGGAGCGAAAACAGGAGGGACCGCGTCATCACCGCACCTTTTCCAACGTGAAGGACGTCTGGCCCAGGGTATCCGGAAGTGTCAGCGGCAGGGTGCGCGCGTCGGTGGGCCGCCGGGCAAGCGCGCGCGCCGCCTCCAGGACCGACGCCACCTCCAGGGGTGCATCGGACGTGACGAAGAGGAAGCGCTCGAAGTCCGGCGCGTCATCGAGCTCGTAGGCATGGGCCAGCGGCACCGCCTCGCCCGGGCCCAGCGCCGTGTCTCCCGTCAGCGTCGAGGGATGGTGCAGCGTCACGGCGCCGCGCCCATCCACCGACACCACGACACCATGGCGGCTTCCACCCGACACGTAGCTGAGTTGCAGGACGTCACCGCGGCGCGCCCGGGCCTGTTCGCCGAGCAGCTCCGGCTCGCCCGCGCCCTGCCGGTGGACCCGCAGGCGCGGCCCACCCTTGATGCGCACGGTGTCCAGCATCACGATGAGCGGCACCGGTGACTTGGACTGCTCCGGCTGCTCCTCCGGCGCGGACATGAAGAGCAGCGCCAGCGAGGCGGCCACGGGGACGCTGAGTGACAGCCCATGCCACCCCTGCGAGTTGTCGCGCCGCGCTGTCTCCGTGCGGACCTGGGACTCGCGCTCGCGCCGGGCCACCTCGGCGGCGACTTCGGCGGGCGGATGACGCGCCAGCGTCTGGCGGGAGTCCGCTTCCAGCCGGGCCAGCCTCGCGGCGCCACCGGGCTCACGCTCGATCCGGGCTCGCGCGGCGGACAGCGCCTCTGGCGGCAGCTCGCGCAGGATGATTCGCTCCAGAAGCCAGTCAGGGGTGCCAGGTGCCATGCGCAGTGCGTCTCCAGCGCGGCGAAAAGCCCTCGGTTCCCGTGTCCTGCCGCCTCCGGCCTCGCGCGTCTCCTGGAACACCGGCCCCTCAAGAATCTGTCACCCGCCTCGGCTCACAGGGTGAGGACCATCAACTCCTCGTCGAGGAACGTCTCCCCCACCTTCAGCGCGTTGGGCTCCACGCCATAGGTCCGGAACCCCAGCGAGCGGTACAGAGCGTGCGCGGGCGCGTTCCCCACCGAGACTGCGAGCAGCAGGCACTTGAGGCCGCCCATCTTCCGCGCCTCGTCGATGAGCGCGGTCAGCAGCCGTCGGCCCACGCCCCGTGAGCGGACCTCCGGCGCCACGTACATGCCCCACACCACCGCCTTGTGCGCCAGCCGGGCCCGGGACTCGCGATTCAGCCCCAGCGCGCCCACGAGCTGCCCACCGTCAAAGGCGCCCAGGACACACTGGGACGCCCCCACCAGCCAGCCGCGAACGGCCTCCAGGGACTGCGCCGAGTCCTCCTCCACCGAGGCCGCGAAGGACTCCGGGTTGTCCCGCAGCCCCCGCAGCCGCAGCGCCTTGAACGCCTCCGCGTCCTCCGCCACCAGCCTGCGGATGACGAGCTGCGTCGGTCCGGCGCCGTGGCCCTCCGCCTTCAGGAGCGCCGTGTACCCCGAGATGAAGTCCGGGTAGCGCGGTGCCCAGCCCAGCGACTTCAGGCGCGCGTTGGAGATGTCGCGGTCGCCTCTCACTGTCTCGTTGAGCTGCTCCAGGGGAATGCGGGGTGGCATCGGCACGCCCAGGCGCTGGCTGAGCCAGGCCACTGGCTCCTCGGAGGGCGCGGAGCGGTCATCCGCGACGCAGTACAGGGCGCCGGGCTCGCCGCGCGTCAGCACCACGCGAATGGACTCCACCAGGTCATCGACGTAGACGCGGGAGATGCGTCCGCCGCCGCCTTCGGGCAGCCGGAGCGCGCCCGAAAGCAGGCGCGTGTGAATGCCGCGCCCGGGCCCGTAGATGCCGGCGATGCGCATCACCATGGCGCCCAGCGGGAGGTAGCGCGACTCCGCCTCGATGCGCTCTCGCGACGACGGCGTGGACAGCTCCACCGGGGTGTCCTCGTCCACGTGGCCCCGCGCGCGGCCATAGACGCCGGTGGAGGACAGGTAGACGAGCCGCGCTGGAACCTGGCCGGCCAGCGCCGAGGCGATGCGCGTGTCCAACCCCGCGTCGGGCGGCACCGATACGACGACGTGAGCCCCCGCCGTGCGCGTCAGCGCGTCTTCCAGGTCGGTGACGCGGGCCCCGGCGCGCTCCAGCTCGGCGCGGCGCGCGGCGTCACGCGTGGCCGCAAGCACGTCGCGCCCGGCGCGGGCCTCCGCCACGGCGAGCCGCGTGAGCGTGTACCCAGACCCCAGGAGGACGAGAGGAGGCGTCATGTCCCCGCGATAGCGAGACCGCGGGGACAGTGCAAGCGACGGTTACGGCTCGCCTACAGCTCCGCGCTCGCGCGCGGGTCGATGATGCCGCACTCCTTGATTTTATAGAGGAGCGCCTTGTAGCTGATGCGCAGCTTGGTGGCCGCGCGCCGCTTGTTCCATGCGGTGCGTTGGAGCATGGCGAGAATTGCCTCGCGCTCGGCCAGCATCGCCGCCCGTTTGCCGATGTCCTTCAGCGACAGTTCCCCGGTGGGCGCGGGCGGCGGCGGCGGCTGCGGCACGTCGAAGGGATTGACGTAGCGCGGCGCGGGCACCACCGCGTTCGCGGACTCCATCACCATGGGCGAGTGCGCGGGCGGAGACAGTGGCGCGACGGACGCCAGTCCGAAGGCGGCGCCGCGCGACGGCATCTCCAGCACCTGCACGGCGGGCGGCGGCGTGCGGAAGCCCTCGTCGTGCGCGCGGCCGAAGGGGCCACCGTCGTCACCCGCGTAGGACGTGGGCAGGGACGGCGCGCTCGCGGGAGCGCGGACCGCGGCCCGCAGCTCGTCGAGCACCAGCGTCGGGTCCTTCAGCACGCACAGCCGGCGGACCATGTTCTCCAGCTCGCGCACGTTGCCCGGCCAGTCGTAGTCCGCGAAGGCGTGCAGCACCTCCGTGGGCAGCTCGGACACGCCGCTGAGGTAGCCGCGGCCGTACTTCTTGAGGAAGTGGTCCGTCAGCGGAACCACGTCCTCGCGGCGCTCGCGCAGCGCCGGCAGGCGGATGGCCACCACGTTGAGGCGATAGAAGAGGTCCTCGCGGAAGTTGCCCAGCGCGATTTCCTTCTCCAGGTCGCGGTTGGTGGCCACGACGACGCGGCTGTCCACGCGCACGCTCTTCTTGCCACCGACGCGGAAGAACTCCTCGTCCTGGAGCACCTGGAGCAGCTTGGCCTGGAGCCGGATGGCCATTTCGCCAATCTCGTCCAGGAAGATGGTGCCCTGGTCGGCCAACTCGAACTTGCCGGGCTTCTCGGCGGTGGCGCCGGTGAAGGCGCCGCGCTCGTGGCCGAACAGCTCGCTCTCCAGCAGTTCGCCGGGCAGCGCCGCGCAGTTCACCTTGATGAACGGACGGTTGCGCCGCTGGCTGCGCGCGTGAATCTCCCGCGCGATGACCTCCTTGCCCGTGCCGGACTCCCCCAGCAGCAGCACGGGGACGTCCGTGTCGGCGATGCGCTCCACCAGCGCACGCGCGCGGCGCATGGCCGGCGAGGTGGAGATGAGGACGCGCTGCTCCTGCGCCGAATCCACCACCGGCATCACCGTGCGCGAGGGCAGGACGGGCGCCACGGCCTGACGCTCCGGCGCCCGCGTCCCCAGGGCCCGGGCCAGCGCGTCCTGGAGTTCGTCGTTGCCGAACGGCTTGGCCAGGTAGTCGCTGGCGCCCATCTTCATCGCCCGAACGGCGTCGTCCGCCCCCGCCAGCGCGCTGAGCACGATGACGGGCGCGCCGCCGCCCATGGACTGGTAACGGCGCAGCACTTCCAGGCCGCTCATCTCCGGCATCACCACGTCCAGCAACACCGCGTCGAAGGAGCCCCCTGAGAGCATCTCCAGCGCCTGGGTGCCACTCGCGGCACAACGCACCTGGTACCCCGCGCTTCCGAGCAGCTCGGACAGAAACGTGCGCACCGCCTCTTCGTCATCCACCACCAGCACCGCGATCCGGTCCATCCCCTCGCCTCCACTCGCCCGCTGCATCGAAGTCCTACCCACCCTCACACCGACAACCGGGAGGTGCTCCCGACCATCCGGCGAAACTCACGCGCGCGTCGCATGTCCTGCTGCGCCGCGCTCAACAGCTGCGTGGGCGTGCCCACCGAATCCGGGAAGCTCACCGTTCCCAGCTCCAGTGACGTGCGCACCACCTTCCCCTCCACCTGGAAACGGGCCGTGTCGAAGCGCGCAGCCACGCGGGATACCACCTCCTGAACCGACTCCGCGGGCGTTCCCGGGAGCATCAGCGCGAATTGACAGTCCCCCACCCGTGCCACCGCGTCCGCGTCGCGCACCGTCTGCCCCAACACCACCGCGCTGTACACCAGCAGACGCTCCGCCATGCCGCGTCCAAACTCCTTGCGAAAGGCCGACCAGCCACCCACTTCCGTCGCCACCACGGAGAATCCGCCGCCGTAGCGCTCCGCCCGCCGCGCCTCCAGGCTGATGAGCTCCAGCAGAAAGGGCCGGTTGTAGAGCCCCGTCACCGGATCATGAAGCGCCTGGGCCGTGCCGGCCTCCTCCCCCGCGGCGGCCCGCAGCACCGCGTCCTTCAGCTTCAGCTGGGCGTGAAGCTTCGTCGCCAGCTCCGAGCCACTGCCCGAACGAGGCACCAGGTCCACGCACTGCCCCCGCTCCAGGCAGTACCGCCGGGCCTCGGCGTCCCGCTCATCCACCAGGTAGAGCAGCGGCACCGCGCCATGGCTGAGCTGCCGCAACCGGCGCGCGACCTGGACGGCCGAGAAGTCAGGCGCCTGCGCGGCCAGCAACACTGCGGCCGGGCGGATGACCTCGAAGAGTGGCACCGCCGCGTCGAAGCGCGTCACGGGCACCACCCGGAAGCCGGCCTCCGCCAGGAGCAGCCGGGTCCGCTCCAGGTCTGCTGCTCGTGGCTCCACGACGAGCACGGTGGGCGGCTGTCCGGCCTTTCCCACTCGCTTCCTTCGCACACCCACCGTTCCACCTTCCCGCGTGAACTTTTCTCTGCCGCTTTTCGAGGCCCACCCCGGATTTACAGCCTCGAACCCCATCCTGACTTCGTCATCCCCTCGGATTTACTAGAGAAGGGAAGCTGGCTACCCATTCTGGGCAGCGGATTTAGCAATGGTTGTGCCACCTTTGACCTCATGCAGCCGCGCCTCGAACTCCGCGGCGTCCACGCGGTGCTTGAAGGCAGGCACCCCCTCGATGACGACCACGGGGATGTCGTAACGCCAGGCGGTGAAGGCCTCCGCATCCTCCAGGATGGAGATGATCCGTAGCTCGAAGGGGATGCGAGCGCGCACGGACTCCACGACGGCGGCCGCCTTGTCACAGAGAGAGCAATGGGGTTTCGAGTAGATATCGACGCGCATGCGGGGCAGGATGAACGGTTAATGCGTGGCTTGTCTGGCGACTTCTCGACGATGCCTCTCAAGGACCTCGTCGTCTATCTCGGGAACCGGCGAGCGACGGGGTCCCTGAAGGTGGAGCGTGGGGACGTGCGCAAGCAACTCGAACTGCGCGAAGGCCATGTGGTCAGCGCCAGTTCCAACCAGCCGCGCGAGTTCTTCGGTCAGTTCCTCATCAATATGGGGCACCTGACCGAGGACCAGTTGGAGAAGGCATTTTCGACCCAGGCGCAGACGCGCATCTTCCTGGGGAAGATCCTGGTGATGACGGGGCTGGTGCCGGAAGCCACCGTGCGCGGCACGCTCAGCCACAAGTTCCGGGAGATGATTCTCGACGCCTTCCACTGGGAGGACGGCGACTTCCTCTTCGAGGCGGCGGACACGGCGCCGGAGGTCGCGGGACTGGAAGTCAGCGTGGACCTGCTGGACGTCCACCGCGAGGGCGAGTTCCGGGAGACGGCCTGGCAGGCCATCCACGCCGTCTTCCCCTCCGGCGCGGTCCGCCTCTCGGTGGACGAGCGCAAGCTGCCCGAGCGAAAGCCCGGGAGCATGGACGAGCGCATCGTCCAGCTCATCAAGGAAGGCCTCACCATCGACGGCATCGCGCTGGCGCTGCACGCCACGGACTTCTTCCTCTACCAGCGGCTGTATGCGCTCTACCGCCTGGACGCGGTGAAGGTGTCCGACGAACCGCCCGAGTCCGAGATGTCCGTGGTGGAGGAGGAGAACGGAGAGCGGGGCATCATCGGCTCGGAGACGTCGTCGGACGAGGTGCTCCAGGCCGCGCAGCTCTTCCTCGACGCGGGCAACGCGCGGGACGGCGAGGCGCTGGCGCGGCGGGCGCATGAGATGTCGCCCTCCCCTCGCACGGCGGAGTTCGTCAAGGCGGCCCAGGAGAAGCTCCTGGTGCACCTGCGGCGGGAGCTGGCCGACCCGCCCAGGGTCCCCACGCTCCAGGTCGCGCCCGGGCACCTGAAGACGCTCCAGCTCTCCGCGCCGGAGCGCTACCTGCTGTCGCGCATCGATGGACGGCGCGACGTGGCCGCCATCGTCCACGTGTCGCCGCTGCAGGAGCTGGATGCGCTGAAGTTCTTCGCCGGCTTCGTGGACGCGGCGCTGGTGAAGCTGACGCCGCGCTGACGGAAGCGTCAGTGCTTGCCAGCGGCGGAGGCCGGGGCCGTCATCTCCACCGGCGCGGGCATCCGCTCCAGCCCCAGGCGGAGCGCCTCGCGGCCCAGCCAGGTGCCCCGGATGCGCCACTTCGGGTCATTGACG
Organism: Myxococcus sp. CA023; assembly: GCF_010998615.1. GTDB lineage: Bacteria > Myxococcota > Myxococcia > Myxococcales > Myxococcaceae > Myxococcus. The sequence goes on along the minus strand of NZ_JAAEAH010000019.1, from coordinate 34,217 downwards.
ATGATGGCGGCCACGGCGACACGCGGTTTGTCCTTGGGCGCGAAGCCCACGAACCACGAGTAGTCGCGGAAGGGCTCGCGGTCCGCCAGTGAGCCCGTCTTGCCCACGGCGTCATCCACGCGGAAGCCACGCTCGCGGAACACGGCGCGCGCGGTGCCGCTGGTGACGGTCTCCTCCAGCAGCGCCGTGAGGTCCTTCGCGACCTCCGGCGTGAGGACGGGCTCGCCTTCCACCGGGAGCAGCGGCGCCGGGCCCTCGGGCTCGAAGAGGATGGGGTCCACCCAGCGGCCCTCGTTGGCGGCCACCGCGGCGACGAGCGCGCCGTGCAGCGGGGACAGGTACACGTCCCCGAAACCCGCGCCCGTGTTGGCCAGGCTGAACGTCTCCTCGGGGATGGCGGCGAGCGACACATCCGTCGGCACGGGGAACTCAATCTCACGGTTGAAACGGAAGCGGGCCGCCATGCGGCGCAGCGAGTCCACCGTGAGGTGCTTGTTCGTCAGCTTGGCGAAGATGACGTTGGCGCTCTTGCCCATGGCCAGCGCCAGCGAATAGCAGGAGCTGTCCCGCTCGCTGTCCTGCAGGTGCTTCTCGGAGATGCGCCGCTTGCCGCCGTGGAAGCACTCTTCGGTATCCGGCGTGACGCCGGCCTCCAGCAGCGCGCCGCCGGTGATGACTTTGAAGATGCTGGCCGCGGGGAACACCGCGCGAACCGGCAGCCCTCGCAGCTCCGGCCTCGCCGCCGAGTGCTCCGCCAACGCCAGCACCCGTCCGGTGGACGGCTCCAGCACCACGGCCGCGCCGTAGGGCGTCTCGTAGTTGCGGAGGATCTGCGTCAGCGACGCTTGCAGCACCGGGTCGATGGTGAGCTGCTTCTTCTTGCCGCCCTTCTCCTTCACCACCAGCTTCCCGCCCTCCAGCGTCGCACGGCCCATGAGGTCCGCGGACCTGGGAAGCGGCTTCACCGTGGCGATGGGCGGCGCCTTCTCGCGCGAGGGCACGGGCACGGGGGGCACCATCCCCGGCTCCGCGGCAAGCGCCGCCAGTCCGCCGTCCGGCGACTCGCCCCCGAGCACCGCGGCGGCGGAGACGGCGGCGGATCCTGAAATCCCCGCATCGGTCTGGGCGCCCTGGGACGCCGTGGCCGTCCCGGACGTACCCGCGTCCGTCTGGGCGGCCTGCGACGCCGTGCCAGGGGCGGCGACCCCCACCCCCACCCCACCGTCTTCAGAGACACCGGCGGACGCGGGCTGCTCCGGCTCGGTCGCTCCAATGACGAGGACCAGGGGGAGCAGCGCGGCGGCGGACAGGAGACGGCGGTGGAAGCGCATTGCTACGGGGGGCTCCGGGGGGTGAGCGACGGCTGGATCCTACCGACTGGGGGCGCGCTGTCCACGGATGCCTCCCTGGTCGCTTCCGTCCCTCGGTGAAATCAGAAACTTGGCGGAGGGGTGTGCAACTCCGCTAGGTTCGCCCACACTTTGGACGGATTGAAAGAAACGGTGGTCATCTGGAGCGCCGAGCTCCGCCGGGCCGTGCGCAGTGGCCGGACGGTGGTGCTGCTCGGCCTCTACAGCATGTTCTCCGCGTTGGTGCTGCTGGTGGTCGGCTGGCTCGCGGGCGAAGTCCGCAGCGCCGTCGCCAAGCAGTTGGAAGGCGCGGGCGCGGATGCGAGCGCCTCCGTGCAGCTCAACGAGGAGATGCGCAAGGGCGTGCTGGGATTCCTCACCAGCAACGACTCCGCGATGATCGAGGCCCTGGCGCAGGTGCCGCTGGAGGTGTTGATCGTCTTCAAGATCACCCTCTTCTTCCTGCCCGCGTACATCGCGCTGATGGGCTTCGATCAGATCAGCGGTGAAGTGGGCCCACGCTCCATGCGCTACCTCACGGTGCGCGCGCGGCGCTCGTCGGTGCTGCTGGGCAAGTTCCTGACGCAGGCGACGCTGCTGCTCGGCCTGGTGCTCATCATCGACCTGGCCATCTTCATCTACGCCCGCGTGGCCAACCCGGACTTCGGCTTCGCCGCCATGGCGCTCAACCTGCTGAAGTTCTGGCTGGCGGCCATCGTCTTCTCGCTGGCCTACGTGGCCCTCACGACGCTGTGCTCCAGCCTGTTCCGCTCACCAGCGGTGAGCCTGGTCTTCAACTTCATCCTGCTGTTCGTCTTCTGGCTGATGGACACCATCGGCCGGGCCTCGGGTGACACGGGCAACCTGCGCTTCCTGCGCTACCTGTCCCCGTCGTACTACGCCAGCGATCTGCTGCATCCGGGCCTGGCGCAGTTCGGCGCGAGCGGAGCCGCCTACGCGGTCTTCGCGTTCGTCTTCCTGATGGCGGCCTACGGCATCCTGCGCGCGAGGGACCTGTGAGCGACGTGGCCATTGAACTGTTCGGCGTCTCCAAGCGCTTCGGCCCCAAGGTCGCCGTCAACGGCGTCAGCTTCTCCGTGCCCAAGGGCGCGGTGTACGGGCTCATCGGCCCCAACGGCGCCGGCAAGACGACCACCTTCTCCATGATGTGCGGCTACCTCTACCCGTCCGAGGGCTCGCTCAAGGTCATGGATGTGGACCCCACCACCCCGGGCGCCCTCAAGGGCCGCCTGGGCGCGCTGCCGCAGGACGCGGTGCTGCCGCCCGGCTGGGAAGTGGGCGCGCTGCTGACGTACTGGGCGCGGCTGTCCGCCCTGGCCGAGCCGGAGCGTGAGGCGCGCGAGGCCCTGGACAAGGTGGGCCTCATGGAGGCCTGGAACGTCCAGACGCAGGCACTCAGCCACGGCATGGCCAAGCGCGCCGCCATGGCCCAGGCCCTCATGGGCAGCCCGCCGTTGGTGCTGCTGGACGAGCCCACCGCCGGGTTGGATCCGCGCATCGCCGCCCAGGTGCGCCAGGTCATCCGCGACATGAAGGGCCGGCAGACGGTGGTGGTCTCCAGCCACAACCTCCAGGAGCTGGAGGAGCTCTGTGACGCGGCCGCCATCCTCGACAAGGGCACGCTCGCCCAGGCGGGGAGCATGAATGAGCTCACCGGCCAGGGCGCCGAGTTCCGCGTCCAGATTGCTCGCGGCAGCGTCATCATCCCGGAGCTCACGGCGATGCCCCACATCACGGACGCGCGCATGGAGAGCGACACCGTGCTGCGCGTGCGCTTCAGCGGCGGCGTGGCGCCCGAAGAGGTCATCAGCCAGGTGGTGCGTCACCTGCTGCAGCACGACGTGCTCATCCTGGGCGTCAGCCGCGGCCAGCGCCTGGAAGACCGCGTCCTGCAGATGCTCTGAAGCAAAGCGTGGGCTGGCGGCAGGCGGCTCACCCCGCCTTGCGCACCCAGCCCACGTAGAGGGTCTCCCGGCGCTCCATGCGGACCAGTGGATTCCCCGTAGCCTCGCACCACGCGGGAAGGTCCGCCTCCAACCCGCGATCCGTGGAGACGAGCTCCACGAGCGTCCCTGGCGCCAGGGCTCTCATGGCCTTGGCGAGTTCCAGGATGGGCATGGGACACAAGGCCCCCCGAGTGTCGATGCGCACGGCGGCGTCCATGATCGGGACTCTGACGGAATTTTTCCGAAGTCTCCCAAGTTTTGGGGCCCCTGAGGGGGCGCGGCTCCCTGGAAGGCCAGAGCGGCTTGCTTGCGCGTCTGGAATTCCCTCTGTTAAGACCGCCGCCCTCTGCCCTCGTTGAAAACCCGCTCGGGCCCACAATGCCGGCCCCATGGCGAAGGAGCAAGACCCACTCATGAAGCCCAATGTCATCGTGGCCCTGCTGGTCGGCCTGGTGCTCGGGTTCGTTGGCGGCCGCGTCACCACCGGCCCGTCCACGAAGTCCGAAGTCGCCAAGGCCGCACCGAACTCTCCCGCCGCCGCCCCAGCGCCGGGTGGACGCCGTCCGGTGGATCCCACCGTGTTCAAGGTGCCCATCGAGAACTCACCCACCCACGGCAGCGCTGACGCGCTCATCACCGTGGTCGAGTTCTCCGACTACGAGTGCCCCTTCTGCAGCCGGGCGAACGTCACCATCGAGAAGCTCCAGGAGCAGTACGGCAAGAAGCTCCGCGTGGTGATGAAGCAGAATCCCCTCTCCTTCCACCCGCGCGCCAAGCCCGCGGCCATCGCCGCGATGGCGGCCGGCGAGCAGGGCAAGTACTGGGAGTACCACGCCAAGCTCTTCGCCAATCAGAAGAAGCTGGATGACGTGTCCCTGGAGCAGTACGCCAAGGACCTGGGCCTGAACATGGACAAGTGGAAGGCCGAGCTGGCCAACCCCAAGTTCCAGGACATCATCACCCGCGACCAGGCCCTGGCCAGTCAGTTGGGCGCCAGCGGCACCCCGGCCTTCTTCATCAACGGCCGCTTCCTGTCGGGCGCGCAGCCCATCGCCAACTTCCAGGGCCTCATCGACGAGGAGCTGGTCAAGGCGGAGAACCTGGTGAAGGGCGGCGTGCCCGCCTCGCAGGTGTACGCGAAGATCATCGAGAAGGGCTCCGAGCGCGCCGCGCCCAAGGCGCAGCAGCAGCAGCAGCCCGCCGCCACGGTCCGCAAGGTGGAGATCCCCTCGGACTCGCCCTCCTTCGGCCCGGCCAACGCCAAGGTGACCATCGTCGAGTGGTCTGACTTCGAGTGCCCCTTCTGCAGCCGCGTGGGCCCCACCCTGGCGAAGATCAAGGACGGCTACGCCAAGGACGTGCGCGTGGTGTTCCGTCACCAGCCGCTGCCCTTCCACCCGAACGCGAAGCTGGCCGCCGAGGCCTCGCACGCCGCGCACGAGCAGGGCAAGTTCTGGGAGTACCACGACAAGCTCTTCGCCAATCAGAAGGCCATGGATCGCGCCTCGCTGGAGAAGTACGCGCAGGAGCTGGGCCTGAACGTCGCCAAGTTCAAGGCCGCCCTGGATTCGGGCAAGTTCAAGGCGAAGGTCGAGGCCGACATGGCCGCCGGCAACGCCGTGGGCGCCAACGGCACCCCGACGTTCTTCATCAACGGCCGTGAGTTCGTCGGCGCGCAGCCCTTCGAGGCCTTCAAGCGCGTCATCGACGAGGAGATTGCCAAGGCGGACAAGCTGCTCGCCGCTGGCACCAAGCCCGAGGAGCTCTACGCCAAGCTGAACGCGGAGAACGTCGCCAACGCCCCGACGGCGCCCGCCGCGGCCCCTGGCGCTCCGGCCGAGCCCCCGGTCCAGAAGGTGGACGTGGGCAACGCCCCGGTGAAGGGCAACAAGAACGCGCCCGTCACTATCGTCGCCTTCTCCGACTTCGAGTGCCCCTTCTGCAGCCGCGTGGTGCCCACGCTGAAGCAGCTGGAGGACCAGTACGGAGGGAAGATCAAGGTCGCCTTCAAGAACCAGCCGCTGCCCTTCCACGCCAACGCCAAGACGGCCGCCGCCGCCGCGCTGGCCGCGCACGAGCAGGGCAAGTTCTGGGAGTACCACGACAAGCTCTTCGCCAATCAGCGCGCGCTGGACCGCGCCTCGCTGGAGAAGTACGCGCAGGAGCTGGGCCTGAACGTCGCCAAGTTCAAGGCCGCCCTGGATTCGGGCAAGTTCAACGCGCAGATTGAAGCCGACATGGCGCAGGCGTCCAGCGTGGGCGCCTCCGGCACCCCGACGTTCTTCATCAATGGCCGCACGCTCGTGGGCGCCCAGCCCGTGGACGCGTTCAAGCGCGTCATCGACGAGGAGCTGAAGAAGACCGGCGGCGCGGTGGCCGACTCGAAGTAGTTCCCGCCGGGGCCCAGGTGCCCTGACGCGACAAAGGCCGTCGGACTCCTCTGAGTCCGGCGGCCTTCGTCTTTCCAGCCCTTGCTTCAGGAGACGGCGATGGCGTCAATCTCCACCTTGGAGCCACGCGGCAGCGCGGACACCTGCACGGTGGCGCGGGCCGGCGGCGCGCCGGTGAAGTAGCGGCCATAGACTTCGTTCACCCGGGCGAAGTCGCCCAGGTCGATGAGGAAGATGGTGCAGCGCACGACGTGGGAGAAGTCCAGCCCGCTGGCGGCGAGCACGGCCTTCAGATTCTCCATCACCCGCTCCGCCTGCGCGACGACGTCGCCCTGCACCATCTCCATGGTGGCGGGGTCGAGGGGAATCTGGCCGGAGAGGAAGGTCATCTTCCCGGCGTCCACCTGCACCGCCTGGGAATACGGGCCAATGGCCTTGGGGGCCTGGTCGGAGTGGATTGCCTTGCGAGCCATGCGGCGCACCTCGGGGTGAGAGCGGCCCGAATCGGGCCGCCGGGGTTTCCGGGCGCTCTACCACGAAAGGCGAAGGCGGTTAGATGCGCTCGACCGAGTAGACGCCCTGGAGCCGCTCGATGGTTCGCATCAGGTCGGTGAGCTGCTTGAGGTCGGAGATGATGACCTCGAAAGTGTTCACCGCCCGGTCATCTCCGGTGGCCCGGCAGTTGGCCTGGGAGATGTTGACGCCCTTCTTGGAGAAGGTGTTGGTGATGTCCGCCAGCAGGCCCGGCCGGTCCGCGGTGAGGACGCGCAGGGTGACGGGGCGCTTGAAGTCGCCCCGGACGTCCCACGACACGTCCACGCGCCGCTCGGGGTCCGTGGCCAGTGCCTTTTCACAGCCGACCGTGTGAACCGTGACGCCCCGCCCCCGGGTGATGAAGCCGGCGATGGGATCTCCGGGGACGGGGTTGCAACACCGCCCGAAGCGCACGAGGACATCATCCACGCCGCCAATCTGCACGCCGCTGCGGTTGCTGCGGCCCACCAGCCGCTTCGCCAGGTCGGTGACCCGGGACAGGCCCGGCAGCACCGAGTTGCCGGTTCCACCGGAGGTGGTCGCGGCGGCGGTGTTGACGTCCGCGCGCCCCCCGGCCTCCGCGGCGTTGAGCTTCTCCTGGGGGACGAGCCGGTGCGACAGCTGCTGCGGCGTCACCTTGCCGTAGCCAATGGCCACCAGCATGTCGTCTTCCACGCGGAAGCCCAGGTCCACGGCGGCCTTCTTCATCTCGCCGGACTTGAGCAACCGGTTGAAGTTGAGCTGGAAGCGCTTGAGCTCGCGGTCCGCCAGCTCGCGTCCCAGCTGCAGGCTCTTCTCGCGCTGCTGCTGCTTGATGAAGCCGCGGATGCGCTGCTGCGCCCGGCTCGTCTTGACGAAGGTGAGCCAGTCCTTGGACGGGTGCTGCTGGGGGCTGGTGAGCACCTCCACCGTGTCCCCGTTCTTCATCTTGTAGCGGAGCGGGACGATCTTCCCGTTCACCTTGGCGCCCACGCACCGGTTGCCCACGTCCGAATGGATGGCGTAGGCGAAGTCCACCGGCGTGGCGCCTCGAGGCAGAGAGCGCACGTCGCCCTTGGGCGTGAAGACGAAGACCTCGTCGGTGAAGAGGTCCACCTTCACCGTCTCCAGGAACTCCTTCGGGTCCTTCAGGTCCTGCTGCCACTCCATCAACTGCCGCAGCCAGGCGAACTTCTCGTCATCCTTGGAGATGACGGCCTTGCCCTCCTTGTACTTCCAGTGCGCGGCGATGCCTTCCTCGGCGATCTTGTGCATCTCCGAGGTGCGGATCTGCACCTCCACGCGCTCGCTGAGCGGACCGATGATGGTCGTGTGCAGCGACTGGTACATGTTGGGCTTCGGAATCGCGATGAAGTCCTTGAAGCGCCCCGGCACCGGCTTCCACATCTCATGCACGAGCCCCAGCGCCTCGTAACAGGAGGGCGCGGTGGGCGCGATGATGCGAAAGGCGATGATGTCGTGGATCTGATCGAAGTCGATGCCCTGTGACTTGATCTTCTTGTAGATGCTGTAGACGTGCTTGAAGCGGCCGCTCACCTCGCCCTTCAGCCCGCGCTCGGCCAGCTTGGAGCGGATGACGTCGCACGTGTCCTCGATGTACTTCTCCCGCTCCTTCTTGCGCTTGTTCAGCTTCGCCTGGAGCGCGAAGAACTCCTGCGGTTTGACGTAGCGGAAGCTCAGGTCCTCCAGCTCCGTCTTGATCCACGAGATGCCCAGCCGGTTGGCCAGCGGCGCGTAGATGTCCAGCGTCTCCTGCGCGATGCGGGCCTGCTTCTCCTCCGACATGTGATCCAACGTCCGCATGTTGTGCGTGCGGTCCGCCAGCTTCACCAGGATGACGCGGATGTCCTGCGCCATCGCGATGATCATCTTCCGGAAGTTCTCCGCCTGCTTCTCCTCCTGCGACAGGCTGGCGGATGCGGAGAACTTGGACAGCTTGGTGACGCCGTCTACCAGGTGGGCCACTTCCGAACCGAAGAGCTCCGTCAGCTCCTCCGCGGTGGCCAGCGTGTCCTCAATGGTGTCGTGAAGGAGTCCGGTGACGATGGACGCCTCGTCCAGCTTGAGCTCGCCCAGGATGCCGGCGACCTCGAGCGGGTGGACGAGGTAGGGCTCGCCTGACTTCCGGAGTTGACCCTGATGGACCTTGGCCGAATAGACGTAGGCCTTCTTGATGATGTCCAGGTCGGGGTCGGGGTGGTACTGGGAAACCCGTTGGAGGATGTCGTTCAGGCGAATCATCGAATGAGGAGCAATCGTAACTTTGCACCAACGGAGGGGCAACGTTGCCCCACACCAAGACGTCACCTCCCTCTGGGACACCCCAATTGGTGCGTTCGCTTTCGTTGACCCGGTGTTTTACGGCCCCGTAGATTCGCCTCCGCACATGTCACAGCTCCTGCTGTCCTCCCTCGCCGTGGTCTGCCCGAACTGTGACGGGTACAACTCGCCTCGCTCGGCTGCATGTGTGCTCTGCGGCCAGGCGTTGGGCGAGCCCGCTGCCGCGCCCCGCCCCGCCGCCACGAAGCCGCCCCTGGCCGTCGCCCGGCCTGGTACGCCGCCCGGCAGCCGGCCGGTCGCGGTATCCAATTTCCCCGGCGGCAAGGTGGCGGAGCCGGTGGTTCCGCCCGCTCCCAGCGCCATTCCGCCGGGCCTGCGCCCCTCTGCCCGGACGCCGCCCCCCACCGCCGCGGGCCTGACGGTGGAACGGCCGCCGCAGCAGCGCACCCCCACGGCGCCCCCGGGCATCATGGCCCGCACGGGTGGCGCGTCAGGCCCGGCCACCACCCGTCCGCCCCCGCCGGTTCCGGACAGTTCGATGCCCGGCCGGGCCGGCGTGGCGACCACGCCGCCGCGCCCTGCCCCTCCGGCCGCCTCCCGGTTCGGGCTCGCGGTCATCGCGGGCTCCACCCGGGGTCAGCGCTACAAGCTGCCTGTCACCGGTTGCGTCGTGGGCCGCCAGCGCGGTGCCATCCTGTTCGCGGACGACGCCTTCGTGTCGCCGCTACACGCCACCTTCCTGGTGAAGGATGGCGCGCTGTACGTGCGAGACGAGTCTAGTGCCTCGGGCGTCTTCGTCACTGTAGGGGGCACGGAAGCCCTCACCCCACGCACCCACTTCAGCGCGGGCCAGCGCCTGTTCCGTTTCACGGGCCGACTGGAGCCCCAGCCCCCCGTGACGGGACGACCCGCCATCTACGGCGCCCCGGTGCCACTGGGGCAGGCCGTCTACGGTGTGGAGGAGATGCTCGTCGGTGGCCGGGCGGGGCGCGCGGTGATGACGGCGGCGCCGCTGCTCACCATCGGCCTGGCCCACTGTGACTTGAGCTTCCCCGGCGACGAGGGCCTCGCGGGCCGCCACTGCGAGCTGTCCCCAACGCCCACCGGTGCCCTGCTGAGGGACTTGTCCGGGGGCCTGGGCACCTATGTGCGCCTCGCGAGCGGCATCGAGCGACCGCTGCGTCCGGGAGACCGCGTCCGCCTGGGGCAGCATGTGCTACAGGTGGAGACGCTGGGCTGACGCGGGGCAGGCTGCGCCCCGGTGCCCTGAAGGCATGAAGCTTCGTGTCCCGGGGCGGCACGCCGACACCGCCCCTTGAGACTCGCCCGTCAGGGCGACGTGGGCTGCGCCACGGTGCCGCTCAGGCGCTGCTCGATGAGGGCACGCGCCTTGGAGGCGGGCTGCTCGCGCAGGTGGCGATTCCACCAGCCCCGGGCCTCTTCCTTGTCCGGGTTCTGCCGGTGCCAGTAGACCTCGCCCAGCTTCAGGGCCAGCTCCGGGTCACCACTGCGGCTGAAGGCCTCGCGGTACTTCGTCGCCGCCAGCCCCACGTCCGCACGCTGCAGTGCCTTGTCACCCTCTCGCGCCAACTCCAGCGCGCGCTCGACGTTGCGCGCGCCTGCGACAATGGCCCGGTCGTAGAGCGGCACATCGGGGCTCGCGCCCACGGCGGAGTTGTTGGCCCCCGCCGGCACCGGCGCATTCGTGGGCAGCGCGTAGGGCAGGTCCTGCGCGCCCCCGCTGCCCGCACCCGTGAAGAAGTAGTAGGCGAAGAAGCCCAGCGCGGCGACCACCAGCAGGATGGTTAGCGATTTGAAGAAGAACGCCACCCCGCTGCTGCCGCCGGCCCCCGGCTGCGTGTGGACCAGCGAGTCCGTGTGCTCACGCGTGGCGGCCATCGCATCGGCGTTCGCGGGCAACGGCTCGAGCACACCCGGAAGGGCGCGCACCGTGGCCTCCATGGTCACTTCGTTGCCCCACCCGGTCAGCTTGGAATCCCGGACATCACTCTGCGGACCGGCGGTGGACTTGCGCGGCAACGGCGCCAGTACCGCTGACGAGTTGGCCGAGCGCCGCGGCGCCGAGTCCATCCGGCGGCGTTCCTTGTCCACGGCCTGCAGTTCGGCCTTGAAGGCCTCGGCGCTGGCGGGCCGGTCCGCCGGGTTCTTGGACAGCGCCCGGAGGATGAGCCGCTCCATGGCCGGAGAGATTCGCGCATCCGGCCGGCGGCGCGTGGGCGGCGGCGGCTCCTCGGTCAGGTGCTTGGTGGCGAAGCCCACCGCCGAGTCCGACTCGAAGGGCAGCAGGCCCGTCATCAACTGGTAGAGGATGACGCCCACCGCGTACAGGTCCGAGCGGTGGTCGAGCTGCGAGCCCCGCGCCTGCTCGGGCGACATGTATTCGGGGGTGCCGCACACGAAGCCCGCGCGGGTGAGCGCCGGACCGTCGTCCGTGGAGTCGGTGATCTTCGCGATGCCGAAGTCCAACACCTTGACGAAGTCGGGCTCGTTGCGCCGCGGCTCCACCATGATGTTCTCTGGCTTGAGGTCGCGGTGGATGACGCCGGCGCCGTGCGCGTCCGACAGCGCGCTCAGCACCTGGCTGACGATGCGCACCACGCGCCCCTCATTCAGGGGCCACTCGCGGCTGAGAATCTGGTGCAGGTCCTGCCCCGCCACGTACTCCATGGCGATGAACAAGGCCCCGTCCTCGGCCTGGCCGAAGTCGAGCACGCTGATGGAGTTGGGGTGGTTGAGGCGGCTGGCGGCCTTGGCCTCGCGCTGGAAGCGCGCCACGGTGCGCTCGTCCGACAGGAGCGTGTGCCGCAGCACCTTCAGCACCACCACCTTGTCCAGGGAGAGCTGCCGGGCACGGAACACCTTGCCCATGCCGCCCTCGCCAATGAGGGCTTCGACCCGGTACTTGTAGGCAATCGTCTTGCCGACGTACTCGTCCGTATCGGGCGTACGCACGAGGGTCGCGCCACAGGCGGGACAGAAACGGGAAGATTCTTGGGCGTCAGCGCCGCAGGAGGGGCAGTGCAAGGAAACGATCCCCAAAGGGGTGGGACACCGACTTCATCACGCCGCTCGGGTGGGGGGCAAGCCGCGTGCAACGCAAGTCGAGCAACCGCGCCCCGGCCCTGGTACAACCCCTAGCCCTCCATGGACGCGATGGAATACTGCCCCCGCTGTGACACCGAAAATCCTCGGGACGCCTCCGTCTGCCGGGCTTGCGGCTCGCCGCTGCGCTCCGGAACGATGGTGATGGCCGTCGCCAGCGTCGCGTCGCGCCCGCAGGTCTCCATCCGCGTGGTGCGCGCCGATGGCGGCCCCGAGTCCGTCGTCCGCATGCAGCGCGACACCCTCACCTGCGGCCAGCAGGCGGACATCTCGCTCACGGACGACCCCTTCATCATGCCGCTCCAGGTCCGTTTCTTCTTCTCCGGCATCCGGCTGGCCGTGGAAGACGTGGGCGGCGCCAACGGCGTCTTCGTCCGCCTCCGCCAGGAGCGAGAGCTGCCCCCCGGCGGCGAGCTGCGCCTGGGACGCCAGCGGTTGGTGCTGGAGCCCATTCCCACCGCGGCCACTGGACCGGGCGGAACCCAGGTCTGGGGTTCACCGGATCCCGGCTACCGGCTGAGGCTGGTGCAACTGTTGGAGGGAGGCCTGCGAGGCGGCGCCTTCCCCCTGCGCGAAGGCGACAATCTCCTGGGCCGCGAGCAAGGCGACCTCACCTTCCCCACGGACGGCTTCGTGTCCGGGCGGCACGCCGTGCTGCAGGTGCGGCAGGACCGGCTGCAGGTCCGGGACGTGGGCTCGTCCAACGGCACCTTCATCCGCCTGTCGGGCCCCACCTTCGTGGACAACGGGGACCACTTCCTCATTGGCCGTCAGCTGCTGCGCGTGGAAATCCAAGCGCCAACGGCCTGAAATGCCAAGGGCCGCACGGGGGTATCCCCCGCGCGGCCCTCACTGCCTAGGTGATCAGCCGTAGGATTTCTCCTTTTTCTCCTGCTCTTCCTTGCAGCGGATGCAAAGCGTCGTCACCGGGCGCGCATCCAGGCGCTTGGGCGAGATGTCCTCTTCGCACCGCTCGCAGACGCCGAAGGTGCCGTCCTCGATGCGGACCAGCGCCTTTTCGATCTTCTGCAACAGGAACTTCTCCCGGTCCCGCAAGCGGAAGACCATTGACTGCGCATACTCGGAAGACGCCAGGTCGATCTCATCGGGAAGGTCGTCCGTGTCGAAACTGGACTCCTCCACCAGGGTCTTCTTGGCGCTCTCGAGCAGGCTCGCCTTGCTGTCCTCGAGCATCTTCTTGTAACGCTTGAGATCTTTCTGGTTCACAGCCTTCGCTCCAGTTCAGCGAGGTTTTGGGGCCCTGCACCCCAAAAAAAGGGCCCGAAAGCTTCATTCATGAGGTCTTCAGTGTCAAGCTGACGTGGGTATGACCAAGGGTGAAGGGAGGGGCGTTTGACCGAGAACACGAAGTTTGATCGGGAGTTCCTGCGCTCGGCTCTCTCGTTGGCCGGCAAGAACGAAGTCGATCACTTCCTATATATCTGCGACACGCCCATTCCCGCTGAAGAGTTTCGCGGCCGGCCTGCGCGCAAGAAGCTCGTCTACGCCGTCACGATGCCCAAGCTGGCGGAGGAGCACCTCGCCAAGAAGGTCCGCGCGCTCGTCATCCCCGCGTACGACTACTCCCGCACCGAGCGCGTGAAAGTGGCGCTCGTGTCCGCGCTGTCCCAGGGAGCGTTCAAGGAAGGCGACCTGGTCCTGTGCATGACGGGCAAGGTGGGCCGCGCGCCGGACACGCTGATGCAGACGCGCATCGGCGGCTCGCTCGATGACCGCGTCGCCATCGAAGGCGTGAAGCTGGGCGACGAGTTCAACTCCCAGGTGGTGGACGCCCTCATCCAGCTGGCGCTGCAGATTGGCCAGGAAGGCTTCGAGGGCCACCCCATTGGCACCATCATCACCATTGGCGCCCACAACACCGTGATGGAGAAGAGCCGGCAGATGACCATCAACCCGTTCCAGGGCCTCTCCGAGGCGGAACGGAACGTGCTCGACCCGAAGATTCGCGAGGCCATCAAGAACTTCTCCGTGCTCGACGGCGCCTTCGTCATCCGCGAGGACGGTGTCGTCCTGGCCGCGGGGCGCTACCTGTCCGCGGCGGATGAGGCCGTGAAGATTCCACTCGGTCTGGGCGCGCGGCACGCTGCCGCCGCCGGCATGACGTCCACCACGGGATGCATCGCCCTGGTCGTGAGCCAGACGTCCGGCGCGGTGCGGCTCTTCAAGGGCGGCAACATCGTCCTGGAGCTGCACCAGACGGCGCGCCGGACCTGAAGCCGCGCTCACTCCTCCTGCGACTTCTCCTCGCGGTAGATGTCCGCCAGTGCGTGCGCGCGCTCGATTTCATCCCGAGCCGCGTCCACCACCAGCGCCTGGTCGAAACGGGCCACGCGCTCGCGCAGGGACTCGGTGACGAGCCCGCCCATGGTGAGCCGCGCGGACGCGCTCTCCCGCTCGTGGCGCAGCTCCATCACGCGATCGCCCAGCTCGCTCGCGGCCTCCAGCAACAACCGCCCGTCCGACTCGGCTCGCTCCAGCGAATCACGCGTGCCGGCCAGGAGGTCCTCCGCCTGCGCCTGGTCCTTCTCCAGCACGCGCACCGCCCGAGCGTCACCGCGCTCCTTCGCGGTGGCACGCCGCGAGGTGAGCTCCAGCAACCGGCGCGCGTAGCGCTCCTCCGCGCGCACTAGGTCCGCCTTGAGCGCCAGCAGCGTGGCCGCGGACTTACGGACTTCGGCGGCCTGTCGCTCCAGGTTCTCGATGAGCTGGTCGAAAGCAGCCAGCGGGTCCGCTGGGCGTGACGGCTCCTTCTTTCGTCTCCTCAGCAGGCCGAAGAACATGGGCGTGGGCGCAGCCTACCCGAAGGGCCGGCACAACAGCCGCACGCGCTGCAATGCCTCCTGCGTGGCCTGCCCACCCGCGGACAGCGCGGACAGGTAGCGCGCCGGGGTCAATCCGTACACACCCAGCAGGTGTTGAAGCAGCAGCAAGCTCTCCGCCGAGCGCCGGTCCGCGGGGGCCAGCGACGCCGCCTCCACCAGCGCGCCCAGGATGTCCGCCACACGGTGCGTGACGTCCTTGCCAGTCGGCTCGGCCCCGGGGGGCAGCGTGGGATTCTCCGGGAAGAGCGCATCGAACGAAGCGTCCACCGCCACGGTCCGCGGAGCGGCCCGCCCGGCGGCGACAGCCTCCAGCGCCTCCAGGTGCGGCGTGAGCTGCTCCAGCGCATCACCGGACGCCGGCACGTCACGCGGCAGCAACGTGCGCCAGGGCGTGTCGAACTCCGTGCGCGCCCACAGAATCTCCTCGTCGGAGAGGTGGTGGTAGAAGGCGCGGCCTCCGGCGGCCCGCTGCTCCCGGACGAGGAGGCGGAGGTCCGGGTTCTCCTCGCCCAGGGACACGAAGCTCAACGCGATGTCCAGCGCGTCCATGGGCGCGCGGGTGCGGCGGATGAGCTCCAGGTCCACGCGGTCCTCGCCATCAGTGATGAGCACCACGGTGGCCCGAGCGAGGTACGGGTCCCTCCCCTGCGCGGCGCGGATGGAGTCGAACGCGGACATCAGCGCGAGCGTGATGTCCGTCTGCCCCTCCGCGGGTGACTCGCGGAAGAGCTTCTCCAACTGCCGGGTGGCCTCCAGCGCGGAGTCCACCCGCGCCAGCTCGGTGGGCACGTCATTGAAGAAGCTGAAGTACAGCGGGTCGAATTGCTCGCCCCGGCGGGCCTTGACGCGCAGGTTGTTGAGCTCCGCGATGACAATGGCATCCCGGAAGCGGGCTCGCGCGCCGTGCATGGAGCCCGACGCGTCGCAGACGTAGACCCGCACCGCGGTGCGCTTCACCTTCCGGGAGCGCGGGGGCGGCTCGTCGTCCAGGTACGCGCGCACCAACTGATGGCTGGCGGCCAGGTCGCGCAGCAGCATCCGCGGGTCCGTCAGGACGAAGTTGTTCACCTCATGGAGGCTGCCCGTCGTCTCGTAGGTCATCGTCTGCGTCGGGTACGGGACACGCCGGGACACCGCCCGCGCGGTGCGCGTGTCCGCCAGGACGATTTCCTCCGACAGCGCGTCCTCCACGTCGAAGTAGCGGGCACAGCCCGCCGCCAGCTCGAACGTGGAGAGCTGCTCGGGTTCCAGTGAGAAGGCCAGGTCCGTCAGCAGCTCATCGGCCTTCGGAGGGCCCGGGACTTCGTCAGGCGCCGTGGGCGCTTCGCCGAACCAGTGCGACAGGCCATCGAGCTCCGCGCGCTCCATCAGCGACGACAGCTGAGGAGGTGCCGGCAACATCGGTGTCAGCGCCGCCCGGGCCGCGTCCGCCAGCGCCGCGTCCCCTGCCTCCAAGGCCCGCTCGTAGAGCCCCTTCAACGAGCGGTAGGCCACCTGGGGCTCGCGCCGGGCCGTGTGACGCACGTGCCGCAGCAACTCCTCCATGGAGCGCACGGCCGGAACGGCCCGCACCCGCTCGCGGGCTTCGGCCACCTGGCGCCGCAGCACCATGCCTCGCTCGCGGTCGTGGTCCGCGCCCAGGCGGATGAGCAGTTCGTGCGCCACGTCCAGGTCCCGGCGCTTCTGAATGACGTCCGTGGGGTTGGCCCGGGCCCGCTCCGCGAAGAACTCCGCCACGGCCAGACGCGCACTGGAGGGCGCAAGACGCGGGGTGCGCCCATCGGTGCGCCCGTAGATTTCCAGCGCCGCGTCGTCATCCTCCGGCTCCGAGGGAGGACGGGCGAAGAGGTCCGCCACCTTCACCACGCGCGCCAATTGGATGAAGCCCTTCTCCAGCACCGCGACCGCGCCGGGAAGCGGCTCTCCCATGCGCCAGGCCCGCTCCACGAGCACCAGACACGCCTCCACCTCCTCGAGTGCTCGATGGGCCCTGTCGAGCAGCCCCTGCGCCAGTGTCCCCGCCCTGCCCTTCCGCAGGCCCAGCTCCTTGAGGAGCCGTGCGTCCGCCGACGTGTGCACGCCCACCCGGTCCAGGTCCCGGTCCAGCGAGGCCAGCATTGGCAGCGCGACATCCCCGGGCCCGCGAGCACGTCGCCCCAGCAGCGTCCACGCCCGCCAACCGCCGTGAGCGGGCGCGGGCTGGTGGAGCGCATCCAGCCGCTGCCGGAGATCCGCGAGGCGCCGGGCCAACACGCTCAGCGCCCCCTCTCCGCTTCAACCTGTCGCTCGCGGGACAGCCGGGTCATGGTGTGGACCGCCGCGCCAGCACCTGCCGGCTGAAGCGCCCGAAGTCCTCGTCGATGCCGCGCAGCTGCCCCTCCAGCCGCCGAGCCCCCTCGCCCAGGTCCCCGGGCATGGTCCCCAGCAACGCGAGGACACCCCGCAGCCGAACCAGCTCGCCTTCCTTCAACGCGAGCATCGGGAAGCGGCTGCGCACCAGCCGGTCCACGGTGCGTTCGGCATCCGCGCGCTCCGTCATGGATTCGGGCGGTGGAAGCGACGTGAGCAGCTGGGTCAGCCAGCTCCGCAGGTATTTGACGCGCGTCTGGACGAACCCGAGCTCCGCCTGGGCCACCGCCGAACGCACGGCCTCCGACAGGAAGCCGGGCGCTGCGCCACCGTGGTTCGCGGCCAGCTGCCCGTCCAACCCCAGCAGCGCGGCCAGCTCTCCATCAGGCGCCTTCGCCGCGAAGTCGCCCCGGTAGAAGACGTAGGCGTCCCCGTTGAGCACCGACGTGGACGCGGGCGGCGGGCTGGGCACATCGCGCGTGAGGAGATGGGCATGCTCGCGCAGCCGGGACTCGATAATCTCCCGGCACTCGGCGAACACCGCGTCGATGGACACCCCCTCTCGCCGGAGGTTCTCCGCCACCGACTGCACCGCGCGCCCGTACTGCTCGATGCGTTCGAAGGGCGTGGAGGACAGCACCTCCCGGGCGTAGGCAATGCCCAATGGGAGCAGCAGCTCCTGCTTGAGGCCCTGTTGCGTGGGGTCCAGGACAGCCAGGGCGTTCTCCAGCTGCGTCAGGCGGCGCGAATCTCCCGCCAGCGCTTCGAGCGGCTCCCGACGTCCCCGGGCCAGGTTACCCTGGAACGAGAACACAGCGCGCCGGCGCAGCGCGGACACGACCCGGCTCCGGACCTCAGCCTCGGCCGTGAGCAGGCGCTCCGATGCGGCGGGGGCGCCGTCCGACAGCTGTCCCGCCAGATCCCCCGTCTGGGAAAGCTCCTCCTCCAGGTTGTCCGCCAGCCCGACCAGGCCCTCCAGCTTGAGCCCGTCCTCGAAGTCCACGCTCTCCGCGGACAGGGCGATCATCTCCTGGGCACCTTCCAGAAAGCGGGCCGTTGCCTCGCACAACGCCCCGTAGCCGGGCCGCAGCTCGGGGACGCCGCGACAGAGCGTCAGCACGTCGCCGAACGACACCAGCAGTGCGATGCCGCCCCGCCCCTCACCGTGCCCCGCCATGCCACGCGCCAGCCGCTGCTCCTGCGCCGCCACCAGGGCCCGCGCCGCCGCCACCAACGGTATCCGGTTCTGCGCATGGCGCGGCCCGGGCACCAGCTTGGCCAACAAGGCCCGCGCCGTGGTGGAGACAACGCCGGGCTGCCAGTTGCGGCTCACGGACTCGACGGAACTCACCTCTTCGGAGGACCCGAGCGCTTGCGCCTCGCGCTCCACGCCGCCCCCCAGCTCCCGCTGTATCTTGGCCAGCGCTTCGTCGAAGGCGCGCTGCTCCAGGCGGACGATTTCGAGCTGCGCCCGCTCCCGAGGGTCCACCACGGACTTGAGCAGCGCCTCCGTCTCCCCCGCTGGCGGCCCTCCCAGGAGGAAGAACCAGCGCAGCGAATCCAGGTCCTCGACGGTGGCCTCCAACGCCCGCTCGGGGCGCCGGTAGATTTGATCCCGCACCACCGCGGCCTTCAGCGCCCACAGCGCCTTCACCACTGAGCGCTGGGAGAAGTACTTCGTCGGCACGTAGTCCGGCAGCTTCGCCACCTGGGCCGCGAGCGCGCGCTCCAGCGCATCCGCCAGCAACTCCACGCCTTCCATGACGTGGCTGGGCACCACCACCCTCGTCACGGCGTCCTGCAGCAGGTCCACCTGCTGCAACGACAGCTGCGCGCGCAGGTCCGGCCGGGCGTAATGGGAGAAGCGTTGCAGCATGGCCGCCCGGCTCTCCCGGCGAGCGAACGACTTGGGCACGAAGCAGATGAAGCTCAGCCGGTCCGCGAAGGCCAGGAGCAGCTCCGGCGAGCGCGCCAGCACCTCGGAGAGATACCGGTTGCTCGTCATGACGACGCATTCGATGCGCCCCGTCGTCACCCGGCGGCCGTGCTTCAGCTCCCGCTCATGCAGCACGTTGAGGATGGAGCGCAGCAGCATGTCCCGGCCGTCGAAGACCTCGTCCAGGAAGGCGTGCTCGGAGCCCAGCATGCCTTCGTCGGTGAGGTACTCGGTGCGTCCCGTCTCCGTGAGCACCTTGAAGTCCACCGGGCCGATGAGGTCCGTCTGCACGGTGGACTCGGCCAGCTGCTTAGAGAAGAGCGACGGCAAGCCCGTGCGCTCGTCGATGATGCGCCCCAGGACGGCGCTGGCGATGGCGCTCTTGGCCGTTCCGGGCGGGCCCACCACCAGCACGTGCTCGCGCCCCAGGAGCGCCAGCTCCAGTTGCGTGAAGAGCGTCTCTCGCTCCAGGTAGGCATCCCGGAGCTCGGTGAAGAAGTGCCGGAAGGCGCGCGCGGCCTGGAGGTATGTGGACGGTGGAGATTGCACGGACGAACCCGAGGTGGCGGGGAAGCGCCATGCTATCCGCCACGCGCGTCCTATTTGAAGTGGACCACGCACGCCCCGTCTGGACATTGACGTCCCGCGATGCGGAAGCGATAGCGGGCCACGACGCGGTAGAGCGCATCCAGTAGCTGCCGCAGGCCCGGCACGTAGTACACGCGGAGCAGCCGTCCCAGCGGCCGTCGGCCCAGCGCCAGGACAATGGCCTCCAGCCCCTCCACCACGGCCCCATCCGGGAGGACCAGTTGCAGGGCCCGCTCACAGCGGTCCGCCGTGACACCCGGGAAGGCTGCCAGCACCCCGTCCTCCCGAAACGAGCGCAGGCGCGTCCCCCTCCCGCCCAGCAGCCGCTGGAGCTGCCGGGCCGACCCACCGCACAGGCGACAGTGCCCGTCATAGAGAATCACGTCATGCCCGGGAGGCGTCGTCCGCAGCACGGGCGCCATCAGCGAGGCCTCAGCGTGTCATGCAGGTGCGAATGCACCGCGCGCCAGATGTCGTGCTGCCGCTCGATGGGGTCCATCAGCGTCATGCCCACCGACGTCGCGGGCGAGCTGCCCTGGAAGGCCGAGTACTGACGCACCTGCGTGCCCCCCGCGCCGTCCTCGGCGAAGACGAAGCGATTCGTGCCGCGCAGCGGGTGCCCATCCAGCGTGGTGATGTGCAGCGTGTTCGCGCCCGGCTCCAGGCGCACGGTGATGGGCGCCCACACGGGCGGAAGACCCTTTTCCTCCAGGAACAACTTCGCGCCATCCACCAGCGCCGCCGTCGCCGGGCGGACGCGGATGCCGGCGGCCTCGAACACCGCCGATGGGTGACGGACGAAGTAGGCGTAGGCCTGGGCGGGCGCCACGTCCGGGATGCTGCTGGTATAGTCCGTCAAGGACGTGGGCGCGCCGGGGATGGGCGGACTGGGCTTCAGGTGGTCCAGGTGGATGCGCGCATAGCCATCCATGACGGCACCATCCCCCATCAACCGGCTGGCAGCCGCGGCTTCGGATTGAGCGGCCGTGAGCGCCCCCTGCCGCACCTGCTCCATCAGGTTGCCCGTGGGCTTGGGCGGAAACGCGCCGCCCACGCCGAAGTCGAACTGGTTGTCGGCGCCCGTGCGGGGCCCCGAGCGCGGCCCGGGCACAGACAGCGCCGGTGGATGCCCCGAGGAAGGCCCCCGGTAGGGCTCCACCGTCGAGGACGCCATGGCGGAGGCCGGCCGGCACTGCGCCGTGCGAGTGGGAGGAGGAACAACCGCCGGCGCGGCGGCACCCTCGGAGGGAGCGGTACCGGGCGGGAGGAAGGACGGTGACGACTGGATGCGGGACATGGAACGCCAGCCCCTGCACCCCTGCCGCCAGTCCTCGCCCCAGTCCCATCAACCCCTTGGCACGGCCCGACGTCCCGCTTCCCGTACGCCCATCCTCCCTTTCGGAACCCCCCTCCGCCCCGCAAAGCAGAAGGGCCGGCCCCACACTCGCGTGGGAGCACCGGCCCTCTGCGTTACTTCAGCGGCTTACCGCTTCCGAACTAAGACTGGCGGAACTCGGCGTCCACCACGTCGTCCTTCTTGGCGCTGGCCTGCGAGCCCGGCGCCGCGGAAGGACCAGCACCCGGAGCGCCCTCGGCGCCCGGCGCGCCGCCCGTGGCGCGGTACATCTCCTCGGCGGCCTTGTAGCTGGCGGCCTGGAGCGCATCGAGCGCCGTCTTGATGGCGTCCTTGTCCTGGCCGTCGCGGACCTTGTTGAGTTCCGCCACCGCGTCCTCGAGCGCCTTCGCCGTGTCCGCGGACAGCTTGTCCTTGTTCTCCTTCAGCAGCTTCTCGGCCGCGTAGGACTGGCTCTCCGCCTGGTTCTTCATCTCCACCAGCTCGCGGCGGGTCTTGTCGGCCGCCTCGTTGGAGCGGGCGTCGGCGACCATCTTCTCCACCTCGTCCTTCGCAAGGCCGGACGAGTGGGTGATGGTGACCTTCTGCTCCTTGCCCGTGGCCTTGTCCTTGGCGCTGACGTTGAGGATGCCGTTCGCGTCGATGTCGAACGTCACCTCGATCTGCGGCACGCCACGCGGCGCCGGCGGCATGCCCGTCAGGTGGAAGCGGCCGAGGCTGCGGTTGTCGCCCGCCATCTCACGCTCGCCCTGGAGCACGTGGATCTCCACCTGCGTCTGGCCGTCCGCGGCCGTGGAGAAGGTCTCCGACTTGCGCGTGGGGATGGTGGTGTTGCGCTCGATGAGCTTCGTCATCACCCCGCCCAGCGTCTCCACGCCCAGGCTCAGCGGCGTCACGTCCAGCAGGAGGATGTCCTTCACCTCGCCGGAGAGCACGCCGGCCTGCACCGCGGCGCCCACCGCGACGACTTCGTCCGGGTTCACCGAGCGGTTCGGCTCCTTGCCGAACAGGCGCTTCACGGCCTCCTGCACCTTCGGGATGCGCGTGGTGCCGCCGACGAGGACAATCTCGTTGAGGTCCTTCGGCTCCACGCCCGCGTCCTTGAGACACTTGCGGCAGGGCTCCAGCGAGCGCTCGATGAGGTCGTCGATCATCGCCTCGAACTTGGCGCGCGTGAGCTTGACGTTGAGGTGCTTCGGACCCGTCGCGTCCGCGGTGAGGAACGGCAGGTTGATGTCCGTATCCATCGCGGCGGACAGCTCGATCTTCGCCTTCTCCGCCGCCTCCTTCAAGCGCTGGAGGACCATCTTGTCCTTGCTGACGTCGAGCCCGGTGTCCTTCTTGAACTCGGTGATCAGCCAGTCCATGATCCGCAGGTCGATGTTGTCACCGCCCAGGTGCGTGTCACCGTTGGTCGCGAGCACGTCGACCACGTTCTCGCCCACCTCGAGGATGGACACGTCGAACGTGCCACCGCCGAAGTCGTAGACGGCGATCTTCTCGTCCTTCTTCTTGTCCAGGCCGTACGCGAGCGCCGCGGCGGTCGGCTCGTTCACGATGCGGCGCACGGTGAGGCCCGCGATTTCACCCGCGTCCTTGGTGGCCTGGCGCTGGGCGTCGTTGAAGTACGCGGGGACGGTGATGACCGCCTCCGTCACCTTCTCACCCAGGTAGTTCTCCGCCGCGCGCTTCAGCTTCAGCAGCACCTGCGCGCTGATCTCCGGCGCGCTGTACTGCTTGCCGTCGATGTCCACGCGCGCATCGCCGTTGGGCCCCCGGGCGACCTTGTAGGGGACCAGCGTGGCCTCCTCGGACACCTCGTCGTGCCGCCGGCCCATGAAGCGCTTGCTGGAGTAGATGGTCCGCTCCGGGTTGGTGATGGACTGGCGCTTCGCCACCTGACCGACCAGACGCTCCCCGTCCTTCGTGAACGCGACCACCGAGGGCGTGATGCGGCTACCTTCCTCGTTGACGATCACCTTGGGCTCGCGACCCTCCATGATCGCGACCACACTGTTCGTGGTGCCCAGGTCGATCCCGATAATCTTGCCCACGGTTCCTATCCTCCGGAAAAGACTGCGTTTTCTCTGAAAACTTCTGATGTACGCCCAACGTAACCACCCACCCCTCGCTGTCAAACGCGAGGGGCCACCGGGCCGCACACCTGAAGGTGGCACTCCTCGCTGCGTAGCGCAGTGCGCAGGCCCACACGCACCGCGTCACAGTCGTGCCACCCGCACGCCACGGGTGCGTAACGCGCTCTACACCGCCGTCACCCCGAGGTAGCAACCGGGCGGGCTTCTGAACAGCAGGGAACGATTCAACCCCTTGGAATCTCAAGCTCGCTCGCCCACTGACGCCTCGCGTCATGACTTGGCGAGGATTGTGCACTGGGTACGGGTGTCGCCGCCCGGTCCCCCACCGGCGCAACCTTCGGAGCCGCCCTCATGCTGGTCCAGCCCCTCCGCTCTCCCGATCTCCGCCGTGCGCCCACATCGGACGTCACCGCCGAGCCCAAGGTCGCGGTCCTGCTGAACGCCAACGCCCGGAAGGTCGACGCTCGGGTGGTGAAGTCCCTGTCCCATGTGGTGCCGGAGCAGGACCTGTTCCTCTCCCGCTCGCCGCTGGACGCCCGCCGCATCATCCAGACGGTGCTGGAGCGTGGCTACCCCATGGTGTTCACGGGCGGCGGTGACGGCACCTTCATGGGCTTCGTGAACGAGGTCCTCCATCAGGTGGGTCCGCGCGGCCGTTTCGCGGGGAAGACGGCGCCTCGCTTCGGCGTCCTCAAGCTAGGCACCGGCAATGGCCTGGCCGCCTACGTCAACGCCTCCGGCACCCGGAGCGACGGCATCCTCAATGACGTGCTGCGCGCCCGCACGGGCGAGGTTCCGGGCTACCGCCCCATGGACCTGCTGATGGTGGACGGGCAGCGCGCGCCCTTCGCCGGGCTGGGCGTGGATGGCAAGGTGCTCAACGACTACATCTGGGTGAAGGAGAACCTGGGCAAGGGCTTCTTCAAGAGCGTCCTCAGCGGCACCGGCGGGTACTTCTCCGCGGTGGCCTGCAAGACGGTGCCTCACTATCTCACCCACTCCCACTGGGTGGAGTGTGAGGTCGTCAATGGCGCCTCCGAGGCCTACCGGCTGGGGCCGGATGGCGGCGCGATGGGCGAGCCGCTGGCCCCGGGTGCCACCCTCTTCCGCGGCCGGCTGATGATGGCGGCGGCGGGCACCATGCCCTTCT
Source organism: Myxococcus sp. CA023 (assembly GCF_010998615.1). Taxonomy (GTDB): domain Bacteria; phylum Myxococcota; class Myxococcia; order Myxococcales; family Myxococcaceae; genus Myxococcus. Next base: position 10,258 of record NZ_JAAEAH010000019.1, on the reverse strand, counting down.
ACGGCTACGGCTTCCGCATGTTCCCCTTCGCGGGCCAGCGCCCGGGCTTCATGCAGCTTCGCCTGGGGCAGGTGACGCCCACGCAAGTGCTCACCCACCTGCCCAAGCTATGGAACGGCCGCTGGTTCCCCGAAGGCCTGATGGACTTCCACGCCCGCGAGGTCACCATCCGCTTCGCCAACCCCATGCCCTTCCAAGTGGGTGGCGACGCGGCCGGCTACCGCGAGCAGGTCACCATGTCCGTGGCACCGGAGTCCGTCGAGTTGGTGGACTTCACCGGCGCGCTGAACTGAGCGCCCGCCGGGTGCCGCCCCTGGCTACCCGCGGTCGCGGGACGCTGGGGGCTTCTCGCCCTGCTCCTTGCGGCGGCCCACCACGAAGGCGTAGCTGACGCTGGCCTTGCCGTTGCTCTCGCGGTGCAGCGCCAGTTCCTCGCGGAGCGCGGCGGGTTGCGAGCCAGGGACGGACGACAGGAACGTCTCGATGTCCCGGTAGTGCGCGTCCAGCTCCGCGTCATGGAGCGATTCGGCGGACTCGGGCTCGTAGCCGGCGCCCTCCACCACCTGCAGCAGCTCGCGCGGCAGCAGCAGCGGCCCGGCGACGCGGCGCTCCCAGAAGTCGAGCGCGGCCTTGGGAGCAAAGCGCCCCACCCGCGCGGGGAATGTGAAGCCCAGCCGCCCGCGCTTCGACAGCAGACCGCGCATGTTCGCGAGCGTGGCCTTCAACGGGTAGAGCACGCGGCCCTGGATGAGGATGCCGTTGAACTCCCCGTCGGACAGGCCCAGCGCGTCCAGCGACACGCGGCGGACTTCAATCTGCTCCGCCAGCCCCTGCGCCCGCACGCGCTCACGCACCGGGTTGAGGAGGGTGTCGTCGGTGTCGGCCGCGACGACGGTACAGCCCATCTCCCGGGCCAACAGCAGCGCGGCGCTTCCATCGGGGCCACAGCCGAGCACCAGCACGCGCGAGCCGGGCTCCAGCTGGGCCACCTTCGCGAAGCGCCGCGTTGCGTCATCCGAGCTGAAGGCGCGCCGGACATCCGCGGGGTGATACAGCGGGAAGGGCTCAGGCGGGCTCATGGCTCCCCATATACCCGCCTCCTCCAGAGACTTCCAGCCACGGCCCCCTACAAGTAGTAGATGACCCGCTCGTCCTTGTGGAGCCCATCGTAGATGGCGCGCCGCTGCTCCTCGGACAGCAGGTACACGGACACGCTCAGGGAGACGTACTTGCCCTTGCTGCTGGGTTGCTCGTGAATGGAATCCGGCGAGAGTTCCGTGCCCAGGAACCGCTTGAACAGCTCACGGACATGCTCCACGAAGCCGGCCCCCTGCGCGCCCATCACCTTGAAGGTGTAGACGGAGGGGTACTCGATGAGGGGCTTCTTCTCCCCTTCGCCGGCGGGAGGGCTTCCTGCGTCTTCCTTCGTCATGTCTCGTACCAGAGGCTACAGCAGGTTGGCGGCGAGCTCGGCCAGGGCGCTGCGCTCACCCTTGGACATGGTGATGTGCGCCGCGATCTTCTCGCTCTTGAAGCGGTTGACCACGTGGACCAGGCCATTGTTCGTCGCGTCCACGTACGGGTTGTCGATCTGGAACGGGTCTCCCGTGAGGATGATCTTCGTGTTGTCGCCCACGCGGGTGATGATGGTCTTCACCTCGTGCGGCGTGAGGTTCTGAGCCTCGTCCACGATGATGAACTGATTGGGCAGGCTGCGGCCACGGATGTACGTGAGCGGCTCGATCTCCATCAGCCCCAGGTCCAGCAGTTCGTGGTAGCCGCGCCCGGCCTTCTTGTCCGCGCGGCTGAGGTTCATCAGGAACTCCACGTTGTCGAAGATGGGCTGCATCCAGGGGTTCAGCTTCTCCTCGACGCTGCCGGGCAGATACCCGATGTCCCGGCCCAACGGGAAGATGGGACGGCTGACCAGCAGCTTCTGGTAGAGCCCCTCCTCCGTCACCTTCTGCAGGCCCGCGGCGATGGCGAGCAGCGTCTTGCCCGTGCCCGCCTTGCCGACGATGGTGACCAGCTTGATGTCGTCGTTGAGCAGCAGGTCCAGGCAGAAGGCCTGCTCCATGTTGCGCGGGCGGACGCCCCACGTCCCGTCCTTGATCTGCCGCACCAGGGGCACCAGGCGGCCCTTGGGCCCGTTGAAGCGGCCCATGGCGGTGTGGGACGGATTCGTCTCGTCCTTGAGGAGCACCACCTGGTTGGCGAAGAGGGACTCGGCGTCCGGCAGCTCCACCTCGGCGCCCTGGCGGTACATCTGGTCCACCAGGTCCTTGGGGACCAGCCGCTCGGCGAAGCCGGTGTACAGCTCCGTGATTTCCACCCGCTCGGTGTCGTAGTCCTGGGCGATGAGGCCCAGGGCGTCGGCGCGGATGCGGAGGTTGGTGTCCTTGGTGATGAAGACGGCCTGCGTGTCCGGCTCCGCCTCCATCAGGTCGAGCGCCACCCCGAGGATGCGGTTGTCCATCAGGTTGCTGTCCGCCATGGACGGCGGCAGCGCACGTTCGGTGAAGCTCACCCGCAACAAGCCACCGTGCGGCAGAGGCACCCCTTCCTTCAGGGAGCCCTCGGCGCGGAACGAATCCAGGTAGCGCGCCACCAGGCGCGCGTTGCGGCCCAGCTCGGAGAGATCGCGCTTGAACTGGTCGATCTCCTCGATGACGTAGATGGGGATGATGACGTTGTTGTCTTTGAAGCCGTAGATGCTGCGGGGATCGTGAAGAAGGACGTTGGTGTCGAGAATGAAGTTCTTACGCATCGTGGGTTGCGCGACCTGAAGGTTCGGCTGCGACCGCGAGGGACCGTGCGACGGTGAGTCTCCTGACCACTATAGGCACCGGCTTCAGGGGAAACAGCCTGCTTGTCGCCAGGACGTGCGGCTGTCCGAAACCCCACGCCCCAGACGCCGGGGATGACGGCGGTCCGCATGGCGCCTTTCGGCGAGTCACCATGGATGAACCCTGTAGCACGAGCGGCCGTCCGTTCAGTGCGCCACGACAGGCGCGAGCGGATCATATCCGAGCAGCTCCGCCACCCGCTCGGGCGGCGGCCCCGGGGGCATCCGCTCCCAGGGAAAGCGCCGCTGGAGCGTCTCCTCATCGAGCGTGAGCTGCCGCCGGGCCTCCAGTTGGAGCGCGTCATCCCACGTGTTCGCATCGAAGTGCTGCCCCAGCCGCGAGCTCAGCGGAGACACCATGGGCGAAGGCTTGAAGGCCACGGCCTCTCCGTGCTCGTCCCGCATGCAGTGCAGCTCCACCGCCCACGCATGGAGCCAGCGCGGCAGGTACCGCCCCGCCTGACGAAGCGCGAGGAAGCGGCCCTGCGCGGCGCCATCCACGAAGAGGAAGCGGCGGTCATAGACGCAGGCGGCAGCGAAGGTGGACGGCGTGAGGGCCAAGGCCTCGGTGCCGATACGGCGGGCCATCAGCAGGAGCACGTCCAGGATGTGGCCGGCGAGCTTGAGCCCGGGGTGGTTCTGCCCGGGCAGCGGCGGCCGGTTCCAGTCGAAGGCGCGCCCCGGGTTCTGGAGCAACAGCGAGTCCAGGTACAGCAGCGGCGTGGTGGCGAGCGCGTCACCGAGCCCCACCTCGGCCCCGGTCGTCCGCCGCAGGTCCAGGTCCGCCACGGGAACGTAGAACCGCCTGCTCCAAAGGATGATGCGTGGCCGGTACGGGTCCGTGCACACGACGCGAAGCTCCAGCGGCCCCACCCGCTCCTCGACGCGCTGGAACAGCCCATAGGCACGCAGGGCCCGCTCCAGGCCCTGGGGGCTGTAGGTGCCGAAGACGAGGTCCCCGCGGGAGGCTTCGGCGCTGCCCAGCCCCAGGTCTTCCAGGGTCATCCCCGCGCTCTCGGAAACGGCCAGGTCCGGCCCGCTCAGTGCCTGATAGATGCGACGGTAGCGGGGGTTGATGGGCTGAATCCGAGGCATGGCTTCCACCTATTCGTAGCGGATGTCCACCACCGTGAGTTCGATGTCCCCGCGTGGCCGCCGCACCTCGACCGAGTCACCCACGGCCTTGCGAAGGAGCGCCCGCCCCATGGGGGATTCGACGCTGATGCGCCCGCCCGAGGCGTCGATCTCGTCGGAACCGACGATCTGGTAGGTGCTGCGGCCGCCGTCCTCGTCCTCCAGGCTCACCGTCGCCCCGAAGAAGACGCGGGAGCGGTCGGTCTGCTCGGCGGGCGTGACGATGGTGGCGGTGTCCAGGCGCTTCTGGAGGAAACGGAGGCGGCGGTCGATTTCGCGCAGGCGCTTCTTCCCGTAGATGTACTCGGCGTTCTCTGAGCGGTCGCCCTGAGCGGCGGCAGCGGAGACCTCGGCCGTCACCTTGGGGCGCTCCTCGTTGAGAAGGTGGACGAGCTCGCGGTGCAGGCGCTCAGCGCCCGCTCGGGTGAGGTAGCGGCGGAACGGGGCCCGCTCGGCGTCGTCCTCGGTCTCCTGTTCATCCGGATGTACGTCCTGGGACATGGTTCCTGTATATCGCCACGGGGTGACACGCGGCGAAGGGCGCTGGCCCGGACGTTCACCGGAAATCGGTCGGGGCGCTGTCAGAAACGGTCCCATGCGCTCGCCAGTGGAAAGCGTCGCCGAGTGCTGGTAGGAAGCGCCTGCCCCGGGGGCTTCCGGGGTGCTGGCGAAAAATTTAAAAAAGAATAGTGCGAGTCGCTAGCTCAGCTGGTAGAGCACCGGCCTTTTAAGCCGAGGGTCGGGGGTTCGAGCCCCCCGCGACTCATGTAGTTGAAGTGAAGGTGTGCTGTCCCCGTCGTCTAGAGGCCCAGGACGCTGGCCTTTCAAGCCGGTAACACGGGTTCGAATCCCGTCGGGGACATGTAAAAACGCGGGGTTGGACGGGTCAAACCGTCCAACCCCGTTCGTTTTTGGCCGTTCAGTGCTGTTAGCGCGCTGTTAGCGCGCCCCTCTAACATCGGGCAGCGCGCCGCACTTTCAGCCGTCCAGGTCTCCCCTCTTCTCTACAACCTGAACAACAAGACCCATTGGTGTTGCGACACGCTCCGAAGCAGCCGTCGCTCAGAGCGTCGTCACGTCATCCGGCTTGCGCTTGCCGCGACCACGAGGCGGCAGGGTCGCCATCGAATCCAGCGCCTCTTCAGCCTGAGCTGCCCGCGCTCGCACCTCTGCTGCGGCATCGGCCTTCGTGAAGGTGCCGCCAAGCCAAGCCGTCAGGTCGGCCGCCAACTCCCCCGCCGACTGGTAACGTTCCCGAGGGGCAACCCGAAGGAGCCGGTTCAGCGTCACGCGCAGCCCCTGGGGGAGCCCCTCGGTCATCGTGTCTACGTCCGCAGCCGTCAGCGTCGCCGCGCGCCAGATCGCGTCGGCCACCAACGGCGGCGCCCCCGCGAGCGTAGCCCGCTTGACCGCCCGAGCCACCCGCCGACGCTTCTTCGTGGGCAACGAGCCCATGACTTCGGGCGTGATGTCGTCTGGGCAGAAGAGCAGATTCTTCCCCGTCGCCAGTTCGAGCAGCACGACGCCCAGCGTGAAGAGGTCGGAGCGCGCGTCGACGCTCCCTCCAAGCAGCATTTCCGGTGACGAGTAGAAGTGGTCCCCCAAGGGGCCGCGCGCGGACGATGCCATTCGCCCCGGTGGTCTGCCCCCGATTTTCAGACCTCTTCGAACTTGCCGCCAAAGATGCCATTCGCTTCGAGGGCGTCCTTGATCTCTTCGTCGACAATTATCGGCGAGTGCCAACCCCACGCTCGAAACACGCGAGCTGTACCTACCTTAGACTTGTCGATCCGAAGCCCCATTACTGAGCGGTACTCCCCTACCCTCTCCGTGTATTCATCCGCGGTGCGTATCTTAACCTCTTTGCACGCAGCATCATCAATGCATCGAACAGTCCGGGCTATATTGAGCAGGAAATAAGACGCGGACTCGCTTTCTACATCGACAGGAAATAGCTGCACATCGTCAGGAGCCATTTCACGCAACACCGCGGCCACACGCTCACTTACAATCGGAGTCCGCCCGGCTCCCGCCGTCGTGAAGTCCAATGCGCGACCAGGCCGCGAGAGTGGGACACGCAGCCGCTCATTAAGCTCAACCGGCCGCCCCTCCGTAAACTGCCAAATATCCCCTATCTCTTCACCTGCCGGGCTCCTGGGGTCCGAGAAGTACCAACGTTCAGGCACATAAACGTCGATGCCCAAATCATAAAATCGGCGTCCTCCTGACATCTCTTACCGCTCCTTCGTAATGAGCCGTCTCAATTCGGAATTCGGGGACATAAGCTCCCGGGCAATCTTCGGCAGCTCTTTGACAAGCTCAGCACGACACTGCGAAACGCCCCGACATCCGCGCGTTGCATCGTCAATGCGCCTGAGAACCACGCTATGATACTCGGCAGGATGGGGACCCTGGTGCCCCTTAATTCGCACGAGATTTGCGACGTCATTGAGCGCCATCTTAGCGCGATTGAAAACCTCCTGGAAGAGAGGTGTCCACGGCCCGCCGGTCGCGTCCGAGATGGAATTCTTGTCCGTGCAGATGTGATGCACGTTGCCGTCGGGGTCACCCCGGATTCCCCCGACAGCTCCCACCGCAGCCCCACCGCCCTCGCCTGCGCCCATCGCGACCGCCGCGACCGCCGTCGGTGCGAGCGTCACGTTCAGCACCCCAGCCGACGAAATCGAGATCGCCTGAACCTCCCCAGCCAGCGCGCCCGATAGCTGGAAGCCCCCCCTCCAGTTGAGCCCGAGACGCGGCCTGGGCGAAGCCCGGCATCTTCGGCCCCTGTGCCGCCATCGCACTCTTCCCGCCCAGCGCGGACAGCGCGACGATCCCCAGGACGCGGGCCCCGTTGTCCCCCAGCACCTTCCCGAAGCGATGCCCAGCCCGCTCCAGGTCCGCGAGGCCCGCCGCGTCACGGGACTCGTCGAGCAAGCGCAGAAACCCCTGCCCGAGATTCCACACCGGCCCCGTCCCAAGATAGGCAATCAACGAGGCCGTCAGGGCAATCGCGATGACCTTTGTAATGGGCTCAGGCGCGACCAGCATCACGAGCGCCACCCCAATCATGCTTGTCACCATCGCTCGCAGGGCGGCAGGATTCACCATGTCGCGAATCGCGTCCTCGACGCCCTCCCACACCGTGTCGAGCGCGAAGTAGAGCGCGAGCATTCGCCGTTCGGAAGGGCCCAGCGAAAACCCACCGGCAAGCATGCTCAGGCAGCTATGGGGCTCGTCCTACCGCTGGCAAATGCGCTCGTATGCCGAAGGGACCGATCTGCCTCGCGCGCCGTCAACGAAGCCCTCGGACGATGCGAGCAACGAGCGGCGACCGTCCTCTTCAACTTCCCTGAAGGCGACGTCGAGCCTCATGTCTAGCACGAGCTGCGCGACAGCACGCGTGAACTCGTCGTTGCCTATCTCGACAGGGTCGGACTCAACTGGAGTGAAGGCGATTGGCTCTCCACCCCCAGTGTGCAGATGCACGACACGGGTCGACGCGCACCCGCTCGCAAGCAGCAACAGTGCAGCAATTACTAAAGCTCTCATGTAGCCCCCGGGTCAGCCGCCAGCACATCGGCAAGCAAGGGGCCACATACCAGCCGAGTCTGACAATCTCCATGGTCCTACGAGACTAAGCCAACTGCCATGACTCTCGAACAGGCATAGGAGGAGGCGAGCGTAGATGAGGCGGAAGAAATAGAGCGGGCCCCTCGCTTGGCTCTGGAGTGACGTGTCAGCTCCACACTGACACGTCACTGACGTGTCAAGATTTCGCTGCCACCGGGTCGCCATTTCTTCCGAGGGCCAATTTCTGGCAACTTACGGCGCGGGGGCATCCGGCATAGCACTTGCTTAGCCACAAACTACCACGCCGCTGGCGTGGCTCGTCCCATTCAAAAGGAGGAGATGGATAATCAGACACTGCGAACCTGGCCCGTCGACAAGACAGATATCACAAGCAACGCACACTGGTAGGGATTCGCATTCCGCTGCAGGGACACAACCTCACGCACTGAGTGCCTCTAAGACAGACTCTAGTTCACAGAACAGGCGCGACATCCACCTAGCTTCGCGGCATGAACTGTCGTGGAGCGCACGATGCGAAACTTTACAAGCGCGCATCATCACCGAAAGCAAATCACCCATGACCATCCAGAAAAGCGTTTCCAACGGCAACTCCGACACGTTCAGGACAGTGCCAAATAGACCAACGACACTCATCGCAGTAGCCAAGGGGTCTCGTGCCGTGACGGGCTCATTTACTTGGCCCAACAACAAAACCACATCATTCAGCATTCCGAAGCAGAGTCGGGCTGTCCTTCTCTCAAGCGTGGCTGGGAATGGCGAAGACATCATCGTCAGGAACACGGCACCTACCACCGAGCCCATGACACTCATCGAGTTCACTTTCTCGGAAGGCCGGTGACGCGCGGGCTGCGCGCAGGGCTAGACTCCTGACATGAAAACCATGTCCCGCGAGAATCTGACTCCCACGCAGCAACTCTTCGCGGCAATCATTGGTCATTGAATCACCCAGGTCATCGGCTCCGTGGCCCGTCTGCGGAGCGCGGACCTGCTCGCGACAGTGACTCACTGGCGGCCGCGCTCGGCGTCCCCCCAGACACCTTGTTCCGACTGATGCGCGGCGGCATCACCGTCGGACTCTTCGAGATCGCCTCTGAGCGGCCCTTTGCCCTGACACCGATGAGCGAAGGGCCGCACTTGGTCAAATCAACTCCGCCGACTTCGCGTCCGCGACGAATGCAGGGACGATGTCCACTTCGGCTTCATTGTCCTCGGCTGCGGCATCACGCGCCTGCGTCGCCGCTGTCCTGACATTTGTTAGAGGCGGTTATTCGGCCTTCAAATTAAAGCTGTGGACCCACCCCTTCCGCTTCGGCTTGATGGCCGTCTCCACCTCGTAGCGCACACCGACCTTGCCGAAGTCCTCATACCCAACCACGACCACCGGGACGTCGGGCTTCAGTTCCGCCAAGATGTCCTCTTCGAGCCACCGGTTTGCCTTGCGCGACAGACTGATGGTGTCCGAGAACTCGGATGAAAGAACGAGGGTGGCGCGTGTCCCCTTGGCGAGATACGTCCTGTGCTCGAAATAGTACTCGTCAAGGCTGATCTTCGCCTGCCACCCGGAAAGAGGCACGCCCGGGTCGGCTGCACTCCACTGCCCACCGGGGGCAAACTCGCCGAGTGCGGCGTCGGCCCCCATGCTCATTCGCTCCGAGACATACGCAGCCACGCTGACGGCTCCGAGCCTCACGGGTGCGCTATCATAGGATTTGAGTAGCGCATGCCGGACGTTCAATTCCAGCTCCTCTCGAGAAAGCCCACGTGGTACGCGCACCCTCACGACTAGGCGCGGCGCCCCAGCAATGTCGGGGCGATCCATGTCTATGATCTCATAGCGGGGAGTGAAATCAGGCTTGACGCCCAGCACCTCCGCGGCCGTGGGCTGCTTCGCGAGCTCCTTCGGCGCCGGCTCGCTGCAGGCCAAAATCAGGACCACAACAGCCAAGAGCTGCAATCGGAGAGCGAGCATGCCCAGGAGGCTACTGGCGCCCGGCTTGGCGGAGCAACCGCCCCACACGGCTGATCAGGAGAAGTGTCGGCGTGTCATGCGCAACATGGACGACAGGAGAGGGCTCTGCCGCTGCGCTGGGAACCGTAACAACCCACTTTCTCCGCATGCGGACTGCGGCTGAAGGTTCAGCCTGCACAGCAGCGCCCCACACGAGCGCGAGCGGGGCAAGTCCCGAATCGTGTGTAGTTGTTGGCCCGGAGGGGGTACGGGGTTACCGAGTTTGAATCCCCCGCGCACGAAGAGGTGCAGGCCTACCTGCGGGCGCTGTGACGTGGTGCCATTCGGATGGCGCTGGAAGCCCTGCTGGAGGAGATACGGGAGTTGGTGGGGGCTGGAAGGTGGCAGCGGATGGTGGGGCGCGTGGACGTGCTCAATGGCAGCTACCTGAGCACTCGCCCAGGCTAAGCACGCGCGCAAGGAGAGCGAGCTGCCCGCCCTCGACGGACACCGGGCGGCGACTGACGGCGCTCTTCCGTCCACGGATGGCCCACGACCGCATGCAGGTGCGTATCGGCGTGCAGGGAGAACGTGCAGGGAGAATCCCTCCAGGAACGCCGGGCGCGCAGGCGCCTACACGATTCGTCAGGGGCGGAGCGTGCGCTTCAGTGATAGGCCATGCTGCCATGTCCGGCGACTCACCCGTCCCCACCCCCGGCGGCTTGCCCACCCTGCAC
>NZ_JAAEAH010000197.1 GCF_010998615.1 Myxococcus sp. CA023 | reverse complement strand
GTTCTACCAGCGCCGCGAGATCGCGCTGGTGCTCGCCCTGCTCTGGGCGCTGCCGGGCCGCGGCGGCCCGGTGCAGCTCACCAAGGGCATCCTGAGCAGCGCCATCGAGGGCCTGCTGCGCTACGTGCGGCGCGGCAGCCGGCCCGATGCCGACGTGCTGGCCAACGGCCTCTTCGATCTGCAGGCGCTGGCGCAGCAGTCCACCGCCGAGGTGGACACCCGGGCCGTGGCCGGCGAACTCGTCCACCAGCCGGAGCGCCTGCGCGACTTCCTGCTGCGCGCGAGCTTCGACCCGAACGCACCCGTGGCGTCCGCCGCCTGCGAGGCCTGGCTGGCCCTGCCGCCGGAGGTATGCGCCGACGCGGGCCGGCTCTGCCGCCATCCGTTGCTGCACCGCTTCTTCGCCGAAGCGCCCATCAGCCCCCAGGAGCACCGCCAGTGCCTGGACAGCCTGCAGG
>NZ_JAAEAH010000196.1 GCF_010998615.1 Myxococcus sp. CA023 | reverse complement strand
GCTTTGCCTTCTGCCTCGGAAAGGTCATCCCACTCACGCAATTCTTCGATACCATCTCCGAGAAGATGTCGAAGGCGATTGATGTCCCGTGGCTCGGTCTTGTCGGCTGTCCGCCAATAGCGCAACGCAACATCAAGCACCCTCTGTTGAGGCTCGGTCAGCCCAGGCAGAATTTCTGCCACATCATCCATTTCAAAGTGATCGAACTGCAGCGCAAGCTGGACGTTTTTGCCTGCGTACTTGTGTTTGAACGATTCATTTTGTGGCGTGTAAACATGGACGCCTGCTCCGGCTTCCTGCAATCGTTCCAAGGTTTCGCGAATTTTGGGTAGTGCCGTACGATCGCGTCCGTCTTCGCTCTCCGCTAGACCTCCCGAGAAATTCAATTGCCCCTTCGCCAGGGCCTTTCCATACTCACCATGCGGATCAAAAACAACCACGGTTCCGTTGTTCAACGC
>NZ_JAAEAH010000195.1 GCF_010998615.1 Myxococcus sp. CA023 | reverse complement strand
GCACCCTGGTCTTCGTCCGGACCCAGCGGGACGCCGACCGCGTGGCCGAGTCCCTCAGCCGCGCGGGCGTGCCGGCCGAGCCGCTGCACGGCGGGATGCCGCAGGGCGCCAGGACCCGGGCACTGGCCGGTTTCACCGACGGCTTCTACCGGGTGCTCGTGGCCACGGACGTCGCCGCCCGCGGCATCCACGTCGACGGCATCCGGCTGGTCGTGCACCTCGGCCCGCCGGAGGATGCCAAGACCTACCAGCACCGCGGCGGGCGGACCGCGCGCGCCGGCGCCGAGGGCGCCGACGTGCTGGTCACCCTGCCCGCCGAGCGCGGGAAGGTCCGCGGGCTGCTGCGCGCGGTCGGCATCGAGGCACGCCCGGAGCCGACCACGCCGAACGACCCCATCGTCCTGGAGCTCGCCGGCCCGCCGGCCCCCCGGGTCAGCAAGGACGAGATCCCGCAGGCC
>NZ_JAAEAH010000194.1 GCF_010998615.1 Myxococcus sp. CA023 | reverse complement strand
ATTATAATGTGCGCTTATCTTATGACAAACTTGGCCCTAGCTTATTAAAGTTAAATAGCCAAAGAATGTTATGAGTAGGCGCATTTTTTTATAAATATAGCTTAAATCGAAGTTGTAGTGTGAAAAACTTATAAGTGGCAATATTATCGTTAGTTTTTACTGTGGGCTTTAAAATAAAAAATAGCATTATTAAAATAACAAACGCAATTGATATATGGAATGAATCCGTTAATCAACTGCGTTTGTTTTTAATATAAGAAATTGAATGGCCTTATCAAATCATTGGTCATATGCGTATGTTATACAAGATAAAAGACATGTAAGCTTTGAAAATGATGCATAAATTATTATATGACATGATTAAAGAATTTATATAAGACTGTTAATGTTTAAAGTTAATATTTGATAAATGTTTACGATAGTTATCTAAAGCCATTTTAGATTGTGTTATGAAATCTAATGA
>NZ_JAAEAH010000193.1 GCF_010998615.1 Myxococcus sp. CA023 | reverse complement strand
GAATGTGCGTGAGGCGCACGGCCGAATCGGTCTTGTTGATGTGCTGGCCGCCCGCGCCCGATGCGCGGTAGGTATCCGTGCGCACGTCGGCCGGGTTGATGTTGATCTCGATCGAGTCGTCGATCTCCGGATAGACGAAGAGCGATGCGAAGCTCGTGTGGCGGCCGCCGGAGGAGTCGAACGGGCTCTTGCGCACCAGGCGGTGCACGCCGGTCTCGGTGCGCAGCAGGCCGTAGGCGTACTCGCCCTCGATCTTGATCGTGGCGCTCTTGATGCCCGCCACGTCGCCCGGGGTCTCTTCTTCCACGCTGGCCTTGAAGCCCTTGCGCTCGGCGTACTTCAGGTACTGGCGCAGCAGCATGCCGGCCCAGTCGCAGGCCTCGGTGCCGCCGGCGCCGGCCTGGATGTCGACGAAGCAGTTCAGCGGATCGGCCTCGTTGCTGAACATGCGGCGGAACTCCAGCTC
>NZ_JAAEAH010000192.1 GCF_010998615.1 Myxococcus sp. CA023 | reverse complement strand
TTCTGGAACCCCCTCGCGCTATCTTCCTGCTTCGTGCCGTGGGTGATTTCTATAATAATTGTTAATTATGTCTTTCTTGCAACGGTTTTCCTTTGAGGCTGAAAAGAGAATGGCGGCAGATCTGGCTGGACATCTCGTAAAGAATCTTCCTCCAAAAACCATCCGTGAGCGCATACATACCCTTTCGGCCAGCCGTATCACACGCGTATTGGAGCAGGCATTCAGTAAGCTGACGGGGGAAAGCACAGTTGGGCGCAGCTTTCTTGGGCGCACCATGTTGGCTAACAATTTCAGATGGGCCCTTAAGGATGCTGGATATCCGCGAGAGTTTGTTGATATTGCCGTCGAAGGGCTGATTGTTGAGGTTTCACGACGCCCTGCTATCCCGCACTGAGCCGTTGTATTAAATGCTGCTGAAATTTGCCAAACGTTTTTTGCGTCGTACAGTGGGGGCCCTAATACTGCCCACAGT
>NZ_JAAEAH010000191.1 GCF_010998615.1 Myxococcus sp. CA023 | reverse complement strand
TGGCGGATGCGTCCGATATCCGCATGGATGGCTTTCCTTACGGCACTGGGATGAGCAGAGGGAGCATGCTGCAGAACCCTGCTGAGTGCGGGTATCCAAAGCGTGGAGTCGAAGCGACAGGTGAAGAGCTGCTGCCAGAACACCATCGGCAGGTTGGCGACGATCCCGGGTGTATCGGTTACGCGGCTGGCAAGTTGTTCCAGTACCGTGCGCGGAGAAGTACTGGATGAGGTTGGCAGCCTCCGTCGGAAGGCACCATTCCAGGGCCAACGCGGGCCATGCTGCCTGGCGAGCACAGCTGCAGCGGCGTTGCGGGTGACCACTTCGCACAGATGGACCGGCATCATCAGTGCACTGCACATCCGCATGTTCCACAGGTACAGGGATTCGGCTGTGACGTCGGGGCTGCAGCTCGATGCGATTCTCTCGTAAGTAGACAGACGCTCCGCTGACAACGCGCGCCGCAGTACATCGTAT
>NZ_JAAEAH010000190.1 GCF_010998615.1 Myxococcus sp. CA023 | reverse complement strand
CGTGTGGAATGCCACGGCCACCTTCGTGGCGGTGATCCTCATCAGCCTGCTGCTCGATGAAGCGGGCTTCTTCGAATGGGCGGCTTTGCACATGGCGCGCTGGGGCGGTGGCCAGGGGCGGCGGCTGTTCGCGCTCATCGTGCTGTTGGGCGCTGCCGTGTCGGCGCTGTTCGCCAACGATGGCGCTGCGCTGATCCTGACCCCCATCGTCATGGCCATGCTGGTGGCGCTGGGCTTCTCGCCCGCGGCCACGCTGGCTTTCGTGATGGCCGCGGGCTTCATCGCCGATACGGCGAGCCTGCCGTTGGTGGTTTCCAACCTGGTCAACATCGTGTCGGCCGATTACTTCGAGATCGGCTTCAACCGCTACGCATCGGTGATGGTGCCGGTGAACATCGCCGCCGTGCTGTCGAGCCTCGTCGTGCTGCTGCTGGCCTTCGGGCGCGATGTCCCGGCCCGGTACGACGCATCGCAGCTC
>NZ_JAAEAH010000018.1 GCF_010998615.1 Myxococcus sp. CA023 | reverse complement strand
TGCAGCGTAGTCTCGTGGGCTCGGAGATTTGTATAAGAGACAGGTGGTGTACCGCCCCGGGCCGGAGGGGGCGTGGCGACCGCCGCTGCTCGTGGCCCGCGCCGCGCTCACCCTGGGCGCGCCCGAGGCAGAGGCGTACTCCCTCAGCCTGCCCATGAATGATTTCGGCCTTCGGCCGGGCCTCACCCTGGCCCTGCAAGGGAGCACGGAGCCTGGGGGCGACGCACGCTCCTGGGGCGTGGATGCGCTCCTGCGCCTGCGTCCGCTGGTGCTCTCGGCCGAGCTCCACCAGGTGGCCTCCCCCCAGGGGCACGCGCTGCTCGCCCACGTCCGCGCGGGCCTCAACCTGCCGGGGCCGGGGGCCACGGTGCTCGAGCCGTGGGCGCTGGTGGCGCGAGTCACGGGCGGCGCCCTGGCGGACGCCCCGGGCGGCGCGCGGCTGGATGCCGGGCTCAGCTGGTATCTCCGCCGGCAGGCGCTTCGAGCCACGCTGGGCGGGAGCTGGCGGCCTCCCGGGCACGGCGCGTCCGGCGGTCAGCTCGGCCTGTCGCTTCAGCACAGGCGCTAGGTCTGGCGCGATGTAACCTCCTGGCGCCATCCAGGAAGGCATCCTGGTGACCGGGCGTTCTTCCGATGAGGAGGCGAAGGGCGGATGTCGACGCGAACCGATGAGCAGTTGATGGAGGCCGCGCGCGCTGGCGACGACAAGGCCCTGGACGAGGTCCTCGCCCGCCACGAGAAGCAGGTGTACCGCTTTGGCCTGCGCATGTGCGGCTCCGAGGAGGACGCCATGGAGGTCCTCCAGGAGACGCTGTTCTCCGCCTTCCGGGGCATCCACGCGTTCCGAGGGGACGCGGCGCTGTCCACCTGGTTGTACCAGGTGGCCCGCACGCACTGCTTCCGCCTGCGCCGCCGCCGCGTCGGCGCGCCTGAGGACTTCCAGCCGCTCGACTCGCCCGCGGCCACGAACGTCGCGGCGGAGGAGGCGACGCCGGACATGGTCTCCCACGCGCGGCAGATGGGCGAGGTGTTGCAGGTGGCCATCCTCGCGCTGCCGGAGGCGCATCGAGAGGTGCTCATCCTCCGGGACGTGGAGGGGCTCACGGCCGAGGAGGCGGCCAGCGTGGTGGGCATCGAGGTGCGTGCGCTCAAGAGCCGGCTGCACCGCGCGCGGCTCCAGATGCGCGAGCACCTCGCCACCCTCCTGGGGGAGGGCGCCCACGGACAGGGCGCGGGGTGTCCGGAGCTGGCGCAGGAGCTGTCGGAGTTCGCCGCGGAGGAGGTGGACCAGGCCGCCTGTGTGCGCTTGGAGGACCATTTGTCCCGCTGCCCCCGCTGCAGCGACGCGTGTGACGCACTCAAGCGCACGGTGTCCCTGTGCCGGCGCATCCCCGGGGATGAGGTCCCCGCGCCCGTGCGCGCGGCGGTACGGCAGGCGCTGTCACGCGCGCTGCCCGCCTGAGTCCGCTCGCCTTGGAGCACCGGGAGCCCTGGGGCGCGGCCTACGGGACCGAACGGGCCTCCTCGGCGGCGGGCGCCGCGAGCGCCGAGTAGATTTCAAACCACGCCAGGTACGAACGCCAGGCCGGGTCACGCAGCTCGACCAGGGTGCGGCGCGCCTTGCCCAGTCGCTGAGGCACGTCGAAGGGCAAGCCTCCGTCGCCCTTCACATTCAACTGTGCCGCGAACCAGAGCACGTCCAGTTGCCCCGGATCGACGTTCGCGTGCGTCCGTGCGACCAGCGAGTCGGAGTGCTTCAACGCCTCGCCCAGCCAGCGCGCCGCCCGTGCCGGGTCCTGCTGGTCCACCGCGTTCTCCGCCAGCCGCAGCTCCGCCAGCGTCACGGCGCGAATGTCCTCATCGCGGTCCAACTGGTCGAACTGATCCAGGTACAGCTTGCGCCGCGTTTCGAGCGCCCGCGCCGCGGCGTCCAGGCGTCCCAGCCGGGTCTCCGCGTTCGCGCGCAGGCTCGAGGCGATGAGGCGGTAGGAGCGCAGGACATGCTCCGGCGTGGAGTGGGCCCACTTCAACGCGCTCCGAACACCGGGCGTCGCCAGGTCTCGCTCGACCTGCTCCAGGTCCTCCAAGGTCCGCTGCGGCTGACCTGCACCCAGCGCCGCGGCGCCGCGCGCCAGCCGCACCACCATCCGGTTGCGCAGGCCCTCTTCGTCCTGGGGGCTCGCCTCCACGAGCGGCAGCTCCCGGTCATAGAGCGTCAGCGCCCGTTCGAAGCGGCCCGCGGCGAGGTTGTAGAGCGCGGCACGGTCCAGGGCCAGCGGGAGGAACCTGGACAGCCGCTGCGTGGTCTCCACCATGGCCAGGGCCTTGTCCGCCGCCTGGGCCGCGTCGGCTTCACGGTCGACGTGGAGCAGCGCGTGGGCCCGCGCCATGGACACCGCGAGCCCCGCCCAATTGTCCACGTACGGCAGCTTGTCCCGCTGTTCGAGGTAGCCCAGGGCGATGTGGAAGTTGCCCACCTGCGTGTGCAGCAGCCCCAGCGCGCCGAGAATCATGGCCCGGTAGCGGACGTTGTTCCGCATCAAATCTAGGGCCACCATGTAGTAGCGGTTGGCGCGCTCGGCGGCGGCGGGGTCGCGATTGCGCAGGAAGTCCTCGTGATGGATGGCGCCCAGGAGCGCCTGCACCACGCGTTGATTCTTCAGCTCCGGCCACGCGGCACGCAGCTCCCTCACCGCCGAGGTCACGGCCTGCGCATGGGCAGCCCCCTCCAACTTGGAGAGCTGGCGCGCGGTGACGTAGGCCTTTACGAAGTGCGCGAGCGGCTTCGCCATGTTCGGAGCGGTGGTGGTGACTTCCTTCTCCACCACGTCCGGACTGACGCCGGCTCGCAAGCGCAGGTTCATGGCTTCGACGGCGCTCTCCAGCGAACCCGTCCGCTGCGTCACCAGGTCGAAGTCCGCACGCGCCATGTCCTGGCGTTGCCGCGCCAGCCGCCGGTAGGCGCGGCCCATCAGTGCGCGGCGAAAGAGCCGCTCGGCGCGGCGTCGCTCCTCGCTCCCCGGTGGCGTGTCGTCGACGTAGACCATCGCCAGCGATTCCATGATGCCATCGGCGCCGAGCCCCGCCGCGCGCTCCACGGCGTCCTGAACCAGGACCCGTCTGCGCAGCGGGTCCGTCTGCTGCCGGTAGAATCCGAGCAGCGCCTCCCGCACGGCACGAGGCGGCCGCTCGCTTCGGAGCGCATTGATATGGCGGCCCAGCTCCAGCGCGTACGCGTAGGCCGAACCGGCGGGCGCTGTCGTGAGTGCCTGCGCCATCGCCGCGTCCGCCTCATCGTAGGGGCGTCCCCGGTACAGGGCGCGGACCGCGGCGCGAGCGAAGTCGAGCTGGTCGTCGGCCGGGAAGATGCGGTGCTCGGAGAGCCGCCGACCCGCTTCAATCAAGGGCTCGCGCTCATCGAGCTTCCGGTACAGCGCGTCCGCTCGCGCGTGATACGCCTCCAGCACCGCGCGCGGCGTGGTGTCGGCGATTTCAGCCGCCTCCAGCTCCTTCCGGGCCCGCGTGAAGTCACCCGCGTCATCCGCCAGCTCACTGCGCACCACGCGCTGGAAGACAGCGGCCGCGGGGCTGAGCGCGTTCGCGGGATCCAGCGCGGCCATGCGCTTCTGCTCCGCGACACTCAGCTCCTCCACCATGCGGCCCCGTTCGCGCTCCTTCATGGCGCGCCGGTGGTCGATGAGGATGCGGAGCGGTTCCTCCAGGCCCGCGGTGGTGGGGTCGCTCACCGAGCCCAGGTGGCGGGCGTAGAACTCCGCCGCGCTGAAGTCCTCGTAGGCCAGGTGCAGCATGCTCATGCGCATCATCAGCAGGCGGCGAAGCCTGGGCCGCGTCTCGAGCAGCAGCCGGTGGCGATAGAGCAGCAGCTCATCGGCGCGCCGGCCCACCATCCTCAGCTCTTCGCTGAGCCGGCGCGCATCCCAGGCACTGGGGACCTGGCCATCCAGCGGCATCTGGTACACGTCCAGGGACTGTGAGCGTGAACAGGTCGCCGCTAGAGACGTGGCCGCGGGCGCCGGGTACTGGCAGTCCCAGGACGCACTGGTGAGCTGGTCCGGATTGGCGGCGGCGGCTTGCTCGGCGGCGTCGTCACGCTCCGTCGCGAATGGCACCCGGAACAGCACGCCGCTGTCGCTGGCATCGATGACGCCATCCGCATTCGAGTCCGTGAAGAACTGCACCACGTACAGGTAGCGCCCATCCCGGGAGAACGTCGGCTGTCCCGTCTGCCCCGGGATGTCGAGCGACAGCGGGACGGGCTTCGCGCCGGGGGTATCCAGGCGCAGCGCCTCCAGATGGGGCGCGGCGCGCGCGGCGAAGCCGGGGCCCACCTGCCGCACGGAGCGCTCGATGGGGACGTAGACCAGCCAGCGCCCATCGGGGGACAGGGTCGGGCTGGTCAGGTTCCGCTCGAGCAGGGGCGTCACGCGCCACGTGCCGCCCAGCTCGACTCGCGACAGGTGAAGGTCGCCCTGAATGGTGGCCCGGCTCACCAGCGCGATGTGCGAGGCGTCCATCCACTCCGCCTGGAGGGCGTTGGCGTCTCCTTCGAGGCACCGGCGCTCTTTCGCGGTGGGCAGCTCGCGCACGCACAGCTGGCCACCGGCCTGGTTGCGGAACGAGATGTAGAGCAGGTGCTTGCCGTCGGGACTGATGCGCGGCCAGGTGACATCCGCGCCTTCGTCGAACAGCCGGCGCTCGCGGCCGCGCTCCAGGTCCTGCATGAAGATTTCGGTCGCGATGCTGCGGTTGGACGCGAAGATCAACGTGTTCCCGTCAGGCGCCAACTGCCCCAGGAACTGGTCGCCCACGCCCACGGTGAGCCGGGTGGGCGTGCGCAGTCCTCCATCGTTCTCATCGTCCTGCGCCCAGACGCTCCCCGCGATCAGCGTCACCAGGGCCACGACGCCCCGTCTCCGCCGCGTCAGCACTGCTTCTCTCCCCAGGTCCCATCCTCGGCCTCGACCCAACCGCCGCAGACGACACCCTCCGCGTGCACCTTGTGCCAGTTCCGGCGCAGCGTCTCTTCCGGGACGTCGGGGCGGGCCGACCGCATCCACTTCCAGAGCAGCTGACGGGAGCGATTCACCCGCTCGACCAGGGCCACGTCGTCGGCTGTCATGCGCCCGGCCTGGCAGCGGCGCCGGGTATTCACCAGCAGCCCGTCCCGCCCTTCGCCCACGCAGTGGCGACGGAGCAGGTCGTCAACGCGGTCCGCGGGCGTCCTGCCGATGTTCTCCACCAGCGGCGTGGGCTGGATGCCCAGCTCTTCCAACTGATTGGGTGTGAATGGCACCGGCGTGGGATTCATGCCCGCGCGAGCCAGCCGCTGCTCCACATCCTTGAACGAGCCCGAGGCCTGTTCCTCGAGCGCCGTCGCGCGGTCCACCATGACAATCTCCGGCGCGCTGATGCACCCGGACGTGGCGAGGGCGGCCCACAGCAGCAACCCACGGTGTTTCATGGCGTGGTCTCCGGAGGAGTCATGGATTTGATGAGCTGGTCGACGATGGGGCCCATGGGGATGCCCCGGATTTCGTCGATGCTGATCAGCTTCGCCAGGCCGCCCATGGTGATGCGCAGGCTGCCGAAGCCGTGGTTGAAGCTCACCCGCACGTGCTCCGGGTAGCCCAGCCGCAAGGCATAGCGGACCCGGTTGGTGGCGGGGTTGACATGGCGGGGGTCTTCGATGTCGAGCAGGTCCAGCAGGTGGCGGTTGCCAATGCGCAGAATCTCCGCGCGGCCATTGATGCTGCGGTCCTTCGCGGAGATGACCACGGCGGCATTGCCGTCGAAGGGCTCGCCTCGGGACGACTGGACCCCGGTGGCTCGCACGCGGGCTTCCAGGGTGGAGTGCTTGCCTTGCCAGTCCAGGAGCCACTGTCCGGTGATGCGCCCACCACGAACCCCCATCTCCAGCTGCGTCATGGAGACGACGTGCTGGTCGATGGACAGGTTCCCCGCCAGGGGCGCGACGGCGACGAACGGCGTGCTGATGCGTTTGGCGGACACATACCCGCTGCGGGAGAGCAGGGGATGCTGGTCGGCGAAACGAAGCATCGGGTACGGGTTCACGTCGATGTCGCTCAGCAGCCGAAGCTGTCCCTCGCTGAACTCGAGGTTCTCGGTGAGCGGGACGTTGCCGTCCATCCCTTCAATCTCGAAGCCCTGCTCGGGCAGGCGCAGGTTCAAGTCCTGGAGGAGCAGGTTGGAGACGGTCCGGAAGACGACGAGGTCGGGTGAGCCCACGCGGAAGTCGACGGTGACCTTGCCGCTTCCCTCCAGAGTCCCGGGTCGCGCGAGCCTGGCCATGTCCTGCGACAGCTCGCCCCGGAGCCCCAGGCGGCGCCGGTCCTCGCTGAGGTCGAGCCGCCCCCGGACCTTCAAATGGGTGCGGGTTCCCGCGTTGGTCAGTTCGAGCTGGGGAACGTGGATGACGCCCGTGGGCTTGCGCCGCGCGGAGAACGTCGCTTCCACGTCCTGGACCGGATAGGGCAGCGCCGGGTTCTGTTCCAGCGCGCGAAGCTTCAAGTGCTGCTTCAGCTCGATGTCGTCCGCTTCCAGCGCTTCGGTGAAGCTGGCGGTGGTGTCGCTGGTCAGCTCCGAGAAGGACAGCCGCCGATCGCTCATTCCGACCGTGAGCTTCTCCACGCGCAGGTCACTGTGAACGGTTCGCTTGGGACCTTCGACGCGAGACGCCAGCTGCCAATGCAGCGCGGGAATGTTGAGCGACAGGGCGTCCTGCCTCCAGCGCAGGCCCCGCGCGCTCACCACCGCCGTTCCATCGAAGCTGGCGGTACGCGCCGGGTCCGGGGCGAGTCGCGGCGTGCCATCGGCTGTGACACCCGTGAGCACGCCGCGAAGCGTGCCGTGCAGCTCGATGCCCACCGCGAGCCGCCCGGCATCCAGCTCCGGGGGCACCTGCGCCATGGCCAGCAAGGGCGCCAGAGGGCCCAGTGGGGGAATGTCGCCCTTCACGTCGATGCGAAGGGCGCGGGCCTTCCGGTCGAACGCCGCCGAGGCGTCCAGCATGACCTTCGGCCCTTCATGACTGGTGAGGCCCAACCGGAACGCGGGCTTCCGGCGGTTGAGGTCCAGGGTCAGCGTCTGATGCTGGAGCCCCATGTCCTTCTCACCAGCCCGGAGCCCTTCGATTCGCAGGTCCAGGTCGCCCTGGTGGCGCCAGGCGTCACCCCGCGAGCGCATCACGACGGCGACGTCGCTTGCCGTCACGTTGTCCCACGCGGGCCGTTGCAGCTTCAGCTCCGTGCGGTGCTCCAGCCGTGGCGCGGATGAGAAGAGCGCCTTCACGCTGCCCTTGGAGTCCAGGCTCACGCCCAGGTGCCGCCACGGAATGCGCGCCGCGACCGAGTCGGGAATGAAGGGGCGGGCGGCGGCGAGGTCCGGTGTCCGAGCAGCCAGGGTGAAGGACACCGCGTCGGTGTCCTTGGTGGCATCCAGGGACGCCTGCGTGTCGCCGACGTCGAGCACGAACTGCACGCGGCCTCGGCTGAGCTGGGGCTCGTCGAGCTGCGGGAACGCGTCCGACGCATCGAGCTTCACGCGCACGGGGCCCTTCAGCAGCGTGCGCCCATCCGGCGACGACACATCGAGCGCCCTGACGGGCACGTTCGCGCTCAGTGCGAAGGGAGGCGCTGCCGCCAGCGGCGCGCTGAGCTGGAAACCCATCCGTTCGGCCTTCGCTCGGAGGTCGGGAGTCCGGAGGTCCAGGGACTCCACCATGCCCGACAGGCTCGCGTTCCCGGCGACCTGGAGCGGGGATGAGGGCTCTGGGCGGAGCTGATGTCCCTTCACTTCACCGTGGGCCTTTGGAATCCGCAGGGCCGTGGGGCCTCCCACGTCGAGCCCATCGATTCCGAACGTCAGCTGCGCGGAGATCCCCTGCTGCGGATCAGGTGTCGCCACCAGGGTGACGCGTGCTCCGCCGAGCGCCAGTCGGACCGGCTCACCGATCATCCGGAGCGACGCGACGTCCACGTCCAGGCCCAGTCTGCCGCGAGGCCCCAGTTGAGGCATCGCGCTCAGGGTGACGTCTTGTGCGTCCAGCTTGACCTTGCCGCGCTCGAGCGTGAACGGGCGCCATTCGGAAGGGATTGCGGCCAGCAGCCCTCCAAGCTCGATGTCCGCCAGGGCGCGTGTCACGACCGGGGGCTCGTCCGCGGCATCCGGGAGCACGGCCTGGACCTCGAGCTCCGCGCTGTCTGTCAGCTGGGTGCGCTCCAGCTCCACGGCGATGTGGCGCTTCTCGACATCGAACCGCGCGGCCACCGCGCCGTGAAGCAGCGACTGGACCGAGAAGCGTGGGTCGAAGGTCTGCCGGGTGACATCGAGGTCCACCTGCGCGCGAGCGGCCGAAGCGCCAGCCTCCATCGAAAGGGCGAACGCCAGCTCCGCGAGGGCCGGGGGCGTGGCGGAGCCTTCGTGGCGCAGCTCCAGCGGCAGCGGGGCACCCGCCTGGCCCAGGTTCGCGAAGACCTTCCATTCCCCGCCGTGTTGCTTCGCTTCGACCCTCGCCGCGAGCCCGCCCAGGGACCAGCGCTCGGCGACTTCGCCACGCTGGACGCGGACGTAGCTCAGCGACACGCCCGACACATCGACGTGCCCGACGGGAAGCGGCGCGCCCAGGAGGTCGGCGACCTGCTGGGAGGCACTCACCGGCGCTTCAACGGGCGGCGGCTCTGGGGCTTCAGGTCCCGTCAGTCCCGTGAGGGAGGTGGCGCCTGAATCGTCAGCGACCAGGGCGAGCGCCACGTCTCGCACCACCACCCGCTCAATCCGGATGGGACCGGTCACCAGCGCACGGGGCGACCAGTGCGCCTCCAACGTGCCGACGCGCAGCAGCTCGGGCGCGGCGGTATGCAACGGAGCGGGTGTCCGCACCACCAGCCCACCCAGCTTCAACCCCGAGAGGAGCTCGACCTGGGCGACCTGGTAGTCCACCTGGAGCCCGGTGGCCGCCTTCACCTCGGAGACAATGGGCTGCTTCAGCCAGGGATTGTCGAGGTTGCGCAACACCACCACGGCAGCGACCAGTGCCAGCGCGGGGAGCACGACCAGGATTGTAAGAACCACGCCCGCGATGATTCGAGCCCACCGCCGGCGAGGCCGTTCAGCTGTGGTGGAATCCATGTGGCCCGGTTGACGCGCGCGGCCATCATGGTCGGGGGTCTGTACGAAGTCGAGGAGACGTTGCGGGCAGGCGGGCAGCCGCGGGGCGGTTGCACGGACGGTGTGGGGAAGGCCGCCAGGAGCCCTGGCGGCCCGTTACCGACTCAAGGCGCCTGCGTCAGTTCTCTCAGTGCGCGCCGGTTGAGCTTGCCGTTGGGAGTCCGGGGCAGCTCGGGCAGCACGCGGACCTCGTCGACAATCATGTAGCGAGGCAACCGCTCCGCGCAGTGCTTCTTCACCTTGAGCAGGGAAGGGGGCTTGCTGGCGCCGCTGACCACGAAGGCCACCAGCCGCGCTTCCAGGCCGGAGCCGGTGGCAATCACGCCTGCCTCGCGGATGTCCGGGTGCGTGAGCAGCGCCGCTTCGATTTCGCCCGCTTCGATGCGGCGCCCGCGCACCTTCAGCATGTTGTCGCGGCGGCCCAGGTATTCGAACGTGCCGTCCGGCAGCTCGCGGCAGCGGTCCCCCGTGGCATACGGCCCGCTCCCGTGGCGAGGCTGGCCCCAGTAGCCCAGCATCACCGTGGGGCCTTCCACCATCAGCTCGCCCACGCCGTCGCCTTCCTCCCGCGCTTCCTTCGAGTCCGGCGGCGGCCGGGCCAACCACACGCGGTTGCCACAGCTCGCTCGGCCAATGGGCACCGGCTCGGTGCGGTGGGGCGAAATGTCCGTCACCTCATGGAAGGTGCAGACGTTGGTCTCCGTGGGTCCATAGAGGTTGAAGAACCGCGCCTGCCGCAGGTGCTCACGAAGCGGGCGCAGGTGCCGGATGGGGAACGGCTCGCCCGCGAAGAGCACGGCGCGGAAGGGCAGCGGCCCATGCTTCAGCAGCCCGCCTTCCTGCATCATCAGCATCAGCGCCGACGGCACCGAGTACCAACAGGTGAACCGCTCGCGGAGGACCAGCTCCACCAGCTTCTCCGGCGCGAAGGCAAGCGCCTCCGGGATGAGCGTGACGGACGCGCCACCCATGAAGGCCGCGTACAGGTCCAGCACCGAGAGGTCGAAGAAGAACGGCGCGTGGTTGCTGAAGCGGTCCTCCGGCGTGGTGCCCAGCAGCTCATGGCACCACTCGATGAAGGCCATCGCGTTCTGCTGGCTGATGCACACGCCCTTGGGCGTTCCCGTGGAGCCTGACGTGTAGAGGATGTACGCCAGGTCGTGGTCACCCGCGCCGTGCGGCGGCAGCGGCTCGGACGAAAAACCGCACAGCCGGTTCCAGCAGATCTCCGGCCCCTTGTCGTCCACGAGCAGGTAGCGCAGCCGGCTCACGCCAGCGTTGTGGAGCTCGGACGCGCGCGTGGTGGTGGTCACCATCACGTCAATGCCGCAGTCGTCGAGGATGAGCCGCGTCCGCGTCGCGGGGTTCAGCGGGTCCATGGGGACGTAGGCGGCGCCCAGCCGGGCAATGCCCTGCATCGCGGCGACGGCGCGCACGGACTTCTCCGTCCACAGCCCCACGCGGTCTCCCTGCTTCACGCCCAGCTCCTGGAGCGCGCGGGCGATGCGGTTGGCGAGCGCGTCCAACTGGCCGTAGGTGAGGGTCCCGTCGGGACCCTTGATGGCGATGGACTCGGGAGCCTTCGCCGCTGCACGGATGACGATTTGGTCGAGTGTCATAGGCCGAGCTGGTTGGCGATGATGTCGCGTTGGATTTCGGAGGTGCCGGAGAAGATGGCGCTGGGAATGGCGTCACGCAGCACGCGCTCGATGCCCGTTTCGGCCACGTAGCCCATGCCGCCGTGAATCTGGATGGCGTCCAGGCCGCTCTGGATGGCAGCCTCGCTGATGGCCAGCTTGGCCAGGGACACTTCCATGACGGCGTCCTGGCCTCGGTCCATCTTCCAGCAGGCCTGGTACAGCAGCAGCCGGGATGCCTCCAGCCGCTGCTTCATGTCCGCCAGCTTGTGGGAGATGGCCTGGTTCTTCCCCAGGGCCTTCTTGAACTGCTTGCGGGTCCGGGCGAAGTCCGCCGTCTGTTCGAGCACCCGCTCCATGACGCCCACGTAGGCGGCGAAGAGGCATGCGCGCTCCCACTGCATGGAGCGCTTGAACATCGCCGCGCCCTGGCCCTCCGCACCCAGCCGCGCGGACTCCGGGACACGGCACCCCTCCAGGTAGATGGGGGCGATGGGCGACGTGGACAGCCCCATCTTCTCGAAGGCACGCCCGACGGACAGTCCCGGCGTGTCCTTCTCCACGAGGAATGCGCTCAGGCCCATGTACCCATGGGCCGGCTGCGTGGCGGCGTAGACGAGGAAGACGTCCGCGGAAGGGCCATTGGTGACGTAGCTCTTGCCACCATCGAGCACGTAGCTGTCGCCGTCCCGCACCGCGCGCGTCTTCAGGGCAAACACATCCGATCCCGCTTCCGGTTCGGAGATGGCGTTGGCGCCCACCCATTCCCCCGAGCACAGGCGGGGCAGGTACCGGGACTTCTGCGCGTCATCCCCGCTCTCCAGGATGGGCATCACGCAGGCGAAGAGGTGAGCTCCCACGGAGAACACCAGTCCGGTGTCCACGCAGCCGCGTCCCAGCGCCTCCATCACCCGCGCAGTGGTCAGTGTGTCCAGTCCCAGTCCGCCATGCGCCGCTGGCACGGGCAGACCCAGGAAGCCGAACTCACCACAGCGTTGCCACAAATCGCGTGGCAGGGCTTCCTTGCTGGGCTTTGAGGCCTCGGGCAACTGCGCTCGCGCGAAGGCGAGGGCACGGTCATAGAGCTCCACCTGCTCGTGAGTCCAACTGAAGTCCATGTTTTCCTGGCGTTCCAACGGGTGACAGCAACGAGGGGGCGCGCTTCGAACGCCTTGCGCTCGCGCTGCATGCCCTCGGAGATGGATGGTGAGACGTGAGAGGAGTCAGGCGAAGTCTCGCGTGCGCAGGAACGAGCCGTCAAGAACCTCGGGGATGGTGGTCGGAAAGTGTGTCTTTTGAGGTGGCGCTGGATGGGATTGAAGTGCGGGGCTCGGTAATTCCTATCTACTGGGTCTGGCCCGAGGTGGACTCAATGAGTTACAAATGGGCCGGGACGCGATTTGCCGCTGCCGCGGAGGACCTGGTCTCGAGGACCGGCCGCGCACCCGCGGTCAGTAGGGGAAAGGGCTGAAATGAGGCCCATGACCCGCCCCTCCAGACCATGTATTCCGTTTCGTTTCACTACCCATTGCACTGGGTGCGGTGTCACTCATTCCCGCTGCGAGCGCTCGCAGCAGTGCTCTCCAGCCTATGGCCGCGGTAAAATTCTACACGCGGCCGACCTGGTCGAAGTGGCTGAACACCCATCTCAGACCAGGGTATGGGACAACCTGGTCGGTGATTGACTGGTCTGCTCGTGAG
Organism: Myxococcus sp. CA023; assembly: GCF_010998615.1. Classification (GTDB taxonomy): domain Bacteria; phylum Myxococcota; class Myxococcia; order Myxococcales; family Myxococcaceae; genus Myxococcus. The sequence goes on along the minus strand of NZ_JAAEAH010000018.1, from coordinate 96,049 downwards.
CAGTTTGCTTCGGGCATGGAACGTTGCGTCGTTTTGGATTTGCCTGGATTGAGCGCGAGGTATGTCGGTCCCTCGACGCCAAACATGCAGGCATTCGTGGAGCGGGGGCGCATGGTGCCGCTCCAGCCCGTCCTGCCGGCGCTGAACTGCACCATGCAGGCGACGTTCCTGACCGGAAGATACCCCAGCGAGCACGGAATCGTCGGAGATGGATGGCTCAACCGGGAGCTGGGAGAGGTCCGCTTCTGGCCCCAGTCCGACGGGCTCGTGCAGACGCCGCAGCTCTGGGACGCCGCCCGCAAGCTCGACCCCAGCTTCACTTGTGCCCGCGTGTGCTGGTTCATGAACATGTATTCGAAGGCGGACTACGCCATCACGCCGCAGCCGTCCTTCACCGCGGACGGGCGGGTGCTGCCAGACGTCTTCACGGAGCCGCTCCACCTGCGCAAGCCGCTCGTCGAGGCGTTGGGGAACTTCCCCGCGTATGACTACTGGGGGCCCCGCTACAGCATCCGCTCCTCGGAGTGGATCGCCGACGTCGCCATGTGGCTGGAGCAGCGGCACAACCCCACGCTCTCGCTCGTCTTCCTGCCGCACCTGGACTACACGCCGCACACGTTTGGGCCGGACGCGAAGGAGATCCACAAGAGCCTTCGCGAGATCGACGATGTCGTCGGGAAGCTGATTGGCTTCTACGAGTCGCGCGGCGTGCGCGTCATCATCCTCTCGGAGTTCGGAGCGGTCCCCGTGTCTCGGGCCGTCCACCTGAACCGCCTCTTCCGCCGCCGAGGGTGGCTGGCGATTCGGGAAGAGGGCGGGCGTGACGTCGTCTATCCCAGCGGCAGTGAGGCCTTCGCCGTCGCGGACATGCAGATCGCGCACATCTACGTCCGGAACCCCGCGCTGCTGGATGAGGTCAAGGCGCTGGTCGAGGCGGAGCCCGGGGTGGCCCAGGTGCTCGATGCCGAGGGCAAGCGCACCCACCATCTGGACCACCCACGCTCCGGCGAACTGGTGGCCCTGGCCGAACCGGATGCCTGGTTCACGTACTTCTACTGGCTCGATGATGCGCGTGCGCCGGACTACGCGCGGACCGTCGATATCTACCGTAAGCCGGGCTACGACCCGCTGGAGATGTTCGTGGACCCGAAGCTCGGTCTTCGAATGCTGGAACTGGGGGGCAGTGTCGTGAAGGAGAAGCTGGGCGTGCGATCGCGACTGGAGGTCGTCTCGATGGACGGCTCCCTCCTCAAAGGCGCGCATGGCCTACCCACCGGCCCGGAGAATGGGCCGGTGCTGATGACACGACATGGTGAGCTGATCGAGGCAGAGATACTCCACGCCACGCAAGTCCACGACCTCATCCTGGCGCACCTGACCGGACAGCAGGCGGCGGCCTGAACGGCTTCCGCGAGCAACCTGAGCGTTGACGCTGAACGAGGCGGGACACGGCATGAACAAACTTCCTGGGAGCGCCATTGTCATTGGCGCCAGCATTGGTGGGCTCAGCGCCGCGCGCGTGCTGGCGGACCATTTCGAGCGCGTCACCGTCATTGAACGGGACGTGCTCCAGGAAGGCCCGCGCCAGGGCGCGCCCCAGGCCAATCACATCCACGTCCTGCTGCGAAAGGGTGTGGACCTGCTGGAGCAGTACTTCCCCGGCCTCGTCGAGCAGATGAAGGCGGACGGCATCGAGCCCTTCGACTTCACCCAGGACCTCCGGTGGCTGCAGTTTGGTGACTGGATGCCGCGCCACCGCAGCGGCATCGTCCTGTACCCGCAGACGCGCTTCTCCCTGGAGCGCTACCTGAGAGAGCGGCTTCGCGCCTATTCCAACGTGGAGATCCTGGAGTCGACCGCCGTGCGGGCGCTGCTGGCCACGCCGGATGGAAGGCGGATTCTCGGTGTCCAGACGCATGACCGCCACGAGGACGGCGGCGCGGTGACGAACCGGCTCGCAAACGTCGTGGTCGACGCGAGCGGGCGCGGATCGCAGCTGGGCAAGTGGCTGTCGGAGTTGGGGTTCAGCCCGCCGGAGGAGAGCCGGCTGCCCATCAACCTCTGCTACGTGTCACGCCTCTTCGAGCAGCCGGAGACAGCCAGGGACTGGCGCGGGCTGTGGATCACCCCGCTGCCGCCCGACGAACCGCGCGGCGGGGCGATGCTGGGCGTGGAAGGCAATCGCTGGATTGTGTCCTTGTTCGGCTACGAAGGACACCACCCGCCCCGCGGCGAGGACGGATTCGTGGAGTTCGCCCGCAGCCTCCGCGAGCCGGACATCTACGAAGCCATCAAGGACGCGAAGCCCGTCTCGGACGTCGGGGTGTACCGGGTGCCGGACGTGAAATGGCGCCACTTCGAGCGCATCCGGGACTTCCCCGCGGGGTTGCTCGTCCTGGGGGATGCGTGGTGCTACTTCGACCCCGTCTTCGGCCAGGGCATGTCGGTGGCGATGCTGGAGGCGAACCTCCTCAACGAGGCGCTGCATCAGCTCGACAGCCTGGAGGCGGTGACCCAGGCCTGGACGGCGTCCTACCTGCGCACGGGCGCGCAGTGGCTCCAGGGCCTCTGGTTCTTCGTGACGGCGGAGGCCATGCGGCATCCCCACGTCCCCGGCGAGCGGACACGGCTCATCAAGCTGGCCCAGTGGTACGTGGAGGAGCTCTACGCGCTGAACCACGAGCATCCGGAGATCTACCAGGAGTTCCTCAAGCTGATGCACGTCCAGGCGGGACCGGAGTTCCTCCTGCGCCCGGACATCGCCTTGCGGCTCGCGAAGCGCGCCTGGCAGCAGAAGTCCGAGAAGGGCTTGGGCACCGAGGCACTGTGGCCCGCCAGCCGGGTGGCGCTGGGAGCGCGCTACGCGGGACGGATGCTGGCCAACCTGGTGGTTCCTCAACGGGTCGGCCCGCGTGATCGCATCTGCCACTTCGACACGGAAGTGCTGTGGAAGCCGGACAAGACGCTGGGGTGGTTCGTCCGGGATGCCCTGCGCGCCCAAGGTCTGCTGAGCGAGGCCTCCGAGGTGCGGCGGTTCCTGGAGTACTGGCTCCCGGTGCAGGGCCTGGGCATCGCGAAGAAGGCGTTGATTGAGTTCTCCTACAACGCGGACGAGCCCGGCCTGGGCTTCATGCTCTACGGCGACAATGGGACGGTCACGCAGGCCTTCCGGGACTACACGCGTCAGCTCGGCATCTCCAACGAGGGCGTCGAGCGGTCCGTGGCCATCTGCGAGACATTCCGGTCATCCGACCTGGGACTGGTGCGCGCGGAGTTCAAGCCCGGAGGCCCCACCCGGTATTCCATTGCCGCCAGCTGGCACTTCGACCCCATGCGCGGGCACTCCGGTTTCGATGAGGCGATGAGCCGCCTGCCGGAGCGCTTCCGGGCAGGGCCCTTCGCGGAGCGGGTGAAGACCTACGCTTCCGCGCTGCGGACCGAGTACTACCCGCTGTTCCTGGGACTGAGCTTCCTGGAGGACGGAACGCTCGAATCCAAGATGTACCTGGTGCGCTTCGACGAGAAGCAGCCGCCATTCCAGCCAGGCTCGGAGCTGTGGCGCTTCCTCCAGGAAATGGGCGTGTCCGCCCCGGAGCTGGAGCGGGTTCGCCAGCTGAACGCGCTGCTCTGGGAGCACTCCGCGGACAAGATGACCCAGGTCGCCATCGAGGCCTCCGAGTTCCAATCCCAGCCCAAGCGCGTCAACCTCATCTATTGTGGGATCCAGACCTCTGTGGTTCTGGAAGCCATCTCCCGGTTCGGGTATCCCGTGTCCTCGAAGCAAGCCGTTCGGGACTTCGAGCGGATGATGCAGACCGATCGCGCGAAGTTCGTCGCGGTGCGGGTGGGGCCCGAAGGATTGAGTCCGCGCCTCAAGCTGTACAAGCACGCCCTTTTTGATTTTGGCGATCTGTCCGTGGTGGAGGACGGAGGCCTCGGGCCGCGTGATGCCACGCCGGCCGCAGTGAAAGACGTTCCGGACGTATGTCTTTATTGATTCTTGTTGGTTGAGAATGAAGTTCAAACAGGTGATGAGTCTGAGCGGCTTGCGAGTCGCCAGCGGAGCCGTGCCTTGATGTTGTGTGAACCCATTGCTGTGATTGGACTGGGCCTGCGTCTGCCCATGTCGGACTGCCCGCGTACGCTCTGGCAAATGCTATGTGATGGGATTGATGCGACGGGGGACATCCCGGCCGGGCGCTGGCCTTTGTCTTCGCTCTTCGACACTGCACCCGATCGCCCCGGGACGATTCGCAACCGCAAGGCCGGACTGATTGAAGGCGTGGAGCTGGCCGACCCCGCGGCGTTCCGGCTGTCGAAGCGGGAGCTGCGGCAGATGGACCCGCAGCACCGTCTCCTCTTCGAGTGTGCATGGCATGCGCTGGAGGATGCAGGCCTGCCCTTCGACGCCGTGCGAGGGAGCCGCACGGGCGTCTTCATGGGCGTCAACTTCAGCGACTTCCAGCGGATGCTGGCGCGGGACTGGTCCGCGCTGGATGGCTATTCCGTCCTGGGAACGACGGCGTCCTTCGCGGCCAACCGGCTCTCCTACGCCTTTGATTTCCGGGGACCCAGCACCGTGTCGAGCGTGGGGTGTGCCTCCTCGACGGTGGCCCTCCATGAGGCGTGCCGCAGCTTGACGCTGGGCGAGGTGGAGATGGCCCTCGCCGGGGGCGTCGAGCTGATGCTGTCGCCGGACAGCAGCATCATGCTGTCCCAGGCCGGCGTGTTCTCCGAGCGGGGGCAGTGCCGGACCCTGGATGCGCAGGCGGACGGCTACGTGCGCGGGGAGGGCGCTGGCGTCGTCGTCCTCAAGCGCCTGTCCAGGGTTGAGCCTGGTGACCGCGTGTACGCGGTGATTCGGGGCAGCGCCGTCAATCACAACGGTCGGAACGAGTGGATCATGGCGCCCAGCGCCTCGGCGCAGGCGGACGTCATCCGGCAGGCGTGTGAGCAGGGCGGGGTGGCTCCGGCGAGCATCGACTACATCGAGATGCACGGCTCGTCGTTCCTCAAGGGCGACGCGGCCGAGGCGGAGGCCATCGGGGAGGCGCTCGGGACGCAGCGGCCGGTGCCTTGCAGGCTCGGCGCCATCAGCAACAACGTGGGCTACCTGGGCGCCGCGGCGGGCATCGCGCAGTTCATCAAGGTGTGCCTGTCACTGCACCACCGCACGTTTGCGCCGACGATTCACGTGGATGCGCCCAACCCGCTGGTTTCGTTCGACGCGCTCGGGCTGAGCATCCAGACGGAGCTGGAGCCCTGGGCCGCGCGGGAGCCTGGCGTGCCTCTGCGAGCGGGCATCGTGTCCACGTCCCTGGGCGGTGCCAACGGCTTCGTGGTCCTGGAGGCAGCTCCGGCTGCGGTGCTGGAGCGGACGCCAGCGCCGGTCCATTTCCTGGCGCTCTCGGCGCTCTCTCAGGACGCGCTCCGTCAGCGGGCGCTCCAGCTTCGGGACTTCCTCGCCGCGACGCCGGACTCCGTGGCAACGCTGGAGGACGTCTGCTTCACGGCGGCGCTCAAGCGTCAGCACCACCGGCACCGTGCCGCGGTGATCGCGGGCGACCGGGCTGGGCTCGTGGCGCTCCTCGGTTCGCTTGCGACGTCGAGTGGGACGACGCTCCTGGTTCAGGAGGGCATGCCGCTGGAGCAGGTGGAGGCCGGCCGTGTCTTCGTCGCGGATGGGGCGGTGCCGCCCGAGGTGTTCCCGGTGCGCGCAGGGCGCTGCGTGAGCCTGCCGGTCTACCCCTTCCAGCGTCAGCGCCTGTGGCCCGAGTGGCTTTCACCCGATGAAGTCTGCCGCTCACCCAAGGACGCGCGGCCGGATGCCGCCAGCCTCCTTCAGGCCGCCGCGGTGGCCGCCGGGGATGCTTCCCGCGTTCCCGTTGTGCATGGGGAGGCCCAGATGCAGGCGTTCCTGCGTGGGCACCTCGCGGACGTGCTGGAGGTCGAGCCCGCGACGCTCGATGTGCAGGGGCGGACCTTCTTCGAACTCGGCCTGAACTCCATTGGGGCCACGTTGTTGAAGGAGCGCATCTCGCGGGCGCTCGAGCTCCCGCTGTCGACGACGCTCTTCTTCGAGCTGCCCCGGCTGGGGCCGCTGGCGAAGCGTCTGCTGTCCCTGTTGGAGGCGCGGCGTGGCCGCCTGGCGTCGGACCCGGGCGACGTGAGCACGCCCGAGCAGGAGGAGCAGGGCCTGATGGAGCGCATTGCCGGGCTGTCCGAGGACGAAGCGCGCGAGCAGATCGCCCGGACGTTGGCCGAACTCAGCCTCGAGGTCGCGTGATGAACCGCAAGGACGGATTCATGGCGGAGTTGTCGCCACTCCAGCAGGCGCTGCTGACGATTGAGAAGCTGCAGAAGAAGCTGGCCACGGCCTCGAATGGTGAGCGGGAGCCGATTGCCATCATCGGCATGGCCTGCCGCTTTCCGGGGGGCGCCACCAGCCCCGCGAAGTTCCGTGACCTGCTGTGGGGGGCACGGGAGGCGCTGACGGAGATTCCCAGCGACCGGCGGGCGCTCCAGGGGCTCTATGACCCGGACCCCTCCAGGCCTGGGAAGTCGTCCATGCGCCGCGCCGGCTTCGTCGACGAGGTGGACCGGTTCGACGCGGAGTTCTTCCACATCTCCCGGCGTGAAGCCGAGGGCATGGACCCGCAGCAGCGCTTCTTCCTGGAGGTGAGCTGGGAGGCCCTGGAGGACGCTGGCATTCCCCCGCACCAGCTCCAGGGGTCGCGGACCGGTGTCTTCGCGGGCGTCCACGCGAAGGACTATGCGTTCGTCACGGAGGGTGGTCTGGAGAAGGTGAGCGCCCACTACTCCACGGGTGTGGACGCCAGCTATGTGGCGGGCCGGCTGTCGTACCTCCTCGGGCTCGAAGGGCCGAGCATGGCGGTGGACACCGCGTGCTCGTCCTCTTTGTCCGCCGTGCACCTGGCGTGTCAGAGCCTGCGGACGGAGGAGTCGACGCTCGCCATCGCCGGAGGCGTGAAGCTCATCCTGGCGCCGCAACTCAGCGTGTTCCTGTCCAAGGCGGGAGCCCTCTCCCCCAGCGGTCACTGCCGCACGTTCGACCGGGATGCGGACGGCATGGTGCAGGGGGAGGGCTGTGGCGTGGTCGTCCTGAAGCGGCTGCGGGACGCCGTTCGGGATGGCGACCGCATCCTCGCGACCTTGCGTGGCACGGGCATGAACCACGACGGCGCGAGCGGTGGTCTCACGGTGCCGAACGTCGGGGCGCAGGAGGCGCTGTACCGGCGCGTGTTGCAGCGCGCGGGCATCGAGCCCGGGCAAGTGGATTACCTGGAAGCGCACGGGACGGGAACGCGGCTGGGAGATCCCATCGAGCTGGACGGCGTGTCGCGCGTCTACGGCGCAGCGCGGACTTCGGAGCGCCCGCTGTGGATTGGCTCCGTCAAGCCGAACATCGGTCACACGGAGGCCGCGGCCGGCATCGCGGGACTCATCAAGGCCGTCCTGGTGCTCCAGGCGGGCGAGGTGCCTCCCTCCATCAACTTCGAGCACCCGACCCCGGAGTTCACGTGGGAGGGCTCAGGGCTCGCGGTGCCTCGAGCGCGCACGTCCCTGGCGGAGAAGGACGGACCTCATCGCGTCGCTGTGAGCTCGTTTGGGATGAGCGGTGTGAACGCGCATGCGCTCGTCGAGGCGTACGCGGAGGCAGCCCATGCCGCCGTGGACGCCGGGCCGTATGTGTTGCCCCTCTCCGCGCGCTCGGAGCCCGCGTTGCGCACACTGGCGGAGTCATGGCTCCGGTACGTGTCGGAGGCCGGTCCTGGAGCGCGGCTCCAGGATGCGTGCTTCATGGCGGGCGCTGGACGCTCACACCATGCGCACCGCGCGGTGCTCGTGGCGAGGACGCCCGAGGCGCTTCGCGCGGCCCTTCACGCTGTCACGGAGGGGCGCGATGCGCCGGGTGTCACTCGAGGTTCAAGCGAGGGCGAGCCCGTCTTCCTCTTCGGTGGCACGGAGCCCGAGGCCAACCGGTTGATGCGTGAGCTGCTGGGCCGGGACGTCTTCCGAGCCCACGCGGAGAAGGTGGATGCGGTCCTCCGGCAGGTGGCGGGTTGGTCCGTCATCGACCAGGTGGCGGGAGAGCAGGCGGGCGAAGGACACCCGGTGGGCGCTCTCCTCGTGCTCCAACTCGCATTGGCGGAGCTCTGGCGCGCGTGCGGTCTGACCCCCGCCGCTGTTTCCGGCTTCGGCGTGGGAGCGCTCTCCGCGGGAGTGGTCGCGGGAGCCCTCAGCGTGGAAGACGCCGTGCGGCTCGCCTTGCAGCTGGCTCCAGCGCAGCCTGTGCGTCCTCAACCCGTGAAGTGCCCTTTCTTCTCCACCGTCGATGACACCTGGGTCGAAGTGGGCGCCACGGTGCCGGGTGCGTACTGGGAGAGACCGCGCGCTGCGGTGAGCGACCTGACGTCGTCCGTGGCGCACCTGTGTGCGCGGAACGCCTCGGCTTTCATCCAGGTCTCTTGTGAGGCTTCCGTTGGGGAGGCGTTGGAGGCCGCTGCGCGAAGCCGCGGAAGCAAGGCCGTCATTCTGCGTGCCAGCAGGCCCGGTGAAGATGCCTGGACGGGTGTCCTGGGCGTCATCGCGGGTGGGTACTCCTCCGGAGGCTCCATTCGTTTCGAGGGGCTCTTCACGGGGGCGCGCAAGACGGTGGTTCCGACGTACCCGTGGCAGCGTGAGCGCTACTGGTGGGACGGCGCGGTCGCTCCAGCGCCGAGCAGCGTGCAGACCGTCCGGGATGCATCCCCCCGGGACCTCTTCTGCGAACTCACGTGGCATGCGCGCACGGTGGGGCAGGGTCCCGTGGACGCGGAGGGACGCTGGCTCATCGTGAGCACGCAGCCGGCTGCCTCGGAGTCGCTGCGGCAAGCCCTATCCACGGCCGGAGGCACCGTGCGCGTGGCCATCGTGGGCTCCGAGCAGACGTCGGTGCTGCGGGAGTGGCTGTCCGAGAGCCCGGCGCCCCGAGGCGTCATCTACCTGTCGGGTTCGGAGCACCCCGAATCACTGGAAGGGCTGCACACCTCGGTTCAGCGAGAGGTCCACGCGGCGGCGTCGCTCGTGCAGACCTTGGCGCGGCAGTCGGTGCCTGCGCTGCCTCGGTTGTTCCTCGTCACCCAGGGCTCGCAAGCCGCTGGCGAAGCGGTTGGACCCACGGCGATTGCTGGCGCGCCACTGTGGGGCCTGGGACGCGTTGTCGCCTACGAGCACCCGGAGCTTGCCTGCAAGCGCATCGACATCGAACCCGCGGCCTTCGGTGCGCTGGTGACGGAGCTGGCGCGCAAGGCTCCTGCTGCCGCTGACGACGACGAGGTCGTGCTGCGCGGCGAGCAGCGACTGGTGCCCTCGCTCACGCAGACCCAAACGATTCCGGAAGGCGCGGGAGCGTTTCGTCCCCGGCAAGACCGCACGTATCTGATTACGGGTGGGCTCGGTGGAATCGGACTGCGGCTCGCCTCCTGGCTGGTGGAGCGCGGCGCGCGGCACCTTGCCCTCTGTGGAAGAAAAGGTGAGACCGAGGAGGCCCGGCAGGCCCTGGCGCCGCTGCGTGCGGCGGGCGCGCGGGTGGAGACCTTCCGCGTCGATGTGAGCCGCCCGGAGTCGGTGGCGGAGATGCTGGCTGCCGTCCGCCGAGGCGGAGCGCCGCTGGGGGGCATCTTCCACAGCGCGGGTGTGCTGGCGGACAGCTCGTTGTTGCAGTGGGAGCCCCAGGACTTCGAGACGGTCATGGGCCCCAAGGTCGATGGTGCCTGGAACCTCCATGCGCTGGCCACGGACACCACCCTCGAGCACTTCGTCCTGTTCTCCTCGACGGCGTCGCTGATTGGCTCGCCGGGGCAGGCCAGCTACGCCGCGGCCAATGCATTCCTCGATGCGCTGGCGCACTTCCGTCGCGCACGGGGTCTGCCGGCCATCAGTCTCAACTGGGGGAGCTGGGGCGAGGTCGGCATGGCCGTAGCGGATGCTCGGCGTGGCGACCGGCTGGCGGAGCGGGGCATGTCGCCCATGTCCGTGGAGGAAGCCCTGGCGGCCATGGCGCTGGTGCTCGCGGAGAACCGCGTCACCCGGGGCATCGCGCGCTTCGATGTGACGCGATGGACTGCCAGCCATCCCTCCATCGTGGCTTCGTCGCTGTTCCGGCCCGCGTCCGCCATCGATGACGTCCCTGACGTCGTGGAGGCGCCTCGCAAGCTGCGCGAGGTGTTGCTCGCGCTGGATGGCTCCGCGCGCCGTGGTGTCCTGGAGGCGCGGCTCAAGGAGATGGTCAGCGAGGTCGGAAAGATCCCGACGGCGAAGCTCTCGTCCACGGACTCGTTCGACGCGCTGGGGTTCGACTCCATCATGGCGCTCGAGTTGCGGGACATGGTGCTGGGCGAACTCGACGTGAGCATGCCTCTCAAGAGTTTCGTTGATGAACGTTCCATCGAGCAGGTGACGGCTGAGCTTCTCGAAAAGCTCGCTGTGGCCAGTGTGCTCGGCGCTGCCTCCTCGGAGCGCAATGATTCGAAGCGGGTCCTGCTATGACATTGAATGAGCTTCTTCAGGCCCTGGCTGGGCACGGCATCAAGCTGTCGGTGGAGGGGGACCGCCTGGCGGTCGATTCGCCCACCGGCGAGATTCCGGGAGCGCTGCGCGACCAGCTCGTGGCGAACAAGGCAGCGCTGCTGACCCTGCTGTCGGAGCAGCGCGTGCCCCAGGCGGAGACGCTTCCGCAAATCACTCCCCGGCCGGAGGCGCGGCACGCGCCGTTCCCGATGACGGAGATCCAGCAGGCCTACAGCGTGGGCCGGCAGGCCGAGCTCGAGATGAACGCGGCGATGCACGCGTACAACGAGATTGACTGCCACGCGCTCGACCTGGCCCGCTTCGAGGACGCTTGGAACCTGCTCATCGCCCGCCACGAGATGCTTCGGGTGGTGGCGCTCCCGGGCTTCCAGCAGCGCATCCTCCCCGATGTGCCGCGCTACGTCCTGCCCGTGGAGGACCTGCTCGGACGCGAACAGGAAGAGACGGAGGCTCGCTTCCAGGCCATCCGCGAGCGGCTGTCGCAGCAGGTGCTGGCGCTCGACCAGTGGCCGTTGTTCGAGCTCCGCGTGTGTCAGCTCGACGGGGGCCGTTCGCGCCTCTTCATGAGCATCGATGGAACCTTCATCGATGGTTACAGCTTCCAGATTCTCTACCGGGAGCTCGTTCACCTCTACAAACACCTGGGTGGGGCGCCCGCGCTTCCCCAACTGGACCTGTCCTTCCGGGACTACGCGCTGGCGGTGCAGCATGCGCGCGGTGCTCGTTATGCGCGTTCGCTCGAGTACTGGCGCTCCCGTCTTCCGAACCTCCCGCCCGCGCCGGACCTCCCGCTCGACAAGGACCCGGGTTCGCTCCGGCGTCCTCGTTTCGGGCGCGTGTTCGAACGGCTGGGGCCGGATACCTGGCAGCCGCTCAAGCAGCGAGCCCGCGCGCGCAAGCTGACGGAGCCGGAGCTGCTGCTGGCGGCGTACGCGGAGGTCATGGCGCGCTGGAGCCGCAGCCCTCGCTTCACGCTCAACGTCCCGCACTTCAACCGGCTGCCCCTTCATCCCCAGGTCAACGAGATTGTCGGCACCTTCGCCAGCTTCACGCTGATCGAGGTGGACCACCGGCCGGAGCGGACGTTCACGGAGCGGGCCCTGGCCATCCGGGACCAGCTCTTCCTGGCGCTGGAGCACCGTGAGGTCAGCGGCGTCGAGCTGCTGCGGGAGCTGTTCAGGGCCCAGGGGCGTATCGCGGGCGCCATCATGCCGGTGGTGATGACGAGCTTCGCGTCTCACTCCAAGAGCAAGGACTCGCACTGGGTCGACTTCCTGGCGGAGGAGTTCGGCGAGCTCATCGAGGCGCTGACGCAGACGCCCCAGGTGTGGATCGACCTGCAGATTGTCTACCAGCGGGGCGGCGTCTTCCTGAACTGGGACGTGGCGGAGGAGCTGTTCCCGCCCGGCATGATTGAAGACATGTTCTCCAGCTTCTGCGCGCTGCTACGGCGGCTGGCGGAGGACGACGCGGCGTGGGACCAGCAGGGGCTGGACACCCGTCCGGTCCGGCAGGTGGAACTGCTGGCCCGCGTCAACGACACGGCGCGCCCGCGGAGCGGGGAGTTGCTCCACACGGGCTTCTACCGCCACGCCGCGGCGCGCCCGGACGCCCTGGCGCTGGCCTCGTCGAGCGTCAGCCTGAGCTATGGCGAGCTCGCCCGGCGCTCGAGCCGGCTCGGACATGCGCTGCGCGAGCGTGGCGCCGCGCCCAACCGCATCGTCGCGATTGTGATGGAGAAGGGGTGGGAGCAGGTCGTGGCCGCGCTGGGGGTTCTCAGCTCGGGAGCGGCGTACCTGCCCATTGACGCAGGGCTGCCGCACGAGCGGCGCGTCTACATGATGCGGAACGGCGGGGCCGAGCTGGCGGTGACGCAGCCGAAGTTCGCCCAGGAGTCCTGGCCCGAAGGGGTGCAGGTGCTGGTCGTCACGCCGGACGCCTTCAGTGAGTACAGCGAGGCGCCACTGGCGCCCGTGCAGAAGCCCGAGGACCTGGCGCACATCCTCTACACCTCCGGCTCCACGGGGCAGCCCAACGGGGCCATGCTCACCCACGCGGGGATGGTCAACGGCGTGGAGTGGACGAACCGGAAGTTCGGCGTCGGGCCGGATGACCGCGTCATCGCGCTCAGTGCGCTCCACCACGACTTCTCCGTCTACGACGTCTTCGGAACCCTGAGCGCGGGCGCGGCCCTGGTCATGCCGGACGCCTCCTCGCGCAGGGACCCCTCCCACTGGGCCGAGCTGATGTCCCGTCATGGCGTCTCCATCTGGAGCACCGTGCCGGCGATGATGGAGATGCTGCTGACGTATCTCGAAGGCAGCAACGCCCGGCTGACCTGCCCGCTGCGCCTGGTGATGCTCGGAGGAGATTGGCTCCCCGTCACCATGCCCGCGCGGCTGCGGGCGAAGTTCGGCGACGTGAAGCTGATGAGCGTCGGCGGCCCGACGGAGACGTCCCTGTGGAACATCTCCCATCCGGTCGTCGAAGCCGACGAGCGGCGCCGCAGCATCCCGTACGGCAAGCCCATCTCGAACACGAAGTACTACGTGCTGGACGAGCACCTGGACGAGCGCCCCATCTGGGTGCCCGGCGAGCTGTGCTGCGCGGGCGTGGGAGTGGCGCTGGGTTACGTGGGCGCGGGAGCGGGCTCGAAGAAGTTCACCGTGCACCCACGGACGGGCGAGCGCCTCTACCGCACCGGCGACCTCGGGCGGTACCTTCCGGATGGCACCATCGAGTTCCTCGGCCGCGTCGACTTCCAGCTCTCCATCCGTGGACAGCGCATCGAGCCGGGTGAAATCGAGGCCGCGTTGCTCCAGGAGCCGAGCATCAGCGCGGCGGTGGTCGGGGCGGTCGGCGAGCACCACGAAAAGCGCCTGGTCGCCTACGTCGTCGCCTCGGACACGAAGCGCGGTGTGGATACCCGGCACGTCCGTGAGTTCCTGTCGCGCAAGCTGCCCGAACACCTGGTCCCAACGACCTATGTCGTGTTGGAGGCGCTGCCGCTGACCCGCAACGCGAAGGTGGACCGCAAGGCGTTGCCGCATCCGGACCACGTCGCTCAGCCCACGCAGCGCGAGGAGAGCAAGCCCGCTGCCGCCGTCCGTCCAGGCCGTGAGGCCCAGGCGCTTCAGCAGTCCATCGCGAAGGCCGTGGCGGAGGTGCTGGGGGTTCCAGACGTCCACCCGGACCGGAACTTCTTCGAGCTGGGCGCCAACTCGGTACACCTCATCAAGCTCCACCTCGAGCTCAAGGAAAAGCTGGGGCTATCGGTTCCCGTCACGGACCTGTTCGGCAGGCCCACCGTCAAGGTGCTCGCGGCCAAGCTTGCGGCGGCGGGCGGTGAGGCGAAGCCCGAGGAGGCACTCGCGCCGCGCGAGGAGACGCCGCTGACGCAGGATGCGCGGGACATCGCCATCATCGGCTTGAGCTGCCGCTTCCCCGGGGCGTCGACGCCCGAGCAGTTCTGGCAGAACCTGATGCAGGGCGTGGAGTCGGTGGGCACCTTCACCGATGACGAGCTGCTGGCCGCGGGCGTCAGTCCGGAGGCGTTCCGGAATCCCGGGTACGTCCGCTCGTCGGCGGTGATGGAGGACTTTGACGCCTTCGACGCGGAGTTCTTCTCGCTGACGCCCCGTGAGGCACGCGCGTTGGATCCGCAGCAGCGGGTGTTCCTGGAGTGCGCCTGGGAGGCGCTGGAGCACGCGGGCTATCCGCCGTCGGGGCGCAACGGGCTCGTCGGCGTGTATGCCGGGAAGAGCGTCAGCCACTATCGCTATCCCTACCCGGACCTGACGCGCCCCATCGGCTTCTTCCAGGACCTGATGGCCCAGGACAAGGACTTCCTGGCCACGCAGGTGTCCTACAAGCTCGACCTGCGCGGGCCCAGCATCAACGTCCAGACGGCGTGCTCCACGTCCCTGGTCGCGGTGTCCGCGGCGTGCGCGGCGCTGAATGAGGGCAGCTGCGACCTGGCGCTCGCGGGCGGCGTGGCCATCAAGGTCCCCCACCGCGTGGGCTACTTGTACGAGGAAGGCAGCGTCTTCTCGCGCGACGGCCACTGCCGTCCCTTCGACGCCGGGGCCAACGGAACCCTCCCGGGAAGCGGCGCTGGCATCGTGGTCCTCAAGCGCCTGAGCCAGGCGCTGGCGGATGGGGACCGGGTGCTCGCCGTCATCAAGGGCTCCGCCATCAACAACGACGGGCACCGCAAGGTGGGCTTCATGGCGCCCGGCGTCGAGGGCCAGACGGACGTGGTTCGCCGTGCGCATCAGCACGCGAAGGTGGACCCGCGGACCATCTCCTATGTCGAAGCCCATGGCACCGGAACGGCCATTGGCGACCCCATTGAAGTCTCCGCGCTGACGGAGGCGTTTGGGGGACAGGTCCAGACGCAGTCGTGCGGTCTGGGCTCGGTGAAGGGCAACATCGGCCACCTCGACAGCGCGGCGGGCATCGCTGGGCTCATCAAGGTCGTGCTCGCGCTTCAGCACCGCACCTTGCCGCCCACGCTCCACTATCAGTCGCCGAATCCGCGGCTGGAGCTCCACAAGACGCCCTTCTACGTGGTGGACAAGGCCCGGCCGTGGACCGCGACGCAGGGTGTCCTGCGGGCGGGGCTCAGTTCGTTCGGCATCGGCGGCACCAACGTCCATGTTGTCCTCGAAGAGGCGCCGCCGCAGGCGACGCCAGCGCCGGACGTGCAGCAGATGGACCGCTCGCGGCACCTCCTGGCGCTCTCGGCGCGGAGCCCGGAGGCGCTGCGGCAGCTCGCGGGCCGCTACCGGGCGGCGCTCGAAGCACCGGGCGCATCGCTCGCGGACGTGTGCTTCTCCGCGAACACCGGGCGTGTCGCCTTCGACCACCGGCTCGCGGTGGTGGGGGCGGACGCCGCGCAGGTGGCAGCCGTCCTGGGCGCGGCGGAGCGGAATGACGAGCACCCGGGGGTCGTCCAGGGAGAGGCCGACACGAAGCAGGCGGTGAAGGTCGCGTTCCTTTTCTCCGGTCAGGGCTCGCAGTACGTCGGAGCCGCGCGCGAGCTGTACCAGACGCATCCGGGTTTCCGCCGGCGCATCGATTCGTTCGACCAGATGCTCCGTGAGTATTGGGACCGTTCGCTGATCTCCGTCCTCTACGCGGAGCCGGGGACGCCATCGCCCATCGACCAGCTCGACTACGCCCAGCCGGTGGTCTTCGTGTTGGAGTACGCGCTGGCCGAGCTGTGGATGTCGTGGGGCATCCAGCCGGACGTAGTGCTGGGACACAGCACGGGCGAGCTGGCGGCGGCCTGCATCGCGGGCGTGTTCAGCGTGGAGGATGGCCTGAAGCTGGCCGTTCACCGCGGACGGTTGATTCAGCAGCTTCCGGAGGGCAGCAACATCGCGGTCTCCGCGGCGGAGCCGGAGCTGCGCCAGTTCCTCGCCCAGGGCGGTTGGGCCAGCTCCATCGCGGCCGTCAACGGGCCGGACAACGTCGTCATCTCCGGCATCCCCGCAGAGATTGTGGAGATAGGCCAGGCGCTGGACGCGAAGGGCTACAAGGTCAAGCGGCTGAACATCCCGCGCGCGGCCCACTCGGTGATGATGGAGGCCATCCTCCCGGAGTTCAGGGCCGTCGCCGCGACGCTGCGTTATTCGCCGCCGTCGATTCCGATGGTCTCCGGGATGACGGGCGAGCTCATCACTGACGAGCTCTGCACGCCGGACTACTGGTGCAGCCAGCTTCGTAACCCGGTGCAGTTCGGCCGGGGCGTGGAGGCGCTGTACCGCGACGGCATGAGCGTCTTCGTCGAGGTCGGCCCGAAGGCGACCCTGCTCGGCATGGCGGCGCGCTCGGTGCCCGAGGGCGTGGGCACCTGGCTGCCGAGCCTGCGCGCCGATGACGGGGGCTGGCGGCAGATGCTGGAGAGTCTGGCGGCGCTGTACGTACGCGGCGTTCCGGTGGATTGGGCGGCAGTGGATGCCGGCTACCCACGGCGCAAGGTGGAAGTCCCGACGTATGCCTTCCAGCGTCAACGCTACTGGGAGGAGGGCGCGGGCCTCCAGCGCCCCAACGGGCGAAGCGTCTCCCGCGCCGAGCACCCGCTGATTGGCGAGCGCGTGCCCCTGGCCGTCCTGGAGGCCGGTGAGCTGTTGTTCGAGGCGACGCTGGGGCCTGCCTCGCAGGCGTTCCTGGGCCAGCACCGCGTCTTCGGCACGCCCACGCTGCCTGCGACGGGCTACGTCGAGATGGCACTGGCCGCCGGGGCCCGGTTGCTGGGCACGGCCGCGCTGGAGTTGACAGACCTGGCCATCCTCAACGCGATGACCTTCCCGAAGGATGCCGAGCGGAAAGTGCAGTGCGCCGTGCGCCGCGACGGAGAGGGCAAGGCCGCTGTGCGCATCTTCAGCCGGACGGGTGAGGGCTCGGAGCGCGCGTGGAGCCTTCATGCGACGGGCACGCTCGTCGTCCTCGGTGATGGTGTATCGGCCACCGAGGCGCATGACCTCGACAGCGTGTTGAAGGACCTGCAGACCCCGCTTCCCGTCGAGGACTACTACCAGCGGGCACGGAACGCGGGCGTCGACTTCGGGCCGGAGTTCCAGGGCATCACCGAGCTGCGCCGGGAAGGCGAGCAGGTCCTGGCGCGCATCGAGCGCCCGGCGGGCCTCGGGAGCGGCGGTGGCTACCTCGCGCATCCCGCCCTGATGGATGCCTGCCTCCAGGTGGTGGGCGGCGCCTATCCGGACATGGATGGCACCGAGCTGTACGTGCCGGTGCACATCGAGCGGCTTCACGTGCTGGGCAGCATCGAAGACGGCGTGTGGAGCCATGCCGTAGTGCGGCCGGTGGATGAGGCTGGGAAGCGGTTGCGTGCGGATGTCCGCATCTTCGGAAGAGATGGAGCGCTGCGCGCCTGGGTGCGCGGCCTGGAGCTTCAGCGCACGAGCCAGGAGGCGCTGCGTGCCGCGCTCTCCACCTCGCTGGATGAGTGGCTCTACGAGCGGCGGTGGGAACCGCTCGCATTGGAGGGGAGTCGTCCGGAGACGCTGGTGCCCGCGAGCGGCGCGTGCCTGATTCTCTCGGAGCGCGACGGCACGGGGCAGCAGCTCGCACAGGTGCTGACGCGCGATGGCCGCGCCTGCTTCGTCGCCATCCGTGGCACACAGCCGCACCGTATCGATGAGACCACCTTCGAGGTCCCTGACTCGCCCGAAGCGCTCGTGGAGGCCTTGCGCGAACTGCCGCTGCCGGCGGCACTGTCCGACGTCATCCTGATGTGGGGCTCCCACACCGAGGAAGCGGAGACGCTGGATGCGGATGCGCTGGGGCAGGCGGCTCGGGTGACGGGTGGTGGCGCGCTGGGACTGCTCCAGTTCCTGCTGGACCGTGGGTACTCCGGCACGGTGTGGCTGGTGTCGCGTGGCGCGCAGCCCGTGAAGCCGGGCGTTCCGTTGCCCGGGCTCGCCCAGTCGTTGCTGTGGGGCATGGCGCGGCCCCTGGCCATCGAGGCGTCGGAGTTGGATTGCCGGTGTGTCGACCTCGATGCCCAGGGCGAACCGAGTGCCCAGGTGGAGTTGCTCGCGCAGGAGATTCGCCGCCGCGCGGAGGTGGCGGAGGACCAGGTGGCCTATCGCGATGGCCGCTACGTCGCGAGACTCCAGAGGGTCGAGTCACGGAAGCTGGTCGAGCCGTCCGCGGAGCGCGTCGACGCCTTCCGGGCGGACCGCAGCTATCTCGTGGCGGGCGGGCTCGGACGCCTGGGCCTGCTGACGGCGGAGTTGCTGGCGAGCCGGGGGGCACGCAACCTGGTGCTGACAGGCCGGGGCGCTCCGGGGCCGCAGGCGGCGGAACGTCTGGAGCACCTGCGCCAGAAGGGTGTCCGTGTCGAGTACCGGCAAGTCGACATCGCGGATGCGGAGCCGCTGGCCGCGCTGCTGAACGAGGTGGCGCGGGACATGGCCCCTCTGGGCGGCGTGTTCCACTCGGCCGGTGTGCTGGATGACGGCGTGCTGCGGCAGCAGCGCTGGGAGCGCTTCGAGACGGTGCTGCGGCCGAAGTTGCGTGGCGCCTGGAACCTGCATCGTCTGACCGCGGGCCTGCCGCTGGACTACTTCGTGATGTTCTCCTCCGTCGCATCGCTCGTCGGCTCGGCGGGACAGTCGAATCACTGCGCGGCGAACGCCTTCGAGGACGCGCTGGCGCACCACCGCCGTGCCTTGGGGCTGCCTGCCCTGAGCATCAACTGGGGCATCTGGGCCGGTGACGCGGGCGCCCAGGTGTCGGTGAGCGAGGAGGCTCGGACGCCGGGCTTCGGCGTCATTCCGAAGGCGCAGGGCCTGCGCGCGCTGGAGCTGCTCCTCACGTCGCGCGTTCCTCAGGTAGGCGTGGCCGCCATCGACTGGGCTGTCTTCGGAAGCGGCCGGTCCACGCCCTACGTCGCGGAGTTGCGCGAGCGGGCAGGGGGCGAGCGCACTGTGGAGCGCGCGTCGTTCCTGGACACGCTCACGGCGGCGCCCATCGAGATGCGTCGGCAGTTGCTGATGGACTACGTGCGCGAGCAAGTGGCGTGGATGCGAGGCGTGGGCTCCAGCGAGTCCATCGACCCGGCGCGGGGGTTCCACGAGCTGGGCATCGACTCGCTGGCGGCGCTCCAGCTCAAGAACCGGCTTCAGAGCGGGCTCGGCGTGTCGCTGCCGGCGACGCTCGTCTTCAACTACCCGACGGCAGAGAAGCTCGCGACGCAGCTCATGGACGCGTTCATCCCTCTGGAGTTCACGGAGGAAGCGCGCGTCACGTCGAAGTCAGACGCCCCGGTCGAGAGCCCGCTGGAAGGGCTGGCTGAGGCGAACCTCGCGCACCTGCTCTCCGAGCAGCTGTCGAAGATGAACTAGGGACGGATCGATGTCAGCGCAAGGAAACGACACGAGCTACGGCGAGCTGATGAAGCGCGCGCTCCTGAAGTTGCAGGAGACGCAGTCGAAGCTCGATGCCCATGAGCAGGAAAAGCACGGGGCCATTGCCATTGTCGGCATCGGCTGCCGGTTCCCGGGGGGCGTCACCAGCCCTTCCGAATACTGGCGCCTGCTCTCCGAGGGCGTGGACACCGTCACCGAGATTCCATCCGACCGGTGGAACGCGGACAGCTTCTTCCACCCGGACCCGGACCATCCCGGTGGCATCTACACGCGCCACGGGAGCTTCCTGCGGGACATCGACCAGTTCGAACCGCGCTTCTTCGGCATCTCCCCGCGCGAGGCGGCGCGGATGGACCCGCAGCACCGGCTGTTGCTGGAGGTCGCCTGGGAGGCCGTGGAGCGTGCCGGCCGGAATCCGACGAGCCTGAGCGGGACGCGGACTGGCGTGTTCGTCGGGCTGATGGGGCAGGACTACACGCAGATTGCCACCCAGTCCCCGGAGCTCATCGACGCTCACACCGGCGCGGGGAATGGCGCGAGCGTCGCCGCGGGACGCCTGTCGTATTCCTTCGGACTCGAAGGGCCCAGCCTCACGGTCGATACCGCGTGCTCCTCGTCACTGGTCGCGGTGCACCTGGCCATCCGCAGCCTGCGTCAGCGGGAGAGCGACTTCGCGCTGGCGGGCGGGGTGAACCTGGTCCTCTCTCCCGTCGCGACGCTGATTGAGTCGCGCACGCACATGCTGTCGCCCGATGGCCGGTGCAAGACCTTCGACGCCTCGGCGAACGGCATCGGGCGAGGTGAGGGCTGTGGGCTCGTCTTCCTGCGGCGCCTGTCGGATGCGATCGCGGATGGGGACCCCATTGTCGCGGTGATTCGCGGCTCGGCGGTGAACCAGGATGGGCGGACCAGCGGGCTCACGGTGCCCAACGGGCTTGCCCAGCAGCGCGTCATCCGGGATGCGCTGCGGGACGGACAGGTGGAGCCCGCGAAGGTGGGCTACGTCGAGGCCCACGGGACGGGGACGTCGCTGGGCGACCCCATCGAGCTGGAGGCCCTCGCGTCCGTCTACTGCGCCAGGACGGGACGGCAGCAGCCGCTGATGGCCGGCTCGGTGAAGACGAACATGGGGCACCTCGAAGGTGCGTCCGGTATCGCGGGGTTGATCAAATCCGCGCTGTGCCTGGCGAACGAGGAGGTTCCGCCGCATCTCCACCTGCGCACGCCCACGCCGCATGTGGACTGGAAGCAGTTGGCCATCGAAGTGCCGACCGCGCGCCGTCCGTGGCAGGGGACGGAGTCGCGCTTCGCGGCGGTGAGCTCGTTTGGCTTCTCGGGGACGAACGCGCACGTCGTCCTGGAGTCCGCGCCACGGCCGAAGTCTCCGGTCCGGGATGTGGAACGCCCGCGTCACGTCCTGGCGCTCTCCGCGCGCTCGAACGCCAGTCTTCGCAGGCTGGCCGGGTCCATCGCGGAGGAGCTGTCGCTGTGCCCCGCGGAAGTGCTCGCGGATATCTGCCACACGGCGAACACCGGCCGGAGCGCCATGGAAGAGCGCGCGGCCTTCACGGCTTCGACCCCCGAGGAGCTGACCGAGGCGCTGCGTGCGTTCAGCCGTGGTGCGCCCACCGTCCCCGAGACCTGCGTGGAAGGCCGCCGCGACGCCGAGGCACCCCGCGTCGCGTTCCTCTTCACGGGCCAGGGCTCCCAGTACGCGGGCATGGGCCGGGAGCTGTTCGACACGCAGCCCGAGTTCCGCCGGGAACTCCTGCGCTTCGAGGGCATCCTGAAGCCGCACCTGGAACGGCCGCTCACCGAGGTGCTCTTCCAGGACACGGAAGGGGCGCTGGACGAGACGCGATACACCCAGCCCGCGCTGGTGGCGCTGGAGCTGGCGTTGGCGCACCTGCTGCGGGCTTGGGGACTGCGCGCCGACGCGGTCCTGGGCCACAGCGTGGGCGAGTACGCGGCGGCCATGTTCGCGGGCGTCCTGGAGCCCGAGGTCGGCTTGCCCCTGGTGGCCGAGCGCGCGCGGCTGATGCAGGCGCTGCCCGAGCGCGGCGCGATGCTGGCCGTGTTCGCCGAGCCGGCGCGCGTGCTGCCGCTCATCGCCGGGCATCCCCGGGTGACGGTGGCGGCCATCAATGGGCCGCGGAACACCGTCATCTCAGGAGACAGCACGGCCATCGACACCGTGGTCCAGGCGCTCGTGGAGGCGGGCATCGAGAGCCGGCGACTGAAGGTGTCACACGCGTTCCATTCCCCGCTGATGCAGCCGATGCTGGCGGAGTTCGAGCGGGCCGCGAGCCGCGCCTCCTTCCAGAAGCCGCGCCTTCCCCTCATCTCGAACCTCGACGGGCGCGAAGCAGGCGAGGCCATCACCCAGCCGGCTTACTGGTCCCGGCATGTCCTCCAGCCCGTGCGCTTCGAGGAGGGCATCCGGACGCTCCTCCAGCGCGGGGTGCGTGTGTTCCTGGAGGTGGGCCCCAAGCCTTCGCTGTCCAACCTCGCGCGAGACGTGGTGGCGGGTGAGGAGGCGCTGTGGCTGGAGACGCTTCACCCGCGCCGCTCCGACTGGGTCGGCCTGCTCCGGGCGATGTCCGAGCTGTATGTGCGCGGCGCCAGGCCGGACTGGGAGCGCTTCGATGCGGGCTATGGGCGGACCCGCAAGGTCCTGCCGACCTATCCCTTCGAGCGGCAGCGCTACTGGCTGGATGTGCCCGCACCCTGGACGCGCACGTCGCGCCGTGCGTCGACTCACCCGTTGCTGGGGACGCGTCTGGAGTCCGCCGCTTTGAAGGAGGGGACGACCGTCTTCTCCAGTGAGCTGTCGGCGGGAACCGTGCCTTTCGTGGCGGACCATCGGGTGTACGGCAAGGCGGTGGTTCCCGCCGCGGCCTACGTGGAGATGCTGGCCTCGGCGGCGGCGCAGGTGCTCGGAACGGAGTCGCTGCGGCTGGAGGACATCTCCCTGCTTCAGCCGCTGGTGCTTCCCGAACAGCAGACGCGGGTCGTCCAGACGGTGCTGGAGGACCAGGGCGAGGCGGGCCTTCTGTGCAAGGTGGTGAGCCGTGGGGATGAGCGCTCGGAGGAGGGCGGAGGCGCACGCGCGGCTTGGGTCACCCATGTGACGTGCCGGGTGTCGGCTCTGAGCGCCGTGGCCCCATCGGTGGAGCGGGAGGCGTGGCGGAGGGACTGCTCGACGCCTGTTTCCATCGATGAGCTCTCCGCCGTCTTCACGCACCATGGGCTCGACTATGGGCCGTCCCTGCGCGTGCTGACGTCGCTGCATCGGGGGACTGGGGCCGCGCTGTCATTGGGCCAGGTGGAGGACCGGAGCGGGCACTACCGCGTCCACCCGGCGCTGTTCGACGGCTGCTTGCGCACGGCGGCTGCGGTGTCGCAGCTCACGGAGGAAGACGCGCTGCACCTCCCGGTGGCCTTGCAGACGCTCGACCTGTACCGGCCACTGCCGGAACGGGTCTGGACGTATGCGACGCAGCCTCCCCGGGAGGGACAGGAGGGCTTCTCCGCGACGGACCTGACCCTGTGTGACGAAGATGGCGCGGTGGTGGCGGCCGTGTCGGGGTTCTCGGTGCGCAAGGCCGAACGCGACGTGTTGCTGCGCGGGCTCGACAACGACTTCCAGGACTGGCTGTACCGACTCAACTGGGTACCGCGTGATGTTCCGGAGGAAGCCCGCTCCGCGATTCCACATTGGGCCGTCTTCACCAACGAGGACGACTTCTCCTCGGACCTGCTGCAGGTGCTTTCGCAGCGGGGCGAGCGCTGCACCTTGGTTCGCAAGGGGGCGTCGTTCAGCAGCGCGTCAGAGGGCTTCCGCATCAATCCCGCCAGCCCGGAGGACCATGCGCGGCTGGTCGAGGCGTGGGCGAATCAGCCGCCCACGGGGCTGCTGTACCTCTGGGGACTCGATGGGAGGGGGCAGGCGGATGACGCACGCTACTGGCTCGACGCGGCTCAGGAGTCGGGGTGCCTGGGCGCGTTGCGGCTGACGCAGGCCCTGTCGCATGGGCAGGGAACGCCGCCCCGGCTGGTGCTGGTGACGCGGGGCACGCAAAGCCTGCCCACGGACACGCACGGTGCGCGCGTCGCGCAGGCGCCGCTGTGGGGCTTCGGACAGGCCGTGGCGACGGAGTTGCCCGAACTGCGGTGCCTCCGCATCGACCTGCCCGCGGAGCCCCGGTCCGAAGACCTGGGCACGTTCGTACAGGCGCTCGCGCTGCCCGATGGGGAGGCTGGCGCGGCCATTCGTGGTGGAGGTCTCTACACCCCCCGGCTCGAGCGGGCCCGTTCACGGACGGTCGCTGCGAAGAAGGTGTCCATCGTCGCGGAGGCCACCTATCTCGTCGCGGGAGGTCTGGGTGGACTTGGCCTGCGTGCCGCAAGCTGGCTGGCGGCGCAGGGTGCGCGGCACCTGGTCCTGATGGGACGCAGCGCGCCGTCTCCTGAATCCCGCGCCCAGCTCGATGCGCTCGAGGGCCAGGGCGTGAAGGTGCGGGTCGCGCGGGTGGACATCGCGTCTCACGACGCCATGGCGGACCTCTTCGCGAGCCTGCGCGACGCCCCGCCTGTGCGCGGCATCATCCATTCGGCGGGCGTCCTCCGCGACGGAACGCTCGCCAACCAGACGTCCGAGCAGTTCCGGGAGGTGCTGGCCCCCAAGCTTCAGGGTGCGTGGAACCTCCATGCGCTCAGCCGGGGCATGGCGCTGGATTTCTTCGTCTGCTTCTCGTCCGCCGCCTCGCTCATCGGTTCACCGGGTCAGTCGAACTACGTCGCCGCGAATGCCTTCCTCGATGCGTTGGTCCATCTGCGCCACGCGGAGGGGCTGCCCGCGCTGACGCTCAACTGGGGCTCGTGGGCGGAGACGGGCATGGCGGCGCGGCTGGAGCGGGCGGCCTCCACGCGGCCGGGGGCGCAGGGCTTCGGCGCCATTCCGGTCCAGCAGGGCTTCAGCGTGCTGGAGCGGCTCATCGGGAGCACACAGGTCCAGTGGGGCGTCTTCCCCGTGGACTGGACGCGGCTGGCGGAGCAACTGCCAGGGCTCGCGCGGCAGGCGCTCGTTCAGGGCTTGCTGGGGAGCGTGCCACAGCGGGTGCAAGCGCCGGCCTTCCGCGCGCAGTTGGACGCGGCGCCGCCGAATCGCAAGGCGGAGCTGCTGCGTCAGCACGTCGCGGGGCAGGTGTCCGCGACGTTGGGCATGCCGGAGTCGGAGCGGCTGTCCGGAAACGAGCGCCTGTTCGAACTGGGCGTCGATTCGCTGCTGGCCATCGAAATCAAGAACCGGCTCGCGAGCAGCCTCGGGCGAAGCCTGCGTTCGACGCTGATTTTCGACTTCCCCACCGTGAACGGACTCGTCGCGCACCTGACCGACGAGCTGGGGCTGGGGACAGAGGCACAGAAGAAGCAGGAAGCATCGCGGGAGGCGCAGGGCGCGCTCTCCGCGGAGATTCAAGGGCTGTCGGAGCAGGAGCTGACGTCCCTCATCGACCAGGAGCTGGAGAGCGCGCTCACCAGATGAGACCCTGATGGCGAAACTATCCACACGCATTTCTGAATTGCCTGTCGTCAAGCTCGCGTACCTCGCGAGCCAGCTGCGCTCGAAGAAGGAGCTGCTGGCGGCCGAGCCCATCGCCGTGGTGGGCATGTCCTGTCGCTTCCCCGGTGGAGGTGACCTGCCAGAGACGTTCTGGGAGCTGCTCGCCGAAGGCCGCGACGCGACACGAGAGGTGCCTGCCTCACGCTGGGACGTCGACGCGTTCTACGACCCCACGCCCGGTGTCCCGGGAAAGATGTACACGCGCCGAGGCTCGTTCATCGACGGCGTCGACCTGTTCGACCCTGGCTTCTTCGGCATCACGCCACGTGACGCCAAGGGCATGGACCCGCAGCAGCGCATGCTGCTGGAGGAGTGCTGGCGAGCCCTGGAGCGCGCCGGCATTCCGCCCGCCGGCCTCACTGGGAGCCGCACCGGCATCTTCCTGGGGCTGATGCACAACGACTACAACCTGCTGGGCATCGCCGAGAACATGGAGTTCCACTCGGCGTCGCTCAACTACCCGTCCGTCGCCGCGGGACGCATCTCCCACACGCTGGGCCTTCAGGGGCCCGCGGTCTCCGTGGATACGGCGTGCTCGTCGTCCGCCGTCGCCATCCACCTGGCCTGTCAGAGCCTCCGCAACGACGAGAGCGACCTCGCGCTCGCCGCGGGCGCGAACCTGAACCTCTCTCCCGTCACGGTGATGGTGGAGTGCCAGAACCGCATGCTGGCGGCGGATGGCCGCTGCAAGACGTTCGACGCGTCCGCGGACGGCTTCGGGCGCGGCGAGGGCTGTGGCGTCGTCGTACTCAAGCGCCTGTCGGACGCGCTGGCCAAGGGCGATGCCATCCTCGGCGTCATTCGGGGCTCGGCTGTCACACATGACGGCCGCAGCAGCGGGATGATGGTGCCGAACGGGCGCTCGCAGGAGCGCGTCATCCGGGCGGCGCTGGACAGCTGTGGCGTGGAGCCGGACCAGGTGGGCTACATCGAGGCCCACGGGACGGGGACGCTGCTCGGCGACCCCATCGAGATGGAGGCGTTGCGGTCCGTCTTCGGGCGCAAGGGCGCTCGCGGTGAGCCGCTGTACGTCGGCTCGGTGAAGACGAACATCGGCCACCTGGAGGCCGCCGCTGGTATCGCGGGGCTCATCAAGGTCCTGCTCGCGTTGCAGAACGAGGCCATCCCCGCGCACCTCAACTTCGAGCGGCCCAATCCGAACATCCGCTGGGACGACCTGCCCGTCACCATCCCCACGGCCACCCAGCCCTGGCTGCGCGGTGACAAGCGCCGCATCGCCGGAGTCAGCAGCTTCGGCTTCAGTGGCACCAACGTGCACATGGTGGTGGAGGAGGCCCCCGTGCTGGCGCGCCCCCGCGTGGATGCGGAGCGCCCGGCCCATGTGCTGACGCTGTCGGCGAAGAGCGAAGCCGCGCTCGAAGCGCTCATGGAAGCGCAGGAGCGCGCCTTGCCAGAGGACCCTGCGGCGCTGGGAGACTGGTGCTACACGGCGAACACGGGCCGCTCCCAGTTCGAGCACCGTGCCGCCGTCTCGGGCGCGACCACCGCGGAGCTGCGCGCGAACCTGACGCGGCTGCGCGAAGAGAAGCTGCGTCCGGCACGCGAACCCCTGCGCGGAACGGAGAGCCCCCGGCCTGTCTTCCTCTTCACGGGGCAGGGCGCGCTTCGCCCTGGAGTGGGGCGCGAACTCTTCGAGACGCAGCCGGTGTTCCGCGCCGCGCTGGAGCGGTGCTCGAAGGCGCTGGAGGGCCTGCTCGATTGCAGCCTCGAAGCGCTCCTCTTCGGTGAATCTTCCGCGACGCTCCTGGAGGACACGCGCCATGCGCAGCCCGCGCTGGTGGCCCTGGAGTATGCGCTGGCGGAGCTGTGGGGTGCCTGGGGCGTCACGCCAGCGGCGCTCATCGGGCACAGCCTGGGTGAGTATGCCGCGGCTGCCGTCGCGGGGGTGTTCAGCATCGAGGATGCGCTGCGCCTGGTCGTGACGCGCGCGCGGCTCATCGGCGAATTGCTGGGCCCTGGCGCGATGCTGGCGGTCTCCGCTTCGCTCGAAACGGTGAACCGGGCCCTTGCGCCGCACGCCGGAAAGGTCTCCCTGGCGGCGGTCAACGGCCCCGATGACGTGGTCGTCTCAGGGGCGCCCGATGCCATCACCGAGGTGGAGCAGGCCCTGACGAGCCAGGGCGTCCAGACGAAGCGTCTGCGGATGTCCTACGCGTTCCACTCCGCGCAGATGGAGCCCGTGCTGAAGCCGTTCGCCGAGTCCTTCCGAGGGCTCACGCTGGCGGCACCGCGCATCCCGCTGGTGTCCACGCTGGAGGGGCGGCGTGTCGGCGACGAAATCACCCGGCCAGACTACTGGTACCGTCAAATCCGAGAGCCCGTCGCCTTCGCCAAGGCGCTGGAGCTGTCGCGCGAGGAAGGTCACCGGACCTATCTGGAGCTGGGGCCAGCGCCCATCCTGGCTGGCATCGGCCGCAGGACCTTCCAGTCGGAAGACCTGTGCTGGCTTCCCAGCCTGCGTCCGTCCGCTGGAGAGACGGCGCAGCTGCTCTCCAGCGTGGCGGAGCTGTACATGCGCGGCTTCGACGTGGATTGGGCCGCGTTCGATGCGCCGTTCGAGCGGCGCCCGCGCTGCTTGCCGACGCATCCCTTCCAGCGTGAGCGCTACTGGATGGACTTGCGAAGCCCCGAGAAGCACCGCGGCCATGTGGCGCGTGACGATGCCGCACGAGGCGAGGCGCACTCCCTGCCGGGGACACCGCTGTCGCTCGCGGGTTCGAAGGAGTCACGGTTCGCGGCCCGGCTGAGCAGGCACGAGCCCGCCTTCATCGAGGAGCATCGTGTGCTGGGCAACCCGGTGTTGCCGGCCGCTTGCTACGTCGAGATGGCGCTCGGCGCCGCGCACCACGCGACCTCGGGTGGGAGCCCCCTGGAACTCACGTCCATCGAGCTGGAGCGGGCGTTGGTCTTCGCGGAGGGACAGTCACAAAACGTCCAGACGGTGCTGACACCCGAGGAGCAGGGCTCCCGCTTCGAAATCTTCGGGCAGGAGACAGGGGCCGCGGACCGGAACTGGGCCCGGTTGGCGCAAGGTCGAATCACCGAAGGCCGCACGCACCCGGAGAACGTGGCCCTGGAGTCGGGGCTGTTGCAGTCGTTCCCGCGGCAGGGCTCCGTCAGCGCGCACTACGACATGATGGCGCGTGGTGGGTTGGAGTACGGCCCCTCGTTCCGAGGCATCGATGCGCTGCGGTTCGGTGGGGACGGATGCCTCGCCCACGTGCGGCTGCCCGATGAACTCGTCATCGGTCTCGGGGATTACTGGCTGCATCCGTTGCTGCTCGACGCGTGCTTCCAGACGGCGGCGGCGGCGTTCACGGACGGCGGCGCGCAGGTGGCGGGAGAAGGGCAGGGGCGCATTCCGGTCGCCATCGAGCGGCTGCGCTGGTTCAAGCGACCCGGGAGCAGCATCTGGGTGCACGCCCGAACCGGTGCACGCACGTCGCTCTCCGACGGACTGGTGAGCGCCGACCTCCGCATCCTGGACGAGGACGGCGCCGTCGTCGCCGAGGTGGAAGGCCTGCTGCTGAAGCAGGTCGACCGCCGCGCGTTCCAGGCGGCCTTCTCCGGGGCGATGCAGGAACTCCTCTTCGAGCTGGCGTGGCGGGAGCAGCCCGTGCCCACCGCGCGTGACCAGGTGGCTTCGCAGTCCGGGGCCTGGCTGTTGCTGGTGGACTCGGACCGCGTCGCGGACGAAATCAAGGCGTTGGCGCGGCAACGTGCCTGGACTTGCGTGGTGGCCACGCCCGGTGCGTCCTACGAACGCATCGACGCAACCCACTATCGGCTCAACCCCCATGACGCTGCCGGCTTTGACCGGCTGCTCCAGGACGTCTCCTCCGCGGGCTCGGCGCTGGCGGCAGTGGCCTTCCTGTGGGGGCTCGGTGACCGTTCTCCAGAAGCCCTCTCCGGCGCAGTGCCGTCGAGCACCGTGGGCGCGCTTCACCTCGTGAAATCGATGGCGCGTACCAGCTGGGCGCAGCCGCCTGCTCTGTGGATGGTGACGGAGTGCGCGGTGGCCGCCACGCCCACGGATGCGGTGGAGGGCTTCGCTCAGGCCTCGCTCTGGGGCTTCGGCCGCGCGGTGGCCATCGAGCACACGGAGCTCGCGTGCCGCATGGTGGACCTGGAGCCGGGCTCCGAATCGCTGGAGCGGTTGTTCCACCTCATGGCGCAGCCGCCGCAGGAGAACGTCATGGCCCTGCGCGGCGGCCGGCTCCTGGGCGCGCGCCTCGTGCGTCCTGGCAAGCCACCTGAACGCGCAGCCCCCGTGCGTATCCAACCGGATGGCGTCTACCTCGTCACGGGAGGCCTGGGGGCGCTGGGACTCGCGACGGCGGAGTGGCTGGCGGGGGCCGGGGCGCGGCACCTGCTGCTGGTGGGCCGGAGTGCGCCCACGGACGCGGCGAACGCTCGGCTCGCGGCGCTGACCTCGCGGGGCGTCAACGTCACCGTCGCGCGCGCGGATGTCTCGCGTCAGGAGGACGTGCAGCGACTGGTGGCGAGCGTGTCCGAGCGGGGGCAGTCCCTGCGGGGCATCATCCACACGGCGGGCATGCTGGAGGATGGCGTCATCCTGCACCAGGAGGCGGAGCGCTTCTCGCGCGTGTTCGCGCCCAAGGTGCAGGGCGCGTTGAACCTGCACCGCGCCACGGTCGGGATGTCGCTGGACCTCTTCGTCATGTACTCGTCCGCGGCCTCGCTGGTGGGCGTGGCGGGACAGTCCAACTACGTGGCGGCGAACAGTGTCCTCGATTCACTGGCACACCACCGGAATCGCCAGGGACTGCCAGCCCTCAGCATCAACTGGGGACGGTGGTCGGGCGCGGGCATGGCCGCCAAGAGCGCGGACCGGTCGGAAGCGTCGGATGCCACCAGCCTCTCACCCGAAGTGGCGCTGCAGGTCTTCGAACAGCTGCTGGAGCAGGGGGCCGTGCAGGTGGGCGTCGTGCCCTTCAGCGTCTCCTCGCTGGAGGCGGGGCCTTCGCCCGGCCACGGCCCCTTGTTCTCCGAGCTGATGCTCCGTGAGCAGGCCCGGTCCGCGGGCGCTTCACGGATGCATGAGCTGATGGACGAGCTGAAGCGGGCGGACGCTGAGCGCCGGCGCGCGTTGCTGACGCGGTACGTGCAGAGCCGTCTGGGGCCCTTGCTGGGCTTCGCTCCGGACCACGAGGTCCTCCAGAAGAAGATTTCCCTGAACGAGATGGGGCTCGATTCGCTGCGCGCGGTCGAGCTGAAGAACCGCATTGGCCGTGAGCTGGGGGTGGACCTGCTCATGGCGCGGTTCATCGACGGCACCACGCTCGACGGGATTGTGGATGTGCTGAGCACCCAGCTCGAGCTCAAGGAGCTGCTCGCGCGTGCTCCCGCGGCGGAGGCCGCAGCCGACATCGAGGAGTTGACGGTATGAACATGGGGGAACTGCTCGCCGAGCTGAATCGGCGAGGACTGGAAGTCCGGGTGGAAGGCGACGCGCTGAGGCTTCGCGGACCGAAAGGCGCCGCCGGCCCGGAGCTTCGGCAGTCATTGGCGGAACACAAACCCGAGCTGCTCAAGCTCCTGCGTGCCCATGACCAGGGCCAGGAGGAGGCGCCCATCGTCCCGGTCCAACGCATCGGGCCCGCGCCGCTCTCCTACGGACAGACGCGGTTGTGGTTCCTCGACCGCTTGGAGCCCGGGAGCACCGCCTACAACCTCATGTTGGCGTTGCAGGTCGAAGGGCACCTCGACGTGGAAATCCTGAAGCGCTGCTTCACCGAGGTCATCCGCCGCCACGAGGTGCTGCGCACGCGTTACGCCGAGCACGCGGGCGTCCCAGTCCAGATTGTCGACCCGGAGCCCCGGTTCGACTTCCGCGTGCTCGACGAGCGCGAGGTGCTGGCCTCCGAACCCGCGGGCGTGGAGGCCTTCCTCCAGCGTGAGGGCAAGCGGCCCTTCGACCTGTCCACAGGCCCCGTGATGCGTGTGCTCATCATCGAGCGGGGCCCCCAGGGGCAATACCTCCAGCTCTGCCTGCACCACATCGCGGCGGACGTGTGGGCGCAGGCCATCCTCGTCCGTGAAATCGTGACGTTGTATGGCGCCTTCGCCGGCGGCCAACCCTCACCGTTGCCGCCCCTGACGCTCCAGTACTCCGACTTCGCTGTATGGCAGCGGGAGTACCTCCAGGGCGAGGTGCGCCAGAAGCTGGTGGACTACTGGCGCAACAAGCTGGATGGGGCGCCTCCGCTGCTCGAGCTTCCCACGGACCATCCGCGCCCCAAGGTGCAGTCGAACCGAGGCGGAGAGGTGCGCTTCGAAGTGGGGCCCCAGCTCACCGCGGCCTTGAAGGCGCAGAGCCACGCGGCCCGCACCACACCCTTCGTGGGGATGCTGAGCGCGTTCTTCGTGCTCCTGCACCGCCTCACGGGCCGTGAGGACCTGGTCCTGGGCGCGAACTCCATCAACCGGACGCGCACGGAGCTGGAGCCGTTGGTGGGCTTCTTCGTGGACAACCTGGTGATGCGGGTGGACCTCGGTGGCGGCCCGGGGTTCGCCACGGTGCTGGAGCGCGTGCGTGAGACGGTGCTCGAGGCCTTCGCTCACCAGGACCTGCCCTTCGACCTGCTCGTGGAGGAGCTGAGGCCCGCGCGCAGCCTGGGCTTCAACCCGCTGTTCCAGGTTGTCTTTGCTTGGGTCCGCGCTTCCGGCGAGGCCCAGGACGAGACGGGCCTCCGCATGCGGCCGCTCGAGTTCGAGGCGGAATCATCGCGCTTCGACCTCAACCTCTTCGTGGATGACCACGGCGACCGGTTGTCGGCGCGGATGGTGTTCAACCGCGACCTCTTCGAGCAGGGCACCATCCAGCACTACGTGGACTGCTTCCAGGTGCTGCTCGAAGGGCTCGTGGCCGAGCCCCAGCGTCCGGTGGGCGAGCTGCCCGTGCTCCCCGCGGATGTCCGCGAGCGCGTGCTCCGGCAGTGGAACGACACGGGGACGCCGGAGGCGGAAGGCGCGTGCCTCCATGCGCTCATCGAAGCCCAGGCGCTGCGCACGCCGGATGCGGTGGCCGTCGTCGTGGACGACTGGGAGCTGACCTACGGCGAGCTCGACCAGCTCAGCGACCGGGTCGCAGCGTCACTCCAGGATTTGGACGTGGGACCGGAGGTGGTGGTCGGCGTCTACCTGGACCGTTCGGCGGAGCTCATCGTGAGCCTGCTGGCGGTGATGAAGGCAGGGGGCGCGTTCCTCGCGCTCGATGCAG
Source organism: Myxococcus sp. CA023 (assembly GCF_010998615.1). Taxonomy (GTDB): domain Bacteria; phylum Myxococcota; class Myxococcia; order Myxococcales; family Myxococcaceae; genus Myxococcus. The sequence goes on along the minus strand of NZ_JAAEAH010000018.1, from coordinate 63,669 downwards.
ACGAGCCCGCGGACCGGCTCCGCCACATCGTCGCGGATGCCCGGCCCCGGGTGGTGATCTCCTCCACGAAGCTGTCCGAGCGCCTCTGGGGCATGGGGGGTTTCGTCACTCTCCATGTGGACGAAGGCTACCGGGACATGCCCGCCGCGCCCGGCCAGCAGCTCCGTCGCGACGGCCTCCCGGACCAGTTGGCCTACATCCTCTACACGTCGGGTTCGACGGGCCGGCCCAAGGGCACGGAAATCACGCACCGGAGCATCGTCAACTACCTGCGCTGGAGTGTGGACGCGTACCGGCTTCGCGAAGGGACGGGGAGCCCGGTGATTGGCTCCGTCAGCTTCGACGGCACGTTGACGAGCCTCTTCGCGCCGCTGCTGGCGGGCCGCGCGCTGTTCCTCGTGCCGCGCGGCCACGAAATCGACCAGCTGACGTCCCGGGACTACCCCGAGCAGGGCTTCAGCTTCGTCAAGATGACGCCGTCGCACCTGCGGGCCTTCAACGGCCTGGGGCGCACGCGCGAGGTGCTCGGCCGCACCCATGCGGTGGTGCTGGGCGGAGAAGGGCTGCACGGCGTGGACCTGGCCGCGTGGAGGGAGCAGGGCATCCCCACGCGCGTCATCAACGAGTACGGCCCCACCGAGGCCGCGGTGGCGTGCTGCTTCGAGACGCTGCTCCCGGATGGCACACCACCCCCGGAGCGGGTGCCCATTGGCCGGCCCATCCCGCACATGCGGTTGTACATCCTGGACCGGTACCTCCAGCCCGTGCCCGTCGGCGTACCCGGCGAGCTGTACATCGGCGGCGTCGGACTGGCCCGAGGCTACCTGCGCCGGCCGGACCTGACGGCGGAGCGCTTCGTCCCCAATCCCTTCGACGTGGGCACGGAGGGATCGCGGCTCTACCGCACGGGGGACCACGCCCGGTACCTCTCCGACGGACGTATCGAATACCTGGGCCGTCAGGACGACCAGCTCAAGATTCGTGGTCACCGCGTCGAGTCGGGAGAGGTGGAGGCCGCGCTGGGCCGTCATCCCGACGTCGTCCAGGCCGCGGTGCTCCTGCAGCGTCTCCCCAGCGGGGCGCCGCGCCTGGTGGCCTACGTGCAGCCCCAGTCGATGGAGAACGGTGACCTGCGGGCCGAGCTGCGCAAGGCCCTGCGTGAGGTGCTGCCCGAGTACATGATGCCGGAGGTCATCGCGGTCCTCCCTGAGCTGCCGCTGACGCCCAGCGGGAAGATTGATCGCAAGGCGCTCCCTCCCGTGGCGTCCGAGGCCCCCGTCGCCAGCGCGCTGGCCCGCACGGAGGCTCGGACCGAGACGGAGCGGCAGCTCCAGGCGCTGTTCGGCGAACTCCTGGGCCTGAGCTCCGTGGCCCCCACCGACAGCTTCTTCGAACTGGGAGGCCACTCGCTCCTCGCCGTCACGCTCATCTCGCGCATCTCCGCGAAGCTGGGCATCGAGGTGCCCCTCAACGAGGTGTTCGACCGGCCCTCCGTGGAGGCCCTGGCGCAATGGGTTGACGAACACTCCAGCAAGGTCACCGCGTTGATTCGCCAGCTGCCCGCCTGTGTGGTGGCGCTGAAGCCCTTGGGTCACAAGCCGCCGCTGTTCCTCGCCCCGCCGTCCGCTGGCAGCCCGGCCGTCTACGTCACCCTGGCCCGCCACCTGGACGCGGAGCAGCCCGTGTTCGGCTTCCAGATGCCCGGCGTCATGGACGACCAGCGGCCACCGGAGACCATCGAGGACACCGCCGCGCTGTATGTGGCGGCCCTGCGGAAGGTCCAGCCGCGCGGGCCGTACCGGATCGCGGGCTGGTCCTACGGAGGGCTCGTCGTCTGTGAAATGGCGCGGCAGCTCGAAGCGCTCGGGGAACAGGTGGCGCTGCTCGGCTTGATTGACGGCGCGGCGCTGGACCGGCTGGCCGGGCACGACGGTACCCCGCAGGAGATTCCCGCGGGCTCCCAGCTCATCAAGGTGCTGGGGGAGGCCCAGATGCCGCGGGACTACGCCAGCCTGAGATTGATAGGCGAATGGATGGGAATCAGCCTGCCCGAGGCATGGGCAGACCTGCTTCGTCGGGATACAGATGGGCAGTATTCATACCTGTGGCGTTTCTTGCGAGACAGCGCGCTGACGGCCCGGAATTTCCTGGCAACACGCCGCTCGGAGCAACTCTATACGTTCTCTTCGTATGGAGGCTCCGCCACACTTTTCAGGACGGGTCCGGTGACGATTGGCGGCGATCCGCTCGTCGACAGTGTGCGCAGATTCGCGCTCGCGGGGACGGAAGTGATACCGGTTCCAGGCAATCACATGACGCTCATCATGGATGAACGGAATGTCGCCGTGCTTGCAATTGAAATACAGAAATGTCTGGATAGGTTTTTGACGCTCCCGCCAATCGCAGAAATGTCTCGGGCGGAAATGCCAGCAACGGGGCTGGCTGCGCAGCTCCCCATGGAGGTCATGTAATGCCGCACCGAGTCCTTGCAATGGATGGTACGTCTATTTCCGGTGGTGAGGGGTATGTCACCGCGGGCTTGCTCAAGTCGTTGAAGGAGACGCTGACCAGCCGCGGAGGCGGGCAGAGCCTGCTGAACGACGTGGAGCTGTTCTCCGGCACGTCCGCGGGTTCCTTCAACGCCGCGTTCTTCGCCACCTACGAGAACCCCGATGACGCCTTCCCCAAGATCCTCGACTTCTGGGGTGAGGTCGTCCAGATGAACCGCAAGGCGGTGTCACTGGGGCGGACCGCCATGGCGCTGACGGGCAACGCCGCGCTGCTCGACTCCAGCTACATGCGCGACTTCTTCTGCAGCTACTTCGGCGCCACGTTGCGCCTGGGAGACCTGAAGCGGAAGGTGGCGCTGCCGTCCTTCCAGCTCGACGGCCACCGCAAGTCGCTGCGGACCTGGAAGGCCAAGGTCTTCCACAACACGGGGCCGGACAACGACTCCGACCACAACGAGCTGGTGGTGGACGTGCTGATGCGCAGCGGTTCGCCTCCGCTCTCCTATCCCGTCTACCAGGGCATCCGGGAGCAGGGCAGCGGCTACGTCGACGGCGGCATCTTCGCCAACAACCCGTCGCTGGTGGCGCTGGCGCAGATCATCAACAACATCACCCGCAAGAGCCGCTCGGAGAAGGTGGAGACGCTGGAGACGGAGCCGCCCGACCTGACGAACATCCTGATGATGTCGGTGGGCAACGGCTGCATGTCGTCGTACCTCACGCCGCACTTCTGTAAGGGCGTGGCCAACTGGGGCTTCTCCAAGTGGCTGCTGGACTTCCACGACCCCATGGTGCTCGTGAAGATGATGCTGGAGGCCGGCTCGGACGCGGCGGACTACCAGTGCCGCATGATTCTTCGGAAGAAGTACTTCCGGCTGAATCCCGTGGTGGATCAGACGCTCTCGGCGGCGAACCTCAAGCAGGTGGAGTCCACTGTCCAGAGCCTGCTGAGCACCCAGTCCACCGTCTCGCAGCTCAACCGTGCGCAGACGTGGCTCGGGAAGTCGGGCTGGATGTCTGACGCGGCCAAGGCGGCCTAGCGCGAGAGGTGGATTGAGATGGCCAGGATCATTCTTGTCTCCGGTACCGGCGGTTCCGGGAAGACCACGGTGGCGGCCGCGACAGCGCTCGCGGCTTCCCGCCGGGGTCTCCGGACCTTGGTGCTTTCGTTCGACCTGTCCCGCGGCCTCAGCGCCGCCATGGGCGTCGAGAGTCCGCTCTTCTCCGGCCCCCGGGGTGTTCCCGTGGGCGTCAACGACCACCTGTCCTTCCACGAGGTGGACGTTGGCGAAGAGCTCCGCCGGGGATGGAACGGGGGCCAGGGAGGACTGGCCGCGCTCGTGGATGGCGGGCCGGAGCGCGTGAACGCGGAGGAGGTGGCGATGACGGCCGAGGCGGCCCACATCGTCATGCTCCTCCGGCTGGGCGAGTACCTCCGCGAGCAGCAGCACGACCTCGTCATCGTGGATTGCCCGTCCACCAGCTCGGCCCTGCAGTTGCTCAACACCGTGCCGGCGATGAGCTGGTACACACGCAAGCAGCAGACGCCCACGCATCAGGGGCGCAAGGCACGCCTGCTGGCGGCGAGCCTCCACGGCGCGGACGCGAGCCTGGAGGTTCGCGACCGGCTGAACGCCGTGGACGCGCTGCTGCACGACCCGGAGGTGACGACCCTCCGGCTGGTGACCACCGCGGACACGGTGTCCGGACAGGAGGCGCAGCGGGCGTACACGTACTTCAGCCTGCTCGGCCTCGCGGTGGACTGCGTCGTCATCAACCGACTCGCACCGGAAGCCGCCGACGCCGGCTCCGACCGGGGGCGGGCGCAGCAGCCACTCGTCGAGAAGCTCCAGAGCGCCTTTTCGTCGCTGCTGGTGTTGAAGGTCCCGCACCAGGCCACGGAGATGGTGGGGGAGAAGCCGCTGGAGGTCTTCGCGGAGCAGCTCTACCAGGGAGAGGACCCCGTCCGTCTCACGGCCCCGCAGCCTGCCCTGGGCATCCGCAAGGACGCAGTGGATGCGTACTCGCTGGAGGTGCGGCTCCCCTTCGTGGCGAAGAGCGATGTCGAGCTCTCCCGCCGCGGCGCGGAGTTCGTCATCCAGGTCGGGGCCGTCCGGCGCAACGTCGTGTTGCCTCGGATGATTGCACTCCTCCCGACGTCGGGTGCCCGCATGGAGGGTGACCGGCTCATCGTGAGTTTCCAAAAAGAAAGAGGTGTTTGATGTCCACGCAAGATGATCGTTATCCGCAGGGTTCCTTTGGCGCTTCGCCGGAGTACGGCGCTCGGTTCGCCGAGCTCACCAACGCCCTGATTCCGGGCGGGCGAGGCCTGGTGCAGCAGCTCTTCCGCGCGAAGCAGGAGGCGCTCAAGGGCGTCGCGCACATCCTCGAAGCGCAGATTCACGAGCTGCAGCACATCGACGCGGCCATCGAGGGCCAGGCGAAGCAGGCGCACGCGGCTCCGGCGGCGGGCCAGCCGCACCGGTCCGGGGTGTCGTTTGGCGACGTGCTCCAGAAGGCGGGGGACCTGATCCTCGCGAAGCGGCCGAAGGGGACGACGGGTTCCGATGCGGGCGCCCGGCCCAGTGACCGCCGTGAGCCTCCGGCGAGCGCTACCTCTCCGGATTCAAGCAGCCCGGCCGCTGCGTCCAGCTCCGCGCCGGAACCGTTGGAAAAGATCTCAATCAGCTAGTCGAAGCGAAAGGGGTGGGCAGTGTCGGATGAGTCCATTCGAGTGAGGATGTCCAACGAGGAGAATGCTCTCTCGATGGAGTCGATGACGCCCTTGCAACGGGCGGCATTGGCAATCAAGACCCTCCGGGCGCGCGTGGATGGATTGGAGCGCGCGCGCTCGGAGCCCATCGCCGTCATCGGCATGGGGTGCAGGTTCCCCGGCGGCGCGAACGACCCGCGCGCCTATTGGGAGCTGCTGCGCGGCGGCGTCGATGCCGTGAGCACCGTCCCGCCGGACCGCTGGGACGTGGATGCGTACTACGCGGCGGACCCGGACGCGGGCTGGAAGATGGTGGTCCGTGAGGGTGGGTTCCTCAACCAACCCATCGCCGGCTTCGACAGTGAGTTCTTCGGCCTGTCGCCGCGTGAGGCGAACTACGTCGACCCTCAGCAGCGCTTGATGCTGGAGGTGTCGTGGGAAGCCCTGGAGGACGCCGGAATCGCCCCGGGCTCCCTGGTTGGCAGCGACACGGGCGTCTATGTCGGCTTCCTGAGCAGTGACTACGGGCGCGTTCCCTTCAACGCGGTGCAGACACGGGACCTGCCGTACATGGGGACCGGGAACGAGCTGAGCTTCTCCGCGGGACGTGTGTCCTACGTCCTGGGCCTCCAGGGGCCGTCCATGGTGGTCGCGACCGCGTGCTCCTCGGCGCTCGTCTCCGCCCACCTGGCCTGCCAGGCGCTGCGGCAGGGGGAGTGTTCGCTGGCGCTCGCGGGCGGGGTGAACGTGATTCTCCGGCCGGACAACAACATCGTCCTGTCGAAGATGCGGGCGCTGGCGCCGGATGGGCGCTCGAAGACGTTCGATGCGTCCGCCAATGGCTACGGGCGCGGCGAAGGCTGCGGCGTCCTGGTGCTCAAGCGGCTCTCGGATGCGCAGCGGGACAACGACCGCATCCTCGCCGTCATCCGTGGCTCCGCGGTGAACCATGACGGGCTCAGCGGCGGCCTGACGGTTCCCAACGGGCCCGCGCAGGAGAAGCTGCTGCGCAAGGCGCTGGAGTCGGCGAGCCTGGCCCCAGCGGACGTGAACTACATCGAGGCCCATGGCACGGGGACGCCGCTGGGCGACCCGATTGAACTGCGGGCGCTGGACGCGGTGCTCCGGCACGGGCGCGGCGCGGACGCTCCGTTGCTCGTCGGCTCCGCGAAGACGAACCTCGGACACCTGGAGTCCGCCGCCGGAGCCGCGGGGATGATCAAGGTCGTGTTGTCGCTGGGGCAGGACGAGATTCCCCCGCACCTCCACTTCCGAACGCCCAACCCGGCCGTGGACTGGCAGCAGTTGCAGATCGCCATCCCCACGCAGGTGACGCCGTGGCCCAAGGGCGACAAGCCCCGCGTGGCCGGTGTCAGCGGCTTCGGGCTCAGCGGTGTCAACGCGCATGTCCTCATCGAGGAAGCCCCGCCCGCGCCTGCCCGGACGCCGGATGCGACGCCGCGGCCGATGCACGTCCTGACGCTGTCCGCGCGCAACCCCCAGGCTCTGAACGAGTTGGCGCAGCGCTATGCGCAGGCGCTCGGTGGCCCTGGGCTCGCGTCGCAGTCGCTGGAGGACATCTGCTTCACCGCGAACACGGGGCGGGACGCCTTCCGGCACCGGCTCGCGGTGCTGGGAAGCTCACAGGAGGCCATGCAGGAGCAGCTGACGTCCTTCCTGGCCGGGCAGACGTCATCATCGGTGCTGCGCGGGAAGGCGGACGGGGAGCCTCGGCTGGCCTTCCTGTTCACCGGGCAGGGCGCGCAGTGGCTGGGCATGGGAGAGGAACTCTTCCGCACCGAGCCCACCTTCCGCGAGACGCTCCTGCGTTGCGACGCGGTGCTGAAGCCGTTGATGGGCCAGTCGCTCATCGACCTGCTGCACCCCGCCGAGCGCGACGCGCAGGCGCGAGCCCGGCTGGACGAGACGGGCTTCACCCAGCCCGCGTTGTTCGCGCTCGAGTACGCCCTGGCGCAGGTGTGGATGCAGTGGGGCCTCCGCCCGGACTTCGTGATGGGGCACTCCGTGGGTGAGTTCGTGGCGGCCTGCGTGGCCGGCGTCTTCACCCTGGAAGAAGGACTGGAGCTCATCGCCACGCGCGCCCGGCTGATGCAGTCCCTGCCCGCGGGCGGGACGATGGCCGCCGTGTCCGCGGATGCCGCGGAGGTGGAGGCGCTGCTCTCCCGGTATGACGGGCAGGTGTCCATCGCGGCGCTCAACGGCCCCCGCAACGTGGTGATTTCGGGGCGCGAGGCCGCCGTCAGCGAATGCGTGGCCGAGCTGACGCGGAAGGGCAAGCGCGGCACGATGCTGCGCGTCTCGCACGCGTTCCACTCCGCGTTGATGGACCCCATCCTCGACGCGTTCTCCAAAGCCGTGGCGAAGGTGAAGCTCCAGCCTCCGGCCATCCCGCTGATTTCGAACCTGAGCGGGCACGAGGCGGGGAAGGAAATCCTGACGCCTCGGTACTGGGTGCAGCATCTTCGTGAGCCGGTGATGTTCGCCCGGGGCATGCAGACGCTGGAGCAGGCCGGCGTGAAGGCCTTCCTCGAAGTCGGCCCGAAGCCCACGCTGGTGACCATGGGCCAGTCCTGCATCACGCAGGAGGACACGCTCTGGGTGGGCAGCTTGAGGCCGGAGCGCTCGGACTGGCAGCAGATGCTGGAGGGGCTCGCGGCCCTTCACGTCGCGGGCGTGCCGGTGGACTGGCGGGGCGTGGACCAGGGGCGCGAGCGCCACAAGGTCGCGCTGCCCGTCTATCCCTTCCAGCGGCGCAATCACTGGATGGACCTCAACGGGTCCACTTGGGACATCCCGGGTGTGAGCGCAGCGCCGGAGGCAGGGGCCACGCGAGGACATCCCCTCTTGGGCCATCCGCACGCGTCGCCTTCACAGGTGCGGCAGTTCGAGTCCTCCGTGGGCGCCGCGAAGCCCGCCTTCCTGAAGGACCATGGCGTCTACGGACAGATATTGATGCCGGGCGCGGCCTACGTGGAGATGGGGCTCGCCGCGGGGGCTTCGCTCTTCGGTGCGTCGGGCGGGACGGTGGACGAAATCACCTTCTCGCAGGCCCTCTTCCTTCCGGAGGAAGGGGCGCGCCGGGTGCACCTGCTCTACTCGCCGGAAGGCGAGCGCGCCGGGCGCTTCGAAATCCACAGCCAGGAGGAGCGCACGGGAGAGGGCGAGCCCGCGTGGATCCTCCATGCTCACGGAAAGCTCTCCGCGACGACGGCCGCGCCAGCCGAGCGCGTCGACGTGGAGCGTCTGCGGGCCTCGCTGACTCGCGAGGTGCCGGTGGAGGGCTACTACGCGAAGCTGGGGCAGGCGGGGCTCGCGTATGGCCCTAGCTTCCGAGGCATCCAGTCGCTCTGGCGGGGAGAGAACGCGGTGCTGGGGCGCCTGGCCCTGTCAGGCAGCGCGGCGGCGGACGCGGGGCAGTATCAGCTTCAGCCCGCGCTCCTGGATGCGTGCTTCCAGATGGTGGGCGCCGTGCTCGACGAGGAAGGGGATGCCGCCTACCTCCCCGTGGGTGTCGGCAAGGTGCAGGTGCAGCGCGGCGGGCTGGGTGAAGTGTGGGCCCATGCGACCCTGGCGCGGAGTGATGACCCGAAGGGCCCTGGCTACGTGTGCGACATCCAGTTGCTCACGGCGGATGGGGAGCGCGTGGCCACGGTGGAGAAGCTGCTGCTCCGGCGCATCACCCGGGAGGGACTCCTGGGCGCGAAGAGCAAGCGTTACCAGAACTGGCTGTACGATCTGGAGTGGCAACCCCGGCCGCTGGAGGCTCCAGCGGTAAGGGCCGAGGCGGCGCACGCTGGGACACAGTGCCTCATCCTCGCCGACGCGGCGGGGCTGGGCGCGCGCCTGGCCGAGCGACTGACGAAGCAAGGCTGGCACGTGGTGACGGTCCCTGCTGGAGCGCGAGCCACGGTCGATGGCCGCGATTCGGCGCTCGCGCTCCTGGGCCAGCTGCGCCCGGAGGCGCTGCAAGGGCCTCTGCATGTGATCGACCTGTGGAGCCTGGACGGAGGTGGGGACGACGTGCCCGTGCAGGCCCTGGGCCACGGCACCCGTGTGCTCGCGCTCGCCCAGGCGCTCGTCGAGGCCAAGGGAAAGAGCACCTCGCTCTGGCTGGTGACACGCGGTGCCCAGGCGACCTCTGAGAAGGAGCACATCACCCACCTGGGGAGTTCGGTCCTCTGGGGCCTGGGCAAGTCCATCACCCGCGAGCATCCAGACCTCCACTGCCGGCGAGTGGACCTGGACGCCAGCGCGTCCGAGCACGAAGTCGCCCAGCTTCATGCCGAGCTGCTCGGTGGCAGCGGCGAGGACGAAATCGCGCTGAGAGGAACGACGCGCCGAGTGCCTCGACTGGTGCGCAGCCGGAAGCTCCGTGGGGCGAGCGGCGAGGCCGCGCTGAAGCCGGACGCGAGCTATCTCGTTACGGGTGGCCTTGGCGGACTGGGGCTCATCGTCGCGGAGCGGCTGGCGGAGCGTGGAGCCCGTCACCTGGTCCTGATGGGGCGACGTGAGCCGGGGCCCGAGGCGCGCGCTCGTCTTGAAGCGCTGGAGCAGCGTGGCGTCACCATCCACTGCGTGCAGGGCGACGTGGCCGTGGCCGCCGACGTGGAGCGCGTCCTCGCCGGACTCTCAGGGAGCGTGCCGCCCCTGCGCGGCGTCATCCACTCCGCGGGCGTCATCGATGACGGCCTCTTCGTGCAGATGACGCCGGAGCGGCTGGCCAAGGCCTTCGCGCCCAAGGTCTCCGGTGGGTGGAACCTCCATCGTGCGTTGCAGGGCACGGCGTTGGACTTCTTCGTCGTGTTCTCCTCGGCGGCGTCGCTCATCGGCTCGGCGGGACAGGCCAACTACGTGGCCGCGAATGCCTTCCTGGATGCGCTGGCCCGCTCCCGCCAGGCCGAAGGGCTGCCCGCCCTGAGCCTCAACTGGGGCGCCTGGTCCGAGGTGGGCGCGGCCGCGGAGGAGCAGATTCGCCGCCGCATGGAGCAGCTGGGCTTCGGCGTGATTCCTCCGGAAGACGGTCTCCAGGTGTTCGAGCAGTCCCTGGGGCTGAGCGGTCAGCTCGGTGTCCTGCCCGTGGACTGGGCTGTGCTCGGGCGGCGCGGACGTTCGCCGCTGTTCGAGGCCTTCATCGAGAAGGCCAGCCCCGCGGCGAGCGAGGGGATTCGTCAGCGGCTGGAGCGGCTCGAGCCCAAGGAGCGGCGCGGTGCCTTGCGTGCGCACGTGGGCGAGCTGGTCAACGGCGTGCTGGGGCGTCCCACGACGGAGCCACTGGACCCGAACCAGGGCTTCTTCGAGTTCGGCATGGACTCGCTGATGTCCGTGGAGCTGCGCAACGTCCTGCAGCGGAGCCTGGGCACCTCGCTGCCCGCGACAGTGGCCTTCGACAACCCCACCGTCAACGGGCTGGTGGACTACCTGGCGGCCGAGGTTCTGGGCCTGAAGGAAGAGGCGGCCGCGCCCGTGGAGGAGGCTCCCGAGGACGCGGAGCTGGATGCGCTCCTGGCGGACGTAGACAGCCTGGACGATGACGCCGTCCAGGCCATGCTGCGTCGGAGCCGTTGAGCGGCTACGGCTGCCGGGGCCTCGCGTCGTAGACGAGGTCGGCGATGGCGGAGATCGTCTGGAGGTTTTCGACCTTCAGCGACTCCGAGGGAATGGTGATGCCGTACTTCTTCTGGACGAAGCCCATCATCCGGGCGGTCTCCAGCGAGTTCAGCACGCCGAGCTCCAGCAGGGGCGTGGAGGAATCGAGGTCCTCCGCGTCCCCGTCCAGGAGTTCATCCGTGACATAGCGGGTCAGGACATCGAGCAGGTCGTCTCTGTTCATGGTGCTGGGGTTGCTCCGACTGCGAGTTCGGCATGGACGGCCTGAACCACCTGGGCCGTCAGCTCGTTGAGAAAGAAGTGGCCGCCTGGAAACATCTTCATCGAGAAGGACTGCTGTGTTTGCAGTCGCCACGTGTCGAGCGCGTCTTCCGAGACGCGAGGGTCTCGAGTGCCACCGAAGGCACACAGCCGCACCGGAAGCGGAGGCTCCTCCTGGTAGGTGTAGCGCTCTGAAATCTTCAGGTCGGCGCGCAGGATGGGGAGGATGAGGTCCAGGATCTCCGGCTGCGCCAGGACCTGCTGCGGAATGCCGTCGTAGCGAGCGGACAGCTCGCGGATGAAATCGTCTCGCCGCAGGCCGCTCAGTGGGGGAAGTCCACTGCGCCGGGAGGGCGCCTCGGAGCCGGAGACGAGCAGGGTGCCAGGCAGCGGCAGGCCCCGGCGGCGGAGCTCGCGCGTCAGCTCGAAGGCGATGAGCGCGCCCAGGCTGTGGCCGAAGAAGGCAAAGGGGCCATCGAAGAGGGGCGACAGCTCCCGCACGAGGGCGTCCAGCAGCTGTGGCAGTTCTTCCACGGACGGCTCATGCAGGCGGTTCTCCCGGCCGGGCGGCTGCACGGCACACACCTCGATGTCCGCCTCGGGGAGCAGGTCGGGCCAACGGAAGTAGGGGAGGCTGCCTGCTCCCGCGTAGGGGAAGCAGAACAGCCGGAGACGAGGCGACGCCTGGGGTTTGCGGCGGACGAGCCAGGGAGACTCGGTCGCCGCGATGCTGGATTCAGGATTCATTGACGATGGATGAGGTGACGGACAGAGGACCTATTTACGGCAGCCGTCGCGGACCCCGCGGGCCGTCGCCGCGAGGGCCTCGATTCCCAACGCGAGCCAGTCCGCGCCGTCGCGCGAGAACCGCTCGGCCAGCTCTGCGTCCACCACCGGGGCCCGCTTTGAGCCCGGGCGAAGCTGCTGGAGGAAGTTCTCCCGGGCGGTGACGGAGTTCCGCGCGGAGCGCTCCGCGAGCTTGATCCCGCTGGCGAACACCTCCGACAGGTTGGGGTCGCGCAGGTTGGACGGAGAGCCCTCGGTCGCTTCGCGGCAGCGCCGCGCGAAGTCCGCCGCCGTGTGCTTTGCGGGCGAGGCCAGCAGCACGCGCTCTAGTAGGGAGGCCTCCGGCCCGGGCGCGTCGAAGTTCGCCGCGTCTCCCTCCGCCTCGCAGACACCCATGGCGTCCAGGGCCACTTCTGGCGCCAGCGCCCGAGGGCAGCCCCCGAGCTGTTGCAGCTCCCGCCGGCAGGCCTCCACGTCCACGGGCGGAAGCGGCAGGGCGGAGACGAGGGAGAACAGCGAGTGCAGCACGGGCAGCTTCACTGTTTCCGAGCCCGGCAGCGCCTTCAGGGCGCGCTGCACGGAGTCCCAGGGCTTGGGGCCTCCGGGCGTGTAGAGCTTGAGGTAGCCCTGCTGGAGGAAGCTCAGCCAGCCCTCCGCGAAGGACTGGGCGCGCTTGCGGCTCTCTGGCGAGGTGATGCGAGAGGCCTCGTCATACACCGCGAGGAAGTACTCGAGGCAGATGGCCTTGCGCAGCCGGACGATGCGCTCCCCGGCGGTGGTGGCCAGCGTCGCGGGCGGCGTCGTGGACAACCCCAGCAGTTCGAGCTCCTCCGCGCTCAACCACAGGCGTCCCCGGTCGAGGTCCGCCTGGAGGTCCACCCCGTCATCGAACATCTGCAGTCCCACGGCGGAGAGCTTCGCGATGCGCCGCACCGTGGCTTCGTCCACGTCAGAGAGCTGGAGTCGTTGCGCCATGTAGGCGCCCGGCACGGCCTTCAGGTACCAGAGGGCGAACAGCTCACGCGCGGTGAGCGGACGGCCCTGTTCCAGCGCATCCCGTTCCGCGGCGAATGCGCGAAGCTGCTCCACGCTCCTCCGGTGCCCGTCCATGAGTGGGGGGGCGGCGGCCATGAACTCGCGCAGCGCCACGATGGCGTCCAGGTCCTCGGTGACGACGGTGGGGTCGTCGAGGACCGCGTACCCGTTCGCGCGGACGAGCTCATCGATGCGCCGGATGCCGAACCCGTAGTACGTCCAGAGGCGGCCTTCGGACTCCGTGGCGGCAATTTGTGGCAGGTAGCCCAGCACATCCGTTTCGAGGAGCCATCGCCGCATCGCGGCGAGAGCGATGTCGCTCAGTGGGTTGCCCTGCAGGTCGACAGTGCTTTTCATGTCACGGCTCCTCGGGAGATTCAGGAGGGTGACAGGATAGTGAGAGGGGCTGCGTGCTCCAGAATGCCTTACATCGGCTCTGCGAGGCACACTGCGCAGGTTGGGAAGCGGGCCGCTGGTTCAGCTTGCGGTGATTCGGATGGGTGATGGGGCACCCGGACGGACGGCATGACATACTCCTCGGGGGGTAGGTTGCCTGACTTTCCATCGCCGAAAGGGAATGAGAGCCTGAGCGTGCATGCCCATGCTCACGCCGTTGGAGAGTCCCGTCGATGCCCTCTGTTGGGTTGCGCCGCCCGCGGAGAACCCAGAGCTGACTTCCGAAGACCCGCTCGCGCTCGACTATGTCTCGCAGCAGGTGGGGCTCTGGGGGTTGCCCACGCTGACGACTCGCTCCAGCAGGGCCCAGGCCTACGCGATGGTGCTCTATGGATTGCAACTCGTGGAGCGGGCCATCGAGCACCATTCCTACCCCGCGACGGACGAGGTGCGGCGAGAGCTCTTCGAGCGCTGGGAGCGCTTCTGGGCCCTGGCCACGCTGGAGTTCCGTGAGGGGCAGCTTCCTCGGGGCGATTGGGATTCCATGCGGGGCGTGCGAGGTGCGCGAAATGCGTGGCGCCCCGGAGCGTCGAGCCTGCCGCTCGACTTTCAGCTCATCTCGCGTCAGGGCCCGTGGCGAAGGCACGGCCGCCAGACGCCGGCTAGAGCGCTTTTTCTCCTGGAACGGTGAGGCTCACTTCGGCACGGAGGCCGCATCGCAATCGAGCGCCTCCAGTTACCTGGATTTGCTCGGGTTTTCTCGATTTGCAGTCCCTGGTTTCCTTGTGGATTCCAAGATTTTGGGAAACCAAACGCAACTCCGGGAGGGCCGTGACGACAATGGGAGCCAGGAGACCTGAATGTCCACGTCCATCAATTCGAGCCGCAGGGGAGCATCCTCCTCCTACAAGATTCGCAAGGGGGACACCCTCTCGGAGCTCGCCGCTCGCTTCAAGACGTCGGTAAAGGAATTGGCGCGCATCAACAAGATCGCCAATCCGGACCTCATCTACGCGGGTGACACGCTGCGCCTCCCCGGGAGCGCTGGCGGCCGCGCCACGGGCCACAGCGGCAAGGATTCCTTCGACTCTGGCAAGAGCGGTTCACGGAGCTCCGGCGGTGCGTCGGGCGGCGGAGCGGTCAGCGGGAGCGGCGGTGTGGCCCCGGGCCAGGCGACCCCCGCGATGCGCAGGCTCGCCGAGGCGGGCCGCCAGGCCGCGCTGGGCATGGGCGGGTACAACAGCCAGGGCCTGTGCGCCACGGGTGTGAGCCGGGCCATTCAGAACGCCTTCGGCTTCAAGGTCTGGGGCAACGGCAACCAGATTGACAACAACCTGCCGCGCGACAAGTTCAAGCAGGTCAACATGTCGCTTGAGCAGGCGCTGAAGATTCCGGGCCTCGTCCTCACCTGGGAGAGCACCTCCACTCGACTGGGCAGCATCTACGGCCACACGGCCATCACCACCGGCGACGGCCGCTCGTCCGCCAGCGACTTCATCGAGCGCAACACGACCAACAACGGCCGCAGCGGGTTCAAGGTCTTCATGCCCCTCATCTAGTTCCGCCGCAGGGCGGAACCTGTCATCTCATCGCCTCCGGGGCATTCGACCGGGAGGAGTGAGGCCGAGCCTCGACTCCTCCCACAATCTCCTGGTCCAGCCGGCTGACCGTATCGACCGGGTCTCGCTCCACCTCCGGACCACCGCACCCCAACAGTCCGACCACTCCGCTCATGAATCGCAATGCACTTTCCCGTTTCAAGTGCGGAGGCAATCAGCAATCCACGGGTGCATCAAGGCTTCACGAACCGCCCCAGGAACAGCACGTTCTGTGTCGCCACGTGTTCGATGACGAAGATGAACGGCCGATTGACGTGGAACGGCTCTGGCAGTGACACGGGGACCATACCCACGGCCGTTGCGGCGGCGGCCTCCGTCCCAATCTCGTTCACGGCCACGAACGCCTTGTGATTCACGGTCGCAATCATGAGCTTCGTGGGGGAGATGGCCGAAAAGTCAGCGCTCGCCGTGAACGCGTCCTCCATGCCCAGCGCTTGCAAGGCAGGGATGAGTGGGAGCTCGGACTCAATCTGGAAGCGCGGCAGCCGGATATCGAGCCGACGGTTCTCGAGCCGTGCGCGGACTTCGTCGAAGAAAGCGGGAGACAGCCGGGATTCCACCTCCTCGAAGCGCTCCCACTCCGGGAGGATGAGCACCATCCGGAAGGTGCCTCCGGCATAGTCCAGGGTGACGGCTTCGAAGCCATCCCCCTCCATGTACTGCCCCATGCCGCCGCTCATCGTCGGGACCTGGTGGCTCGTTCCATCCAGGGCCCGGAAGGCCGCGTTCCGCGTTCCTTGCTCGTTGAACGGCCACGACCACGCGCCCTTGAAATAGACGGCGTTGATGAGCATCAAGCGCGTCGCATCCGGGAGGGATTCTTCATCGACCAGGTCCTGGATGCGGTCTTTCGTGTTCACCTCGACCCAGCGGTTGATTTCCGCGCGCGCACCGGCCGCATCGTTCTCGAAGTCCATCAGATGCATGCCGGCGCCGTAATGCCGGGCCAGGGTGTCGAGGAAGTCGTCATGGAAGGTCATGCCCTGCTGACCCCACGCCGAGTTCAGGGAATGGAAGGTCGGCGGTGTCCCCGAAGCCGGGGGATGGCTCGGGGGCTTCGCCAGTGCCCGCTCCAACGCGTTCGCCGTGGGGTGGTGTCTCGACTGGGACAGGGAGAAGCGCAGGGCCTGGGCCATCTGCGCTGCGGTGTTCCCGCGAGCCCCGGCATAGACCGTGGAGAGGGCCTGCGTGACGCTGTAGGGGGAGAAGAAGACGTTCTGCTTCTCCTGGATGGCGCGCTGATAGAGGGCTACGCCCAGGCTGGTGTTGCCGCTGACGAAGGCCGCCAACTCTTCGTCGGCGGCGGTCGGGGTCGAATGCCGAGGGGCCGACGAGGTGATGTATTCACCCGGCGCTTGCTCAAGTTCCGGGGGAAGGCAGCGGGTGGCCGCGGAGGGCGGCGCCGAACTGCACGGGGTGCTTTCACAGCCAGCAAGCAGCAGGGCAGCGGTGCAACACGCGACGACTTGGATGCGAGGGACGGCCATGGGGCCTCCGTGGATGTCTGGAAGAGCCGTGAGCTAAAGCAAGACGCGTGCTCGACGCGCGGCCAAGTGAATTCCAGGGCTTGTCGCTCCTGAGGCTCCGGCGCGCCTCAGAAAACCGTGGACGCTCTCGACGGAACTCCTAGGTGACGGAGAGGGTGGCCGTCTGCGAGCGGCGCGAGGACGTGTTCCGCTACGCGTGGTTCACGGGGCGGTGGACGAACGCCCCGTGCTTCGCGAGCCTGAGCGGCGCAGCGGGCACGTTGACCGAGCTGGGTGAGCACTACTTGTCACTGCCCACGGGCGCGCAGTAGCGCCACGTTCGGGATTGTCCCAGGGCCACCGCGAGGAGAGAGTGGGCGCCGTGATGAGTGAATCCCCTGATGCGTTCCTGCTCGACATGTTCCAGAAGTCGGGCCTGACCTGCGGCTCCGTGGACGAGGCCTGGCAGCGCTCCGAGTACCTCTATCCCTTGCTGGGCTGGCTGACGGCGCGGTTCCCCGAGCCCACGGCCTTCCAGATCTGTGCGGAGTGGCTGCGGCAGGCCGCGACGCGCGTCGAGGGCGCCGCTGCCGCCGCGGACCTCTTCGCCCAGGCCCGCGGTGAGGCACATCGCCAGGGGCACGTCATCGCGGGGGCGTTGGGGGACCTGCGTAACGTGTCCATCCTCGAACAGAAGCCCGCCGTCGCCGCGTTCGCGGACGCCGCCAGCCACCTGTGTGAAGTCTGGGCCGCGGTGACGACGAACGAAGCGGACGCGGAGACGAATCCCTGGGCCCGCGCCAAGGCCGCCGCGGGCGCCATGGTGACGGCCCTGGTGGAGCAGCGAGGTCAGGACGTGAAAGACCCGGCGGCGAAGGCGCGGGCGCGTGTCGAGCTCACCGAGCTCCTGCGCACTGCCCGGGCCGCCATCACCGTCCGCTGAGGCAGCCGTCAACCCGGCGGCGTAGGCGTTGCCCCGCAGGACCGGTTCTCCCGGTCCTCGAATCCCCCTAGCTTGAGTGCGCCGATTCCTGGAAGCCCACATCGGATGCACCCCCCACCAGCCGTGTCGCGTCCTCCAGGTCTGGCGCGCACGGCTGTTCCGCACTCATGCCCATGACACGAACCGCTCCATTCCACCCGGAAGACGCCGCGAAGCCTGCGGCCGCACTGCACCCGCTGCGAGACTTCGCCGAGAAGCTCGGGCGTGAGTTGCGCCTCGAGGACATCCGTTCGGGCGCGTGGCACGCCCGGCTGGTGACCGCCTACGTGCGTCACTACGAGGCGCGGCGCGCCGGTACCGCGTCCGCCGTCCGTGCGTCCGAGACGGATGCCCTCATCCGGCGTGCCAGCAAGGAGGCTGCGCTGGTGGGGGCAAGCGCCGCGGGTATCTCCACCAGCGCGGCCATGTTCACCCTGGATACCGGCTTCGTGGGGGCGCTCGTGGCCGTCCCCGTGGCAGGAGCCGCCATGGGATTGGACACGATGCTGTGCTCGCTCATCCAGGCCCGGATGATGTGCGACGTGGCGTCCGCGTTCGGTGTGAGCATCGACCCGGATGACCCGTGGGATCTGCTCCACCTTCACGCCCTCACGTCGGGCTCGGAGACGTGGGAGGACGCGGACCACGGCGGTGCGGGGCTCGTAGGCCGGATGCTGACCGAGGACACGGAGGCGGCGGAGCGGAAGCTGGGCAACCGCTTGATGGGAGAGGGCGTGCTGCGAAACCTCCTTCCCTTCGCCAGCGTCCTGACCTCCTCCGTCACCAGCTGGCGGCACACCCGCCGGCTGGGCGAGGCCTCGGTGGAGTATGCGCGCTACCGCCGCGCCCTGGACGATGCGTTCTCCGCCGTGCGGGCCGTGGACGCGCGGTGCGTGGAGCTGCTCATCGAAGGCGCCTGGTGCCTGTTCGGAACGGATGGGGAGCTGCGGGCCGAGGCGACGGTCATGCTGGCGCATCTGCTGCGCAACAGCCCTTCCGCGGCGCGCAAGCGGCTGCTGGAGCGCCTGGGCGAAGACGAGGCGCAGTGGGTCGAGCGTCTCCACGAGGTGCCCGAGCCCGCGCGGGATGCCTTCCTGCACGCGCTCGAGGTGATTGCCGCGGTGGACCTGTCCATGTCGAACGCGGAGTGGTTGCTGCTGCGCCAGGCCGCCGCCGCGCTCAACCGTCCGTTGCGTCGCGAGCGGGTGCAGGCCCTGCTGAAGCAGCTCCGGACCCACGGCGTCGTTCGTACGTCGCAAGGCGACTTGTCCGAGCCGCGCGACGGGCGGATGCCGGCGTCTCCCGTCGCTGGGCTGGGCGCTGACGCCCATGCCGCTCCGGGGGCGCTATGAAGACGGCGGTGGCATTCCTGACGGGTGTGGCCACCGGCTGGATGGCCCGGAGCACCGTCGACAACTCACGCGGCGCGGTCGTCTCCTTGGCGACGGCGGCGTTTGATTTGGTGGGGTGGACGCGGCGGGTCATCGCCTCCGAGCGTGAGTACCTCTCCGACCTGGTGGCGGAGGCGCGCTCGCGGGCGAACCTCCATCAGGCCCACCGCCGGCGTGCGGCGGACAGTGGCGCCCGGCCCGTCGCGGACAGCCGCGAGGGGCACGCATGAGGCTCGACCCGGACTCGGGCGCCATCGAAGGGGAGTGGTTGTTGCTCGTGCACCACTCCCCGGGCCGGCTTCGGGTGCGCGCGAGCTGCTTCCGAGATGACTCGGACGTCGCGGACCGCGTGCGCGGTGAGCTGGGGGAGACGCAAGGGGTGTTCGGTACCGTCCATTCTCCACTCACGGGCAGCTTGCTCATCGAATACAGCCCGGACGCGGCCGACGTGGAATCGCTCCTGGCGGCCATCGTCGACACGGCGGGCCTGGACGGCATCGTCGACGCCAAGTTCATGGCGAAGTCGTGGAAGGCCCCGGCTGAGCACGTGGTGAGTGGCGCCCGGTGGCTGGACGGACTGGCCCGTGAGCTGACGGGGGCGGGCCTCTACGAGTTGATTCCCGTGGTGCTGACGGCCACGGGCATCTACTCGCTGGTGGCGAACCCGTCGCAGAAGGGCTGGCTGCCTCGCTGGGACAACGCGCTGTACTGGGCCTACAGCGTGTTCCGTGACGGTGTGCGAGAGCAGGAGCTGGAAGACGCCGCGCGCGTCAGCGGGACGGTGGCCTTCCGGCCCCGGCCCCACGTGTGAGGCCGCGGTTGCACTGCGTTCAGCTCGGGGGGCGTTCATGCGGGCGGAGGTGGAGTTCCTGAGTGGCATGGCGCGCGGCTTCAAGGGGCGCGCGCACGATGTCCTGGATGGGCATCAGCGGCCCGTGTCCGTCCACGTCACGGACGTGGCTCCGGGCCGGCTCCTCATCCGAGGCGCAGCGGAGGATTCCAAGACGCTGCGCCAGTTGCTCGGCTGGTTGGAGTCCCGCCCCGAAGTCCAGGTGGCCACGTGTCAGCGCAGCACGGGCCTGGTCAAGGTGCACTACCAGGAGGCCTCGCGCTTCCCTGGC
Source organism: Myxococcus sp. CA023 (assembly GCF_010998615.1). Lineage (GTDB taxonomy): Bacteria > Myxococcota > Myxococcia > Myxococcales > Myxococcaceae > Myxococcus. The sequence goes on along the minus strand of NZ_JAAEAH010000018.1, from coordinate 43,761 downwards.
GCGTTCGCGCTGCGGGTGCGGGACTTCGCCTTCACGTTGCACCAGCTTCCGCCCAAGCCGTTCCAGGTGGAGGTGCTGCACGCACTGCCCGGACGCGTGCGCCTGCGCGTCCGAGGGCTCGAGGACGACGACATCCTCAAGCTGGCGGCCTGGGCCGCGACGCTGTCGGGGGTGCACAAGGCGAGCGCCTCGCCGGCCATCCATTCGCTGGTGGTGAGCTTCGACCCGGAGATGCTCAACGCGAGCCAGTTGATGGCGGCCCTGCGTACGAGCGATCCGTCCACCTGGCCCGCCGCGCCCGAGCCGCCCCGGCGGGAATGGGCCGCCACTGTCTTCAATTCGGCGGTGCTCGCCGCGTGTGTCGTGAATGCGGCGCCCATGCCCGTGTTGACCGCGGGCGTCGCGTTGACGACCCTGCCGCTGGCACAGCGCGCCTTCCAGTCCGTCGCGGAGCGGCGCATCACCGTGGACCTGCTCGACCTGGTGGCGGTGGGGGTGTCCCTGGCCACGGGGCAGGTGCGGACCGCGGCGCTCATCACCTCCCTGCTGGGCATTGGCGACTTGCTGATTGAGCGCAGCGCGGACCGCGCCCGGTCCGCCATCTCCCGGTTGATGCGGCTGGAGGTGCTGTACGCCTGGCGGCTGCGGGTGGATGGAGAGGTGGAGCAGCTCCGGGCGGACCGGCTCAAGGAGGGCGACCTCATCGTCGTGCACTCGGGGGAGAGCGTGCCCGCCGACGGGACGGTGGTGGCCGGCACTGCGTGGGTGGATGAGAAGGCGCTCACGGGTGAATCAGAGCCCCGCGTCCGCGAGGCGGGAGACCGCGTGCTGGCCGCGTCCGTGGTGGGCGAGGGCAGCCTTCGGGTGCGGGTGGTCCGCGCGGGCGTGGAGACCACGGCGGCCAAGATTCTCCACATCCTCGAAGGAGCAGGCGCCAAGCCCATGACGCTGCAGGCGAAGGTGGACTCGGTGGCGAACGGCGTCGTGCTGCCGACCTTCGGGCTCGCCGCGGCGACAGGGCTGTGGACGCGCGAGGCGTCACGGCCCATCAGCATCCTCATCACGGATTTCGGGACGGGTGTCCGCATCGTCGTGCCGGCGAGCGCGCTGGTGGCGATGACGCTGGCGGCGCGCCAGGGCATCCTCATCAAGGGGGCGCAGTACCTGGAGCGGCTGGCCCAGGCGGACACCATTGTCTTCGACAAGACGGGCACGCTGACGTTGGGTGTCCCGGAAGTGGTGGACGTCATTCCCGCGCGGGGCTGGGACGCGCGCGAGGTGCTGTCGCTGAGCGCCGCTGCCGAGCTGCGTCAGTCTCATCCCGTGGCGGAGGCGGTGCGCCGGCATGCCCAGACGCAAGGCGTGGAGGTGCCGCAGCCCGAGGCGGGACTGGAGGAGTTCGTCCTGGGGCGGGGCGTCTGCGCCCAGGTGAACGGGCGCCGCGTCTGCGTGGGCAGCGCGCGTTGGATGCAGCAGCAAGGCGTGGACGTGACGGACGCGGGCTCGGCTTTGGTGCGGCGGGTGGAGGGGGATACCTCCATGTTGTGGGTCACCGTGGATGGCGCGTTCGCGGGAGGCATTGCCTACGTGGAGACGCTTCGCCCGGAGAGCGCGAACGTGGTGCAGTCCCTGAAGTCGCATGGGCGGCGGCGCATCGTGCTGCTGTCCGGCGACACACCTGCCCGGGTGGCCGAGGTGGCGAACCGGTTGGGGGTGGACGAGGCCATTGCGGAGTTGCTTCCCGAGGACAAGGCCGCACACGTGCGCGCGCTCCGGCGTCAGGGGCGCATCGTGGCCATGGTGGGGGACGGCATCAACGACGCGCCCGCGCTCGCGCTCGCCGATGTCGGCATCTCCCTGCGCGGGGCCACGGACGTCGCTCTGGAGACCGCGGACGTGGTGCTGTTGCGCGGCAGCCTGGAGGACCTCGTGCTGGCCTTCGACGCTGGTCGCGACACCATGGTGCGTGTCCGTCTGGGCCTGGGCCTGGTGCTGGTGCCCAATGCAGCGGCCATGGTGCTCGCCTCAATGGGGTGGCTCCCGCCGGTCGCCGCCGCCGTCGTGAACAATGGCTCCACGGTGGTGGCGGGCTTTGCCGCGCTGGCCCCGCTGTTCCGCCAGGCACGCAGTGCCGCACGCGAGTCGCAGGCCGCCGGGCCTTCAGCGCACTGACGGCTGCTGGGCCCGAGGCCGTCCGGGAGGATGCGTGCCGCGGGCAGGGCGTCTCCTGCCCACGGCGCACCGAGGACACTACGGCGTGGTGTCGAGGCTCTTCAGGAACTCCACCACGTCCCTTCGCTGCGCCACGTCAATGAGGTAGTAGGCATGTGGAGCGCTTTCTCCGCGGCTCGGGTCGAGCAGCAAGTCCAACGTGGCCACAGAGCTGTCGTGGAGGAAGTTCGGCTTGCGCGCCAGGTCCAGCAGCAAGGGCAGGGCGCTTCCGCGTTTCTGGCCTCGGCGACTGGCGTCCACCACCACCGTCTTGTCATCGAAGATGGTGGTCGTGTCGTTCTGGATGGGGGAGAAGGCCACGGGCCGGAAGGGAGGCTGGACGGGCCGCTCCGCCAGGATGACGGGCTGGTAGTCCAGGAGCAGCTGCTCCATGGGCACGATGAAGCTGGGGACTCGTCGGCCCTGGTCCACGTTGTGGCACTGGACGCACACGCCCTCGCGGAACACGTCGCGCCCCCGCATGGCGGCCTCGGCGTCGAAGCCGGTGGCCTTGGGGGCTTGCAGGCTGTCGGTGTACGCGTTGAGGTCGCTCAGCTTCTGCTCGTCCACGCGGAGGCCCACCGGGGTGGGCTCCTCACCGGGCGTTCCCGTCACGGCGGCTGTCACGTAGGGGAAGCCTTCTCCCTCGACGCCTCCCGTGCCCTCGACGCCCGTATCGGTGAGAATCTGGAGATAGTCGTCCGCCATCTCCGTGCCAGCGGCCTCGCCGAGCAGCGCCATGAGGAGCGAGCGTCCGCCTGCCGTGACCAGGCTGGTGGGGTCGAGCAGCACCGTGTAGACGAGGTTGTTGAAGTTATCGAGCACCGCCACGTCACCCGGCGTGCCGAAGGGCGCGGACAGATCGGTGCGGAAGAAGGGCGCGATGTGCTGCGGCGCGCCCGTTCCGTCCGGCGCATCATCGAAGGTGCCGACCGGGTAGTAATTCGGGTTGGAGAGGTAGGCATCCACCTCTTCCTCCGTGGAGTCTTCCGTCAGCCCCATCTCCGGCGGTGCGCGGCCGATGGACGTGTCTCCCAACGCTGTGAGCTTGACCTGTAACAGGGGGTAGTAGGCGCGCGAATTGGCCGCGAGCGCGAGGATGGCCCCGACGTTGAGCGTGTGCGGCGTGGGTCCGTCGATGCGTTTGCCGATGGAGCCTCCTTCGGGCACCGCGAGCACGCTGCCATCGGTGATGGCATGGCAGGCCGCGCACGAAATGCCCACCTTGTCTCCACTGGCGACATCCAGCGTGCCGTCCCCGTTGGTGTCCTTCACCACCACGCCGATGACGGCATTGGCATTGAGCAGCAGCAGGGTGGTTTCCGGATCATTGAGCAGCGGGCCGTCGGTTCCCTGTGCGGCCAACTCGGCGGCCACCGCCGTCTGGGTGGCTTTGTCGAGCGCTTCCACGTCAACGCTCAACCCGGCCATCAGTGCCTGCTTGGGCGTGAATCCCGCGGCGACGATGCCCTCCGGCAGCCGCATGGCGTCCGTCCAGAAGCCCTCGTTCCCGAAGGTCTCGAAGCGGAAGACATCCTTTCCGGAGGCAGGGTCCCCCACCGGGTGCGGGAAGTCGGGCCCCTGGTCCTCCGGGCCGTCCGAGCCTTGCGTACCCGCGTCCGTGCCCGCGTCCACGCCCGCGTCCGGGCCTGCCTGGGGTTGAGGCTGTTCCTCGTCATCGCTACACCCGGAGAGGACGAGTAGGCAGGCGGTGAGCATGCCTGCCGTCAAGTTCCGGCCGGAGTGGGCAGCGTAGGGTTTCAAGTAAGGCCATCCTTTCAATGCGTGACAGCAGCGGGCGTGACCGTGCACGCGCCGCGGAATGTCTACGCATCTCCCCGCCAGGCAGCGTTCGCCTGGGGTGCCACGCACGCGCGTGGCGTCAGGGGCTGGACGGCCAGGTGAAGCCGGATGGCCTCAGGTGTTTCTTCGGAGAAGCGGAAGTGGCTCCGAAGTGCCTGCTCATGGCCTGGGCTTCACGTCCGTGTTCTGGCCGGCCAGGATTTGCCACTGCCCGTTCACGTGCTTCATCACGTACCGCATCTGCGTGCGCAGCAGGCCGGGCTCGGTGTCCTGGATGCCGGGGGGCAGGCCGGGATGGCCCGTCACCTCGTGCGTGGTGTCGACAATGGCCAGGTCCTCCTGGATGAACTGGACCTTGCGCACGGTGACCTGGCTCTGGCTGCCCTTGAAGATGGTGGCGAAGATGCCCGCGTGGCGCTCCTGGATTTCATCGCGGCCTTCGAAGACGGTGCCCACGATGTTGATGAAGGCCGCGTCCGGGGCGAAGTCCTTGGACCAGGCCACCGCGTCCTGGCGGTTCCAGGCCTCCGTCTGATCACTCACGAGTTGGAGGATGTCCGCCTCCGCTGGCGTCGTGCCGGTGGTCGCGCACGCGGACGCCAGCAGGAGGAGGGTGGCCAGGAAGGGAAGGGGAAGGGCGCGGCGCATCATTCGGTAGCCTTCTTTCGGGAAAAGCCGGTTGTCGTGCCAAATCCCATAACACGGCCGGCTTCTCCCGAGCGCCCCTCTCGGTGCCTCAGGCTTTCGCCTTCTCACCGCGTTCGCCGCCGACCTTGATGCGCTTGGGCTGCTCCTCGGACTTCTTGGGGATGCGCACGTTGAGGACGCCACTCTTGAAGTCCGCCTGGACGTTGTCGGCATTCACGCCTCTGGGGAGCGTGAAGGTGCGGCTGAACGAGCCATACGTGCGCTCGTAGGCGTAGTAGCGGTCGCTTTCGTCGCGGCGCTCTTCTTCCCGCTTGCCGCTGATGGTCAGCCGGTTCTCCGCGAGGGTGATTTCCAGGTCCTTCTCCTCCACGCCGGGGACATCGGCCTTGAAGATGAAGGCATCCTGGGTCTCCTTCACCTCGAAGTCGGGCACGAAGCCGCCTTCCCGTGCGCCCTGAGGGCCGAGCATCCGGCCGAGGTCGAATCCCAAGAGCTCCTGCATGCGCTCGAAGGGGTCCCAGCCGCGCGGGGCTCCCAGCATGCCTCCGCCTCTGCGGGCAGGTAGGTCCGCCATGATTCCGTCTCCTTTCAGCCGTGCCCCGTTCGTCGAGGCAGGGGTTCGAGATTCACGGTAGGGAGACGGCGGCGGAAGGGGAGGCACCGGGAAGCCTGCCGGTGCCTCGTCACGCGTCTGGGATGGGCGCCCGGCGCCCTGCGTCAGTTCCCTTCGGCGTACTGGCGGCGGTGGTCGCGAATCTCCGTCAGCCGGAAGGCACCGGGCGACGGGGCCACGGCCTCGGGCGCATCCGCCGGCAGTTCCATCAGGCGCTCGTATTCCTCGATGGAGACGCGCTCGCGCCGGGCCAGCACCGACTCCAGGTCCGCCTTCGCCATCCGCTCGGCGGCCTTCTCGCCCACCGTGCCGGAGTAGAATTCGGCCGCGCAGCCGCTGCCGTAGGACAGCAGGCCAATGCGCTGTCCCGCCAGCGCGCCGGCCTCGCGGTGCAGCAGGCCCGCCAGCGCCAGGTAGAGGGACGCGGTGTACACGTTTCCGATGCGCGAGTTGAGTCCCAGTGAAGTCGCCACCTGGGCGTCATAGCTGGCGGCCGACTTCGCATGCGCCTCCCGCGACTCTGCCGTCGAAGCCGCCGCGCCCGCAGCATCCTCCAGGTCGCACAGGCGCAGCTGGGTGTGCGCCTTCCGGGCCATCTTGCAGAAGGGCACGTGGTAGGCGATGCGCGCCAGCTGTTCGCCGGGCAGCGCGTCCGACCAGCGGACCAGGCCCGCCGCCAGGGCCTTCTCGCGCCAGCCCCGGTAAGCGCCGGACAGGGCCTCCAGGTAGCAGGTGATGGAGTAGTGCCCGTCCACCAGCGCCTCCCGCCGGCCCACGGGCCGCCAGAAGTCATACACGTCCATGCTGCACACGCCGTTGAGGCCCACGTCCATGGCGAGCAGGTCGGGTTGCTCGGAGACCAGCAGCGCCACCGCGCCGCCGCCCTGGGTGGGCTCGCCCGCGGTGTTCAGCCCGTAGCGCGCGATGTCGGAACACACCACCACGGCCACCTTGCCCGCGCCCGCGCCGGACGCAATCCACTCCACCGCCGCCATCAACCCGGCGGTGCCGCCGTAACACGCGTGCTGCGTGTCATAGGTCCGCATGGTGCGCGGCAGCTTCAGCAGGCCCTGCACGTGCGAGGCGACGGGCTTCGAGTGGTCGATGCCCGTCTCCGTGCCCACCACCAGCATGCCGATGCGGGACGGGTCCACGTCCTGCTGACGGATGAGGCGGGCCGCCGCGGTGGCCGCCAGGGCCACGGTGTCCTCGCCGGGGTCGGTGACGGCCATCTCCTTGGCGCCCAGGCCCGCCGTGTACTTGGCCGGGTCCACGCCCCGTGCCCGGGCCAGGTCTTCGATGTCCACGTACCGGGACGGCACCGCGACCGCCAACGCTTCGATTCCCACGCGCTTCTTCATCGGACTCCTCGATTCCTTGTCGTGCTCTGGATTCCAGCCGCCGCTTCGCTCACGCCTCGGGGGGCACCAGCACCAGCCGGCCCGCCACTTCGCGGTTCTCCAGCCGGAAGTGGGCCTTCGCGGCCTCGGCCAGGGGCACCGCGTCCGTCACGAACTGCCGCACTCCGCCGGTGGCCGTCAGGCGCAGGGCCTCGTCCAGCTCCGCCTGCGTGGTGGCGTAGGCCCCCAGGATCTCCAGCTCCTTGACGATGACGAGCCCCGGGTTGAGCTGCACCATCCCCGACTCCAGGTTGCCCACCACCACCACGCGGCCTCCGGGCGCCATGGACTTCAGCGTCTGGTCGAACGTGGCGCTGCCGACGATTTCGACGGCCACGTCCACGCCCGCGCCCTGGGTGCGCTTGCGGACGTCCGACGCGAAGTCCAGCCCGCGCGACACGATGACCTCGTCCGCGCCCGCCTCCTTCAGCGCCTGCACCTTCGCCTCGCTGGACGTCACCGCGATGACGCGCGCGCCGTCCAGCCGCGCGAGCTGCACGGAGGACAGGCCCACGCCGCCGCTGGCGCCGGTGATGAGTACCGTCTCGCCCGCGCGCACCTTGCCGCGCGTGCGCACCGTGTGGACGGCCGTGCCGGTGGTGCAGCACACCGTGGCAGCCTCGTTCCAGGGCAGCGACGCGGGCACACGGCCCAGTCCGCCGACGGGGGCCACCATGAACTGGGCGTAGCCACCGGCCAGTTCCTCGCCGAAGAAGCGGTTGTCCGTCTTGCAGAGGCTGTTGCGGCCGCTGCGGCACAGGGCACAGTCGCCACACGACATGCGCTGGAGCGTCGCGGCGCGGTCTCCCGTCTTCCAGCCCGGCGTGTCCGGACCGACTTCAATGACTTCACCCGCGGCCTCGTGGCCAAGAATCGCGGGCACGCTGGTGCGGGGCAGGTTGCCTCGGCGGTTGATGACGTCGTGGTAGCAGACGCCACAGGCATGCACGCGCAGGAGGACCTCGCCACGCCCGGGACGGGGCATAGGCACGGTCTCCATCTTCAGGTTGCCCGCTTCACCAAAGCTGCGCAGTACGACGGCTTTCATCTGGGTGCCTCCGTGCATCTGAATTCGTGGAAGGGGAACGGCCCTGCTCAGGCGCCGACGAGCGCGTCGCGGTAGCCGTGCGGGTCGATGGCGCGAATGGCCGCCACCGTCCGGGCATCCGGCAGCGAGGTGACGGACAGCGCTTCGGAGACCTGGAAGGCGAAGCCCGTGCGCTCCGCGATGTGCTCTTCCGAGGCCCAGGGGTGTCGCGCGAGCAGCCGCGCGCCAGACACGCCCAGTTCGAACACGCCCAGGTCGGAGATGAGCGTCACCGGCCGGCGTGGATCTCTCGTGGTGGCGACCTGCACCTCCGGCACCAGGTTGCGGCGCGACTGGCGCGGCACCAGCAGCACCGGCCGGCGCACCCACTGCCGCAGCGTCGCGGCGCCCGCCACACCGGGGAACTTCGTCCGCGGCTTGTCCAGGCTGCCGCTGGCCGTCATGTTGGTGCGGCCCTCGCCATCCACCTCGGCCGCGCCGAAGAAGACGGTGTCCACCCGGCCGCGCCGCGCGTGGTCGAAGAGGTCCGGAATGGTGATTTCCGCGGACCGGCCATCCAGGTAGCCCAGGTCCTCGGAGGAGGGCAGCAGCGTGGGAATCTCCGGATCCAACGAGCCCACGCAGGCCAGGTACGTCAGGTCCGGCGCATGCGTCGCGCGCGCCACGGCGATGGCCAGGATGGCCAGCGGTGACGCCACGCCCGTGGCCACCACGCCGCCGTCATCAATCTGCCGCGCCAGCAGGGAGACCACGGTCTCCGCTGGGGTGATGTCCAGCGTCGCGCTCATGCCGCCCTCCGCGTCAGCAACGTTTCCAGGAACTCCGCTTCACGGCCCGTCTCCGCCAGCGACAGGTAGCGGGCCAGCATCTCGTCATCGTGCGGGTAGAGCCCGGCGCAGCCGGTGGGCAGGGCGCCGCCGGGAGCCAGGACGATGCGGTCCACCTGGAAGCCGGGCAGGGTGGCGCGAGGCAGCTTCGCCACCCGCTCCTCCACCGTGGCAATCACCCGCTTCGCCGCGCCCGCCACCAGCAGGTCAGTAGTCGGGTCTTCCATGTAGAGGTTGCCGCGCTCGTCCGCGGCGCGCGCGTGGAGCAGCGCCACGTCCGGATAGAAGGCAGGCTCCACCGCCACGCGCAGGCCGGTGAAGGGGTCCTCCACCGTGGGAGGCGGCTCCGTCCGCGCCAGCCCCGACACGTCCGCGTCCGGCGCGGGGATGAAGGGCAGACCCATGGACGCGGCGCGCAGCCGCTGGACGACGCGGTAGCCATCATGTTCGCGCCAGGCGAGGGTGCCTTGCTCCATGGCCCGTTTGAGGCAGGGCATGGGACGCACGCGGCCCTGGAGGCTCAGCGCGCCGAAGGCAATCTCCAGCTTGCCCAGACAGCCGCCCGCCACGAGGAACTCCGCGGGCAGCGGGTTGGGGAGGGAGATGAGGCCCAGGTCGCGCTTGCCCTGCGCGATGAGCTCCATCACCAGCGCCATGGGGGCGCGACCCAGCATGAAGCCACCGGTGGCCAGCGACGCGCCATCCGGAATGGAGGCCACCGCCTCCTCCAGCGAGCACCAGCGCGCCGTCTTCATGCGTCCTCCGAATCCGTGCCGGTGGCCGACACGCTCGGCACCATACGCAGCGGGGAGGGCCCTGCCTGTCCTGCGGTGTCACCAACAGCGGCGAAGGGCGGGAACAACATGCCCACCATGCCGTCGGCGATCTGCTCGTCCGTGAGGCGCCCGTCCGGCTTGAACCACTTGTAGATCCACAGCACCATTCCCAGGAACGAGAAGGCGCCCACCGTCGGGTCCACGGGGCGGATGAGGCCCTGCTGCGAGGCCTGCGAAAAGGCCTCCTCCAGGAAGTCCACGTACTTCTTCTTCCGGGCGTCGATGAAGGCGCGCGTCTCGCCGGTGAGCGTGGCGTGCTCGTGGAGGATGATGATGACCTCCTTGCTCCACCCCCGCGTCACCAGCAGGATGTTGTGGCGCATGCACGCGCGAAGCCGCTCCACCGGATTCGCGATGTCCTGCACCCGCGAGAGGACCTGCTCCTCGAACAGGTCCATCCCGTAGTTCATGATGGCGAAGAGCAACTGCTCCTTGTTCTGGATGTGGTGGTAGAGGCCCGCCTTCGTCATCCGGCACGCGGCGGCGATCTCCTGCATCGACGTGCCCTCGTACCCCCGGTCACAGATGAGCCGCGCCGCCGTTTCAAGGATGGCTCGGTAGCGCTCGCCCTCGTCCGGCTTCCGTCCTCCGGTGTTCGTCACGTCTGCTCCCTTCTGGAGACCTACCGACCGGTAGGTAGCAGCGCCCGACGCGGAGTGTCAATCGCCAAAGTCGGCCCCCTGGCCGGCGAGCCTCCTGATTTCCCTGCTATTTCAAGGGGTTGGGGAGGGGCTGGCGGTTAGACTCCGCGGGCCATGCGGTACGCGCTCGTTCCCATCCTGTTGCTCTGTGTCGCCCTCACGACGGTGGGGGTGGGGGTGTTCACCCTGTTGGAGCGCAACCGGGAGGCGCAGTGGCACCAGTTCGCGGTGGAGCGCCAGGCCCAGTTGGATGAGGCCACACGCGGGGTGGCGGAGACGCTGGAGGACGTGGCGGAGGACCTGCGCTTCGCCGGGGAGTTGATGTCCCAGCCCGGCACGTTGGCGGAGCACCGGCGGGAGATGCGGGCCCTGTTGGAGGCGGTGGGCCAGTACAAGGTCCTCATCGCCTACGACGCCAGCGGCAAGGAATGGCTGCGCATGTTGGATCGGCGCATGGGCAAGCAGGTGGCGCGAGCGCCCGTGCTGGCGCAGATGGCGGAGGCGGGCCGGCGGGCCCTGCTGCGCCCGCCGGGGGACGTCACGCTGTCACCTCCCATGGTGGATGACGGCTTGGACTCGCTGCGGGTCATGGCCACGGCGCTGCCCGTGGATGAGCAAGGCCGGCCCGAGGGCGCGGTGGCGGTGCTCGTCGACACGACGTCCTTCTTTACGCCGCTGCGCATCGTGACGTCGGACCCGGACGCGCGGCTGTTGCTCCTGGGCACCTATGGTCATCCGACCTCCGCCAGCGACGCCACCCTGGCGGACTGGTTCCGGCGGCTGGAGACGGAGGGCGCATTGGTGCCGGGCTTCACGACGCTGGCGGCTCGCATGCGCGAGGGGGAGCGCGGCGCGTTGCCGCTGCGCGCGGAGGAGGCCGAGCGATTGGGCCTGGGCCGATCGGAGGCCATCGCCGTGTTCACGCCCATCCGCGTCCGCGGTGGCAGCCATTGGGCCGCGGCCACGTTGGTGTCTACCGCGACGCTGCGATCGCATCAGCAAGCCCTCATCTGGCGGCTCCTGGCCGCGGCGCTGCTCGTGGCGCTCTTCCTGGTGACGTTCGCCGTGTACGTGGTGCTGGCGCAGCGCCGCGCGGCCGCCTTGCGAGAGAGCCGTCAGCACGCGGACCAACTGGCGCACCTGCACGACAAGACGCAGAAGATTCTCGACCACATTCCTTCTGGGGTGCTGGCGCTCACCGTGGACGGGCGCATCAGCGCGGTGAACCAGGTGCTCCGCGAGCGCATGCCTCCGGACGCCATTGGCGCGCCCTTGGAGACGGCGTTCCCCCAGGCACCGGCACCCGTGGTGTCCCGGATTCGCGCCCTGGTGGAGGCCGCCGCGAGCGAGTCGCGCGCCCATGGCATCCTGGGGGAGACGCTGGTGCTCTTCGGCGAGGAGGGCCGTTTCAATCTCCACGCGGTGCCGCTGGAGGCACGCCACCCGGAGGTGCAGACCTTGTTGGTGGTGGAGGACCTGAGCAACGTGCGCGCGCTGGAGACGCAGTTGCTGCGCGCGGAGAAGCTGGCCACGGTGGGCGTGCTCGCCGCCGGTATCGCGCATGAGATTGGCACGCCGCTTGGGGTGGTGCGTGGGCGCGCGGAGTACGTGCTGGGCAAGCTGGGCAAGGAACACCCGCAGGGGCCTGGCATCGCCGTCATCATCGAGCAGATCGACCGGGTGAGTCGCACGCTGCGGCAGCTCCTGGACTTCTCGCGCCTCCAGCCCACGGCGGTGCGGCCGGTGCCGCTCATCTCCCTGCTCCAGGACGTCCAGGAGTTGCTGCGCATGGAGGTGGAGCGGCGCGGGGTTCGCTTCGAGGTGTCCGTTCCGGAGACGCTGCCTCCACTGGCCGCGGACCCGGACCAGCTCCAGCAGGTGCTGGTGAATCTGGCGCTCAACGCCTGCCACGCGTGTGGCGAGGGCGGGCAGGTGACGCTGTCCGCGGCGGCGCCAGAGGCGGAGCCGTGGGGGCTGGTGGCGCTCACCCTCCGCGACGACGGCTGCGGCATTCCCCGGGAGCACCTCAATCAGGTATTCGACCCCTTCTTCACCACCAAGAAGCGGGGACAGGGCACGGGACTGGGCCTGACGATGGTGGCTCACGTCGTGCGCAACCATGGTGGCCGGCTGGAGTTGGAGAGCGAGGAGGGCCGGGGCACCTGCGTCACCGTGCTCTGGCCCATCGCGAAGCCCAGCGCGGAGGAGCGGTATGTCGGTTGAAGGACGCATCCTGGTCGTCGATGACCACGTGGACATGGGCCTCATGCTGCGGGAGCCCCTCACGGACGCGGGCTACGTCGTGGATCTGGCCACGGGCGGCGAAGAGGCCATCCGGATGGCGCGCGCACAGGCCTACGACGCGGTGCTGTGTGACTTGCGCATGGAAGGGGTGGACGGCCTGGACGTGCTGGAGGCCGTGCGGGCGCTCGACTCGGACATCCCCGTGTTGATGATGACGGCCTTCGGCGGCGTGGAGAGCGCGGTGGAGGCGATGAAGCGCGGCGCGTACCACTACTTCACCAAGCCCTTCCGCTTGGATGAGGTGCTGCTCTTCCTCGAGCGCGCGTTGAAGGAGCGCAGGCTCCAGGTGGAGAACCGGGCACTCCGGCGCGCCGCCGCGGAGCGCAGCGGGCTGGGGGCGCTGGTGGGCCGAAGCGCGGCGATGCGGAACCTCTACGAGCTCATCGACCGCGTGGCCTACGCCCAGGCGGCGGTGCTGCTGCGAGGCCCGAGCGGCACGGGCAAGGAACTGGTGGCGCGCGCGCTGCACTTCCAGGGGCCTCGCGCCTCCGGGCCCTTCGTGGCGGTCAACTGCACGGCGCTGCCACATGACTTGCTGGAGAGCGAGCTGTTCGGTCACCTCAAGGGGGCCTTCACCGGCGCTACCCACGCCCGTCGCGGCCTCTTCGTGGAGGCGGATGGGGGCACGCTGTTCCTGGACGAGATTGGTGACATGCCGCTGGAGCTCCAGGCCCGCCTGCTGCGCGTACTAGAGGACGGCGAGGTGCGCGCGGTGGGCGCCGACGGCAGCCGCACCGTGGACGTGCGCATCGTCGCCGCCACGCACCAGGACCTGGACGCCCGCGTGCGCGAGGGCCGCTTCCGCGCGGACCTGTTCTACCGGCTCAATGTCGTGACGCTTCTGTTGCCTCCGCTGGCGGAGCGGCGCGAGGACATCCCCTTGTTGGTGGAGCACTTCACGGCTCGCGCCCGCGCGCGCAACCCTCGCTCCCGCATGCAGTCTCTGTCTCCGGAGGCGGTGGCCGCGCTCGCGACCTTGCCTTGGCCGGGAAACGTGCGTGAGCTGGAGAACCTGATAGAGCGGCTGGCGGTGATGGTGGCGAGCGAAGTCGTGGGGCTGGAGGAGTTGCGCCCACACCTGCCACCCGAGGCGCCGGAGGTGCAGCCCTTGGTGATGGCGCAGCACGCGCTGTGGCCCCTGCGGCGGCTGGAGGGGGAGTACATCGCGTGGATGGTGACACGCTGCGGCGGGAACAAGACGCGCGCCGCAGAGGTGCTCGGCATCGACGTGTCCACCATCCATCGTCGCGAGCGGGAGCGCGGGTAGAGGGGCGCGCGAGACACCGTGGTAATCCGCCAGGGACGTCTGGCGTGATGCAACGGTTCGCCTGCACGTTGCCCGGTGTCTCGGGGCGGGGACTGCGGGCATGGGCATTGCTTGATGTTGCAACGTGAAGTCCTCGTCCATCGCCCGTGCCCTCCTGCTTGGAGGGGATGCGTCGCTCAGCTCGCTCCTGATGGACGTGCTGGCCGAGCTGGGCATCGCGCTGGAGTCGGGGGCGCCGGCTGGTGGGTGTCCGGACCTCGTGCTCGTCCACGTCGAGCGCGGTGAGAGTCTCCAGCGTCGGCTTCAGCGCGCCCGGGAGCTTTCGCCCCAGGGGCCCATCATCGTGCTGGTGCCCTTCGCCGATGAGCGGCTGATGGGACTCGCCCTGCGGCTGGGCGCCCGCGACTGTTTCGCGCTGGGCGGGCCACTCGGTGAGCTGCGCCGGGTGTTGCTGGCTCACGTTCCAGGTCATCCGAGTTCCGTATTCATCTCTCCCGGCGGGGCCGTGCCGCCGTCCACCGAGTCGTCCCATGATTGAGCCTCTCGCCGTGTCCGCGGTGCCCGCCACTCCCGCGTTTCCGGACCGCCCGCATGTTGCGCCGCCCGCTCCTGCCGAAGTGTCGCTCTTTCAGGACGCCGGCCTGCGTGTGACGACCGAGCGGGTCGTCGCCCGGGGCAGGACGCTGCTGCTCGCGGACGTCCAGCGGGTGGAGACGGTGCGGCGCACGCCTCGCATGGTTCCTGTGTTGGCCATGCTGGGCCTGTGCATGAGCGTGGGGCTGCCGGCCCTGTCCGCGCTGTCCGTCTCCAGCAGCACGGCGAAGGGGGTCTATGAGGCGGCGTTGATCGCCGTCGTCATGGTCATCTTCGGCTGCATCGCGCGGCTCGTTCTCGCCGAGGAGTCCTACCGGTTGGTGCTGCATACCCGCGCCGGCTCCTGGCGCGTGCGCGCGAGCAAGGACCCGAAGTCTCTCATGCTGCTCGCCGGGCTCATCCAGGACGCCGTCGCGGCGCGGGGACGGCACTGAGCGAGTTCGCCGTGGCGGTTGGAGTGCCTCGGGACTTCGGCCGGAGCAGGGCGATGACCACAGGCAATGCTGCGCAGGCGGCCCAGGCCCGGTAGCGCCGGGCGTAGGTGTCTCGCGCTACGGCCCGACATTCCCGCGCAGGCGTTCGGCTTCCAGCGCGTCGTGGATGGGACGGCCCCATTGCTCCGCCAGGGCCCGCCCATGCGGTGAGACGCGGCGAGCCTTCTCCTCCGTGTCGTCCTCGAAGGGCAGCACCGGGTTCTTCGCGTTCCGCTCCAAGACGTCGCGCAAGCGCGGGGTGTCCTCGGCCGTCAGCTTGAGAGCGAAAAGCTCCGTGAGCACCCGCAGGCCTTCCGGCTGGAGCTGCCGGTAGTCCATCAGCCGCGCCTTGGCTGTCCGCGCGCGATAGCCTCGCAGGCTCGCGTCGCAAATGGCCGCGAGGACGCGCGCGCCGTACTCGTCCAGGGGCATGCCTTCGAGTTGCCCGGGCTCCAGGCCCAGGTGAGCGGGGTTCAGCAGTCCCGGAAGCATGTGCGCGCCCCGGTGATTTTGATGCGACGCCATGACCTCGACGGGGTCCCGGTAGAGGAACATCCACGGCACACCGGGGAAGGCGCGCTGGAGCAGCGGGAGCTCCAGGATGTGCCACGCGTCCAGCTTGAGGAACACCGCGTGCTCCTCCGGATGCCGCTGCTGTCCGAGGGCTCCCACCACCGCGCGCAGCCATTCGATGCGCTGCGTGTCCGTGACGCCTGGCAAGGACTGGTGCGCGCGCAGCACCGTGTCCACGGGGCCGGCTTCGGACAGCACGATGTGGCGCGGCAGCGCGGCCAGCAGCTGCGCGACCAGCGTGGAGCCGCAACGGGACATGTGGAAGACGAGCCCGCGCACCGGCAGGCCGGGCTTCTCGGCCTGTCGTGCCACCAGTGCGTCCATGGACGTCTGATGCCGGAAGAGCAGGGCGAATGGGTGGCGCAGCCTACGCTCCAGCGTCTCGTCGAAGAATGGGTCCGTGAATCGCTGGCCTCCCATGTGGCACCAGTCCACCCGCGGTTGTCCGCCGCCCACGTGGATGCGTGCGGGCACCCAGCCATCGAGGTGCGGTGTCATATCCATCGCTCCCTCCAGACCTGGCGGGCGGCGCGCAGGGCTTCGTGGATGTCCTCGGCGCTGAAGTGACAGTCGTGCGCGGCGCCCAGTTCGATGGCGCGTGTCACGAAGGCCGGGGTGTCCGGAGTCTCGCGCAGTGCATCCTGGAGCGTGATGTCCTCCAGGACGCGGAGACGGAATCGTTCGAAGGCCTCAGCGCCCATTCACGGCCCCCGTGAAGACGTCTCGCAGCCAGTCATTCACGTCGCAGTCCAGCACCAGGTGGACGCGGTCGGTGTCGCTGGGGTTGTCCACCCGGTGGGGACGGTTGAAGTCCAGGTACCAGCACTCACCGGGCTGGAGGACGACTCGCTCGCCGCCGAGGAAGAAGGCCACGTCGGGGTGCGTGGTGATGGGGACGTGGAGCCGCACCTCGCCGTCCGCGTAACCCAGGTTGTAATCGGTGTGCTCGCGGATGCGCGCGCCCGCCGCGAGCTTCAGCAGCCGCGCGGCGCCGATGGGACACTGGAACGTGGCGAGCACGGCGCGGAGCCCGGGGCAGCGCGCCAGCAGGGGCGTGTCGGCGTATCGCTCGCGGCCCGTCGGGTCTGGATAGATGCGGCCTTCCATTCCGCCAATGGAGCGCAGGGGCACGCCGCTCCACTCGCCTTCGTATTCGCGCTTGTTGAAGTGGGGAACCCACGCCTCAGCGGGCAATGCCGCGAGTTCCTGTTGGAGCGGCGCGGCGTCGAAGTGGAAGGGCAGGCGGAGGCGGTCGGGCACGGGCGTCGACATGCGGTGCTCCTCGTCGCGGTGAAAAGGGCCAGCGTGGCTCATTCCAGCCGCAGTGGCCGGTGCTCTGTCTTGGCCCGGATGAGCGCTGCCTGGGCTCGGGCCAGCGTTCCCTGAGGGTCTTCCTCACCCGCGACGGTGACGGTGGCGGACACCACATCGGGTGCGCCAGGGGTGTCGTGCAGCTTCTGGCGCAGTGCTTCGGCCCGCGCCGCGTCCACGCCAGGAAGGGCCAGCAGGAACGCCCCGCCTTCCCAGCGCACCGCGAAGCCTCCAGGGCCTCCCAGGGCTTCGGTGATGCGGGCGCCGTCTCGCAGCGTGGCGTCCCCCGCGTCGAAACCTCGAGTCGCGTTGATGCGCCCCAGTCCCACCAGGTCCGCGAGCAGCACGCTGAAGGGCATGCCATCCCTGCGGCAGCGGCCAATCTCGCGCAGCACCCGTTCCTCGCCCGCGCGCCGTGACACCAGTCCGGTCAGCGCGTCCACCCGGTACTGCCGCTCCCGCTCCTCACGGGCTGGCCGGGTGTGTCCGATGTCGGCGAGCGTCAGCATCTGCGCCATGCCGCCAGGGCAGGGGAAGGGCCGAGCCACCCAGCGCAGCCGGCGCGGCTGGGGCCGCTCCAGGACCAGCGTCAGGCGGAGGCCTCGGGACGATTCGGAGGCCAGGTCGAGCTGCCGCAGCGTGCTCGTCGGGTCCGCGGTGAGGCCCGCGACGTGCTGGCAAAAGGCCTCGAACGTCATGGCCGGGAAGGGCTCCGGCGGCAGGCCCAGCAGGTCCGTCATCGCGGTGTTGCACGCGTGGGGTTTGCGTCCAGGCGCCACCAGCAGGGCCGCAACATCGAGGGCCTGCACCGCATCGCGCAGGAGTCCCAGGGCCGACGCTTCGGTGAGCGCGGGCTCCGCCTGGGCCTTCCCGGTGGCCTGTTTCACCTGGGCCCGTTGTTCCAGGTCCTCGGCGACGCGATTCGCGAGCTCCCGCAGCGCGGCCAGGTCCTCGGCGCCCAGGACGAGCGGGCGCGTGTCGATGACGCACAGCGAGCCCAGGACTTCGCCCGTGGACGTCAGCAGCGGCGCGCCCGCGTAGCTGCCCACGATGCCGTCGCGCACCAGCGGGTTGTCACGGAAGTAGGGATGGCGCCGGGCGTCCGGTACGACGAGCGGCTCGCGCCCCTGCACCACGTGGTGACAGAACGCCCAGTCGCGCGGCGTGCCCCGGTCCTTCGCGAGGGTGGGTGGCAGGCCGACGTGGGCCTTGAACCACTGGCGCTCGCCCAGCACCAGCGTCATCAGCGCCACGGGAACACCGAAGGCCTGGGCAACCTCCTTCACGAGTTGCTGGAGCTCCGCCTCGGGCGGTCCGTTGTCGACCAGGTGCATGGCCGCGATGCTCGCCAGCCGTTGCCGCTCCTGCTCCGCGGCCCCCTCCGCCGGAGGCGACTGTGGCGCGAGCTGCCCTGCGAGTACGCGACGCAGCGTGTCCCGCATCACCTCCGAGGAGGCCCGGCGACTGAGCAACGCATGGATGCCCAGCGCCTCCTTGAGCTGCCATGCGCGGACGCGCAGCTCGTCGAAGGCAGTGACCACCACGACCTGCGTTGCGGCGGAGTCCTCCTGTTCCCGAAGCCACGTCAGCAACGCGAAGCCGTCCAGCCGGGGCAGCGCCAGGTCCGTGACGAGCAGCAGGGGCGCACCTCGCTGGCGCACGACATCTTGGGCTTCCGCTCCATCCTTGGCGACGACGCCTTCCAGGCCTTCCTCCGTCATCAGGGACAAGAGGCCAGCGGCTCGCTGTGGGTCGGGCTCGGCGATGAGGGCGTAGCGGCGCATGCAGGAGCGAGGATGCTGCCACGGCTGCTGCCTGGCTCAAGGCCTCGTGTGACGTGGGTTCGCCCGGTGCGGTTGTTTGGCTGTCCGCTAGTCCTGGTGCATTGCGTCGGCGCGGGCGCGCTGGGCGTCTGGCTGCGGCGCTGCCGGCTCCACGGATGCCTGGGGGTAGCGGATGAAGAGCCGGCGGAGGGCGCCTCGCTGCCGGCCCATCTCCCGCGCGCGCGACGCCGCGTCCACCACCAGCATCAGCATGAGGCCCACCCACGCGGGGACCAGCGGAATGACCCAGCCCGGGTCCGACGCCAGCCACGCCACCAGCGCCGTGTGCAGGACCGCCAGCGTCACCGCCCATCGGAGGACCGCGCCGGACGTGCGCGCGCGCCTGCAGAGCCAGACGAAGGCCGCGAGCACCGCCGCGGTCTCCAGAACGCCCAGCAGCGCCACCAGTCCCGACGAGCGCATCAGCCGGCCCGACCGCAGGTTGTCCATGGCGAAGGCGTGAATCTCCACGCCGGGCACCGCCACCTGGCCGGGCAGGGTGCTCTGGCCATGCAGCCCCGTGGCGGTGACACCCACGAAGACCGTCTTGCCTCGCAGCGCCAGGTCCAAGCCCACCGAGCGCGGGTCCGCGTGGAGCAGGTCCGCCAGACTCACCCGGGGCAGCCAGTTGGGCGCGGGCAGCCGCATCAACGGAGCGCCGCGGTCCCATGCCGCCAGCTCGCGCAGAGGCTCCGCCCGTTCGGGCGTCAGGTGCAGCGCGGTGGCCAGTGCCAGCGAAGGCCAGGCCTGTCCGCTCACGCCCACGGCGTAGGGATATCGACGGATGACGCCGTCACCGTCCACCAGCATGTTGAGGGTTCCACTGCCCCGAGCCGCCATGCGCAGGGGCGCGATGCTCCCCGCCACCTCCTGGGCCTGGAGCCGCAGCGCGTGGGCGGGCAGGGCCAGCGGCGTGCCCAGGACGCCATCCTGGAGGGGCGCCATCCCCGGGACGTCGTCCGTGAGCGCCGCGGCTCCCAGGACGACACCGTGCCCTTCCGAAATCGCTTCGGCCAGCCGGGCATCGCCGTCGCGCGCGCGGAGCCGTGCCTCCAGGTCCGCCGCCAAGGCTTCACCCGCGGGCTGCTCCGTCAGCCCGGAGCGGCGGAGCGCCTCCAGGATGTCCTCACCCAGTTCCAGCGCGTCACGCGGCCCGGGCTGGTCGAAGACGACGTCCACCGCCACTGCGGAGGGGCGCTGGGCGGCGAGCGCATGGAAGGCGCGGGCCCACGTGGTGCGTGACAGCGGCCAACGCTCGCTCAGCGTCGCGAGGGCGCGGTCATCCACTTCCACCAGCACCAGGTCCGCGCTCGGCGGCACGGCGGGCAGCAGCCGGCTCACCGCCTGGTCGTAGAGCGAGCGCTCCAGGAATCCCGGTGCGCCACCGGTGGCCGCCGTCACCCCCGCCAGCGCGATGCCTACGCACGCACCCAGTACCCGCAACATGGCGGGCGAGGGCAGACGGAGGCCGTCGCGGCGGTGGGGCTCGGCGGGACTGGAGTCCATGGGCGCACGCAACGCAACAGTCTCAGGGCTGGACGTCGAAGGCGTAGATCTTCGAGGGGAAGCCCACGAAGCCGTCTCCGTCCACGGCCATCACGCGCCAGAACCACTTGCCCTGGCGGGGCCCGGGAATCGCCAGCTCCGCGCTGGCGCTGTCATACGTCTGGACACTCGCGGCGAAGTCGGCCGTGCGGGCCACCTCCACGCGGTAGGTCGCGGCGCCCGCCAGCGTCCGCCAGGACACCTTCGGGGCCGAGGCGAACGCGCCCCCCCGAGGGCCCACCAGCGTGGGCGCCGGCAGCAGCGGGCGAGGCGGCTCCGGAGGCGAGCCCGGCTTCGCGCGCGAGCCATGTCCGCCCGACACCTCGACCTCGGCCTGCTCCGCGATGAGGGCCACCTTGCCTTCCAGTGTTTCCAGCCGGCTGGTGCCGTCGTCCTGGGCCGACACGCGGAACCGGGTGCCACGCACACCGGCCACCGCGCCGCGCGTGCGGACCTCGAAGATGGAGCCCGCGCCACCCGGCGCCGCGTCCGTCTCCACGGTGCCTCGCAGCAAGTCCAACTGCACCTTGCGCTGGAGGTTCGCCATCAGCTCGATGGCGCCCACCTTGATGAGACTGTTCTCCACCACGCGCACCGTGCTGCCGTCCGCCAGGGCCAGCTCCGCCCGGGCGTCCGCGCCGGTGCGCAGCAGCTCGCCCGGGTAGAGCGAGTCTCCCACCGTCCGCGCGAGGAGCTGGGCTTCCGTCGCGCCGGCCTCCACCGCGCCGCTGGCCGCCCGTAGCCGGGCCACCGCGGGCTGGGCGGGCCGCTCCACGTAGGCGAGCTGGAGCTGTGCGGGCTCGCCTTCCACGGACGGCGGCGCCATGGCGGACACGCGCGTGCGGGGCACGCCCGCCGCCACCAGCACATCCGCGGCCCGTTTCGCCGCGGCCAGGCCCCGGCCGTCCAGCCGGTCCGCGTCCGGGAGCTTCGCCGCCACCGTCACGGAACGGATGGCGGGGCGCGCCAGGAGCGCTTGGGCCACGTGCGCCAGGCACGCGTCCGTCTCCGCGCCCTGGGGCGACAGCGGCCTGCCGAACACCATCCGGCCGTTTTCGAAGCGCAGCCCGCCGCACGGCGCCTGCGTCTGCGCGGTGAGCGCGGGTGGACTCGCCAGCATCACCGCCATCATCCAAGGGGCTGTCCGCATCACCGCGTGCCTCCTCCCGTCGAAGGCTCGGCGACCTTCACGATGTTGAACTCGACGCGCCGGTTGTTCTCGCGCCCCTTGTCCGTCTCGTTGGTGTCGACCGGCTTCGCCTCACCATAGCCCACCGCGTCCAGCCGCTGCGCCGCGATGCCTTCCTTCACCAGGAAGGCCACCACATTCTTCGCCCGCCGCTGGGACAGGTCCAGGTTCTTCGTGTCGTCGCCCTGGTCATCCGTGTGGCCTTCCACACGGACCACCAGGATCCGCGGGTTCGCCTTGAGCGTGGAGGCCACCTGCCGCAGCAGACCGTGGGACCTGGCCAGAATCACGTCCCGGCCCGTGCCGAAGTACACCTTGTCCAGGATGACGATGCGCGCGCCCTCCACGCGCACCTGCGCCTTGCCCTGGTCCGGGCAGCCGTCGTCATCCTTCACGCCGTTGATGGTCTCCGCCTCCAGCGGGCACTGGTCCACGGCGTCCGGGATGCCGTCCTGGTCGTTGTCGGGGTCGGGGCAACCGTCCTCGTCCTCGAAGCCGTCCATGTCCTCCGGCTCGGCCGGGCACAGGTCCTCCGAGTCGACGACGCCATCCTTGTCGGTATCCACCGGCGCGGGCGGCAGCGCCAGGGGCGCCGGGGCCGGTGCGGGCTGGCCCGCCTCGGTGGGCGGCTGGTGGGCGTTCGGGTCATCCGGGCAGCCGTCCTCGTCCTGGAAGCCGTTGAAGGTCTCCGGCTCGGTGGGGCACACGTCGGTGACGTCGGGGATGCCGTCACCGTCATCGTCCGGGTCCAGGCAGTTGTCGTCGTCCTGGAATCCGTCGAAGTCCTCGGGCCCCAGGTCGCAGACCGGCGCGGCGGAGGCGGGGCCGCCCTTGGATTCGAACGGCGTCCAGGCCACACCCGCGAGCACGCGGAAGGACGGGGTGCCATAGCCCCGCGACAGGCCCGGGCCCGCGCCCACATGCGCGGCCAACCCCGGAGTGAAGCGGTACTTCAGCGCGGCCAGGACTTCCATGGGCCGCTCCTCGGCGCTCGTCTCCTTCAGGCCCAGCGCGCCCGCCAGGGTGGCCTGCGCCGTGAGGGCCTGCGTGAGGGGCACCTCGGCGCCCACCGCGTAGGCGAACTCGTTGCCCACGCGGAGGTTGCGCAGCTGCTCCTCGCGGCGGACGTTGAAGCCCACGTTGGCCAGCAGGCGGACGGCGGTGGTGGCCCACTCCGCCACGAAGCGCGGCTGGAACGTCACCGTGTCCGAGCCCAGGAACTTCGAGCCGCCGCCCGTGGGCAGCGTCAAAGGCGCCGTCACCGCCAGGTGGATGCCGCTGTCGGTGGAGAGCAGGCGGACCTTCGGCACCAGCCGCAGGTCACCCACGCCCGTGGTCCCCACGCCGTTCGACAGGTCCGGCGCCACCGCGGCGGCGGGTTCCGACGTCGTGTGGGAGATGGGCAGCGCGACGCCAATCTCCACCCGGTCGAACAGGGAGATGGCGCCCATCAGGTCCAGCGTGAGCTGGCTGTCCACGATGCGGTAGAGGAACCGGTCCGCTCGCGGGTCCACGAGGTTGAGCGGATCATTCGCGTAGTTGAGCGACGCGCCCAGGTTCCAGGAAAGGTGCGGCGCGATGCGCGCGCCGTGCATGCCGAGCACGTCATAGGCACCCGGAGCCGGCTTGTACTGCTGCACGTCGATGGCCTGCGACGCCGCGGGTTGGGCGCTGGCGGTGGCCGAAGCCACCAGCAACAACGGGGCGGCGAGCCGTGTCACGCGGCGAAGGAAGTTGCGCGGTGAGGACGGTGTGAAGTGAGGAAGGTGCATGAATGGTCGAGGCTGGGACAGGCCCCGCCGAGGAGCCGCGAAGGTTCTCACCGGCGGATGACCGACTCAAGAAACGATGAGCCGTCGGTGTCCCAGTTGTTCGGGTCCGTCCCGGCGACATGCAACTCGATGACGCGTCGTCGCGCGGAGCCTGGGGGACTCGCACGCGGCGGCGGGGGCGCGAACTACACCGCGGCGGCGGCGAGCAGGCGTGAGACGTGCTCGGCCAGCGCGGGCAGCGGCTGCGGCTTGGAAAGCACCAGGTCCACGCCCAGCGCCTGCGCGCGGTCAGTGAGCTCTTGGGTCGCGAACGCCGTCAGCAGCACCACCCGCGTCTGGGGCGTGTAGCGGCGCACGAAGTCCGCCAGCATCAGCCCTTCTTCGGAGAGCGTTCCGCTCAGGCGCAGGTCGCTGATGACCAGGTCGTAGCGGCCCGTCGTCATCAGGTCCAGGGCCTCGTCCAGCGCGCCGGCCGAGTCCACGCGGTAGCCGGCCCCGGAGAAGAACTGGCCCAACACCCAGCAGAGGGAAGACTCGTCGTCGACGATCAGGATGTTCTGGGCCACGGAGCGGGCCCGCAAGCAAGCTCAGGGCCAGAGACAGGCATATCTCGGTTCCAAGTAAGTTCCGGTGCTTGCTCCCGCGCCCCGGCTCAAAACTGCTTGCTGTGTCCAGGCTACGGATCCGGTTTCTGGAATCCGGACCGGTTGATGCCCAGGCGCTTCAGCCGCTCGTAAAGGGACGACCGGGGGATGCCGAGCCGCGCGGCGGCGCGCTCCACGTGGCCGTGCTCGCGGCGGAGGATGCGCTCGATGTGGCGGCGCTCCAGCTCCTCGAGGGTGAGGTGGTCGTCGGCGTCGGAGGCGGGCTCGCCGGCGGTGGCCTCGAAGCGCAAGTCCCCCCGGGACAGGGGCCCGCCGCCGGACAGCAGCACCGCGCGCTCCAGCACGTTGCGCAGCTCGCGGATGTTGCCAGGCCATGCGTAGCGGGTGAGTGCCGTCTCCGCGTCGGGTTGCAGCCCCACGCCGCCGCGGCCTCGCGCCGCGCCCAGCTCCGCCAGGAACTGGTGCGCCATCCCGACGATGTCCTCGGGCCGCTCACGCAGCGGGGGGACATGGAGGATGAGCGTGCTGACGCGGAAGTAGAGGTCGCTGCGGAACCGCTTGTCCCGGGCGGCCACGGCCAGGTCCTGATGCGTGGCCGCGATGAGGCGCACGTCCACGCGGCGGTCCCTCACGTCGCCCAGCCGCCGGAAGCGCTTCTCCTCCAGCACCTTCAGGAGCTTGGGCTGGACGGCCGAGTCCATGTCGCCAATCTCGTCCAGGAAGAGAGTGCCCCGGTCGGCGACCTCCAGCAGGCCCTGCTTGGCGGCCACCGCGCCGGTGAAGGCGCCCTTCTCGTGGCCGAACAGCTCCGAGTCGAGCAAGTCCTTGGAGAGCGCCGCGCAGTTGAGGTCCACGAAGGGCGCGTCCTTGCGCGGGCCGCCTTCATGCAGCCACCGCGCGAGCACGCTCTTGCCGCTGCCCGTCTCGCCGGTGACGAGCACCGGGCTGTCGCTTTCGATGATGCGTTCGGCCTGCGCCTGGAGCGCGCGGATGGCGGCGCTGCCACCCATGAAGGGGTTCACCGTCCCACGGGCGATGCGCGAACGCTCCGCCAGCAGCCGCTGCCGCTCGCGGCGCTGCGACACCAGCCGGTCCAGCACCACCTTGAGGACGGCCAGCTCCACCGGCTTGGTGAGGAACTGCTCGGCGCCTTCCTTCACGGCCTGGACGGCCAGTTCGATGGAGCCATGGCCGGTGAGCACCACCAGGGGCACCGAGGCGTCGATGTCCTTGAGGCGCGGCAGCAGCTCCAGCGCGGTGCCGTCCGTGAGCCGGTAGTCCACCACGGCCACGTCCGGACGCGAGGTGCGGAACGCCTCCTGCGCCTCGGCGAGGCTGGTGGCCTCGTCCACGTCGAACCCATGGGCGGTGAGGAAGCCTCTCATGCCCAGTCGGATGCCGGGCTCGTCATCCACGAGAAGGATTCGGGTACGCGTCATGAGGTCAGGGAGTCTACGTGCTGGGTTGATACACGCGAAGAAACAGCAGGAAGCAGCAGTGTGACTTCCGCGCCGCCTTCCGGGTGATTGCGCAAGCGGATGATACCCTGGTGCTCCTCCAGGATGCGTTGGACGATGGACAAGCCCAGCCCCGTGCCGCCGCGCCGCTTGCTGAAGAAGGGCTCGAAGACATGGGACAGGTCCTCCGCGCGGAAGCCCGGCCCACCGTCGCGCACGGTGCACCGCACCCAGGCCCGGCCCGCCTCTTCCACTTCTTCCGTTGTCACCCGCACCGCGCTGCCCGCCGGTGAATGCTGCACCGCGTTCTCCACCACGTTGCGAAACACGTGAAACAAACGCCGGGCGTCCATGCGAACGCGGGGCAGCTGTGCCGCCAACTCGCGATTCACATTCACACCGGCTCGCTCACTGGCCAGGGCGCACGCGGAGAGTGCATCCTCCATCACCGGGAGCACGGGGCCTTCCACCCATTCGCCGCGGGTGGGGCGGCCGTACTCGAAGAGCTCCTGCGTGAGGTGGTTGAGGCGCTTCACCTCGCCGCGCAGCACGTCGACGTAGGGCTGGAGCTCCGCGCGCGCGCCGAAGGTCGCCTCCACCGCGTCGACCACCGCGGAGATGGAGAAGAGGGGGTTGCGGACCTCGTGGGCCACGCCCGCGACGATGGCGCCCATGGCGGCCATCGTCTCACTGCGTCGCAGGCTGGCCTGGAGCTCCAGGAGACGCGTCACCTCCGTGGCCACCAGGATGATGCGCGAGTCCTCGCCGCCCGCTTCCTCCACCCAGGTGGCGGACACCTCCCACGTGCGGCGCGAGCCCGGGTCGCTCAGCTCGCGGGTGGCGCTGGCGCGGGTGCGGCGCAGCTGCTCCACCAACGGCAGTGCGTGCGACCAGGGTGGGGCACTGGCCGCGGTGAACAGCGGCTGGCCGGACGGGTCCATGCCTCCGAAGAGCGCGATGGCGGCGGCGTTGAGACGCTGGACGGTGCCATCCGCCCCCAACACCATCAGCGGCGAGGCCACCGCGTCGAAGGTGCGGCGCCACTCCTGGGCGGAGCGGCGGAAACTGTCATGCAGGCGCTGGCGCAGGTCATCCGCGAGTCGCCGGTCGGTGATGTCGGTGACGACGCAGCCGACATGCAGCTCAGCCTCCGCATCCAACGCGGAAGCGGCGGCGCGGCTGCGCACCCAACGCACGCGGCCGTCGGCGCAGATGAGCCGGTGCTCCAGCTCCGCCTCGGCGCCGGGGGCCAGGCCCTCGATGCTGGCCCGGTAGCGGGCGCGGTCCTCGGGGTGGATCATCTCCGCCCACAGCGGCGGCGGTCCGCCATCCGGCGCGGGCTGGACGAACGCGGAGGCGGCATAGCCGGTGGTGCGCTCGATGACGGGCGTGCAGTAGAAGTCGCGCAGCCTCCCGCCGCGCAGCTTGCCGCCCCACAGGTAGTCCGGCAGCGAGCGCGTCAGCACGTCCAGCCGGCCCTCATGCTCCTGGAGGCTCTTCTCCGCGCGCATGCGCTCGGTGAGCTCGGACATCGCGGCGATGACGCCCAGCACCTCGCCGTTCGCGCCGCACACGCGCAGATAGCTGCCGAACCAGAAGCGGCTCTCGCCCGGCGCGGCGGGCGTCTCCACCTGGAGCAGGGTGTCCTGGATGGAGGCCCCCGTGCTGAGCGCCAGTTGGAGGCGCGGCGCGATGAGCTTGCCCAGGTCGGGCATCACCTCGGTGACGTGTCGGCCCAGGTGCCGCTCCGCGGGCAGGCCATGCATCGCCGCCAGGGCCGTGTTGATGTGAACGTAACGCAGCTCGCGGTCGAAGAAGGCGAAGCCCACGGGCGTCACGTCCATGACGGCTTCGCGAAGCGCGCTGGCGTCATCCGCGCTGCGCAGGGCGGCGTCTCGTGCGCGGTGAGCGCGCTCCTGGGTTCGCAGGAGCAACAGCGCCAGGGTGCCGCTGATGAGCAGCCCCACCGCGGCGGTGAGGAGGACGCGGGCAGAGGGGCTCACCGCCCCGGAGGAGCTCCAGACCCCCTCGACGGCCGCGGAGAGAATCGTGGCCACCAGGACGGCCAGCAGCAACTGTCGACGGGAAGGAAACTCGTGCATGCGGTGGGCGGCGAGCTCGGGAGCTTAACCGCAATCCTCGGTCGGACGGTGGCTCGTCTGGCATTGGCGTGCCGCACTGGTGGTGTGGCGGGCGAGTGAACAGGCCCATGGACTTCCCCATCCGGAATATCAGGGACTGGAACTCGATTGGTGGCCGCCACCCTGGATGCCCTCACCGAGATGCCGATCCCATCATGACCCTGGCAGTCCCCCTGCTCGTCGACGAAGTGCCGCGGACGTCCCTTCCCACCTCCCACCCCCACGTACTCGCCGAGCCGGAAGCCTTCGCCCAGGACCTTCAGGCGCTCAAGCAGGAGCTGGAGTCTTCACTCGGCGAGGCGGACCTGGCGCACGCGCGGAAGATTGAACGCTGGGGCCGGGCCTGTTCCGCGCTGGGCTACGCGACGGCGTGGCTGATGCCCAATCTCGTGTCGGCGCTGCTCATCGCGCAAGGCAACACGGCGCGCTGGACGATGATGGCCCATCACGTCACGCACCGGGGCTACGACAAGGTGCCGGGCGTGCCGGCGCACTACACGGGCAAGCGCTTCGCCACCGGGTGGCGCCGCTTCCTGGACTGGCCGGACTGGATTCATCCCCAGGCGTGGCGGCATGAGCACAACGTGCTGCACCACGGACACACGGGTGAGACGGCGGACCCGGATCTGGTGGAGATGAACACGGAGTGGCTGCGCCAATCGCGCATGCCCATGCTGGCCAAGTACGCGCTGGTCGCGTTCTTCGCCTGCACGTGGAAGGTGACGTACTACGCGCCCAACACGTTCCTGGAGTGGCGGCGCTTCGAACGCAAGCGCGCGGGAGGACCGGACGAATCCGGCACGCTGCCCCTCATCACCGCCTTCAACCCGTTCACCGTCGAAGGCCGTGCCTTCTGGTGGACGTGCCTGCTGCCCTACGCGGGCCTGCGCTTCGTGCTGCTGCCCGCGCTCTTCGCGCCACTGGGCGCGTGGGCCGTCCTCAGCGTCTTCGCCAACAGCGTCTTCGCGGAAGTGCTCACCAACATCCAGAGCTTCGTGCTGATCGCGCCCAACCACGCGGGGGATGACCTCTACCGCTTCGAGGGCCGGGCGCGCAGCGGCGCGGAGTTCTCCGTGCGGCAGGTGGTGGGCTCGGCGAACTACGCCACCGGCAACGACGTGGTGGACTTCCTCCACGGCTGGCTGAACTACCAGATCGAGCACCATCTCTGGCCCAGCCTGCCCATGACGCGCTACCGGCAGGCGCAGCCCAAGGTGAAGGCGCTGTGCGAGAAGCACGGCGTGCCCTACACGCAGGAGAGCGTCTTCCGCCGCGTGAAGCGGTTGGTGGACATCATGGTGGGGCGGACGTCCATGCGCACATGGAGGCCGGCTCCGCGCGGCTGAGGTCCGCGAGGCGCCAGGCTCAGGCGGAGGGCTGTGTTTCGCTGGCAGCCCATTCCCGGGTTGCCTCGGCGAGCAGGGCGCGCACCTCGTCGTCCTCCGTCTGCGCGAAGTCGCGGTACCAGAGGCCCACGGAATAGAAGGGCTCGGGCATGCGGACGCAGACGACCTCGTCCGCCACCTGGGCCAGGCTTTCGCAGGACTCGGCTGCGGCCACGGGCACGGCCACGATGATGGCCGCGGGCTCCAGGAGCCGCAGCGCCGCCACGGCCGCCCGCATCGTCGTTCCAGTGGCCAGCCCATCATCCACCAGGAGGACGGTGCGCCCACGCACGTCGGGGAGCGGCCGGCCTTCCCGGTAGCTCTCTTCACGCCGCTGGAGCTCCACGGCCTCGCGGCGGGCCGCGGCTTCAATCTGTTCGCGGCCGATGTTCAGCTCGTCCACGACCTCGCGGTTGAGCACCCGCACGCCCCCGGAGGCGATGGCGCCCATGGCCAGCTCCTCATGGCCGGGCGCGCCCAGCTTGCGGACCAGGAAGACATCGAGCGGCACTCCGAGCTTCCGCGCGACTTCGGCGCCCACGGGCACGCCGCCCCGTGGCAGCGCCAGCACCAGGGTGCCGGGTTGCCGCGCGTGGCGCCGCAGGTGGTCCGCGAGCACGCGGCCTCCCTCATAGCGGTCCTGGAATTCGGGCTCTCGCATGCCGCCACTCCTCGCCGCTCCCTGGAATGGAACGGGCGCTCGTCAGGAGAAAGCTGGCCACGCCGGTGGCCTCATGGAACGGGACGGGCGTTCGCGCTGGCACCTCCTCGTTGCCCGGTCAACGTGAGGACCTCCGGGCCCCGGGCCGCCCGGTTGGTGGTCAGGCATCCCCTGTGGACGCGAGCGAGGCAGCCCCTTCCCGTCTGCTGCACCGCGCCATCGCCGCCTTCACGTTCCGTGGAGCGAAGGACACGAGCCAGAAGGAGGCGGACGATGAAAGCTGCCCTATGGGGAATCGGTGGCGCTGGGCTGGGCCTGGGGCTGATGTACTGGACGGATCCACGCAGTGGCCGCTGGCGCAGGTCCCATCTGCAGGGGAAGGCCGTCCACGCGGCGCATGAGGCGGGAGGCGCGGTAGGCGTCGTCGCCCGGGACCTTTCGCAGCGCTCGCGCGGCGTCTTTTTCGAATCGATGCGCAAGCTGCACCGGGCACCGGTGGAGGACCTTGTCCTGGAGGAACGGGTGCGCTCGGCCCTGGGCCGGGTGTGCTCGCATCCCGGGGCGATTCGCGTGATGGCTCGGGATGGCCTGGTTCGGTTGGAAGGCCCCATCCTTCGCGAGGAACTCCGGCGCGTGCTGCCCCGCATCGGCAAGGTGCAGGGGGTGCATGGGCTGGACAACCAGCTTGTTCCGTATGCGGAGGGCTCAGCGCACTCGGCGCTGCAAGGAGGCAGCATGCGCTCGGGTGAGTCGAGGCCCTTCTTCCAGGAGCACTGGTCGCCGTCCGAACGGCTCTTCGGGGCGCTGGGCGGCATGACGCTGACGGCCTGGGGGCTGGGGCGCCGGGGCCTGATGGGAACCCTGGCGGCCCTGGGCGGCATGATGCTGGGCACGCGGGCCTTCACGAACCTGGGGCTGCGGCGGCTCACGGGGATGGGGGCAGGACGGCGGGCCATCACCCTTCACAAGGACATCAACGTGAACGCGCCGGTAGAGGAGGTGTTCGCCTTCTGGCGGGAGATGCAGAACTTCCCCCGGTTCATGACACACGTGGATGAAGTGATTCCGGGCGTCGAGGGCCGCTCGCACTGGAAGGTGCGCGGGCCCGCGGGGCTGCACTTCGAATGGGACGCCGTCGTCACGAAGTTCGTGCCCAACAAGGTGCTGGCCTGGAAGAGCGTGGAGGGCACGGCGGTGGAGAACCTGGGCGTCATCCACTTCGAGTCCACGCCGCGCGGCGGCACTCGGGTGGACATCCGGTTGTCCTACAACCCGCCGGCCGGGGCCATTGGCCATGCCTTCGCGAGGCTGCTGGGCGCGGACCCGAAGAAGCAGATGGATGACGACCTGCTGCGCTTCAAGTCGCTGCTGGAGCGGGGAAGGGCCACCGGCCGTGAGACGGTGACGCGCGAGCAGGTCGCGCCCCGGCGGATGGAGTCCCGGGGCCCCCTCACTCACTAGGCGGTGCCGGCCCCGGCGCTTCAATTCCGCCGCCCTCTCCAAAGCGCAAGCGCTGAAGCAGCGCTTGCGCCCCTCGCCGCGCCGCGGTGGCCTACTTCGACGGCGTCGGGATGGCGAAGTCGAGCAGGTGCGCGGGCACTGCCGTGGCGGTTGCCACGTTCCAACTGTCCGGCCGGTTGGCCAGGTCACCCGTGGGCAGCACGCCGTTGCCCAGCACACCCGTCTTGTTCCGGCCCCAGGAGTAGATGGTCCCATCCGTGGCCGTGGCGTAGCCGTAGAACGACTGCGCGGTGTTGTGCAGGGCCCTGAAGGTGACGCCCGGGGCAATCCGCACGGGGTCGAAGACCATCATCTGATACTGCGACCAGTCCCAACGGTAGGGCGTGTGGTAGGTGGCGAAGTCCAGCATCACCCCGTTGCCGACTTCGCCCATCGCGCTGTCGCCCCAGCCCCACAGCGAGCCGTCGTCCAGGATGGCGTGGGTGGCGTGGCCGTTCGCGGACACGTGGGTGACCTTGCGTGAGCCGAACGCCGGGAAGGACAGCTTCACGGGCGTGGCCACCGGGTACCAGCCGCCCGCGGGATTGCCCAGGCCCAGATAGGTGCCCTGGATGCCCCAGCCCCACAGGTCGCCATGCTCGTCCAGCGCCACCACCCAGCGACTGCCGCCCGCGGCGACTTCCGTCACCTTGACGGGGATGTTCACCGGATTCGGCCGCGCATAGTCGTTGTGCCTGCCCGTGCCCAATGTCTCCCCCGCGGCGGTGCCACCACCCCAGGCCCACACCGTTCCCGCGTCATCCGTCGCGAAGAGGGTGTTGTCGTTGGTGGTGAATGAGGTGATTCGCACGCCTGGGGGCAGGGGGACGCGTGTGGGGCGGGTGATGTTGCGCGCGCTGGTGTTGCCATCGCCGGCAATGCCCAGCGTGTTGCCAATCGCCGTGCCGCTCATGCCCCAGACCCAGACGGAGCCGTCTGCCTTCAAGGCCATGTTGAAGAGCATCGCGCTGCGCACCGCGACGACATTGTCGAACACCGCTCCCGTGGCGTCGGTGAGGATGAGGTAGGGCTGGCCGTTGTTCGGAGTCGTGCTCGTGTTGGGGTAGTCGTTCGTGGTGCCATCCCCGCGTTGGCCGTAGAGATTCTGGCCGAACGTCCACACGCGCCCCTGGGTGTCGAGCGCCAGACTCTGGAACCCACCGCCCGCGACGTCCTTGAATCGCAGGTGCTCCGGAAGTGAGATTCGAATGGGGGGCACGTGGTTGCCGGGAATGGAATGCCCCACGCCGAGCTGTCCAGCGCGGTTGGAGCCGATACCCAGCACCTGCCCATCCACCAGATAGAACGCCTGGTACTCGGCGGTCGCGATGCGAGTCAGTCCGGCGAGACCGTCTTCCGCCTTTGTGGACTCCGCGTCATTCGGTGGCGCCTCCCTTTCCAAGTCGTTCGACGACCCGGAGCATCCGAGGAGGACCAAGGCGAGCGAGACGAACACCGCGCGAGGAAAGGGCATGTGGCAATTGTTACTCGATGGCCGTGGTAGGCCGGAACCACGCCATACGACGACTTCGTGCACCTCACTCCCTGGGTCCGGTTGAGGCGCTTCACCGCCCTTCGGCTTGCGCGCCTCGCAAGGTCATGACCGCGCTGGCGATGCTGGCGACCCGCTTTCCGTCGTCTTGGGGCATGGCGATTCCAGTGGGCGCGCTCCAGGCGCGCGACGTGCGCCGACTGGACCACCCGGCGTGCTCTGGCACAATGCGGAGCGTCTCGTGACTCCCTTCGGACGCGCCGGAGGCAGCGTGCGCAGGAGGCGCGATGCGGCTCGACCTCGCGGATCTTCGCTTGTTCCTCTGCATCGTGGATGCGGGGAGCATCACGCAAGGTGCCCAACGCGCGAACCTGACGCTGGCATCCGCGAGCGAGCGTCTGCGAAGCATCGAGGATGCGGTGGGCGTCAAGCTGCTCGAGAGGCGGCCTCGGGGCGTGGTCACGACCGAGGCGGGTGACGCACTCGTGCACCACGCTCGGTTGATCCTGCATCAACAGGAGTTGTTGAAGGATGAGTTGAATGCGTTTGTTTCAGGCCGGCGCGGCACCATTCGCCTCTATGCCAACACCGCGGCGCTGACCGAGTACCTGCCCGAGAAGCTGGCGCCATGGCTTGCCAGGCACCCGAGGCTGAACATCGACCTGAGAGAGCGAACCAGCGCGGATATCGTCAAGGCGGTCGAGGCAGGCTTGGCGGAGGCCGGACTGATTTCGGACGCCGTGGAGACGGGCACGCTTCAAGTCCGCCCGGTGGAGCCCGACCCGCTGGTGCTCATCATCCCCGCCGGGCACCCGCTGGCTGCATCCAAGAGCCTCGCGCTCCGTGATGTGTATCGGGAGCCCTTCATCGGCCTGTCGGCCGAGAGCGCCTTGCAGGAGCACATTGACGGGCACGCACGTCGCGCGGGATTCGACGTGTCCTTCCGCGTCCGGATGAAGGGCTTCCGGGGGCTGTGCGAGATGGTGTCTCACGGCGTGGGACTGGGCATCGTCCCGGAGCGCGTTGCCAATCGGCATCAGCGGGAGGGCGCCTATCGGAAGGTGCCCCTTTCGGAGACCTGGGCCCAGCGCCGACTCTGTGTCTGTTTCCAGGACTGGGACGGCCTGTCATCTCCTGTTCGTGAGTTGCTGGAGTACCTGCTCGGTGGGGGAGAATGACGGCACCCCCGTGTCATGGGGGAGCAGGCGCGATACCAGAACGGAGTGCAGTCTGGGGGCTGTGGGGATTCGCCGTGAACCCATGTTCGCGTGCAAACCTTGCGCCTGCTGAATCCGGAGGAGGGATGCGCGCACTTCCTGCACGCCTCCTTGGGCTACCCTCCGTGCACATGCACTGGCCTGGGGCTTGCTGAAGAGTTCTCGCCGGGCCGGAGTGGCCGGGCTCCAGGAGCCTACATGACCATTCGTGGTGCGCCACAGGCGGTCCCTGTCATGTCCCCGGCGGAGTCCTTGGACTCGCGGGCCGTGGCCCCTGGGCGGCGTGCCGAGCCAGCGCGAAGCGGGGGAGGAAGTTCCTGCGCTCATGCGTTCAGCGCGGATAGGCTCTTACCCCAGGACTCATGGCGGAAACCTTGTTCGAGGAATTGAAGCGGTACGTGGGGTTCAGCTCGGCGGACGAGCAGGCTCTCGTGACCTTGCACGCCACCGCGAAGCCCCACTTCGCGCGCTTCGCTCGCGTCTTCTACGACCGCATCCTGGAGCATGAAGGGGCTCGGCAGGCGCTCGAAGGGGGCGAGAGCCAGGTGGGCCACCTGCGCGGCACCCTGCAGGTGTGGATGGACCAGCTCCTCCGCGGCCCCTGGGACGAGGCCTACTACGCGCTGCGCTGCCGCATTGGCCGCATGCACGTGCGCATCGCCCTGCCGCAGCACTACATGTTCGGCGCGATGAACATCCTGCGGCAGGAGTTCAACAGCCACATCGACGCCACCTACCTGGAGGAGCCCGCGGCGCTCCGCGCGGCCCGCTCCGCGGTGGGGAAGATTCTCGACCTGGAGCTGGCCATCATGCTCCACACGTACCGGGAAGATCTGCTGGCGCAGCAGGCGCGCAGCGAGCGGCTGTCCACCTTTGGCCAATTGGTGGGTTCCATCGGCCACGAGCTGCGCAATCCGCTGGGCGTCATCGAGACGTCGCTCTACATCCTCCGGGGGCGCCCGGGGGCCGTGGACGAGCGCACGACGAAGCACCTGGACCGCATTGGCGACCAGGTGGGCATCGCCAACCGCATCGTCTCCGACCTGCTGGACATGATTCGGGACCGGCCCCTGCACCGGCAGGAGGTCTGGTTGGACGAGGTCTGGCAGGAAGCGCTCAAGGCCGTGCAGCGGCCCGACACTGTCGCCGTGAGCGCGGAGGGACTGACCTCATTGCCCGCGGTTCAGGGAGACGCGGGGCAGCTACGCCAGGTGTTCGTGAACCTGCTCGACAACGCCGTCCAGGCTCTGGAGGAGACGGGCGGGACGGTGTCACTGTCCGCCGCCACGCGCGAGCCGGGGATGGTGGAACTGGTGCTGGAGGATTCCGGGCCGGGCGTCAGCGACGTCATCCGCCGCCGCCTCTTCGAGCCGCTGATTACGACGAAGGCGCGCGGCATCGGGCTCGGGCTCCCGCTGGTCAAGCGCATCGTGGAGCGGCATGGGGGGAGCATCGCGTATGTCCCCCGTCCCGAAGCGGGAGCGCGCTTCGTGATTCGGCTTTCCCTCGTCGCTTCGGAGGAGACGCATGCGCCAGTACCTCCTGCTGGATGACAACCTGGCGTTCGCGGAGAACCTCGCGGAGATTCTGCGCGACGGCGGGGACGCGGCCACTGTCGTCACGAGCGGTGACGAGGCCGTGCGGCTGGCGCGCACCACGCGCTTCGACGTCCTGCTGACCGACATGCGCATGCCCGGCATGAGCGGCGCGGATGCCGTGCACCACCTCCGCCGCGTGGACCCGGGCCTGGCCGCGGTGGTCATCACCGCGCACCCACGCCAGGATGACTTGGAGACGGCCCGGCGCGAAGGTCTGCTCGCGGTGCTGCCCAAGCCCGTGCCCATCCCCACGTTGGTGGAGCTGCTGTCCGGTGCTCGCCGGGATGGGCTGGTGGTGCTGGTGGAGGACGACCCGGCGCTGAGCGACAACATCGCCGAGCTGCTGCGCGGGCGCGGCTTCTCCTGTGTGACGGCGGCCTCGGTGCTGGACGCGGACCGAATCCTCTGCGCGCAGCCCTTCGCCGCGCTGGTGGACCTGCGCGTTCCCGGTGGGCCGGATGGTGAGGCCCTGCGACGGCTGCGCGCGCGCTTTCCTCACCTGCCCACGTTCGTCATGACCGCCTATCCCGACGCGGCCCCGCTTGACGGGACCACGGGCGTCTTCTCCAAACCCTTCGACCCAGGCGCGCTGATGGAGGTGCTGGAAACGGCGCACGCGGCGCGCCCCACCCACGCCTCATGAGCGAGCCCACCCCTCCGTCCCTTCCGTCCGTCCTGGTGGTGGATGACAACGCGGCCTTCCTGGACAACTTGGAGGAGTTGCTCGGGGATGCGGGCTACGCCGTCCGCGGCGCGTCCAGTTGCAAGGCGGCGCGCGAGCGGGTCCGGGAGGGCTTCGACGTGGCGCTGGTGGATTTGCGCCTGCCAGACGGAGATGGGACGGCGCTGGCCGCCGAGCTGAAGGCCGCGTCGCCGGACTCGGAGGTGGTGTTGCTCACGGGCTTCGCCACGTTGGAGACGGCGGTGGCCGCGGTGCGGGCGGGCGCGTGTGCGTACCTGATGAAGCCTTGCGCGCCGCAGGAGCTGCTGCTGACGCTGGAGCAGGCGATGCGGCAGGTTCGCCTGCACGCGGAGAAGCGCGAGCTGGCACGGCGCGCCCAGATGACGGAGAAGCTGGCGGCGGTGGGGACGATGACGGCGGGCCTGTCCCACGAAATCCGCAACCCGCTGAACGCGGCGGCGCTCCAGCTCTCCGTCCTCGAGCGGCGTCTACGGCGTCTTCCGGATGGGCAGCAGGCGCCCTTGCTGGAGCCGCTGCTGTTGGTGCGCGATGAGATTCGCCGCCTGGACCACATCCTGGAGGACTTCCTCCAGTTCGCGCGGCCTCGCGAGTTCCGTCCCGCCTCCGTGGATGTGAACGAGCTGCTGCGGCGGGTGGTGGACCTGCTGAGCGGACAGGCCGCGTCCCGCAAGGTGTCGCTGGAAGTCTCGCCACGCGAGGCGCCGGTGCCGTCGGTGGCGGGCGAGGAGGAGCGGCTGCGTCAGGTGCTCATCAACCTGTGCCTCAACGCGCTGGAGGCCACGCCAGCGGGAGGCACCGTGACGTTGTCCGCGGGGCACGAGGGCGGGCGCGTGTGGCTCACCGTGGACGACAGCGGCCCGGGTGTTCCCCAGGAGGTCCGGGACCGCATCTTCGAGCCCTTCTTCACCACGAAGGCTCAGGGCTCGGGGCTGGGGCTGTCCATCGTCCATGCCATCGTCACGCAGCATGGCGGTTCGCTGGAGGTGGACACGGCGCCCGGTGGGGGCGCTCGTTTCATCCTCCGGATGCCGCTGGCGGGGTAGGGCCCGTCAGCGGAAGGCGGGATGCGCTACCGCTGCGCCGTCGGGCTGTGGAACTCGAAGGCGTCGCAGTCGTCGCACGTCCCTGGGGTCGCGGCGCCCACCACATCGGAGAGGTCGAGGCCCGCGAACTGCCGGGACTCGTTCGTTCCGCCGCCCGGCTCATTCGTGAACCAGATGTCGAAGACGTAGCGCACGGCCACGGGCTTCCCGTTGAGCGTGGCGGGCTCGTAGCGCCATGTGGAGAGCGTGCGAATGACGCCTTCCTCCAGGCCCCGCAGGCCCTGGATGGGCTGGCAATCGGTGACGGAGCCCTGCGCGGTGATGATGCAGCGGGCCACCACCGCGCCCTTGGGGAAGCCTCCGAAGTGGGACTGAATCCCGTAGACGATATTGGGAAGGTGGATGCGCTCGCCCGAGAGGAACCGGGGCGGGGTGATTCCGGGCCGGAGCGTCTTGACGGGAGCCGACGCTTTCATGGCCTTGTAGACGGCGTCGAACGCGGAGGCTCGCGAGGGCGCCGGCGCGGAGACGACCACCCGGGGCAGCTCGGTGGCGTGCTCGTCGGCGTGCGCGGAGGCCGCCTCGGCCAGGGCGGCTTCGGGCGACTCCTGGGAGGTGTCCTCGAGCAGGACGGGCGCGGCGGGCTCACCGTCGAGCGAGTAGGGCACGCGCGACAGCTCCGTGCGGGCAATCGTCCCCGTGTCCGGGATGAGGAGGGGGGCGGGCCGCGTGGGACGGGGCTTCGCCGCGGGTGCTCGCGCTGGCTTCGCCGCCGCCTTCGGGCGCTCGAGGGGCGCGGGGGCCTGCCGGGCCTGGGCGGAGAAGGCCGCCGGGGCCACGAGCAGATGGTGCATGGGCGTGGTGCTGGACAGTCGCTGCACCGTGCCGGAGGTGGCCTCCACGTGGAGGGGCGGCGCGCTCACCGGCTCCGTGGCGTGGGCCGTCTCCGGCAGCTGCGACGACCCCAGGGCCACGGCGAGCACGGCGCTGCCCAGTCCGCTGGCGAGCCGCCAGGACCTGCGCGGCGTCATGTCCTCGGACGCGGACAGCAGCCGGCGCACGCGCATCAGCAGCGAGCCATCGCTGACGCCCAGGGCGGGGTGGGGTGATGGGGCCAGGCGCAGCTCCTCGATGTGGGCCAGGGCGCGGGCGTAGAGCAGCGCATCCCCGCAGCACTGGACGGCCAGGTCATCCGCGCAGTGCTCACGCTCCTCGCGGATGCGGTGAGACAGCCACCAGACGGCCGGGTGGTAGAACAGGAGGGTCTCCACGAAGGACTGGAGGAGGTTGACCACGTAGTCGTGGCGCCGGATGTGGCCCAACT
The DNA here is from genome assembly GCF_010998615.1 of Myxococcus sp. CA023. GTDB lineage: Bacteria > Myxococcota > Myxococcia > Myxococcales > Myxococcaceae > Myxococcus. The sequence goes on along the minus strand of NZ_JAAEAH010000018.1, from coordinate 5,757 downwards.
CGTGGGCGAGGATGGCCTCCAACTGCGCGGCGGACAGCCCGGTGATGGCACCCGCTGGCACCAGGATGAGGGGGCGCCACAGGCCAATGACCATGGGCACGTCGACGCGGGCGGAGGCCAGCAGGCGCACGGGCCGGGACAGGCGGACGTGGCGCAACGCACGGGTCAGCGCCTCTCGCCAGGGGGCCGAGGGGGCTTGCGTCTCCTGCCGGGCCATCCGGTGGGTGATGATCCATGCGGCCACGGTCCGGGCCGACAGGAGGAGCACACCGCAGCACCATGCCGGCAGCAGCCAGGGCCGGAGCACCTCCGTCCAGTGCGGATCCGCCAGGAACGCGGTCTCCGTCGTGACTACGGTCAGCATGCTGGACTGGGTCAGGGACTCGAAGGCGCCGAACGTCACGGCGCGCGAGGCCTCCGCCAGCGCGGTCAGGAACGTCACCACGGGCAACACGGCCATGGCCACCATCCCCAGACACGCGGTGGCGTAACGCGTCCGCGCGGCGCGCTGCGGCGTCAGGGACAGGATACCCGCGACAGCCAGGGCCACCACCGCGCCCTGCCACAGGAAGCCGAGCAGGGCCTGTTCCAGGGCGTGGAGATAACGCGCGTCCATCACTTCCCCCGCTTTTCGTGTGCGTCGAGCAGCCTGCGAATCTCCGCCAGCTCCTCGGCGGACGCGCGCTTCATGGACAACGCTTGGGCCACGACCGACGTGGCGGACCCCCCGAAGGCCCGGTCCATCAAGTCGCGCAGGAGGTCGCGCTGGGTGCGCGTCTCGCTGATGGCGGCTTCATAGACATGGGTCCGCTCGCTCTCGTCACGCTGGACGATGCCTTTCTCCGTCATGTTCTGGAGGAGCTTGAGGACCGTGGTGTAGCCGGTGTCCTTGTCCTGGGTGCCCCGGAGCAGCTCGTGCACCTGCCGGACGGTGCTGGGGCCCTGCTTCCAGAGCACGCGGAGGATGGCCAGCTCGGCACGCGTCGGCTGCGGGAGGGCGTGGGTGGTCATCTCGCGGAGTATTACGACGGCCGTCGTAAGAGTCAACGACGCCCGTCGTAGATGTCCGTCCCTGGAGGCATTGCCCTTGCTATGGGGCGGGGGACAGGGCTTTGAGCTCGCGGAGCGGGTCGAGGGTGGTCAGCGAGGATGCCAGGATTTGGAGTGCGAAGGGGCCCCTGAGGGCGCTCGTGGGAATCAGCCGCGCCGCCAGGGGACGCTCGTCCCCTACACCCAGCCCTGTATCGTCATCCGTCACCGTGAACCCTTGCTCCCAGATGGACGCCAGCAGTTGCGTGGGGCAGTGGCCCGCCGCGCTGGCTGTCTTGAGTTCCAGGTACGCCTGCTGGTGCGTGCCTTTCGCATAGGGTTCCAGGTAACGGCCGCGAAGGGCGGCTTCCACCAGGCCAATACAGCGGCCAATCGCCGGCTCACACGCGCGTGCCTTCTCGCTGACCTCCACGGGAGAAGCGATGCTCGAAAAGGCAGAGGCGGACCACAGCACGGCCTTGAAGCGCCTCTGTTGTTCGAGGCTCATGGGCCGCCAGTCAGGCGGGGGATTCTCCAAGGTGGCGTGGATCCTGTGTTCGACGGTGAGCAATGAGAGGGCGACCATGCCGCCCAACAGCGTGTCCGTGCGGTAGGCCAGCCACGCGAGCTGCCTCACGTCGCGCACGGCTTCCAGCGGCGTCCCCTGTTCAATCGCATGCCGGAGCCGCAACTTCGACCAGAGCACCAGGCGCGAGAACTCCGGAAAGGACGCGGACATCAAGTCGAAAGGCTTGCCCGGTGCGATGGACGCACGGGGAATGGCATTCCAGTGGTCGAACGCATGCATCTGGCGCATCCAGCCGAAGTCCAGGCTGGAGAGGTCCAGGTCCGCCGTTATCCAGTCCTCCATGCTCTCGGCCTTCTGGAGCAACAGAAGGTGTGCCGGGAGTCGAAGGGGTGACTCTTCCAGACCGGGCGGGCCGGAAGCCACGCGGAGCCAATCGTTGAGCAGCGGGCCCGCATCGCCCGAGCCCCGCGGTTCGTGGAACCACGGCTCCGCGCCCACCAGCGCCTGTTGTTCGCAGAAGAACTCCACCTGCGCCGTGACGTCGGCCCGGAACTGCCCGATGGCGGGGCCATATTGGCGGTGAGACCAGACGTGGAAGGCCGCGAGGGCCAACATGGCGAGCAGCAGGATTCCGCTCGCACCCCAGACCAGGACCCGCAGCAGCACGTTGCCCCGGTGAACCGAGGCTCGCCTCGAACGCCATCTCATCCAGGGCACGGTAGCAGTGCCCCAGCCCACCCATCAAACCGCTACGACTCCGCGGCCAGGTCATCCGCCTCGTCGGCCACGACCTTCAGCGGCGCGCCATCCGGCGAGCTGTACTCCTTGAGCCGGTACTGAATCTTCCGCACGCTGATGCCCAGCACCTCGGCGGCCCGGGACGTGGAGCCCTGCACCATCTCCAGCGTGCGCAGGATGGCCTCACGCTCAATGGCTGCCAGCGTGGCTCCCGGGATGAGCGCGCCCGTGGACGTCCCATGCGGCCGGGGGCCGCGCAGCACGGGCGGCAGGTCATCGGTGGTCAGCTCCTGTCCCTGCGCCAGCACCACCGCGCGCTCGATGGCGTTCTCCAACTCGCGGATGTTGCCCGGCCAGTCATGGGACAGCAGCGCCTGGAGCGTCCCGGGCGCCAGTCCTCGCACCTGCTTGCCGTATGAATCGCTGTACTTCTCCAGGAAGTGGTTCACCAGCGCGGGGACGTCGCTCTTGCGGTCCCTCAGCGGCGGTAGCGTCACGCTCACCACGTTGAGCCGGTAGTAGAGGTCCTCGCGGAACCGCCCCGCCTTCACCTCGGCCACCAGGTCCCGGTGCGTGGCCGCGACGATGCGCACGTCCACCTTCAGCGTCTGGGTGCCACCCACGCGCTCGAACTCACGCTGCTGGAGGACGCGCAGCAGCTTCACCTGCACGGCGGGAGAGATTTCGCCAATCTCGTCCAGGAACAGCGTGCCGCCGTCCGCCAGCTCGAAGCGGCCTTCCTTCCGGGCCAGCGCTCCCGTGAATGAGCCCTTCTCGTGGCCGAACAGCTCGCTCTCCAGCAGGTTCTCGGACAGGGCCGCGCAGTGCACACGGATGAAGGGCTTGTCCTTGCGTGGCGACTCCTGGTGCAGGGCCTGGGCAATCAACTCCTTGCCCGTGCCCGATTCGCCCAGGATGAGCACCGTGGCGCGCGTGCCCGCCGCCCTCCGGATGACGTCGTAGATGCCCTGGAGCTGGGGCGATTCGCCGATGATGTCGTGGAAGCGGCGGACGCGCGAGCGCACCTGATCCCGCAGCGCCTCGGCCTCCTGGCGCAGGCTGCGCTTCTCCAGCACCTTGCCCAGGGTGACGAGCACCTGGTCCGCGTCCAACGGCTTGAGCAGGAAGTTGTCCGCGCCGGACTTCATGGCCTCCACGGCCGTCTCCACGCTGGCGAACGCCGTCATCATCACGAAGGTGGCGTCGCTGCCCTGCTCGCGGGCCGTCTTCAGCAGCGTGAGGCCGTCCATCTGCGGCATGCGCACGTCGGTGAGCACCACCGCGGGGGAGAACTCGCCGATGCGAGCCAGGGCCTCGGCGCCGTTGGCGGCCTCGGCCACTTCGTAGCCTTCCTCATTCAGGATGGTGGCAATTGCCCGGCGGGCATTGTCCTCATCGTCGACGACCAGGATGCGCTGTGGGGACATGGAGGGGTGGAGCCTTTGCTGTCAGGTCAGGATGCGGGGGCAATCGCGGCGGGTACGCTTCGACCACTGCTACGAGCGTGCCACGTCTCGACCACCGGTTCGATGCGCGGAGTGATGTTGACGACGGAGCTGGGGAAGCATTGAGCGGGGAGCTCGGTGAAGATGAGCCGGACGGCCTCCGCGTCGGCCTCGGTGGCCACGGCCACGTGTGGGCGCACGATGAGGTCCGTGAGGTGCGGCGGCTGGTCCGCGCCACACACCACGCGGGCCACCGCGGAGCTTTGGTAGAAGAGCACGCGCACGTCCGCTTCCCGCGCCTGCTCCAGGAACGCCAGCAGGGTGCGTCCCTCCACCGCGCCCACGAGCAGGGCCTCCGGGGACCATGGGCCCACGGCCACGGTGTCCTGCCCGGTCAGCGGCTGGCCAATGGGCACGGGCGGCGCACGGTCGCTCGTCAGCACGGCGCCGCGCTCCCCCTGCCAGTAGAGGCGCGTTTCATACTCAGTGATGGTCACGTTCGTCACGGGCTCACCTCCGCCGAAGCCTGAGCAAGCAGTGCCCCTTCAACGCGCATGCCGCGCGACTGCTTCTTCCGGGACGCCGCGTTCGTACCGTGGTGCCGCGCAGGCGGGGAGAGAAACTCATGGCAACCCAAAGAGGCGCAGCACGGCAGGTCCCGAGAGGCTAACCAGCAGACAGCCGCCCAACATCAGGGGAACCCCCAACTTCATCAGCTCGGAGGAGGCCAGCCCTTCGCCCACCGTCATCGCATTGGGCGGGGTGCTGATGACGAAGGGCATGCCCAGCGAGCATCCCAGGGCCACGAGAATGGGCGTCGAAGCGGCGGGATGCAGCTGTGTGGCCAGGGGGATGAGGAGCGCCGCGGTCCCGGTGTTGCTCATCAGCGCGGACAGCACCGCCGCGACGGCCACCAATACCCCCAGTTGCACCGTCACCGGCCAGCCCGCGAGGTCCGCGCCGGCAAGTGCGCGAGCGATGAGCCCGGAGTGTTCCAGCAGCCGGCCCAGGGCGATGCCGCCGGCGATGAGCAGCAGCGTGGCCCAGTCCAACCGTCCCAGGTCCTCGCGCTTCAGCAGGCCGCTGCCGAAGAGCAGCGCGGTGGCGGCCAGCGCCACCACGGGCGCGGGCACACCGTGGAGCGGCTCCGACAGCCAGGCAACCACGCACGCCGCGCTCACCCAGAGCACGCGGCGTCCCGAGCGCGCCAGGGACACGGGTGCTTCGGTGGGCAGCGTCAGCCTGCCGCCCACGCGGAAGCGCAGCAGCACCAGACCGAATCCCGCCAGCAGCAGGAGCAGCGTGAGCGGCAGGGCGAAGGACATCCACTTCGCGAAGGTGACTTGCGCATGCTCGGACGCGGCGGATACGGCGAGCGCATTGGGACCGCTGCCCACGGGCGTGGCGATGCCGCCGACGTTGGCGCCCAGGGCCACGCCCAGCAGCAGCGCGGGCCGCAGCGGCGCGCCCGCGGGCATGGCCTGGAGCAGGGGACGCAGCGCGGCCAGCATCATCGCCGCCGCGGCCACGTTGGACATCCACATGGAGAGGAAGGCGACGCCCGCCATCACCAGCAACACCAGCCGCCGCGGCCGTCCACCCGACAGCCGCATCACGTGCCGCGCCACCGAGGCATCCAGTCCGTGCCGCATGGCGGCCACTTCCAGCGTGAAGCCACCCAGGAACAGGACGAGCACCGGGTCCGCGCACCACGCGAGCACCGACGGCAGCTGATAGGCACGGTCCAGCGGCCCCAGGAGGACGGGCGTGGCGCCCAGCAGCAACAGCGTGGGCACGAACGAGGGCACCACCTCCGTCAGCCAGAGCACCAGACAGGCACCGCCGATGAGCACCGTGCGCGTGGCCACCGGTCCCTCGACGCCGAGGAGCGCCACCAGCGCCACCCCCGTGAGCCCGGCCAGCGCGAACGCATGCCGGGGCGCGGAGACGCCGGGTGGAGTCGCGGAGAGGGGGGCCTCGGTGGAGGCCGCTCCGGCCAGGGGAGTGGGGGACATG
>NZ_JAAEAH010000189.1 GCF_010998615.1 Myxococcus sp. CA023 | reverse complement strand
CCGACTACCTGGCCGACCCCGACCGGCTGCTGGACCACTACGCGCCCCATGGCCCGGTCGACCTCGTCGGCCACAGCATGGGCGGCAACATCGCGATGTCGTATGCCGGCGTGCGGCCCGCCCGCATCCGCCGGCTGGTCAACCTCGAAGGCTTCGGCCTGCCGGCGACCGAGCCCGCCCAGGCGCCCGCGCGCTACGCCCAATGGCTGGACGAACTCCGCACGCTCGATGCCGGCGGCATGGACCTGAAGGCCTACGAGAACGCGGAGGCCGTCGCCGGGCGGCTCATGAAGACCAATCCGCGGCTGGGCCGCGACCAGGCCGAATGGCTGGCCCGCGAGTGGGCGCAGCCGGATGGCCAGGGCCGCTGGCGCATCCTGGGCGATGCCGCGCACAAGGTGGTGAACCCGCAGCTCTACCGCGTCGAGGAGGCGCTGGCGCTGTATGCGGGCATCACCGCCCCGGTGCTCGCGGTGGAGG
>NZ_JAAEAH010000188.1 GCF_010998615.1 Myxococcus sp. CA023 | reverse complement strand
CAAGGAAGCCGCCGGTACCGGTGGCCGGGTCCATGACGCTTTCGCCCAGTTGGGGATTGGTCATGTCCACCATGAACTGGGTGACGGCGCGGGGCGTATAGAACTCGCCCGCGTTGCCGGCGCTCTGCAGGTCGCGCAGGATCTTTTCGTACAGGTCGTTGAACTGGTGGCGTTCGGCCTGCCGGTTGAAGTCGATGGCGTTCAGCTTGTTGACCACCTGGCGCAGCAGATGGCCGCTCTTCATGTAGTTGTAGGCGTCTTCGAACACGCCGCGCACCACGTAGCCGCGCGGGTTGCGCACGGCATCGGCATTCAGGCCCTTGAGGGCCGGGAAGAGTTGCTTGTCGACAAAATCCAGCAAGGCCTCGCCGGTCATGCCTTCCGGATTCGCGGCCCAGGCGCGCCAGCGAAGGTGTTCAGGGATGGGGCTCTGGTAATGATCGCGGGTGGTTTCAAGCTCTTCTTCGAGCGCGTCGAAAACTTTGAGG
>NZ_JAAEAH010000187.1 GCF_010998615.1 Myxococcus sp. CA023 | reverse complement strand
GATCTTGGCCATGGACATGGAGACTCCTGAAAGAGGGAGGGGCGCGGAAAGCCGGCGCAGGGCTACGTGACTCCCGCAGGGGATGGTGCGTCGCAGCATGATACAGTCGCCGGCTGCCATGTCACCCACCCGCGGCCAGACATCCGGTCATGGCAAACGGGTAACCACCATCCTTCCCCTGAGAGAGACCTCATGAAGATTCACGAATACCAAGGCAAGGAAATCTTGCGCAATTTTGGTGTGCCCGTTCCCCGCGGCATTCCCGCGTTCACGGTGCAGGAAGCCGTGGAAGCCGCCCAGAAGCTCGGCGGTCCCGTGTGGGTGGTCAAGGCCCAGATCCACGCCGGTGGCCGTGGCAAGGGCGGCGGCGTGAAGGTCGCCAAGAGCATCGACGACGTGAAGAAGCTCGCCGGCGACATCCTGGGCATGCAGCTCAAGACCCACCAGACCGGCCCCGAAGGCCAGAAGGTCCGCCGCCTCTACATCGAAGACGGCGCCGACATCAAGAACGAACTCTACGTCTCGCTGGTCACCGACCGCGCCACGCAGAAGGTCGCCCTGATCGCTTCCAGCGAAGGCGGCATGGACATCGAGGAAGTGGCCCACTCCACGCCCGAGA
>NZ_JAAEAH010000186.1 GCF_010998615.1 Myxococcus sp. CA023 | reverse complement strand
GTAGGGGAACCTGCGGCTGGATCACCTCCTTTCTAAGGAGACCGGGCATCGGACAGCGTCTTCGGACGCAGTAGGCGATGCCAGCGACTTTCGAGTCGCGTCAGGTCAACCAGGTCAACGTTTCCGAATAACAATCTAGCGACTTACTCTGGGCTTGCTGTTTGGTTTTGAAGGACTGAGTCCATGCGACTTGGCTCTTTGAGAATGAAGGACGCTGTAGGGTTTGCCGACGCGGTAGCCCGCTGGGCCTATAGCTCAGCTGGCTAGAGCGCGCGCCTGATAAGCGCGAGGTCGGTGGTTCAAGTCCACCTAGGCCCACCATTTCCCTCTTAACGAGGAGGAAAGCGGTGACGCGCACCCTAGCAGCTCCACGCAAGTTTTCTCTGAAGTATAGAGAAGCGTTCTTTGACAAGTGCATACGAAGGGTAAGTTCAATTTCTGCTGAGAGAAGTTCTCGCAGAAGCCCTGACGAAAGTACCCAGCCGACGCCGTGAGGCGAAGGCGAGGGGAAGGAAGTCAGGTGCTTTTAATCAAGCGTAAGTAACAAGAAGTCTTCCAGGCTTGCTGCGAAGAGCAGGAGTCTGGGCCTTGGTTTCGAGTTTCGACAATCCGCCGGGAGGCGGGCGTGAAACAAGAGATTAGGGCAAGTAAGCTACTAAGGGCGTGCGGTGG
>NZ_JAAEAH010000185.1 GCF_010998615.1 Myxococcus sp. CA023 | reverse complement strand
CTGGTACAATCCGCTCCGGCGCCACTCCGCGCTCGACTACGAGTCACCCGCTGGTTACGAGAAGAAGCACCGCGCTGCCGCTTGAGGGCGAAAGCGCGGAACGCTCTGCGGTACCGGGGCAACTTCAGACGTATCGGTCGTCCGGGCGCATCAGGACGCCGCGGGCGGAAAGGGGGAGCCGAAGCAGTGCTTTGGGGCGTTCTCGAGGAGGTTTTTCAACGAAAGTTCACGCCATCACTACGACGGGAGGTAAGCCGCTCCACGTCGCGCTGACGCCCGGCCAGCAGCACGAGTCCACAATGGCCGAAGAACTTCTGGTGCACGCCGAGGGCGCCGCTTTCATCGCGGATACCGGCTATGACGCCTACCGCATCCGCGCCAACGTTCGAAAGCTCAGGAGGAAGCCTGTCATCCATTCGAACCCGAGCCGTAAGCGGGCGTTGCCGTTAGACCGCACCCTGTACCGGCTGCGCTACCGGGTGGAGTGCTTCTTCCACGACCTCAAGCGCTTTCGGGCTGTCGCCACTCGCTATGACAAGACGGCGACTAAACCGCCTCGACGAATCCCCTAAACCTCGGAACGGTTGTTCCAATGAAGGGGGTGGTGGTGATGGGGCAGCAGCCATTCAGGCTGACGCCCGAGCAGATGGAGGAGCGGCGATTGTTCGCCGCT
>NZ_JAAEAH010000184.1 GCF_010998615.1 Myxococcus sp. CA023 | reverse complement strand
GTAGGGGAACCTGCGGCTGGATCACCTCCTTTCTAAGGAGACCGGGCATCGGACAGCGTCTTCGGACGCAGTAGGCGATGCCAGCGACTTTCGAGTCGCGTCAGGTCAACCAGGTCAACGTTTCCGAGTAACAATCTAGCTACTTAAATTGGGCTTGCTGTTTGGTTTTGAAGGACTGAGTCCACGCGACTTGGCTCTTTGAGAATGAAGGACGCTGTAGGGTTTGCCGACGCGGTAGCCCCCTGGGCCTATAGCTCAGCTGGCTAGAGCGCGCGCCTGATAAGCGCGAGGTCGGTGGTTCAAGTCCACCTAGGCCCACCATTTTCCTCCTAACGAGGAGGAAAGCGGTGACGCGCACCAGCATGGTAGAATGGCCGTGGGCAAGTTTCCCGGGGCTGTAGCTCAGCTGGGAGAGCGCCAGCTTTGCAAGCTGGATGTCGTCGGTTCGATCCCGATCAGCTCCACACAAGTTTTCTCTGAGGTTTAGAGAAGCGTTCTTTGACAAGTGCATACGAAGGGTAAGTTCAATTTCTGCTGAGAGAAGTTCTCGCAGAAGCCCTGACGAAAGTACCCCGCCGACGCCGTGAGGCGAAGGCGAGGGGAAGAGAGTCAGGTGCTTTTAATCAAGCGTAAGTAAAAAGAAGTCTTCCAGGCTTGCTGCGAAGAGCAGGAGTCTGGGCCTTGGTTTCGAGTTTCGACAATCCGCCGGGAGGCGGGCGTGAAACAAGAGATTAGGGCAAGTAAGCTACTAAGGGCGTGCGGTGG
>NZ_JAAEAH010000183.1 GCF_010998615.1 Myxococcus sp. CA023 | reverse complement strand
CCTCACCGCCTCGTACAGCACCGTCCCCTCCGGCTGCCTCCGCCGGTACGCCCACCCCCGCTCCTCCACCTGCCCCTCCCCAGCTCCACCTCGCCAGGGCACACGCTACCGTCAGCCTCCCACGGGCTTCTCGTGAGCCCTGCGAGACTGGGGAACTCGGGCCGCTCGCGTCCGTGAGCGTGTAGCGGCCCAGCACTCCCCCCGCGCTGCCACTGTGCATCGTGCGTGGAACCACCACGTCCACAGCCCCCGCTGTCGTCACCAACGTGCGCAGGTAGCTGCCATTACGCACGTCCACTCGCCCCACCATCGGCTGGTCGGCTTGCACCTCTTCGTGCGCGGGGGGACTCACTTATCGGGACCCGACCGCGCCACGAGGCTGGCCTCGCGAGTAGATTGTGTGCGTTGGTATTCCTAGACCCAAGTATTGAGACAGACATGCACCGAAGTCCTGGCTCCATCCTCCCGACCCGGGGGACCTCTCCGCGTCCTTTCCTCCCCGTCAACGCCCTGCTGGTGTCCGTACTGCTGGCCCTTGGCTCCGGCTGTGGCGACTCCGAACCCGACAAGACGAACGACTGTCCGAACCCGTCCGTCGGCTGCGGCCAGCAGGACTCCGGGACGCCCGACGCGGGCGACCCCGACGCCGGTAATCCGGACGCGGGCATCCCCGACGCGGGCATCCCCGACGCGGGCGACCCCGATGCCGGCAATCCGGACGCGGGGCATCCCGACGCTTGCAACCCCGACGCGGGCAGTCCTGACGGCGGAGAGCCCCTACCCACC
>NZ_JAAEAH010000182.1 GCF_010998615.1 Myxococcus sp. CA023 | reverse complement strand
GCCCAGTAGACGTAGCGGACGAGTGCGGCGTCACCCGAGGAGCCGTGTCGCAGTGGTGCAAAGCCCTCGCACAGGGCGGCGTCAGGAAGCTGCGGCACAAGCCGCATCAGGGACGTCCCTCGCGGCTGAGCCCCTCGCAGTGGACGCAAGTGGCCCGAGTCCTCAAGGCCGGCGCCGTCAGGGCCGGCTTTCCCACGGAGCGGTGGACCCTTCCACGCATCGCACGTCTCATTGAGCAGCGCTGGGGTGTGCGGTACCACCCACGCTCCTTGTCGAGGCCACTGCATCGGCTCGGGTTCTCCGCGCACCGCCCTCGTTCTCAGGCCCGCGAGCGGGATGATGCGCTCATCGAAGCTTGGGTAAGAAGAGACTGGCCTCGAATAAAAAGGGGGCTCGAAGAAGCGGGAGGACAATTGCCTTCTTGGATGAGACGGGTCACACGTTTCGGGCCCGCCTGGGCACCACCTGGGCGCCGGTGGGACAAGTCCGAGTCCTCAAGCGTCTGAGCAGGCGCCGAGAGGTATCCAGCGTCGTGCTGCTGACGGCCCCGTGGGGGCGTGAACGCCCCAAGGTGTTCGCTCGCCACTTCGTCGGCGCTGTCCACGACAAGGAAGTCATCGCCGCATTGCGGTACTTCCGTCGGCGCCTCGGACGCCCCCTCGTCATCATCTGGGACCGCCTTCAGGCGCACCGCTCCAAGGCGGTCAGCGCCTGGCTGCAACGCCACTCGAAGGACGTCCTCGTCGAGTGGCTGCCCCCGTACGCCCCTGACCTCAACCCAGAGGAAGGCTGCAATGGCGTGGTGAAGGAGGCCTTGCTCAACGCAACGCCCCCTGCCATTTCGGACCTCATGCGCCTGGCACGAAAGGAATTCCGTGCCCTACAGCATCGTCCCGACGTCCTCCGCTCCTTCTTCGAGCACGCTGGGCTCCATGTTTAGCGGACTCGTCGAGGCGGTTTAG
>NZ_JAAEAH010000181.1 GCF_010998615.1 Myxococcus sp. CA023 | reverse complement strand
GGCGGCGTGCCGCCGACCCGCCCGATTCACTCCTCCAGCCCAGCCTCTAAATCCTCGCGGCGCGTGCCGGTCACGGCCATCGTCCGTCTGCAACCGCTCACGCCACGTCGCTGGCCGGACGGTTACCGCGCGCGAGAGCAGCGCGTCCCATGCATCCAAACGCGCGGGGCCACTCGGGACGGAACCTCCCACCGCTGGCGCCACGGTGCCCGCTCCCGCTCCTGTTGATTCATCTCTGGGGATTCGGCGGCGATTGAGCCGCGCTGATTCGTCGGGCCCTGTCACGCCGAGGGGCGCTGACGGCGCAGGGAGCGCTTCCACCAGCGGCGCACTCCGGTGAGGCGCGGTGTTCCTGGCGTGAGCCTGGGCCTTGGCGGGGACAAGCGTGGCGTATCCCGTGGCCAGCACCACCGCCACCCACAGCAGGATGTTAGCGCGCATTGTCCGCCCCCAGGCCCACCGACGCGAAGGCCCCCGGTCGCAGCGCCCCTTCCGCCGTGGGGAACAGCAGCGTGCCTCCTGTTCCCATCGCGTAGAGCTTCCCGCCCAGGAATCGCCAGCGCACTTCCGCCGCCCCCAGGTAGCGCGCTCCGCGTTGCCCTATACCCACGCCAAGGCCCTTCAATGCCACTTCCAGACTGCGGTCGAAGAGCTGCACAGCCACGCGCCCGTCCACGTCGAAGCGCCCCCAGGAGAACGCCTCCGCGCCCAGCGACAGCTTGAGGTGCTTGTAGAGCCCCCCGTAGCTGACGGCATCCCAACCAACCACCGCCTCGCCATAGGCCGAGTAGCCATCGGGAAACGAAGCATTCGCGAGCGGCATGTCATCCGGGCCCGCGGCCTTGAAGCGCGCCAGCTCGTAGTCAGGACCGAAGAACCCTTGCCGGAAACCGCCTTGCTGACGCCGCACCTCCAGCCGCAGGGTCATGTCCAGCGTCGAAGTCACTGCGTCCGCGCCCACGCCCGCCACGGCCCCCCATGCGCCCCCCTCACC
>NZ_JAAEAH010000180.1 GCF_010998615.1 Myxococcus sp. CA023 | reverse complement strand
GGACGGGACGCACACGTTGCAGGTGAGGGCGGTGGATGAAGCGGGCAACGTGGACCCAACGCCCGCGATGCATACCTGGGTGGTGGACACGGACGGGCCTCCGGCGACGATTCGACTGGGCCCGCCGGACCCCAGCAACCAGGCGACGGCGGGCTTCGACTTCGATTCGACGGCTGCGGATGTCGTGCGCTTCGAATGCCAACTGGCGGAGGTGCCCGCGACGGGCAGTTCGACGACTGGCACGTGGGCTACATGCCCCGCCTCGAAGCTCTATTCGAACCTGACGCATGGCTCGCGCTACACGTTGTTGGTACGCGCGGTGGACCGTGCCGATAATCGGGGGACGGACGTCCCGCACTCGTGGACGGTGGACCTAGTGGCGCCCGACACGGAGTTCACCGCTGCGTTGCCGGAGGTGACGTCACAGAACGTGCCGTTCGCATTCGGCAGCGACGACACGGACGTGGTGCGCTTCGAGTGCAGCCTGGATTCGGCGCCCTTCGCGACGTGCACCTCGCCCTTCACGCCTGTCACTCCGCCGATGGACGGGACGCACGCGTTGCAGGTGAGGGCGGTGGATGAAGCAGGCAACGTGGACCCGACGCCCGTGATGCATACCTGGGTGGTGGACACGGACGGGCCTCCGGCGACGATTCGACTGGGCCCGCCGGACCCCAGCAACCAGGCGACGGCGGGCTTCGACTTCGATTCGACGGCTGCGGATGTCGTGCGCTTCGAATGCCAACTGGCGGAGGTGCCCGCGACGGGCAGTTCGACGACTGGCACGTGGGCTACATGCCCCGCCTCGAAGCTCTATTCGAACCTGACGCATGGCTCGCGCTACACGTTGTTGGTACGCGCGGTGGACCGTGCCGATAATCGGGGGACGGACGTCCCGCACTCGTGGACGGTGGACCTAGTGGCGCCCGACACGGAGTTCACCGCTGCGTTGCCGGAGGTGACGTCACAGAACGTGCCGTTCGCATTCAGTAGCAACGACACGGACGTGGTGCGCTTCGAGTGCAGCCTGGATTCGGCGCCCTTCGCGACGTGCACCTCGCCCTTCACGCCTGTCACTCCGCCG
>NZ_JAAEAH010000017.1 GCF_010998615.1 Myxococcus sp. CA023 | reverse complement strand
GCCCCACCCCCACCTGGACGCCGGTCACGGCGAGGGCGCCCCACTCTCCGCGCCCTCGGGCAGCTCCAACCGTCGGATGGGCATTCCCGGAGGGGCCAGCTCCTCGGGCACCAGCCCGTCGGCGGGCTTGGGAACCGGCTGCCCGTTCGCATCCACGGGCTGATGGTCGGGATGGAACATCAGCACGGCCGCAACAATCTCTCCCGAGTCCTTGTACTGGAAATGACGCACGTACCCGGGCGGCAGCTCGAAGTCGTCGGGGACGACGAGGCCTTTCTTGATGGGCTTCGTCCCGGGCCGGTAGAGCTGCATGCCCGTCAGTTCGGATTCCATGGCCGGCTCCTGGACGTCGGTATCGGTGTCCAGTTCGGCAACAAGCTCGGGGGTGGGCTGCGGAGCAGACGCCGCGACGGGAGGCGGTCGTGTCCGCGGCGCGCGGGCACGCACCTCAGGCGTGGGAGGCGGAGTGGGCAGCGGCACCTCCGCGAGCGGCGGCGGCGCTTCCACCTCGATGTCGGTCGAGCCCCACCAGACACTCAAGCCAATGCACGCGAGCGTGAAGACACACGCGCCGCCCACGAGCCACACGCCCAGACCCTTCCCCGTTCGAGCAGGCGTGATGTGCGTGACGCCGTCGCTGTCAACACGACGCTTTGCTGCAGGGGACTGCGGCCTCATGTTCGCGCGAAGACCTCCGGGCTGCGTATGCTACGGAGCCACTCCCTCCGAGGCAAACACAGCGCCTTCCGCTCACCCTCATGAGCTCTTCGTCCATTCTCGTCACCGATGCTCCCGGCGGCACGCCACCCGTCACCACGCCCGAGCCCGCTCGCTTCACGGTGCACGCCTGGACACCCGGGCTGCGAGGGCTCGCGGTGGTGACGCAGCTCGCCGCGCTGGGCGCCCTGCTCCACTTCACCGCGCAGCTCTGGATGGAAATTTCCGAAGGGACCCAGCGGATGCAGCCCGTGCCCATCGCCATCGGACTGCTGCTGCGAGTCGTGCTACCGCTCGCGTTCGTCTCCGCGCTGCGCCGCAGCCGCCGGGCCACCGTGGACGTGGACACCCACCAGTGGACCCTGACGCTGCGCGGCGGCGCCCGGATGGAGATTCCCTTCGAAGCCGTGGCCGCGGTGCGCCCCTGGCGGTTGCCGCTCCCGGGCCCCGGCCTGGCGCTGCGGATGCGGTCAGGCCGCGCTTTCAGCCACGCGCTGGAGGTGGAGGACGCACTGCCCCTGCTGAACGCGCTGGGCCGGCACGGAGCACTGGGCGCCGCGCAATCCCACACGCTGGTTCGTTACGCCCAGGTGCGCCATGCCCTGTGGCGCCGGCGCTGGTACCACCTGCTGGTGAAGTTCGTGTTCTTCCCGCTGGTGCCCACGGCCATCCTCTTCTACTCGTACCAGGTCATCTCGTTTGGAGGCGCGCTGGGTGAGTACAGGATGTACGGATTGGACGCGTACCTGCGTTCGTTCGGCCGGTACTACGCGCCCATCTCGTTGTGCCTGCTGCTCTTCGCCTGCTTCTGGCGCGTCGCCGCGGAGGGCGCGTCGCTCCTGGCTGCGTGGCTTCTGCCAGCCTGGGCGCGCGGCGTGCGGCGTGCGGCGGAGTGGATCTGCTGGCTCGTCTACTACGTCGGCACCCTTGGGTTGATCGGCGCGCGCTTCATGATGTGACGCGCGCGCCAGGCGCTGGAAACGACAAGGCCCCCGGTTCCCGAAGGCAACCGGAGGCCCAAGCACCGCGCCCACACCCGAGGCGTGAGCGCCGTCGCAGCGACTACGGCGTGGGGTTGAACTTCGCGCTCTCCCAGCCCATGCGGTCGTGGCCGTTCTTGTTCCAGGTCGAGGTGTCGGCGGGCAGCGCGCCGGTGCCGCCAGAGCTGGAAATGGTGCCACCGGTGTAGGTCGGGTGGGTGTCGTCAGACTGGAGGTAGTCGTAGCTGGTGCTCGCGTTGACGAAGTGCGTGTTGGAGTCGCGCAGCGTGGAGCGCAGCGTGACGGAGATGCGCTGGACGTACGCCGCCTCGGACTCGCCCTCGATGTAGCGGATGGCCTCGGAGTCCACCTTGCCATCGCCGTTGGAGTCATAATCCGCGGCCATGTACTCCGCGAACGAGTCCGCGCACTTGAAGCCGTGGCGAGCCGCCAGGCTGCACGCACGCCAGTTGCTCCTCGCCAGCAGCGGCAGGAACTTCTCCCGCTTGTTCACCACCTGGCCCGTGGCGGAATCCCGGCATTGGGTGTTCACGTTGTCCGCGTTGAAGCCCGGGTAGTAGATGTTGGAGATGATCTTGGTCGCGGTGGCGGGCGCGTACTGGTTGATGGTCTGCATCGCCCGCTCCATGTACGTGGTGCAGGTCGCCAGGGCGGCCTCCAGGCCGGAGTAGTTACAGGTGCCCGTCTGCCCAGAGAAGGCGCTGCGCGCCTGGAGGTAGTCGTTGCCACACATCTCGAACATGACGACGCGGGTGTTGGCCGCCTGCATGTACGAGCGCTCAGAGACAATCTTGTTGTTGTAGATGTCGTCCGCCTTCGCGCCGGACTTGGTGCGGCGGATGACCTCCACGTCCGCGTTCCACTTCCGCGCCAGGTCCTCGCCCTGCACCACCGGCGCCGCGCGGCGGGCCACATTCCAGAAGAAGACGGAACCGTTGTAGCCGGCGTAGATGGAGTCGCCGTAGGCCACCACGCGGTACTTCGTCGACGTCGACGGCTGGTCGATGGTCCACGACGTGTTCTGGTTGAGGGTGCTCGCCATCGCGCTACCACCGACCGTGACAGCCGCGCACATGGCGACGATGGACATCCCGTTGTGACGGAAAGACATGCCCCGCTCCTTTGGAATCCCACTGGGGGGTTGTTGGGGGAGCGCGGAGGCTACATGGCGTCGATTCGCAAATCACCCTCAAACAAGGATAACGCACCAAGTCAGAAATACTGGCGTTGATATGACCTCACCCGTGTTTGAAACGATGTCGTAAGAATGACGCGGAGCAAACATTTGACGCAGTGTTTCATCATGTTTCACCCAGGTCCGGAGTGTTTCACGTGAATCTTTCCCGTGGCACGAGAGCGCTGATGCAGTGGCTGCTCCTGGGTGGGCTGGTGGGCGTCGTCTGCGGCGTGGCGTCCGCGGTCTTTTTGTACCTGTTGGACGAAGCGACGCACTTCCGGGAAGGGCACCCGTGGCTGGTGTACGCGCTGCCGGTGGCGGGGCTGGTGCTGGGGGCGGTGTACGGGAAGTGGGGTGGGCCCATTCGCGGGGGCAACAACCTGGTGCTGGACACGGTGCACGCGAGCGACGCGCAGGTGCCGGTGCGCATGGCGCCCATGGTGCTGGTGGGGACGGTGCTGACGCACCTGTTCGGCGGCAGCGCGGGCCGCGAGGGCACAGCGGTGCAGATGGGCGGCAGTCTGGCGGACCTGGTGGCGCGGCGCTTCCGGGTGGGCCCGGACACGCGCCGCGAGCTGCTGGCCGCGGGCATCGCGGGTGGGTTCGGTTCGGTGTTCGGCACGCCGGTGGCGGGGGCGGTGTTCGGGCTGGAGGTCGTGGTGGTGGGGCGCATGGGCTACGAGGCCCTGCTGCCCGCGCTGGTGGCGTCGGTGGTGGGCGATTTGGTGACGCGGAGCTTGGGCATCCATCACACGCCGTATCCGGCGCCGGGGGCGCTGCCCCTGACAGTGGCGGTGTTGGCGAAATGGCTGGTGTTCGCGGTGGCGGTGGCCGTGGTGGCGGTGGTGTTCGTGGAGTTGATGCACCGGCTAAAGAAGCTGCTGGAGCAGCGCGTGCAGGTGTTGCCGCTGCGGATGGCACTGGGCGGTCTGGCCGTGCTGCTGCTGTGGCTGCTGGCCGGTACGGATGACTACCTGGGCCTGGGGGTACCGGGCATCCAGCGGGCCTTCGAGGACCCGGCGCTGCCCGTGTCGGCGTTCGCGTGGAAGCTTGCCTTCACGGTGGTGACGCTGGCCGCGGGATTCCTGGGCGGCGAGGTGACGCCGCTGTTCTTCATCGGCGCGTCGCTGGGCAACGTCCTGGCGCGGCTGTTGGGCCTGCCGTTGGATTTGGGCGCGGCGGTGGGCATGGCGGCCCTGTTCGCGGCGGCGGCGAATACGCCGCTGGCGCTGTCCATCATGGCCGTGGAGCTGTTGGGGGCGAATGTGTTGCCCCACGTGGCGATTGTGGCCACGGTGGCGTACCTGCTCACGGGGCAACGGGGCATCTATCCGTCACAGCGGATTGCGCGGATGAAACACGGAGGGCCGCTGCTGGAGAAAATCGTGGCCCTGCGGGAGCTGACCCGCGAGGACCGCGCCCCGCCCTCAGGGCCTGAGGGACGGGGCGGCGGCTGAAGGCTACGGCTCCGGGAAGTGGTAGACGTTTCCGTCGTCGCCGACGATCCAGAAGTTGCTTGAGGAGGTCATGGCGATGTCGCGGAGCGGCACGTTCGGTGCGCTTGGGGTGAAGGCTGGAGCCTTGGCCCAACCGTGTGGGGTCAGCCGATGCAGTCGGCCCCTGCTGCCGTCGTTGCCGATGACATAGGCATTCATTGTCCCGGGCGGGGCAGCCACACTGGCGTAGTTGAGCACGGGTCCCGTAGGCGGGAGCACCCGCTCCCAGTCCCTCGATTGCCCACCGCCTTTCACCACCAAGCCTCCATCACCCACCGCATAGATGTGCTCCACGCTCGCAGCCCACACCGCCCGCAAGCCGCCGTTGTAACCTGCGGTCCCCTGGAGGTTGTGCGCGGCTGGAGTGCCCCAGGTGGTGCTGCGGGTATGGAGATTCACCACCGGCGTCAGCGGTGACGACTCTCCTGTCGAGCCCACTGCATACAGCGCATCCTGACCGAATGCATGGAGCCCCCAGTACCGACCGGGCGAATCGTGGCGCTGGGTAACGCCTGTAAATTCATACAAATGGCCCAAGGTGGAGACTGCGAATATTTGAGCTGGGTTTCCTACTCCAACGACACTGGAGAAGTAGTCGCTCGTGCCAGGGAGATTGACGTCGATATGGGAGCAGGAACCCCCGTTGTGCTCGCCAATCAAACCGTCTTCACCGGCCACGATAAGATAACTATTATTGGGGTTAATCCACGCCGCGTGCCAGTCCAGCGTGTTTCCGGCCGGCCCACACCGAGTCGCCGTATCCCCGCTGTGGCTGAGGAACGCTGAAGTCGCGTTCATCTTCACCGCCAGCCTGCCATCCAATCCCGCCACCCACACCGGGTAACCATTCGGGTGCACGGCGACCGTCCTCCAGTTGCCCCCTGCCAGTACTGGGTCCACCACCCTCTTCAGCGAGCCGCATGACATCTGCTCATCCACCTGCCCATCGCAGTCGTTGTCCAGGCCGTCGCAGACCTCCGTCGCTTGGGTGTTCGTGGCGAGGTCAGCGTCATCACAGTCCAGCATGTTCGTCGCCATCATTGGAGGCAGCGTCCCTCCAGGGCACAGCTCTCCCACCGGCGCGCTGTCCTTCTCGCCCTCTCCGTCGCTGTCCGCGTCCGCGTAGAGCGGCGTCGAAGGCGTGCCGACACAGACCGTCCCCGTCTGCGCGCCGTTGCATGCATACGTCCCGTTGCAGGCCTCCGTGCAAGCCGTCCCCAGGGCACCCGGCCCTTCCGTGAACAACTCGTCGACGCGATTGTCACAGTTGTCATCCAAGCCGTTGCACGCCTCCACGCCGTTCGGATGGATGTCGGCCCGCTCGTCGTCACAATCCCCTGTCATCTCGACATGAAGTTCGCTCGGCGGGTCACAGGCCTCCGTGCCGGGCCCATTGCGTCCGAAGCCATCGCGGTCGTGGTCCAGGTACCAGACCTTGTTGGTGACACCCGTTTCCATCTGGCCGTCGCAGTTGTCATCCAGGCCGTTACAGAGTTCCGGCGCGCCAGGATAAGCCTTCGCACGCGTGTCGTCGCAGTCCCCTTGGGTCGTGGAATAGCCAGCCGGAACGGCGCCACAGAACACGCGCGAAGGCGCATTCACCGCGGCGAAGCCGTCCCCATCCGCATCCGCATATGCCACCGTCGGCGTGGTTGAACCACAGGGACTCTCCTGACAGGCACCCAAAACACATACCTGTCCCGTTCCACAGGCATGCTGCGCATCACATGCCAGAGGACGTTCCCCTTGGAGTTCCTCCAGGCTCGGGACGGAGCACGCGGTGAACAGCAGCAGCCATGCCACGCTCCAGCGCATCATCGTGCTCCCCCTTGCTGCGTGACAGCCTCGTCCCGCTCTCCCAACAGGAGCCAGATCACCAGAGCGCCCGCCGCCGCAACCCCGGCCGTACCAAAGAGAACGTTGGCCGTTCTCGCGCTGCGCTGCGCACGGCCGTGATGCGCCACGAGATGCTCGTGGAACCTCGCCTCCCTAGCGTCCGAGAGCTGTCCTCGGGAAGAGACGCCGAAGACGGTTCCCGTACCGGTTGCCGCAATGCCAGCCCCCAGCAGCACCAGACTGGCAAGCGGCACCTGCCGCCCCCCGATGCGCCGCCAGGAAGCGCTCGACGTTGCTGTCCTGGCTTGGACCTCCACTGGGCTCGAAGCCGTGGCCTGTTCGGTAGGCGTCAGCGCGGCGGGCAGCCCTGAAGAGGCGTCGGCTACGGACTCCGTCTCGGGCGGCTCGATGAGAGCTGCCTCACGCGTGGGCGAGTCCTTTCGTCTACGCGCCAGTTCCGCTTTGGCGAGTGCACGCTGGGCCTCGAACTCCCGCGCGACTTTGGGGGAAACGCGCAAGGGAAGGCGTGCCTCTGGCTCGAGCAGAAGGGCTGTACGGAACTCGTCACGCGCCGCCTGCCACCGCCCGAGGTCCGCGCTGATGATGCCACGATGCAATGCGAGCGATACTCGTTCGCGCGTCCCTCGGAGGCTCCCTCGAGCACGATCCAGTTGCTCGAGGGCACGCTCGTACTCGAGATCGTCATAGAGGCGCACGGCCTCCGAGACATGGCGCCCAAATTCGCCATCCGCTCTGGCCGCATGCGCTGGAATGACAATCCATAGGCATGCGGCGAGAGACAGGCACCGCCTCCAGGTCAGAGCAACAAGCATACCTGGATTTTAGTTCAGACAGACACCCTGGGCAAAACCCTGCCAACTCCAACCCATCAACCTATGGCTGAGTGGAGGGAGCTGGCTCCGGGAAGTGGTAGACGTTTCCATCATCGCCTACGATCCAGAAGTTGCTCGCGGAGGTCATCGCGATGTCGCGGAGCGGCACGCTTGGCTCGCCCGTCGCGAAGGCTGGGGCCTTGGCCCAGCCGTAAGGGGTCAGCCGCTGTAGCCGCCCTGCATTGCCCTCGTTGCCAATGACGTAGGCATTCATGCTCCCGGGGGGGGCAGCAACACTGACGTAATCGACCGTGGGCCCCAGAGAAGGAAGCACTCGCTCCCAGTCCCTTGACTGCCCACTGCCTTTCACCACCAGGCCGCCGTCGCCCACCGCGTAGATGAGCGTCGAGGCCGCAGCCCACACGGCGCGCAAGCCACCGTTGTAGCCCGCAGTCCCCTGGAGGTTGTGCGATGCGGCAGTGCCCCAGTTGGTGCTGCGGGTATAGAGATTCACCATCGGCGTCAGCGGTGACGACTCCCCTGTCGAACCCACCGCATACAGTGCATCCGGGCCGTTCGCATGAAGCCCCCAGTACCGACCGGGCGAGTCGTGGCGCTGGGTCGCCCCTGTAAACTCATACAATTGACCCAAGGTGGATACTGCGAATACTTGAGCTGGGTTTCCTACTCCAACGACACTGGAGAAGTAATCGCTGTCGCCAGGGAGGTTGTTCGGGGATTGAGAACAGGAGCCGCCGTTGTGCTCGCCAATCCAACCGTCTTCGCCAACCACGACAAGATAACCATTATGGGGATTGACCCATGCGGCGTGCCAGTCCAGCGTGTTTCCGGCCGGCCCACACCGAGTCGTCGTATCCCCGCTGTGACTCACGAACGCTGAAGTCGCGCTCATCTTCACCGCCAGCCTGCCATCCAATCCCGCCACCCACACCGGGTAACCATCCGGGTGCACGGCCACCGTCCTCCAATTGCCCCCTGCCAACACGGGGTCTGCCACCTTCCTCAGCGAGCCGCAGGACATCTGCTCATCCACTTGCCCATCGCAGTCGTTGTCCAGCCCGTCGCAGACCTCCGTCGCCTGGGTGTTCGTGCCGGGGTCAGCGTCATCACAGTCCCGCGTGTTGTCCGCCATCATCGGAGGTAGCGGCGCTCCGGGACACAGCTCTCCAACCGGAACGCTGTCCTTTTCTCCCTCTCCGTCGCTGTCCGCGTCCGCGTAGAGCGGCGTCGACGGCGTGCCGACGCAGACCGTCCCCGTCCCCGCAGAATTGCAGGCATACGTCCCGTTGCAGGCCTCCGTGCAAGCCGTCCCCAGTGCACCCGGCCCCTCCGTGAACAGCTCGTCGGCGCGACCGTCGCAGTTGTCATCCACGCCGTTGCACGCCTCCACGCCGTTCGGATTGATGTAGGCCCGCTCGTCGTCACAATCCCCATCCACCTCGACATAAAGTTCACTCGGTGGGTCACAGGCCTCCGTGCCGGGCCCATTGCGTCCGAAGCTGTCGCGGTCGTGGTCCAGGTACCAGACCTTGTTGGTGACACCCGTTTCCATCTGGCCGTCGCAGTTGTCATCCAGGCCGTTACAGAGTTCCGGCGCGCCAGGGTAAGCCGTCTCCCGCAGGTCATCACAGTCCGACCCCCGGTTCATCGGCCCACCCCGTGAGACGAAGCCGTCTCCGTCCACGTCATCGGTGTGCAGGTCCTCGAGCAGCCACTCCTGCCGGCCCGCGGAGGCGAAGCTGAAGGTCTGCTTCCGCTCATCCACCAACTGCTCCGCCGCGCACCCCTTCTCGAAAGCCCTGACGGTGATTTCGACGTCCCGCCCCCAGTCCGCCTTCCGGAAGACTGCGACGTTCAACACCGGGTCGTTGGAGTCGAACTGGGGCTCCTTGAACTCCGCGAGCACCGTCTCACCGGTGCCACCATGGGCCTCCACCGTGATGCAGCCCTGACTGAATTTCGGGTGGTGGCCAATCTTGACGTGAACCGCAGCCTGCTTCGTGTCCGGCTCTTTCGAGTCCTTCTTGCAGGCCAGCAACAACAGAGGCAGGAGGAGAATGGCGGATTGACGCATAGGGTGCACTCTACCCCAACCCCAGGCGTGACTTGCCCAGAAGCCGACTCACCCTGAAGTCCACCTGAATGAAAGACCATGGACATCTCACAGCCAGAATGGACTGAGGCACACCCACGTGTGCCTTTGCCATCACGGCTGTGAGGCCAACCGCCCTGGGGGCACAGTCTCCGTCCCGCGCTGACGCAACTCGGGCGACGCCACCGCGAACCCTTCCGGCAACATCCGGAGAATGCGCTCACGCCGGTGCTTGGAGCCTTCCAGCCGCCGCTCCAGCAAGGCCTTCTGCGCGCGTGTCTCCTTGTCCAGAGGCGCGGGGCGCGCCGCCAACAACGCCAGCCGCGCCGTCACCTCCTCCAGCTCCCGGTCGATGAGCACTGGCTGGATGTTCCGCGACTCATTTCGCGCCCGCCCCACCGCGTTGTTCTCAATCCACACCGGCAGCACCGCCACTTCCTCCAGTGCCACCGACACACCGGGCATGGGCCGCACCAGCGACAGCCGCAGCAACATCGAGTCCCTCCGGTCGCCCCCCGAGCTCTTCGTCCCCGCCGCGTGCTGGTAGAAGCGGTCCTGGTTCGCCACCAGGTTGCCCAGCGAGTACGCGATGAGCCCCTTGCGCCCATCCACCGTCTGGTACGACTCCAGCGGCTGGAGCACGTGCGGATGGTGCCCGATGACCGCCCTCGCCCCCGCGTCCAGCAGCGCGCGTCCCAGCTCACGGTCCTCGGGCCGTGGCTCCCCTTTGTACTCCGTCCCCCAGTGCGCCAGCACGATGAGCGCGTCACACCGCGCCGCCGCGGCGCGCACGGCCTCCACGGCCTGTTCGGACTGAATCCCCCGGTGCGTTTCGTGCCCCGAATAGGGCACCAGCGCGACATGCGGCGCCTGCGCATCCTTCGGATTGCTGAAGCCATTGAGCATGCGCGTGAAGGACAGGAACCCCACCTTCACGCCGCGCACGTCCACAAAGGCCGGCTCCCACGCGGCGTCCTTCGTCGCGCCCGTGCCCGTATGACGGATGCCCGCCGCATCCAGGTGCCGCAGCGTCTCCAACATGCCTGCGGGGTGCTGGTCCCTCGCGTGGTTGTTCGCGGTGGACACCACCTTCACCCCGGCCGAGGCCAGCGCGTGCACCATGGCCGACGGCGCGTTGAACAAGAGCTCCCGCGCGACCGCCTTCTTGTTGTCGGTGACGGGCGTCTCCAGATTCACGACGCCCACGTCCGCGGTGCGCAGCACGTCCGCGATGGGCCCGAAAACGTGGTCCCAGCCCTCATGGTTGAGCGAGGGCGCCCGGCCTCCTTCCGGTGGCGGCGCCCCGGTGCGGGCGTGCAGCCTCGCGACATCCTTCACCTCGCCATGGGGAATCACATCCCCACCAAACACCAGCTCCACGCGCGTGGGGGCGGAGGCACAAAGCAGGGGCAACAGCAGCAGGACGGAGGCGGACACGCCTCCACCCTAATCCAGACACCCGGCATCCCTGGAAGAGCCCCCCGGGTGCCGGCGGACCGCGGATCCGACGGCTTGCCCTTGTCGCTGCTCGCGTCACCCTTGCGCGGGTAGCTGCCGCAACGGCCACGGCCGCGAAGGCCAGGGCTGGGACCAGTACCCCGGCCTCACGGACACCGCCCGCCGGCGCACGCCTGTACGTCCCGGCGGACAGCGCCGCTCAGGGCCTGCGCTCAAGCTCCACGGCGCCGGCGAGCCACCGCGCCCACCAGCAGCGCCACCCCCGCCGCGCCCAGCGCACCCGGCGCCGCTGCACAGCCATCGGAATCGCGGACGTCCCTGCACGTCACCTCCGCGCTGATGGCGAGCCGCTGGTCCACGCCATCCACGTGCACCGTGTAGGACTGCTCGACGAAGCGCTCCCTCTCGAACTCCTCCCTGCCGAAGATGAAGCCCGCCTCTTCACCTGGCGCGAGCGCCTGGGTGCATACACTGTCCGGACAGCTCGACAGCGGCCAGTCGACCAGCGTCACCGTCTGCGCACAGGCGTTGCGCACGTTGCTCAGTCCGCAGCTGACGGACGCGCGGAAAATGAGGCACGGCACCTCGGAGACGACGCTCTGGTTCGACGTGGAGCACGCGCACGGCTCCGACTCCGCCCGGGCGATTCCCGACAGTCCCAGCACACTGGCGCAGCCCAGCCATGCCATCATGCGCCGGGCGCGAACAAGCATTCCTTGCATCACTGCACCCCAACCGATTGCGCCGGCCCCGTCCGCGGCGCGCATCCTGTCCCGGACACGGCCGCGCGCCAAGTCACCGTTGCCGGGTGAGGGGTATCGCCTCCACCGCGCTACTTGGTCCCGAAGAGCCGGTCGCCCGCGTCGCCCAGGCCCGGGAGGATGTAGCCGTGCTCGTCCAACCGCTCGTCGATGGCGGCGGTGTAGACGTGGACGTCCGGGTGGTGCTCGCGCAGGTTCGTCAGGCCCTCCGGGCACGCCAGCAGACAGACGAAGCGCAATGAGCCGGGCTTGCTCTTCTTCAGCCGCTGGAGCGCGGCCACCGCCGAGTTCCCCGTGGCGAGCATCGGGTCGCACACCACCACGTCCCGGTCCGCGAGCTGGCCGGGCACGCGGTAGTAGTACTCCACCGGCGACAGCGTCTCCGGGTCCCGGTACAGGCCGATGTGCCCCACGCGCGCGGAGGGCACCAGCTGCAACATCCCGTCGAGGATGCCCTGCCCCGCGCGCATGATGGCCACCAGCACCAGCTTCTTGCCATCCAGCACCGGCGCCATCGTGCGCGCCATGGGCGTCTGGATGTCCTCCTCGCGCACCTTGAGGTCTCTCAGCGCCTCATAGGCGAGCAGCAGTGAGATTTCCTGGAGCAGCGCCCGGAAGGAAGCGGTGCTCGTCTCCACCCGGCGCATCTGCGTGAGTTTGTGCTTCACCAGCGGGTGGTCCACCACCGTGCAGTTCGGAAATTCCATTGCGTCCTCCCGTCAGAACACCGTGCCGTCACTGTCCACGCGGATGGGCGGCCCACCCCCGGGACGCCGCTCCGCCGCCACGCGCCGGCCCGCGGTCCACGTGCCTCCCTGGAGCACCTTCCCCAGCGGCAGCTCCTCCGCGCTCAGGCCCAGCCGGCCACGCACCAGCGCCGCCACCCGGTCCAGCAGCGCCACCGTCAGCGCGCGCCACTCCACGATGGGCTCGTCACCCGGGTGGAAGGACTGCGTGAAGAGGCGCGGCTCCCGGGGAGACAGCACGCCCAGGTCCACCAGCAGGCCACCGTTGCGGTACTCGGGCAGGCCGGTGAGGCCATCCAGCTCCGTCACCACCACACCCGCCTCGGACAGCGGCTCCACCAGGGAATACGTCAGCCACTGCGACAGCTTGTGGAAGGGCACCAGCGCCTCCAGGCTCTCCACCGACCCCAGCGCGGGATGTGGCCACACGTCGCCCAGGTTCACCGCGTCCACCATCACCCGGCCCGGCCAGATGGGGCCCAGCACCTCCAACACCAGCCCCAGCAGCTCTGCGGCGCGCACGCTGCGCTGCTGCGCGGTGATGATGTCCAGCAGCGCCCCAGGCCGAGGCAGCACCTTCGCCAGCCCGTGCAACAGGTGCAGCCGGCCCTCCAGCCCATCCACCGGGTTGGCATCCGTCACCTGCATGCCCTGCGCGAGCGCCTCGCGCGTGAGCCGCCCCAGCGCCTCCGCGTCCACGCGCAGCGGCCGGTCCGGGTCCGACGAGAAGCGCCCCTCCATGAACATGCGGAAGCTGGCCACGGCCAGACCCTCGGAGCGCGCCCACGTCTTTCCGCCGGCCTCCTGGTAGCGCCACTGCGGGCCACTGCCCGCGTCCAGCAGCACGCTCACCACCACCAGGTCCAGCTTCGCGCGCGCCCGCTCTTGAAGAGAGGCGTCCTTCAGCCGCGCCTCCAGCTCCGCCAACCGCGCCACGCCGCCCACGTCGAAGTGGCGCCAGCGGCTGTGCAGCGGCACGTCCAGCGTGGGGTAGTGCTCGCGCGTCACGTGCAGCACCGTGTCCACGACGATGGGCAGCCGCGACGGCTCGACACGGAAGTGCTCCAGCTTGCCCGCCAGCCCCAGGTCCAACAGCTGGTGGCACCGCTCGCGGATGGCGGACGGCGTGCGCAGCCACGCCACCGCGGGAGAGAGGTCCGGCCTGGCCAATGAGTAATCAGACATCGAGGTCCCGCCCCTTCACCTGCGCCAGCCCCGCCGCGTCCGCCACCGGCCCTTGCGTGAAGTAACCCGCGGCCTTCTTCGCCTCCATCTCCACCTTGGCGTCGGCGGGGATGAGCTCGTCGGGGATGGGGACACGCTCCAGGATTTCGATGCCCGAGCGCGTAATCGCGTCGTGCTTCATGTCGCTCATCGATACGAAGCGGTGGATGCGGGTGATGCCCAGCCAGTGCAGCACGTCCGGCATCAGCTCCTGGAAGCGCATGTCCTGCACGCCGGCCACGCACTCGGTGCGCTGGAAGTAGGTGGCCGCGGAGTCGCCGCCCTCCTGCCGCTTGCGCGCGTTGTACACGAGGAACTTCGTCACCTCGCCCAGCGCCCGGCCTTCCTTGCGCAGGTAGACGATGAGCCCCGCGCCGCCCGCCTGCGCCGTGCGCACGCACTCCTCGATGCCGTGCGCCAGGTAGGGCCGGCAGGTGCAGATGTCGCTGCCGAACACGTCGGAGCCGTTGCACTCGTCATGCACGCGCGCCGTCAGCGGCACGTCCCGGTCCGCCAGCGTCTCGATGCCGCCGAAGACGTACAGCGTCAGCCCGCCAATGGGAGGCAGGAAGACGTGCAGGTCCGGGCGCGTAATCAGCTCCGGGAACATGCCGCCCGTCTGCTCGAAGAGGCCGCGGCGCAGCGCGCTCTCCGTCATGCCGAAGCGCTTCGCGATGCCCGGCAGGAACCACACCGGGTCCACCGCGGCCTTGGTCACCTTGATGTCGCCGTTGCCGCGCAGCAGGTCCCCGTCCGGCGTCAAGCGCCCGGCATCGATGGCGTCGCGCACCTCGGGGAAGTTGATGTGCGCCTTCGTGACGGCGATGGTCGGCCGGAAGTCGATGCCCTGCTCCGCGAAGGGCCGGAAGGCCTGCGGCGCGATGGCGCCCCACGGGTCCAGCGAGACGATGCGCTGCGGGTCGCTCCACGACGGATGCGGCCCCACCTGCGCGGCGGGCGCGGTGTTCTTCAGGTCGGCGCGGTGGTCCTGCGGCAGCATGCCCGCGGCCACGGCCAGCGCGCGGTACACGGCATACGCGCCGGCATGCGTGCCGATGACGTTGCGGTGCCCGGCTTCCGTCAGCGTGGCGACGACGGGGCCGCGGCGCGTCGGCTCGCCGTCTCCCCAGCGGATGGGGACGCTGGGGACGTCGCCATCCGGGTGGGAGGTGAGACGGATGTGATTGGGATTCTTTTTCTCGGCCATGGGAGCGCCCTCCTTGCGGGCGCGAGAGCAAAGTCGGAGTGCGGGGGCGGTGCTTCGCGTCGTGGGGCGCGCTTCAGCTCATCCACGAGCCGTCGGTCCGGGCCGACCACTTGCGGGTGACCTTCTTCACCTGCGTCCAGAAGTCGAGGCTGGACGGCCCGGTGATGTCCCCGTGCCCGAAGCGCGAATCGCCCGTGCCACCGAAGGAGAACGGCTCACGCGGAACAGGAACACCCACGTTGACGCCCACCATGCCGGCGCGCACGCCCTCCACCACCGTCTGCGCCACCCCACCGCTCGTGGTGAAGATGGACGCCGCGTTGCCGTAGGGCGACGCGTTCTCCACCGCCAGCGCCGCGGACAGCGTGGGCACCCGGACGATGGAGAGCACCGGGCCGAACAGCTCGCGCCGCGCGGCCTCCATCTCCGGACGCACGCCGTCCAGCAGCGTGGGGCCCAGCCAGTTGCCACCGGACCACGGCTCGCCCTGCGGCTTGTGGCCACGGCCGTCCAGCAGCACCCGCGCGCCCTCGGCCTCCGCGCGGGCAATGGCCGTCTCCAAGCGGTCCAGCGAGCCCCGGTCGATGAGCGCGCCCATGCCGGGCCCCATCTCCAGCTTCGCCGCGCGGCGGACGACTTCCTGGAGAAGGGACTCCACGTTGCCCACCGCGAGCAGCACGCTGGCCGCCATGCAGCGCTGGCCCGCGCAGCCGGTGAACGAGTCCACCACCGCCTGCGGCGTCAACTCCGGGTCCGCGTCCGGCACGACGATGAGGTGGTTCTTCGCGCTGCCCAGCGCCAGCACGCGCTTGCCGCGCTTGCAGCCCTCCGCGTACAGGTGGCGCGCCACCGCGGACGAGCCGACGAAGCCCACCGCCTGCACGTCCGGGTGCGCCACCAGCGCGTCCACCGCCTCCTTGCCGCCGTGCACGACGGAGAAGACGCCCGCGGGGTAGCCGGCCTCGCACATGAGCTCGCCCAGCGCGCACGCGGTCAGCGGCACCTTCTCCGACGGCTTGAGGATGAAGGCGTTGCCCAGCGTGACGGCGATGGGGAACATCCACATCGGCACCATGGCCGGGAAGTTGAACGGAGTGATTCCGGCGACGACGCCCAGCGGCTCGCGGCGGTACTCACAGGAGATGCCGCGGCTGACCTCCAGGTGCGCGCCCGTGTCGAGGTTCTGGAGGGACAGCGCGAAGTCGCAGACCTCCATGCCCTTGAGCAGGCCCGCGCGGGCCTCCGCCACCGTCTTCCCCGCCTCGCTGGCGGCCCGTTGAGCCAGGGCGTCCAGGTCGCGCTCGAGGAACTGGCGGAAGCGGTACAGGTACTGCGTGCGCTCCCGCAGCGGGGTGTCCTTCCAGGACGCCGCCGCCGCCTTCGCGGCCTCCACCGCCTGGGCGACTCCGGATGCGGGCGTGAGGGGAACCCTGCCAATGACGGTGCCCGTGTAAGGGCTCCGGACATCGAGGTGCGCCGCACCGGGCGGCACCTGCCAGCTTCCTCCAACGAGGTTACGGCACGAGACGACGCTCCGCGGAAGCTGGATGAAGGACACGCACACCCCCCAGGTGTCTGGCGTGAAGAAATGGCCTGCCATTGTAACCAGGGGAATGGACTGACATGCAACCCAGGGGTCCCCGAGGGTACCTTCGGACACGCCCAATGGAAGACATCCCGGCACTCACTCTGTCAGGTAGCGGACCCATCTCTCGGACGGGTGTAAGGGATTGCGTTCAGCGGGCGTCAGGCGCCGCCAGCAGGCCGCGCAGCCGGGCGATGGTGGCCGTGTCATCGGCATCCGGCGTGAGACCCAGGGCCTGGACTTCGTCGTACAGCGCGAGCGCGTAGTGAATGCGGGAAGTGGCCGTGGCGGTGTCGCCCTGCTCGGCGTTCAGCTCTCCGTCCTCGGCGACCAGGCGCGCGAGCACCTTCACGCGCGTGGGGGAGCCCAGCAGTCGCGCGGTGGACACCGGGTCCGCCATCAGCAGCGCGGCGTACTCCATGCCCAACGTGGACAGCGCCGTCTCCTGGATGAGGCGCTGGGCGTCCGCGAGCTTCTTTTCCCGGCGCGCCTTGATGATGCGGGCCAGCGCGGCGGCGAACTCCTCGATGAGCCGCTCGATGTAATCCTTGCGAAGGGACATGGCAGCCCGAAGGTAACCGCGGAGTGGGGGGGCGTGCACGCCCGGGCCTTCCGTCGGCTCCCCCCGGCATCACGACTGTCTACCTACGCCCAACCGGAGATGGTAGCGGCGCTGGGCCCACCTGACAGGAGCCAGGAGTTCGCCGAACGTGCCGTAACTGCGCTTGGACATCTCGTGGCTCTTGGTCGGACTCTTCTTGTATTCCTGACCTGGTCTCGCAGGAGCACGCCCCGGAACCGGAGGATTTGGATGAGAGCGCGTGCGGTCATCTGGCTGGTGCTGGCGCTTGCCGTCACAGGCTGTTCGACCACGCGACTCGTGCGCCTGGACACCGGCGACGGACCTCTCATCGTCCACACGCCCTTTACAGAGGACGGCGACGGGCCCGTGGAACTGGTCGACGATGAATTCGAGGAGACCCTGGTGGCGCTCGCTCGGGGTGTGCGGCCCTTCGCCAATCCCCTGCGAGAGGCCCGCCGACTCTTCGGCGTTCCCGAGCGAAGCGGCGTGTACCTGTACGAGGGGCGCGGCCCCCGGCTCATCCCCAGGACGAAGAGAAGGACCCAGGCGGTCCGCGTCTCCTGGAAGTCTACGCGGATGACGAACTGACGCGCGCCTATGGCCGCTGGTGCGAGCGCAAGTCGCAGCCCGGTGACTGCCTGCGCCTGTTGTCAGAAGGCCCGCTGCTGGCCAGCGACGGCAAGTACTCACTGGCCATCGCCATGGACTCGGTGTGGGAAGAGACAGCAGAGGCGCTGGAGGACATGGCCGACCCACAGGCGCTGCTCGCGACGGTGAGTGCTTCGGTCAGCATGTACCTGCTCCTCTGGTCGCTACCCGAGCCAGTGAGCAAGGGGCTGGCTGCCCTGCTGACGGCCTCGGCCATTGCCTACCTGGGCGTGGATACCGTGTGGCGCATTCTGGACGGGTGGATGGCGCTGGTGCGCGAAGTGGACCGGGCCACCACCTTCGAGCAACTCAGCGAGGCGGGCGAGGCGTACGGCGAAGTGCTCGGGGAGAACGCGGCGCGCGTCTTCGTCATGCTGGCCACGGCGGCGATAAGCAATACGGCGGGCCTGGCGGCGCAGTCCTCGAGACTGCCGGGCTCGGCGCAGGCTGCGCTCGCGGTGGAGACGCAGGCGGGCTATGGGTACTTGACTATCGGAAGCGTGCAGTCGGTGGCGATGACAGCCGAGGGCTTCACTGTCGCACTGGCGCCCAACGCGGTCGCCATGGCGGCCCAAGGCATGAGCGGCGGCCGCTCCGAAAACCACCACCTCGCAACGAACAAGAACGGCGTCTCCACCGTGCGCGGCGGGCCCTGGACGCCCCGGTTCAAGAGAATCTTCAAGAAGGCCGGGATGGAGCTGGAAGACCCTGAGAACATCGTGCCCGTGAAGGGCCACAAGGGCCCCCATCCCCAGAGGTATCATGAGCGGGTCTACGCACGGCTGGAGGAAGCGACGAAAGGCTGCCGGAAGATGACCGAGTGCCGGGAGGCCTTGGTCAACGAACTCAGACAACTCGCCAAGGAAGCCGCCGCCCCGGGCTCCGGCTTGAACAAGCTCCTCACTCGAACCGAGTGATACCGAGGCGCCATGATGGCCAAGAGGTATTTCCAGCTCGCCGACAACGTTTCCATTCCGGGCCGTTGGGAGTTGGGCCACCCCGGAGATGCGCAAGGTCACGAAGTAGACGACCCTTGGATGTTCCGGGAGGGCCATCCAGTGGAGGTGAGCCAGCGATTCACAGTCCCTATCGAGGAGCCGGGCAAGGCCCTTGATTTTTCTCTCGCGGGCTTCAGCACTCCCGTGGTCAGCGCCAGCGTGGCCAACATCTTCCTGGAGATGGCTCCCAAGGACGTGCAGCTCCTCCCCGTGGACATCCATGGCCCCCTGGCCCCGTACTTCATCCTGGTGGCCACGAGGCTCATTCGCTGCATTGACGACGCAGCATCAGAAGAAGTGCTCCACTGGCGCCCGGAGGATGGGCGGCCCGAGAAGGTGGGACAGTACCGGGATGTCTACGGCATGCGCGTCGACCTCGCCCAGGTGGGCAGCGCCCAGGTGTTCCGCACCTGGGGCTGGTCCATCGCCCTCATCGTCTCCGAGGACATCAAGCAGGCCTTGGAGCGTGCGAAGGCTACCGGCGTGAAGTTCACGCAGGTGTAGTTCGCGCAAACGGCCCCCTGTCCTCTGAAGCACCCTGGGGGGCCAGAGGACAGGCCCCACGCGTCGGTGACGGCCGACACAGACCTGGTGCGCAGGCAGCCATGCGAACAGCCTGGAACATGGGCCTGATGGACAAGCGCGGATAGAGTCGCGGACCAGGTGCATCGGCCATGAGCATGAGAGACAGCGGTAGAGGACGCGTGGGCACGGGCAATCGCGAGGACGACGCCTTCGGCACTGGCCCTGGGTCGCGGCGCGACGACGCGCCACCCGTTCCCCAGGTGGGGCGCTACTTCCTCCTCAAGCGTCTGGGACAGGGCGGCATGGGCGTGGTGTACGCGGCCTATGACCCGGACCTGGACCGCAAGGTGGCGCTCAAGCTGCTGCACGCGGACAGCCGCACGGATTCAGAGGAAGCCCGGGCACGGCTGCTGCGCGAGGCGCAGGCCATGGCGCGCGTCTCGCATCCCAACGTCATCCCCATCTTCGACGTGGACGTGTGGGGTGACCGCGTCTTCCTGGCCATGGAGTTGGTGGACGGCGGCACCCTGGCCTCGTGGGTGAAGGAGGGGCAGCGCTCCTGGCGAGAGATTCTGGAGTCCTTCCTCGCCGCGGGCCGGGGGCTCCAGGCCGCGCACGAAGCCGGGCTGGTGCACCGCGACTTCAAGCCCGCCAACGTGCTGGTGAACAAGGCAGGCCGCGTCTTCGTCACCGACTTCGGACTGGCGCGGCCGGTGGGCACGCTTCCCAAGGAGGTGCCCCTCTCCGAGGACGCAGAGGCCCTCATTCCCTCCGAGCGGCGCATGCTGGACACGCCCCTCACCGAGGCGGGCCTCATCATCGGCACGCCCAGCTACATGTCCCCGGAGCAGTTCCGTGGGGATGACCTGGACCCGCGCTCGGACCAGTTCAGCTTCTGCGTCGCGCTGTACTGGGCGCTCTACCGTCAGCGCCCCTTCGAGCCCGCGAAGATGGAGGCCTATGCCTCCTCGCGGAAGCCCCAGGCCCAGCCCGTGGTCGAGGCCACCGAGCCGCTGCACGTGACGGCGCCCCTGGAGCGCGAGGCCCCCAAGCCCGTGCCGCCGCCCGTCCTCATCCAGGAGCCGCCGCGCGACGTGAAGGTCCCCGCCTGGGTGAAGCAGGCGATGATGCGTGGCCTGTCGCTGGACCCGGCCGCGCGCTTCGCGTCCATGGATGAGCTACTCGGCGCGCTTTCACAAGAGCACCGCTTCACGAAGCGCCGGCGCTGGGTGGCGGGCGCGAGCACCGTTGCGGCGGGCGTGGCCCTGGTGGGCGGCGTCCTCTACCAGCAGTCACAGGTCTGCGCGGCCGCGGGCGCGCGCATGGATGACGTCTGGAGCCCGGTGGCGCAGCAACAGGTGGAGGCGGCCTTCCTCGCCACCGGCAAGCCCTTCGCGCAGGAACTGGCCGACAAGGTGTCCCAGGTGCTGGACGGCTACGCGAGCGCGTGGAAGCAGCAGAGCACCGAAGCCTGCGAAGCCACCCACGTCCACGGTGTGCAGACGGAGGAGCTGCTGACACGGCGGACGGTGTGTCTGGCGCGGCGGCACAAGGACGTGCGCGCCACGGTGGCGCTGCTGTCCAGCGCGGACGCGGCGCTGGTGGAGAAGTCGGTGGACGCGGTGCACGCCCTGCCCTCGCTGCACGAATGCGAGGACGAGGAGTCCCTGGCCGAACAGCAGCGGCTGCCCTCGGACACTGCGAAGCGCGCCGACATCGAGAAGCTGGAGGAGCAGCTCGCGGGCGTGAAGGCCCTGGTGGACGCGGGCCGCTATCCGAAAGCCTTGGAGACGGCGCGTGCGCTGGAGGCACCGGTGCTGGCCACCGGCCACCTGCCGCTCACGGCTGAGCTGCGCTTCCACCTGGGCTGGCTCCAGGAGCAGAACGGCCAGTCCCCCGAGGCCTCGAAGCAGCTCTTCCACGCCGTGCGCGACGCCGAGGCGGGACGGGCGGACCGGCTGAAGGTCGCCATCCTCAACAAGCTGCTCTACGTGGAGGACGGCCAGCAGCACTTCACCCAGGCCTCGGACTGGGGCGAGCTGGCACACGCCACCCTCCAGCGCCTGGGCGGCGAGCCCGTGCTGGAAGCCGACGTGCGGATGAACCAGGCCAACCTCGCGGTGTCGCAGGAGCGCTTCGAGGACGCGCGCACGCTGCTGGAGCAGGCCAAGACGATCCAGGCCCGCGCCCTGCCTCTGGGCCACCCCAAGCGCGCACGGACCACCTTCCTGCTGGGCGGCGTGATGCTGGACCTGGGGAAGCCCGAGGAGGCGGTGGATCTGCTGGAGGAAGCGCTGAAACTGACGGAGGCCGCGGTGGGCCCCTGGCACCCGGACATGGCCCAGCGCCACGGCATGCTGTCGCTGACGCTGCGCGAGCTGAAGCAGGACGCCAAGGCCCTGGAGCACGCGCAGGCGGCGGCCCAGGTCCGCAAGGCCACGCGGGGCGAGACGAGCGTCCTGTACGCGGAGGCCCTGGACGAGGTGGGCATGTGCCTGCACGCGATGAAGCGCTACGACGAGGCGCTGAAGGCCTACGAAGAGGCGCTCTTCATCAAGCGCGCGGCGCTGCCCGCGGACGACGAGCGCCTCCAGTACTCCTATGACGGCGTGGGCCAGGCTTTGCTGGAGCTGGGCAAGGCGAACGAATCGGTGGCGCCGCTGCGGCAGGCCGTCTCCTTCGCGTCGGCCCCGCCCGACGTGCTGGCCGAGTCCGGCTTCGCCCTGGCTCGCGCCCTGTGGATGACGCAGCAGCCCCCGGCGGCTCGCGGGGAGGCGGCCCAGGCCCGGGCGCGCTTCACCGAGGCCGGCCTGGAGGCGCGGGTGGCGGATGTGGACGCCTGGCTCTCGACGCTGCCGCCCGAACCTGCCCCCCGGCCCGCGCGTCGCAAGCTCCGGCGGTGAAGTCGCCACGGCCCCAACGGGTGGCGGGCCGTGTCGGCCGTGTTAGCGTCCCGCTCCCGTGGCCCCGTCGAACGAAGAGGATCCCGCGCTGGACCCGACGCTGACGCTGAGCCGCGCGCGGCAAGGCCGGGTCCGGCTGAAGTTGATGGTGCTGTCCGGCCCCGAGTCGGGCCAGAGCCATGCGCTCACCAAGCCCGAGTACGTGCTTGGCAAAGCCCCCACGTGCGACATCGTCCTCACCGACAAGACGATTTCCCGCGAGCACCTCAAGCTGACGGTCCACGACGAGCACGTGGTGGCCACGGACCTGGGCTCGCGCAACGGCTCCTCGTGTGACGGCCGCCGCTTCACCGCGTTGGAGCTGCACCCAGGCACCGTCATCACCCTGGGCACCACCGAGCTGAAGCTGGTGCCAGAGGAGACGGCGAAGCGCACGCTGCTGCTCTCCAGCCGCGACCGCTTCGGCGCGCTGGTGGGCAACAGCCGCCGCATGCGCGAGGTGTTCACCCTGCTGGAGCGCCTGTCCCCGGGCGGCGCGGACGTGCTCATCCAGGGCGAGACGGGCACCGGCAAGGACCTGTGCGCCGAAGCCATCCACCAGGCCAGCCGCCGCGCCAGCGGGCCCTTCGTCATCGTGGACCTGGCGGGCGTGGCCCCCTCGCTCATCGAGTCCGAGCTGTTCGGCCACGTGAAGGGCGCCTTCACCAACGCCCAGAGCGACCGCGCCGGCGCCTTCGAGCGCGCCCACAACGGCACCGTCTTCCTGGATGAGGTCGGTGAGCTGCCGCTGGAGCTCCAGCCCCGCCTGCTGCGTGTGCTGGAGCGCCGCCAGGTGAAGCGCGTGGGCGCCAACGACTACGTCACCGTCAACATGCGCGTGGTGACGGCCACCCACCGGGACCTGGAGGACGCCGTGCGGCAGGGGAAGTTCCGCCGCGACCTCTACCACCGGCTCGCCGTGCTCCGCGTGACGATGCCCTCCCTGCGCGAGCGCCCCGAAGACATCCCCCTGCTCATCGACACCATGCTCGAGCAGACGGGCCGCCCGCCCAGCACCCTGTCGGACCAGACGCGCGCCCTGCTCACCCAGTACCCCTGGCCCGGCAACGTGCGCGAGCTGCGCAACGTGGTGGAGCAGGTGGTGAACCTGGGCGAGGAGGCCCTCCCGGAGCTGGAGTCCGCCGACAGCGAGCGGGGCCACAGCGCAGCCGACCTGGACCTGCCCTTCAAGGAGGCCAAGGAGCGGCTCGTGGAAGGCTTCGAGCGCGACTACCTCCGCAACCTCCTGGAGCGCTGCGAGGGGAACATCTCCCGCGCCTCCCGCGAGGCCGACATCGACCGCGTCTACCTCCGCAAGCTCCTGAAAAAGCACGGTATCGAACCGAGCGGGGGCCTTTGAGCGCTCCGGAAACAACTTTCTCCAGAGTTTGAAGATAAGCTCGAATTGGAGCCATATGGGCTCCGCCCATCCCCAGGGAAGACCGCCCATGCGAGTGAACCTCTTCCAGTCCATCGCGAGGCCCTCGGAGACCCGGACGCAGCAGAGCGTCTCGCCCGCCGCGGACGGCCCCGCCCCCCAGCAGCCGTCCGTCCCTGACGTGCTGGCCCGGTACTTCACCGACCGCTTCGAGGCCGCGGGCGCATCGGAAGTCATCAAGCAGACCAAGGACTCCAACTGCGGCGCCGCGGTGGCCACCCTGCTGTCGCGCACCGCGGGCAAGGACTCCGCGTCGGCGGCGCAGAAGATGGACACGCTGGAGTCGCGCTTCACCGACGGCGGCGGCACGACTCCGGAGGAGCTCGCGAAGATGCTCGCGCACGAGGGCCTGGAGGTGAAGAAGGGCACCTCGAACTTCGACATGCCTTCGGTGAACGAGGCGCTGGCCCGCGGTCAGCAAGTCGTCGTCCAACTGGACACCAACCGGCTCGCCACGGGCGTGGACTCCAAGATCGCCGGCGACTCGCACTGGGTCGTCGTCGACGGCATGGATGACAAGGGCAACTACCAGGTGAAGGACACGAACACGGGCTCCAAGTACTCCGTGTCCGGTCAGCAGATCGCCGACTCTGTGGGCTCCGCGTGGGAGCTGCACCGGGGTGGCGGCATGCTCGTCGTCGGCGACCCGCAGAGCGCCATGGACGAAGGCACGCTGGTGGAGAAGAGCTCCCTCCACACCAGCGTCCTGGGCAACACCGACGGCGGTGGCTCCCGGGCTCGCGGCAGCTTCGGCCGCGAGTCTTCCTGAGCCTCCCACCGTCGTCCTATCTGCCGGCGTCGACTACGCCGGCAGCGCGCCCTGACCGGAAGCCAGGGTGCTGGCGAACTGATTCACGTTGCGCACGTAGTCCGCGCTGCCCAGGCCCGCGGGAATCGCATGCGGGTTGCTCTTGTCCACGCCGTTCGGACCGGAGTTGTAGGCGCGCAGGGCCAGGTCCCAGTTCCCGAACTGCTCCTTCATGTCCTTCATGTAGCAGGCGCCCGCGAGTGGGGTTCAGCTCCACGGGAGGACGGTCACCGCAGGCCGACGCAGGCGAGACGGAGCTGTCCGAGAAGCACTTGGACGGGGACGAGCCCTGGCCGCAGAGAGAGGCGCATGGGGAAGTTCCTTCGGGGAGGCGTTGGAGGGCCGATGTAGGCAACCCGCGCACAAGCAGCAGCAGGTGTACCAACCGTCGGGAACCCTCGAGTACCCGCCAAGTCCCTGATTTCACTTGAGTCCATGGAGCACCCGCGCCCCGTGAGGCCCTGGCCTTTGGTGACTGCCGTCAGGGGGAACGGTGGTCGCAGTCACCAGGCTCCGTCCGGCAGCCGTGCCGACATGCTGGCGCGCTAACGTAGCGGCCTTCTCGTCGTGGAGGGGATGCGGGACATGAGCCAGAACGGAAGCAGTGCCGAGAGCGCGCGCGTGCGCTGGCTGGTGGTGGGTGCCTTCTCCCCGTCTCCGTCGGGTCGGCGCTTCCCGCTCACGGTGAACACCTTCGGCGATGAGCTCACGCGCGCCGCCAGCGGGCTCCGCGTCACCGTGGCTGACCGGCTCGGAGCAAGTGACACGCGCACCGTCGAGCTGTCCTTCGACCGGCTGCGCGCCTTCAGCTACGCGGACGTCATCACCCGCGTCTCGGAGCTGCGCGCCCTGCAGCACCTGCACGAATCGCTGTCCACGTCCGACCCGCTGCGCACGCTGACGCCCGAGGAGGCCGCCACGCGCGTGGCCACCGTCACCGGACCGGGCCGCCTGCCGGACGCTGTGGCCGAGGCCCTGCGCGCGGCCTCCACGCCGCCCGCCCCCACCGCTCCGGCCGCACCCACCGAATCCGGCGAGGACCTGGTGGAGACGCTCCTCAGCCGCGCCGACGCGAGCACGCCCGCCGCCGCGTCCCGGGCGGTGGATGCCTTCCTGCGCGCCATCAATCCGCGCGTGCCCGCCACGCCCGCGCCCGTCGTCACGCCGGAGGCCGCCACCCGGCAGACGGCCCGGGATTTGGTGGAGGAAGCGCTGCTCCTCACGGCGAAGGACCTGCTCGGCGCCGAGCCCGTGGCCCAGTTGGAGTCCGGGTGGCGCGGCCTCAAGTGGCTGCTGGACCAGGTGCCCGCGTCCTCGGGCATCTCCGTGGAGGTGCTGGACGTGGCGCGCGCCGGGCTGCTGGACGCCGTGCAGGGCGCGCTAGGCGCCGAGCCCTTCGAACGCCCTGACGCCGTCTTCATCGTGGATGCCACCGACGACGTCGCCCTCCTGGGCAAGCTCGCGGCGATGGGCGAGCGCGCGCAGCTTCCGGTGGTGGCCGCCGTGTCCGCGCCGCTCCTGGGCGTGGCGCAGGCGGAGCTGGCCGTGGCGCTGGAGGAGGAGCGTGAGCATGTCCCCGAGGCCTGGACGGAGCTGCGCCAGGACGAGTCCGCGCGCTGGCTGTGCGCCGTCATCAACCGCGCGGTGGTGGCCAGTGAGGGGCGCGGCGCGGCCCGGCGCGTGAGCTTCACCAGCCCCGCGCTGGCGGTGGCGGCGATGCTGGCGGCCAGCTTCCGGGACACCAGCGCCTTCGCGCGCATCATGGGTCAGCAGGGCGGCCTGAAGGCGCCCGCCATGTGGGAGCTGCCCACCGGCCGCGATACCGGGCTGAACATTCCCACCGAGCACTTCCTCCCCATCCGGGCGCAGGCGCGGCTCGAGGAGCGCGGCATCCTGGGCCTGGGCAGCGGGCGCAACGCGGACGCGGTGCTGCTGGCCGCCGCGCCCATGGTGTTCGGCGGAGGCTACGCGGTGCCGCTGCCCGCGCAGCTGCTCACCGGGCGCATCGTGCGCTTCGCCACCTGGGTGCGGGACCAGTTGCCCGCGGGCACCGGCGGCGACGACGTAGACGCCATCTTCTCGCAGGCCGCGGAGGTGTTCCTCTTCCGGGGCGCCACGGAGAACGGGCAGCTGCGCGGCCAACTGGTGGCCACGGACAACGGCCGCGGCGTGCACGTCACCGCCACCGTCCGCCCGGAGCACGCGGGCACGCGCTTCCAGCTCGCCTTCACCCTACCGCTGCGCGGCTGAAGTCAGTCCTTCTTGAAGCGCAGCACGTAGCCTTCGAGGAACACCGTGGGCAGGTCCAGGTCGCCCACGGGTTCGCGCACGAAGCCGCGCCGCAGGTACATGCGCCCCACGCCCTCCGCGCCCCTGCGGACGTGGAGGCACACGGCGTCCACGCCCCACTCACGGGCCCGGGCCTCGGCGGCGTCCAGGAGGGGCTGGGCCAGCCCGGTGCCATGGTGGCTCACGGCGGTGGCCAGGCCGCGCAGGTCGGCGGCGTTGGGCAGCCAGGCCTCGGAGCCGGGCGCACCGGGCTTGAAGAGCGCGACGGTGCCCACCACCTGCCCGTCCACCTCGGCCACCAGCACGGTGGCCACCTTGCGCCGGGACGCGACGTCCCGCAGCTCGCGCTTGCGCTCGTCGCCATAGACGACGTCCGGGAGCTTCTTCGAATACTGGGTGAGGAAGGCCTCCACCAACAGCTCCCCCACCACCGCGTCATCCTCGGGCCGCGCCTCGCGAACGAGGGCCCGCTCTACGACATGCCGGGTGTCCATGGCCCGGAACTCTACGACCGGCCGCGCGTCCGCGCGATGTCACCCCGGCCAGCCCCGCTCATGTCTGCGTGCAGGCCGACACTGCGTCGGCGTCACCACGTGCCCAGGGTGCCAATCAGGTTGCCCGTCTTCGCGTCGAAGACATCCAGCCACACCCAATGAGGGACGTAGACGCGCCCACCGTGCTTCCTGATCTGGGACACCCCCGAGCCGCTCCGGGAGTTGGGAATGGGGACGTCCCACCCCACGCTCCCCTTCAGCAGGTCCCTCCGAACGAGCTGCTCCCCGCCCTCCTTCAACGCGTAGACCATGAAGAGCGCGTCCTCGGAGAAGTCGACGACGTCCACCGTGGACTCCTTCACGTTCCTGGGGTCCATGTCGGCGACGTTCTCCGCCCACAGCACGGCCTTCTCGCCCCGCCGGAACACCGCCACCATGGGCACCCGGCTCCCAGGGCTCCGTTCACCCATCGCGACGTCCAGGTCCTCGAGCTTGTAGACGTTCTCCGCCCGGAATCCGGGAACGGAGGGCAGTTTGCGCGGGCGCTCACAAGGAACGGGACTCTTCCTGAACACCGGAACGAAACAGAGATGGTGGCTCCATTTGACCGGCGCGCAGGGGGGCGGAGGCTCGATGGCGGGCCGGGCGGTCGCCGTCTTCGTGTTGAACAGGAGGTTCTGCCCATCCACCACCTCGACCCAGACGGACTCGGTGTCGCCCTTCGGGATGCAGAGCCTGCTGGGCTTGTCCGAGAGGGCCACCCGCCCGAGCGGCTTACCTGTCTTCGGCTCGAGGAGATGCACCGAGCCCGGCTCACTCATCACCACGCGGCCGCCCTGCTGAACGACGTGCACCGCGCCGGACAAGTCCGAGATCGTCCCCTCGAGGTCCGCTTCCCAGAGCAGGTCGAACGACTTCCCATCGAACGCGGCAACCTGGTTGCGCGTCTCCGTCTTTCCGGGAACGAGACTGAGGCGACGGATACGGCCGATGATGTCATCCGTTCCGTCACCGTTGAGGTCCACGGCGAGGGGAACACCCTGGGAGTCCCATTGGAACTTCGCCTTTTTCTCCGCCACCGGTGGCGGCGCCACGACAACGGGAGACGGCCCCGGGATGCTCGTGGGGGTGGGCCCGCCGGTGGACGACGTAGCGGAGCTGAAGCTGTAAAAGGCCACGAGCGCAGTCAATAGGCAGACCGCGAAAATGCCTCCCGCCACCAGGGCCGCCATGTTCGGTCCCGTCCCCGTCACGGCCGGCGCCTGATACTCGGGACGCGGCGCCTTCTCGCCCTGCGTGTCGATGGAGGCATTGCAGTAGCCACACGTGTAGAGCACCCGGCCTTCCTCGAGGACGATGGGCGCATGACAACGAGGGCACCGCGGCGATGTTGGACGGGCACGAGCCATGCCTGGTTTCTATCATCCGGCCCTGCACTGCTGCGTCAGAGATAGTTGCCGATGAACCACGGCAGCCGCTCGCCCAGCTTCTGCAAGAGCCCGCGCCGCTTCCACCCGCTCCAGTGAATTTCTCGCGAGTGGCGTAAATCTTTCTCAAAAGACGCGGCGAGCTGTGCCGCCAGCGCCGGGTCCTCCACCACCACCGAGCACTCCTCCAACGTCGTCAACGCCAGCGGGTCCATGTTGGTGGAGCCCACGACGGACAGGGAGTCATCCACGAGCATCGTCTTGGAATGCATCATCGACAGCTCGTACTCCCAGATGCGCACGCCGCCCTCCAGCAAGCGCGCATAGGACGCCCGCTGCGCCGCGTTCACGGGCCCGACGTCATGGTGCCGCCCGGGCACCAACACCCGCACGTCCACGCCTTGCTTCACCTTCTCCAGCAGCATGTCACTGATGGCGTCGGAGGGAATGAAGTAGGAGTTCGCAATCCAGAGCCGCTCCTGCGCCGCCGCGATGGTGAGCAACGTCATCCGCCGCGCGTCCGACAGGAAGCGGTTGTCCGTGCTGGCCACGAAGCCCGCGCGCGCATCCCCCGCGTAGCGAGGCTCCGGGAAGTCTGTCGCCGGCAGGAAGTCCCCACCCGCCTCCTGCCAGTTCTGGGCGAAGGCGACCTGCATCTCCCGCACGGCCGGGCCCTCCACGCGGATGTTCATGTCGCGCCAATAATCCGCGCTCTGCGCATTC
This sequence comes from Myxococcus sp. CA023, assembly GCF_010998615.1. GTDB lineage: Bacteria > Myxococcota > Myxococcia > Myxococcales > Myxococcaceae > Myxococcus. The sequence continues at coordinate 84,712 of NZ_JAAEAH010000017.1, read as the reverse complement.
CCCATCCAGCTCTTCCAGATGCCCCAGCCGCCGGTGATGCCCACCTCGCCATCCCGCACCACCAGCTTCCGGTGGTTCCGCGCCCGGAGGCGAACCGCATCCAAGGCCACGAAGTCCCCTTGGATGGGACGGAAGTAGCGCGCGTCACAGCCGCTGGCCGCCAGCGCGGGCGTCACCGCCTCGAAGTTGGCGCTGCCCAGCGGATCCACGAGCACGCGGCACGCCACCCCGGGCCGCCGCGCCGCCAGCGCCCGCACCAGCCGGTCCGACGGCTCACCGGGCCGCCAGATGTAGCTGGTGATGTGGATGCTGGTACGCGCGGCGAGAATCTCCTCCTCGATGGCGTCGAAGATGAAGCCGTTCTCCACCAACTCCACGCGGTGCCCTGGCACCAGCGCCACGCCCAATGACTGGAAGAACGCGAGCGAGCGCGCCTCCGGGCTGCTCCCCGGCAACGCGCGCAGGCGCAGGTCATGCCGGTGATTGGGGGCGGGACACCCGGCGGCAATCAACACCATGGGCACGAGCCAGGCGAGCTTCACCGCCGGAAACTAAGCGCCCATGGCCCGCGGCGCACCTGCCGATGTCTCACACAAGACACCCCGAGACGCGCGGCGGGTACATCTCCACCGTGAGGGTGGAAGCCCCCGCCCCGCGTGCGCACCTTCGGGACACACCGCGTGTCGCCATGCCCAACGTGCCCTCACACCGACGTCCCATCACCGCGTGCACGCTGCTGCTGGGCTGCCTGCTGTCCGCCTCGAGTCACGCGGAGGCCGCGGACGCACCGCTGCGCGACACGCCACCTTCTGAAACACGTTCCAGGTACCTGGACACGCCCGCCACCCCGTCACCGGAAAGAGCAGCCGTGCCCACGTACATCGAACCGGAGGACGTCCCGCTCCCCAAGGGCGCATGGGTGGCGCACGGCTGCCTCGCGCTGCTTCCCGTAGCCGGCGTCTGGGGCGCCGGTCGCGTGGGTGGGGACACGCGCGTGGCTGCCACCGCGGCGGAGACGGCGGCGGGAATGCTCCTGGGCGCCATCCCCTCGCGGCTCCTCTTCTTCCGTCCCGCGGCACCCAGCCCGGGGCGGTGGATGGAATTGGAGACCGTGGCCTTCGGCGGCGGCTTCGTGCTGACACCGCCGTTGACGGCGCTCGGAACATGGGGCCTGGGCGAGCTCGCCTTTGGCAAGAGTCACCATCCGGGCCGCGCCTACCTGGGCGCGCTCGGCGGCGCGGCCCTGGGCACGCTGCTGGGCATCATCGTCCACGAAGCCCTGGTGAAGTTGTCCAAACCCAGCGCCCGCTTGAAGAGCGGCCGTCAACTCGTCGGCCTGGGATTCATCGGCGTGGGCGCGACGTTGGGCTATCAATGGGCAGGCGGCGGACCTCGCCCAGACGGACACACGAGATAGTTCTGCTGCGTCTGTTTTCACACGCACGCGTTGTGCACCGCCCAAGTCCTTGCAGTCTCAGACGCGGCGCGTGTGACACGCGGCGCATTGTGATTGTCAGACCCGGGTTCCACACTCCGCCGCGCTGTACGGACACCGCTGTTGGAGAGACCGCAATGACTGCTCGCAAGCACCTCCGAATCGCCGTCGTCCTCACCGCCGCCGCCGCCGTGCTGGGCCTGGGAATCACCATGACGCCGGCCACGGCCGTCGCCGACGACTGCCAGCCGCCCTGCTACAAGCACCCCATCACCGGTGAATGGATTTGCGGCACCCCGTGTCCGTAGTCCCCGGACACACGTGCTGAAACACCTGGGGCCTCTTCCGCACCGCGCGGAGGAGGCCCCGTTTCATTCCCAGCCACCCTGCGGCACCGGCGTGCCGTCAGTCCGTCCGCATGGCCTCCACGGGGTCCAACTTCGCGGCGCGCGCGGCCGGGTAGATGCCGAACAGCAGGCCCACGCCGCTGCTCATGGCCAGCGACAGCATCACCGCCCAGGCCGGCACCTGCGCGGGCAGCCCCACCATCCACTTCGCCAACTGCGCCAGGCCCATGCCCAGGCCCACGCCCAACGCGCCACCCACCAGCGACAGCACCACCGCCTCAATGGCGAACTGCGCGAGGATGCGGCGCTTCTTCGCGCCCAGCGCCTTGCGGATGCCAATCTCCCGGGTGCGCTCCGTCACCGCCACCAGCATGATGTTCAGGATGCCGATGCCGCCCACCAGCAGCGACAGCATGCACACGCCGAAGCTGGCCGCGGAAATCACCTTCGAGATGTTGTTGAACATCTCCGTGGCGCTCTCGTTGGAGAACACGAAGAAGTCATCCTCCTCCAGCGGCTTCAGGTTGTGGCGCCGCCGCATCAGCAGCGTCACCTCGTCCTGCGCGCGCTGGAGCACCTCCGCCGACTGGGCCTGGACGCTCACCCGGTAGTTGCGCACCCCGAACAGCGCCTTGTAGACGGACAGCGGCATCATCACCTGGTTGTCCTGGCTGCCTCCGCCCATGAAGCTGCCGCGGCGCTTGAGGGTGCCAATCACCAGGAAGCTGCGCCCCAGGATGCGGATGTTCTGCCCCAGGGGCTGCACGCCTGGGAACAACGTGTCCGCCAGGTCCTGACCAATCACCGCCACGCGGCGGCCGTCCAGGTACTCCGCGTCCGTGAAGGGCCGCCCGAACTCCACCACCACCGAGTTCGTCTGGAAGTACTCCGGCGTGCCGGCCCAGATGACCACATTGGCGCGCGACTCGCGCTGCTGCGTGGACACCTTCTGTCCACCCTTGGAGTCCTCCGCCGCCGCCAGCAGCACCGACGGCTGCAGCCGGATGGCCTCCAAGTCGCCCTCGTTCAGCCGGGGCCGCCGCGCCAGCTCCGCCAGGGACAGGTTTCCGCCAAAGGGCAGCCGCTGCACCTGGAAGCAGTCGGAGCCCAGCTCGGACATGCTCTCGTTCACCTGGATGCGCAGGCCCTCGATGAGCCCCATCATCGACACCACCGTGGTGGCGCCAATGACGATGCCCAGCAGCGTCAGGAAGGAGCGCAGCAGGTTGGAACGGAACGTTCCGAACGCCAGCCGCAGGGTGTCCCAGATTGCCATCATCGCCGCCGTCTCCCGTCCGTCACTCGTGGCGAAGCGCTTCCACCGGGTCCAGGTTCGCCGCCCGCGCCGCCGGCCAGATGCCGAACAGCAGCCCCACCATCGCCGCGAACCCCACGCCAGCCACCACCGTCAGCGGCTCCACCGCCGCCGCCAGCGGCGTAATCAAGGACACGATGCGCGCCAGTCCCAGGCCCACCACCGTCCCCAGGGTGCCGCCCAGGGCGGACACGCAGGAGGCCTCCATCAGGAACTGGAGGATGATGGTGCGTTTGCGGGCCCCCAGCGCCCGCCGGACGCCAATCTCCCGCGTCCGCTCGCGCACCGAGACCAGCATGATGTTCATGATGCCGATGCCGCCCACCAGCAGCGTGATGAGGCCCACACCCATGGCCGCGCCATAGAGCGCCCCGGTGAGCTGCGCGTACATGCTGGCCAGTTGGTCCGGCCGGTTGATGGCGAAGTCATCCGGCAGCCCCGGCGGCGTGTTGCGCTCCCGGCGGAGCACCGCGGTGAGCTTGTCCACCACCGCTGGCGCATGCTCCGGCGACGTGAGGGCCACCGCGATGTTGGGTGAGCGCTTCTTGCCGAAGTGCGCCAGGAAGGTGCGGAAGGGCACCATCACCACCAGGTCCTGGTTCTCTCCCAGGATGGTGCCCTTGGCCTCCAGTGTTCCCACCACGCGGAAGGGCTTGCCCTCGAAGAGGATGCGCTGCCCCACCGGGTTCACTCCGGGGAAGAGCGAGCGCACGAGCTCCGCGCCGATGACGGCCACCTGCGCCCGGTTGTCCACGTCCGCGTGGGTGAGGAAGCGGCCCCGCTCCAGGGTGAACGAGCCCACCGTGGCGTAGTCCGGCGTGGTGCCCACCAGCAGCACCGAGCCGATTTTGCGGTCCAGGAAGCGGCCCTCCACGCGCTCGAAGAAGAGCGGCGCCGCGGCCAGCACGTGCTCGGACGCGTTGAGGATGGGCGGCACCAGGTCCGCGCTCAGGTCCTTGCGGTTGCGGTACGACCACCAGTCGCCGTTGAGCGTCCAGGGGAACTTCGAGATTTGGAGCGTGTTGGCGCCAATGCTCGAAAGCTGGTCCTCGAAGGAACGGTTGATGCCCTGGATGATGCCGACAATGGCCAGCAGCGTGCACACGCCCACGCCAATGCCCACCGTCGTCAGCACGGTCCGCAGGCGGTTGGAACGGAGCGAGAACAGCGCGATGCGCGCCCCCTCCCACACATCGACCCGGATGCTCACGTCAGATTCTCTCCGCTGCGTTGCACGTCGCGCTGGTTGGTACGGGCCCCGGAACGGGTGATTGCACGCGACATTCCCTCGGTGCAAATCCAGTGTGCTGGAAATCCGTCTGGGACCCCGCGCGAGGCCGTCCTCGGCCCGCCAGTGTAGGTGTCCCACTCCCAGGACGTGCTGGCCCCCACACCCGGCATGCACCCGTGTGGCCGCGCTGGCCTCCACGCGAGGCGGGAACGGAAGGCCGCTGGGACACCGCGCCAGGACGGAGGCACGGTGTCCCGGGCCTAATGTCTACGGGACCACGGTCACGGAATCGCCCTGGATGCGGACGTTCAGGATGGCCTCGTTGGGGAGCACGTCCGCTTCCTCGATGATGTCCTGCTCATCCACGCCCACGCGCAGGGAGTACGTGCCGTCCGTCAGGTCGGTGATGTCAATCCACTGACAGGGGATGTCGGCGACGTAGATGTCCGTCCAGCCGGCGGAGATGCTCATCCGGTCGAGCGAGAGATGGTAGGGCGCCGCGTCATCGCACTGGCGCTGGTAGTCGATGAGGTAGAAGCCCTGCTTGCGGCCCTCCACGACTTCGTTGCCCTGCGCGTCCCGCAGCGCGTACTGGGCGAAGTTGGTGAGGTGGTCATGGCCGTGGCACTCGTCCCAGATGTAGAGGTCCGGCCGCTCGTCCCAGCCGGGCACCACGGCCGCCGCCGAGCCCAGGTTCTGGATGGAGGTGCTGAAGCGCAGCAGGCGCCGCTCACCGGGCGCGGGCACGCAGCCCTCCTGTATCTCGCAGGAGTCAGCGGCGAAGGTGCGGCGCTCCACGTACAACGTGCGGGCCAGCACGTCCGCGTCCACGGCGAGGTCCGCCTTGCCGTGCTCCGGGTCCAGCGTCAGGCCACATCCCGCCACTTGCGGCAGATACGGTGCCGTCGCCGGCTCCGCGGGCACCTGGCCACCACCGAGAATGACGACCCGGCCCGCCGGCCCGTCGACGAGCCCCGCCGGGGGCGCCATGCCCGCCACCAGGTCATCGAAGCCGTCGCCGTTCAGGTCTCCCGGCGCGATGACGGCGAAGCGGTGGAAGCCTTCGTACCCCTGCGGCAGGACGTCCGCGCGGGGCCAGGACCACACGGGCTTCAACGCCGAGGAGACCCCTTCCGCCGGTGAGTAGAAGTACAGCCGCCCGTCGGAGCCCACGACGAAGTCCTGGCGCTGGCCGTCTCCGTCCACGTCCCCCACCGCGGTGATGGGTGAGCCGAAGTTCGCGAAGACGGGGTCGCCCATGGCGGACCACGTGGGGGCGGAGGCATAACCGCCGCCCGCCTCCGACAGGTGGAGCCGCACCGTGCCACCGCCCGGCCCCGTGAAGCGCTCCGGCACCCCGTCCCCATTCACGTCCGGAAAGAGGCTCAGCGACTGGCTGTCCACCGTCCAGAAGGGCTGCGCCGCGAGCCCACCCTCACACGGCCCGGGACTGTCGGACTTGCAGCCAGGCACCAGTGAATAGCCATCCCCCATCGAACTCGACAGCACGAGGTCCTGTGCACCATCCCCGTCCACGTCTCCCGCGCGACGGACGGAGCCGGTGTAGAGCGGCTCCGCGCGCTCCACCAGGGTGAAGGGCCCTCCCGGCGCGCCGGGCGTGGCCAGGAAGACGGACACCGCCACTCCCCTCACGCTGGCCACGTCATCCAGGCCGTCCCCGTTGACGTCCGCGAAGACGGCGTTGTTGTACACGCCGCCGCCGGGCACCACGAACGCGGGCTCGGTGAAGACGCTGGCCAGGTCCGCCTGGCCCTTGAAGACGAGCGCGCCGTATTGGCCGGAGACGAGCACGTCCGCGAAGCCGTCCCCGTCCACGTTGCCCGTGGACACCGTCATCCGGTTGCCATTGGTCCTCGAGTTCGCGTTGCGCCAGTCCATCACCGCCGTCACGCCCTGCGTGGAGAAGTACGGCGCCTCGCCCGCGAAGAGCGACACCCGGCCAGGGTCTCTCGTGAGCGGACGACACGGGGGCGCGGCGACGACCAGGTCCCTCTGGCCATCGCCGTTCACATCGCCTAGCGCGATGGAGCGGCCGAAGCAGCCAGTGGCGTGCGAGGGGTCGTGCTCCGCCTGCCAGAGCGGCACCTCGGAGAGGAGCGTGCCTCCGTCCCCGGCTCCCGCGTCTGGTGCCCCCGCATCGGGCGCGCCTGCGTCGGGCTGCCCGGCATCCGGCGTGCCCGAATCGGGGTCCCCCGGCTCCACGGGGTCATCACATGCGCAGAGTGAAACGGCCAGCAGCGAGGTCAGGGCGACAGCGCGAATGCGTTGCATGGAGTGTGGTCCGGGAAACGCGTCGCGGGCCGGTCCCTCGCGACGTCTGGGATTGGACGTCCGCAGCGTAGACCGTTCACTTCACCCAGCGCGAAGTGCTTGCCCGGTGCGGGGCATCTCCCGGCGCGCGCCCTTGAGGCGCCGGAACGGGCGCAATCTTGCCGCCGCACGGGAACATGTGGTGCCGCAAAGGGGCTCTGCCGGTGGCCGTCTGATAGGAACGTCCCCACCTTTCCCCTGGCGCCCCCTGACCCGGGAGCCACCGCGACACATGGCCCCGTCCGCCGCTCCCGCCACCGCCGATGCGCCGCCCGCCTTCCCGGCGTTCACGCGCTCCCAGAAGGTCTTCACCCTGCTGGGCGCGGTGCTGGGGCTATTGCTCGCCGCGCTGGACCAGACGATTGTCGCCACCGCGGGGCCGGCCATCCAGGCGGACCTGCGAATCCCCGCCTCGCTCTACCCGTGGCTCACCACGTCGTACTTCGTCGCGTCGACGACGATGGTGCCCGTGTGGGGCAAGTTGTCGGACCTGCTGGGCCGGCGCGCGGTGTTGGCCTCAGGCATCCTCATCTTCCTCACGGGCAGCTTCCTGTGCGGGGTGGCGCGCTCCACGGTGGCGCTCATCCTCTTTCGCGCCGTGCAGGGGCTGGGCAGCGCGGCGCTGTTCACCGCCGCGCTGGCGGTGGTGGCCGACCTCTTCGAGCCCCGTGAACGCGGCAAGTACCAGGGCCTCTTCGGCGCCATGTTCGGCCTGTCCAGCGTGGTGGGGCCGCTGGCCGGTGGGTTCATCACCGACCACCTGGGCTGGCACTGGGTGTTCTTCATCAATCTGCCCGTGGGCGCGGTGGCGCTGGCGCTGGTGCTGTCGCGCATGCCGCGGCTGAAGCCCCAGCGTGATTCCCGAGGCGGGCTGGACCTGGTGGGGGCGTTCGCGCTCGCGGTGGCGCTGGTGCCGCTGCTGCTGGCGCTCAGCCTGGGGCAGACAGACGGCGGCGACTGGGCCTGGGCGTCGTGGCGCATCCTGGGACTGTTCGCACTGTCGGCGGTGGGCCTGGTGGCCTTCCTCTGGGCGGAGCGGCGCGCGCCCGAGCCCCTGCTCGACCTGACGCTGTTCCGCCTGCGGGCCTTCAGCGCGGGCAACGCGGCGGTGTTCATCGTCGGCGGTGCGTTCCTGTCGGGCATCGTCTTCCTGCCGCTGTTCATGGTGAACGTGGTGGGGCTGTCGGCGACGCGCTCGGGGCTGACGGTCATGCCGCTGACGCTGGGCGTGGTGGCGGGGAACGTGCTGAGCGGGCAGCTCGTGTCCCGGGTGGGCCGCTACAAGGCGTTGCTGCTGGGCTCGCTGGTGCTGCTGATGGCGGGCTTCGCCGTCATGGCCTTCACGCTGACGCCGGACTCCACCCAGGCGGAGGTGACGGCGAAGATGGTGCTGGTGGGCCTGGGGCTGGGGCCCTCGATTCCGCTCTACACGATGGCCATCCAGAACGCGGTGCCGCCGGACCAGATTGGCGTGGGCACGGCGGCGGCCACCTTCTTCCGGCAGTTGGGCATGACGCTGGGCGTGGCGCTGCTGGGGACGGTGTTCGCGTCCACGCTGTCCTCGGAGCTGGAGGCGCGCATGGCGCAGGCCACCTCGGCGCTCCCGGACTCCGTGAAGGCCGAAGTGACACGCGCCGCGCCGGGCGTCAGTGGCGAAGGCGGGCCCTCCGGGCAGGTGTTCCGCGCGGATGAGGTGAAGGCGCGGGTGCGCGCGGAGTTCGACGCCGAGCGGCGCCGTGCGGAGACGGCGGCCGCTCCCGAGGCCCGGGCGAAGGTGGACGCGGACGAGCGGCAGGCGCTGGCGGCGGTGGACGCGGCGGACCGGGCGCTGAAGATGGCGTTCACTCGCGGCGTCTCCGCCGTGTACCACGTGGCCCTGTTCATCGCCGGCGCGGCGCTGCTGGTGACACTGTTCCTTCCGGAGCAGCACCTGCGCCGCAAGCGCCGGCGCCTCGAGTCACGTGCCAGCGCCCCGGAGCAGTAGAGTCGCGGCATGGCTCACGACGCGGAACAGCCACCCGCGCTCACGGACGCGGAGGCCGCCGAGCGCATCCACGCGCGCTTTCCCTCGCTCGCGACGGCGCGGGTCGTCCGCCTGGGGGAAGGCACGGACCATCAGGCCTTCGAGGTGGAGGGGCGCTACGTCTTCCGCTTCCCCAAGAGCGACGAAGCCGCCGAGCACCTGAAGTGGGAGGCGCGCCTGCTGGCGTGGCTCGAGCCCCGGCTTCCCCTGCCGGTCCCCAACTACCGTTTCCTCGCGCACCCTGCCGCCGACCTCGCTGCGGGCTTCGCGGGCTACGAGAAGCTCCCAGGGACGCCCGCGCTCCTCGTCGAGCCCGAGCGGCTGGACTTGTCGGACCTCGGCCGCAGGCTCGGCGCCTTCCTGGGAACGCTCCATGCGCTCGACCCCGCAGAAGCCGATGCGCTCGGCGTGCCAGCGGACGACGACCCGGAACTCGAAGCGTGGTCGGCCGCCGCCGTGGACGATTTGCGGCTCGCCGTCGAACACAGCCATGTGGAACCGCACCGGGCGGCGGACTGGGAGCAACGGCTCAGGGTGCGTCCCACGGAGGGACGTGGCGCGCCCCGGTTGGTCCACGGCGACTTCGCCGCGGAGCATGTCCTGGTCGATGCCCACGGTGTTCCCACGGGGGTCATCGACTGGAGCGATGCGTGCGTCGCAGACCCCGCGAGGGATTTCGCCGGACTGTTCCACTGGGGCGGAGCGCCCATGCTGACCGCCGCGCTGGAGACGTATGGCGCGGTCAGCCCCGCCGTCCTCACACGGGCGCGGTGGTTCGCCGCCTGCCGCGCGGTGGCCGACATCGCCTTCGGCCAGACTCAGGGACGGCCGGAGTACATCACCGCCGGGCAACGGGCGCTCACTGGACTTGGGGAGCACCCGCCCTTCGACGCGTAACGCGCGGCTCAGGAGCCGCTGCAACGAACCTGGATCGGGTGGCTCTCCAACACCACGCACTCGCCGCTGCTGCACTTGAACAAGTCACAGATTTCCGGGGACTGGACACAGCGGACCTCGGGGCCCGCGCCCAGGTTGAACGAGGCGCACGTGAGCCCGTCAGGACAGGCATTCTGCTCCCCGGTGCATGCCGGGCCGAGCACCTGGCCTTCCTTCAACGACAGTTTGGACCCAGTCCCCGTGGGCACCTCGCCCTCGGAGCCGCGACAGCCCGCCAGGAGGAACGCGGCGATGACCCACTTCAGCCCCGGAACACGCTTGCCCTGCTTCATCATGAATGTCCTCCCACCTGCGATGGCGCAAGCACGGATAAAGCAAGACATACGCCATGAGGCGTGGCGACAGCACACCCCACGGCGTCCAACGTCGTCCGCGCGACGTTACTCGCGGAAGAGGGGCAGTCCTTCGCGGATCCGGTGGAAGACCTCTCCTTTGTCGAGCCGTCCATCCTCGTCTGCGTCGAAGACGTCGGCGACGAACAGCTCGCGCAGGCGCGCGTTCACGCCTTCTCCATGGCCCTGCTGATACGTATCGATGTCGAAGTGATGTTCGGCGTGGACCGAGGCGTCGACGCCGTGGTCGTCCTCGATGACGACGCGCGCGTGGATGGCTCCGGCCGACAGCACATGGTCATTGTAATAGCCGATCACCACGTCTCTTGCGTGGACGTCGCCCCGGACATTGAGTTCCCCGTCCGTGTACAACGCATGGCAGCGCACGTCGCCCAGCACGTTGATGAGCGAGTCATTGCCGCCATCCTGCAGGACGCCGTGAACGATGAGGTTGCCCGTCACGGCGAAGGGCTGGCCGATGTCGAGGTGCCCGTCCACCTCCAGGTCCCCGTGGTGGAAGAACGGGCGCTTCAGGGACAGCGGGCCCTGGAGTCGGACGTGCCTGGGGGGCGCGTCGAGCACGCCGCCCAGCGCGGCGAGGTGGGCCAACGACTTCTCGGGCTCACCGTGGCCGTGGAGACCGGTGGCGAACTCCTGGGCGGAGCCAACCTCGTGCGGGAAGTCGCGCACGCTGTCCGGTGCCGCGGCGCGCAGCGCGGACAGGTCGAAGGGGAACGGCGCGAACGGATCCTCGCTCCGGGCGAAGGGGACGCGGGGCTGACCTCCCGCGCGCTCCAGCAGGGCGATGAGGGCGGCGAACGCCGCGATGCGGTCGCTTGCCTTGAGCCAGGGATTCGCTCGCGCACGCAAGGCGACACCGAGCGGGGTCCGGCCGAGCCCATCGAGGACGTTCACCTCGGCGCCCCGGGCGAGCAGCAACTCGGCGATGGACACCACCCCGTTGGCGGCGGCCCGGTGGAGCGCGGTGGCGTCAATGGCGTCGCGGGCGTCGATGGGAGCGCCCGCGTCGAGCAACTCCCGGTAGAGGCGTGGGCTGCTCATGCGGAACACAGCGGCGCGGGCGTCCTTGACGTCGGACGGCACCTTCGCCCCCGCCGAGCGGAGCAGTTGGATGATTTCGAGCGCGCGTTGGTCCTGCCCAGCGTCGTCCTTGTCGTAGGGCAAGGCTCGCAGGAGCGGCGTCTGGGCGTGGTCGTCGAGCGTGTTCGAGTCGGCCCCCGCTTCGAGCAGGATCCGCACCACGTCGACGCTGGGGAGCGGGTGCTCTCGCTGGTAGGGCGCGAGCACGGCGAAGTGCAGCGGCGTGGAGCCGTAATCCCCTCGGCCGTGCACATCCGCGCCCTGGGACAGCAGGTCCTTCACCCGCTCTGGGGTCAGCTCCGCCCTCCAGCGCTTGCGGTCCTGACAGAGGGAGAGCAGGGCCTGGGTCGCGGTTGCCTTCGCGTCAGTCGACATGGCCGGGCATCAGAACAGCAATGCCGGCCATGCCCAAGCGTCACGGCGCCCCTCGGAAATCCGAGGGGCCGCCCGGCAGCACCTCTCAGTTCCCTGAGGTCTTCGACTGCTGCGCGGGCGCCGGGGCCGGAGCGGGCCCGCGAGGTGCCGGCGCCTCGGGACGCGTGAGCGTGCCGGGCATCTCCGCCAGCGCGTACGTCATCCACGCCACGGCGGCGGTGCTGCGCGCCAGGTCCTGGGGGTCCACCTTGTCCAGCGTGTCCGCCTCCGTGTGGTGCACGTCGAAGTAGCGGCTGCTGTCCACCTCCACGCCGAAGAAGGGCACGCGCGCGGGCATCAGCGGGCTGATGTCCGCCCCACCCGCCTCGCGCGCGGAGAACTGCGTCACGCCCAGCGCCGTCAGCGGTGGCAGCCACGGGCGCAGCAGGTCCTGCCCGCCCTCGCCCGCGCGCACGCTGACGCTCACGGGCCGCCCGCCGCCCGCGTCCATCTCCAGCGCGCCCACGTGCCGGGGCAGCTCCGCCGCGTGCGCCTCCGCGTAGGCGCGCCCGCCGCGCAGGCCGTTCTCCTCATTCATGAAGAGCACCACCCGCACCGTGCGCCGGGGCGCCTGCGGCAGCTTCGCGATGAGGCGCGCGGCATCCATCACCATCACCACGCCCGCGCCGTCGTCATGCGCGCCCGTGCCCACGTCCCACGAATCCAGGTGCGCGCCAATCAGCACGATTTCCTGCGGCTTCTCCCGGCCGCGAATCTCCGCCACGACGTTGGAGGAATCCGCGTCCGGCAGCTCGGAGCTGCCCAGCATCAGCTTCACGCGCACCGGGCCGGCCGCCAGCAGCCGGTGGAGCAGGTCCGCGTCCTCCGTGGCCACCGACGCCGCCGGAATCCGCGGCCCCTCACTGGGGAAGTTCGTCGCACCCGTGTGCGGCGTGCGCAGCGACGCCGTGGCCAGCGAGCGCACCAGCGCGCCCACCGCCCCGTGTTTCGCTGCGGCGGCGGGGCCTCGTGAGCGCAGCCCCGCGAAGCGCCCGTAGTCCGCGGCCACCGTCATGGTGTGGTTGAAGAAGACGAACTTCCCCTTCACCGCCGCGCCCAGCGACTCCAGTTGCTCCAGCGACGTCACCTCCACCACCTCGGCGGTGAGTCCCTCGGGCGCGGTGGGTGGGCTGCCGCCCAGGGCCAGCAGCGCCAGGGGGTGCCCCCGCGTGCGCTCGGAGGCCAGCACCTCGCCGGACGCCTCGCCTCGCACCCAGTGCGGCACCTTCACCGGCTCCAACCACGCCTTCACCCCGTCGGCCTTGAAGGACCGCAGCGCCCACTGCACGGCGGCCTCGGCGCCCGGCGAACCCGACAGGCGCGGGCCAATGCCGTCCGTCAACTCGGCGAGCCGCGCATAGGCATGGCCATCCGTAAGCGCGGGCCCAATGAGCTTCTCGGCGGTCGCCTGCGCGTACACGGGCGCGGCGCGCTTCGCGGTGGCGGTGGGCTTCGCGGGGGCGGCCTTGGGCGCCGACTTCGCGGCGGGTGCGGCTCCCGACATCAACTGGAGCGCGAGGGAAGCGGGCAGGATGAAGGTGGCGACGGGCAAAGGTCCTCCAGGGGAGGCGCTCACTCTCCGTCGAGCCCCTGGGCCTCGCAAGCGACGGTGAGCGTCACCACCGCCCGGAAGCGGACAACGCCCGTGCGTCATGCAGGCATGGAACCAAGCGGCGGAGCGAGAATCCCAGGGGCCACCGCGCGCCGAGAGGGGGAACGCGGCGCGCGGGGCTCAACTGGGACTTCCACGACGGTGTCGCTTTTGGGGGAGGCAATCACCGCCGCCGCGTCTCACTCCGAAGAGGAAACGTGGACGGCATGTTGAAGGGTGGGCGAGCGCCCGTCAAGCACGCCCCCCCTCCGAGCCCATAATCGAACATTCACACCCGGTGAACACAGACGATTCCACTGTCACTGTCCAAATCAGGCAATTCCCGAGGGCAGCCACCGGAAGGCGGGCATCCCGTGCGGGGCGTGTTACAGGCCGGACAGAGGTACGCGCATGCAATCCACCCTGACCCGGCGGCCCCAGGCGACGGCATTCAGCATCGAGGACCTGCTGGACCGCGTCCGGCGCGGCGAGGTGCGTCTCCCCCACTTCCAGCGGCCCCTGCGCTGGGAGGCCGGCGACGTGAGGGATTTGCTCGACAGCGTGTACCGCGGCTATCCCATCGGCACGCTGCTCTTCTGGAAGCGCGAGGCCCCCGCCGCCAGCGTGAGCTTCGGCCCGGTGCGCATCGACGCGCCCTCCCACAGCCAGGCGCTGTGGGTGGTGGATGGGCAGCAGCGCATCACCGCGCTGGCCGCGGTGCTCCTCCACCCGGAGCAGGAGCCCGCCGCGCGGGACGGCTTCACGCTCTTCTTCGACCTGGACACGCAGGAAATCGTCCAGCCCGCGCACGGCGAGCCGACGCCTCCGCACTGGCTACCGCTCAACCGGGTGCTCGACAGCGAGCAACTGCTGGGCTGGCTGGACCGCTACCCGGGGCGCGAGAAGAACCCGGAGCACGTGCGCGCGGCCATCCGTCTGGGCAAGGCGGCGCGCGAGTACCAGATGCCCGCGTACGTCGTCGAAGCCGCGGAGGAGAAGACGCTGCGCATCATCTTCAAGCGGCTCAACACCTCCGGAAAGCCGCTCACTGACGACGAGGTCTTCAACGCGCTCTACGGCGGCACCGCGGGCTCGCGGCTGCCCAACCTGAAGGCGCTGGCCACCAGCCTGCTGGAGCTGGGCTTCGGCCGCATCGATGAATCCCTGCTGCTCAAGGCCGTGCTCGCGGTACTCGGCCTGGACTTCACCCAGGACTTCCAGAAACAGCTTCGCGAGGAGGACGACCTCACGCAGACGCTGCTCCAGACGGAAGCGGCCCTGCGCAGCGTCATCGTCTTCCTCAAGCGCGACGCGGGAATCCCACACGGGCGCCTGCTGACGAACCCGCTCTACTTCGTGCTGCTCGCGCGCTTCTTCCACCTGCACCCGGAGCCGTCGCCGCGCACCCGGGATTTACTCTCGCGCGGGTTCTGGCGCGGTAGCCTGGTGGACAGCTTCCTCGACAGCCGGGCCCTGTCGCCGCAGGAGTTGCTGGCCGCCATCGGCCCCGACGAAGAGCAATCCGTCCAGTCCCTGCTGGCGCAGGTGCGGCCCCTGTCCGACGAATGGCTGGCCCAGCACGCGCAGCCCGCGACGTTCGGCCTCGCGCTGCGCTCGCGGGGCATGGCCCTCAATGCCTTGTACGCGCTCCAGCCGCGGCACCTGCGCACCGGCGCCCTGCTGGAGCCGTCCCAGCTCTTCAGCGACACCGACCCCGCCAGCCTCAGCCCCGTGCTCAAGTCCCTCACCGTGCAGGAGCCCGACGCCGAGCTGAAGCTGGACCCCGCGCTGTACCGCTCCTTCCTCTACACCCCCGCCAACTACCTGATGCACCCGCCCCTGCCCGGCCAGCCCCTGCTGGACGTGCTGCGGGACGAGCCCGCGCCGCCCCCCGAGGTCCTCCAGAGCCAGGCCATCACCCCCGCCATGCGCGACACGCTGCGCGAGGGCGGCACGCTCGAATTCCTCATGCAGCGCATGGAGCTCATCGATAGACACATCATCGAGTTCCTGCGGGCCCGCACCCGCTACGAGGAGTCGGACCGTCCGTCCCTCCAATCGCTGGTCGTCGAGGAGGAGGACTGACTTGGAGCCCACCCGCACCACGGCCGGAATCCTCGACGTCCACCTGGGCGACGTCCACGTTGGCACGCTGACGCTGCTGGAGGACGAACGCATCGAGTTCGTCATCGCGGAGGAGTACCGCCAGCGCTACCCACGCCCGGTGCTGGGACAGATTTTCGAGGACGACCTCACGCGCCGGCACGTCAGCCGCCTGCGCCTGCCTTCGTTCTTCTCCAACCTGCTCCCGGAAGGCACGCTGCGCGAGCTCATCGCCGAACGCGAGCAGGTGGCCCGCCAGCGCGAGTTCTTCCTCATCGCGCGGCTGGGTGAGGACCTGCCCGGCGCCATCGTCGTGCGTCCCGCCAGCGTGCTGTCGCTCAGTGGCCTGGAGCCGCTGGAGGAGACCCAGACGCCCAACGCGCCGCAGGAGCAGGAGCCGCTGCGCTTCTCGCTGGCCGGCGTGCAGCTCAAGTTCTCCATGCTGCGCCGGGACAAGGCGATGACGCTCCCGGCGGGCGGACGCGGCGGCAACTGGATTGTGAAGCTGCCGGACAACCGCTACGACCGCGTCCCGGAGAACGAGTTCTCCATGATGACGTGGGCCCGCGCCGCCGGCATCACCGTCCCCGAGGTGGCGCTGCTGGACGTGGCCGACATCCAGGGCCTGCCCGAAGGCATCACCCTGCGCGAGGACGTGGCCTACGCCGTGCGCCGCTTCGACCGCCCCGAGCCCGGCCGCCGGGTCCACATGGAGGACCTGACGCAGGTGCTGGGGCTGTACGCGGATGAGAAGTACAAGAAGTACAACTACGAGACGGTCGCCAACGTCATCTACAAGGTCGCCGGACTGGACGCGCTGCACGAGTTCCTGCGGCGGCTGGTGTTCATCGCCGTCATTGGCAACGGGGACGCGCACCACAAGAACTGGTCGCTGCTCTACCCGGACGGCACCCGCGCCACGCTGTCACCCGCGTACGATTTGGTGTCCACGCTCCAGTACATGCCGGCGGACACGCTCGCGCTCAACTTCGCGAAGTCGAAGCGCTTCGAGGACATCTCCCTGGGCAGCTTCGAACGGCTTGCGCGCAAGCTGGCGCTGCCCACCAGCGACGTGCTGCCGGTGGTGAAGTCCGCGGTGGAGGCGTCGCTCGACACCTGGTCCTCGCTTCACGCGCAGCTGCCCCTGCCGGAGGAGAGCCGCCGCCGCATCGAAGCCCACTGGAAGCGCGTGCCCCTGCTTCAGGGGCAATGAACCGGAGCCCGCCATGAGCGAAGACGCCTTCTTCACCGTCTATGACGGCCTGCCCCGTCACGGCCCTGGCAGCGACGACTGCACCCGGGAGGCCCTGCGACGGCTGCCTCCGCTGCCACCGAACCCGCGCGTGGTGGACCTCGGCTGTGGCGCGGGCGCGCAGACGCTGGTGCTCGCCGAGGCGCTGCGCACCCGGGTCATCGCGGTGGACCTGCACGGGCCCTTCCTCGACCAACTCCAGGCACGGGCGCGCGAGCGGGGCCTGGACGCGCTCATCGAAACACAGCGGCAGGACATGGGTGCGTTGTCGCTGCCCGAGGCTTCCTTTGACCTCCTCTGGTCCGAAGGCGCCATCTACCACCTGGGCTTCGGTCCAGGACTGCGGCGCTGGCGCCCACTGCTCGCGCCCGGCGGCCTGGCTGCCATCACCGAATGCACCTGGCTGACCGATGAGCGCCCCGACGAAATCGCGCGCTTCTGGGGTGAGGTCTACCCCACCATGGGTACGGTTTTGGAGAACCGCGCCGCCGCGGAAGCCGCGGGCTACGAGGTGCTCGACACCTTCACCCTTCCCGCCTCCGCATGGTGGGACACCTACTACACGCCCCTGCTCCAGCGCGTCGCACACCTGCGCGCCCACGGTGATGCGTCATTGGAAGACGCGCTCTCGGCCGCCGAGCAGGAGACCCGCCTTTATCGCCAGTACGAACACACCTACGGCTACGTGTTCCATCTGTTGCGCAACCCGTCAGCGCTTTGACTCCGCGTACGAGCGACCCCATCCATAAAATCAGGACATGCAATTTTTCCACAAATAGTGTCTATGTCCTGGAAAGCGCAAAGGCGTCTACGAACACCTCGCATGCCATGACCCGGCCTTCCCCCCAAGCCGGCGTTGGCTGCGCCCTGGCAACCCAAGGGAAGCATGTCGACCGAGCAGTGGGCCCACCGCTTCTTCGAGCTGTCCACGGAGCCCTACGTCATCCTGGGCCGTGATGGCGTGTTGCTCGAAGCCAATCCTGCTTTTGGCCACCTGGTGGGCCTGTCTTTGACGTCACTGCGTGGCATGGCCTTGCAGGATTTCATCCCCATCGAAGACGCCGCCGTCCTGTTCGCGCATCTGGGTTCCACAAGCCCCACCTCGCGCACCTGCCGCTGGCGCCGGCCGGATGGGTCCTGGCTGCCTCTGTCCTGGCGCATCACCGCCGCTTTGGAGTCGGAGCCGCTCTACTGCACGGTGCAGCAGGCTGAGGAACCATCCGCCGCCCCCTGGCCGGAGAGTGACTACCTGCCCTTCGGCCTCTACCTGGTCGACATCCGCACGCGCCGGGTCCACTACGTCAACCACCGCTTCTGCCAACTGTGGGGCATCACCGCATTGGAAGGCGCCATCCAGCGGGGTGAGGTCTCCCATGACGAGGTGATCCACCACTGCCTCAAGGCCGGCGACGCGGCGGAGTTCCTGCGCCTGTGCGCGACCCCGGACCAGGGCTGCGCGCCGGGCCTGGTGGAGGATGAAGCCACCCTGTCGGATGGACGCACCCTGCGCAGGCTGTCCACGTCCTCCTCGGTGGCGGGGGACGCCATGCGCTACCGGATGTTCGCGTTCGAGGACGTCACCGAGCGCAAGCGCACGCAGGAGGCGCTGCGCCGTTCAGAGGAGAGCTTCCGCAGGCTCATCGACCGGGCGCCCGAAGGCATCTTCGTGCACACCCAGCGGCGCTTCATCTACGCCAACCCCACGCTGCTGCGGGCCCTGGGCTACGACGACCCGGCCGAGCTGATGGCCAAGCCCATCTGGAGCATCGTCCATCCGGATGACCTGGAGCTCGTGAAGGACCGCGTGCACACCGCAGCCGTGAAGGGCGCGCTGGCCCCGCTGCGGGAGGTCCGCTACCTGCGGCGCGACGGCACCTGGTACGACGCGGAGAGCGTGGGCATCCCCATCGAGTTCAACGGGCACGAGGCCGTCGTGGTGATGGCGCGCGACATCACCGAGCGCAAGCAGGCCCAGTCGCAGCTCTTGCAGAACGACCGCATGGTGCTGGCCGGAACGCTGGCGGCGGGCGTGGGGCACGAAATCAACAACCCGCTGACCTACGTCATGGCCAACCTGGCCTCGGCCCTGGAGTCCGTGAACCGCCTGGGCGCGGAGCTGACGCGGGCCGGAGAGCGCGGCCCCAGCAGCGTGGCGTGGCCCGCGACGCTGCATGAC
This sequence comes from Myxococcus sp. CA023, assembly GCF_010998615.1. Lineage (GTDB taxonomy): Bacteria > Myxococcota > Myxococcia > Myxococcales > Myxococcaceae > Myxococcus. Next base: position 66,104 of record NZ_JAAEAH010000017.1, on the reverse strand, counting down.
ACGGAGGCCCTGCTGAAGGAGGCGCAGGAAGGCGCCATGCGCGTGCGCAACATCGTGCGGGATTTGAAGTTCATCTCCCGTCAGGACGAGGAGCGGCGCGAAGCGGTGGACGTGCGGCAGCCGTTGGACTTCTCCATCAACATGGCCGCCAGCCAGCTGCGCCACCGGGCGCGGCTCATCAAGAAGTACGAGTCCGTCCCCCGCGTGTACGCGGACGGCTCGCGCCTGGGCCAGGTGTTCCTCAACCTGCTGGTGAACTCGGCGCAGGCCATTCCCGAAGGCAACGCCGAGGAGCACCACATCACCGTGTGGGTCCGCGCCGGGCCGCCGGGCAGTGTGCTGGTGGACGTGAGCGACTCTGGCTGCGGCATGACGCCCGCGGTGCTCTCTCGCATCTTCGACCCCTTCTTCACCACCAAGCCCGTGGGCAAGGGCACGGGGCTGGGGTTGTCCATCTGTCACAGCCTCATCCGCAAGCAGGGCGGTGACATCACCGTCCGCAGCGAACTGGGCCAGGGCACCACCTTCACCGTCACCCTGCCCACGGCGCCGGACGCCGTCCCCACCCAGGCCGCGCCGGTGGCGTCCGCGCCCCACGCCGAGCGGCGGGGACAGGTGCTGGTGATTGACGACGAGCCCGCGGTGGGCCGCTCCCTGGCGCGCATCATCGGCATGCGGCACCGGGTGACGGTGGTGAACAACGGCGAGGACGCGCTGGCGGTGCTGACGTCGGGCGCGCCCTTCGACGCCGTCTTCTGCGACCTGATGATGCCGGGCATCTCCGGCATGGACGTCTACGAGCGCGTCCGCGAGCGCGGGGATGGCATCGCCGAGCGATTCATCTTCATCACCGGCGGCTCGTACACCACGCGGGCCCGTCAGTTCCTGGAGCGCGTGCCCAATCTACAGATTGAGAAGCCCTTCGACGTGGAGTCGATTCATCAGGGCCTGGGACAACTCCTGGGTGCCTCTCGTGGTAGCGAATGACGCCGGGCGTCCTCCCGGCCCAACTGTGAAAGGAGTCCTCGGGTGATTGACGGCAACTTCGTCATCGATGCGGTGACACACGCCTACAACCTCCATCCCACGAACTACCGCGCCGGCAAGTACGCCGAGTCGCTCGCGGGACTCATCTGGGGGCTGCACAGCGGACTGTCCGGGGACACGCACCGCGTCCCCACGGCGGAAGGCTTCCTGAAGAACTGGTCCGTGAAGGAGCTGGCGCACCTGCTCTTCGTGGAGAGCGGCGTCGACCTGGCGGTGCACCACGTGCTGCCGCTCCAGACGCTGTACCACGACGGCCTGTGCTCCTATGAGAAGACGCTGGAGATTCACCGCAACTATCCCCACCGCTTCCTGGTGTACGCGGGCGTGGACCCGCTGCGCGGCACGGCGGCGCTGGATGATTTGGAGCAGCAGTACGAAACGCTCAAGCCCAGCGGCCTGAAGCTCTACCCAGCGGCGTGGCTGGGCGACAAGTTCCGCCACACGGGCTGGCGCATGGATGACCCGAGCATCGCCTTCCCGCTCTTCGAGCGGGCGCAGAAGCTGGGAATCAAGAACATCGCCGTGCACAAGGGCCTGCCCATGGGCGCGGTGCCGCTGGAGGCCTACAAGGTGGATGACATCGGCGGGGCGGCGGATGCCTTCCCCGACCTGAACTTCGAAATCGTCCACGGCGGCATGGCCTTCCTGGACGAGACGGGCATGCAGCTGTCGCTGTTCCCCAACGTGTATGTGAACCTGGAAGTAACGGGCGCGCTCATCGTGAAGCGTGAACGCTGGTTCGCCGAGTCCCTGGCGGCGCTGCTGAAGTGGGCGGGCCCGGAGAAAATCATGTGGGGCTCCGGGACGGTGTTCAGCCACCCGCACCCGGCGCTGCACAAGTTCTGGCATGAGTTCCAGCTGCCGGACGACCTGGTGCAGGTGGCGGGCATGCAGGTGACGCCGGACGTGAAGCGGATGATTCTGGGCGGCAACTACGCGCGCTACGCGGGCGTGGACGTGGAGGCGGTGAAGAAGAACATCGCCAACGACAAGTTCGCCAAGCTGAGGGCGCGCGGCGACATCCAGCCGTACGGCTACCGGGAGAGCCTGTATGAGTGAGCAGGCCCTGCGCGAGTGCATCCAGGACATCCCCGACCCGTGCAGCTGCGCCACGGGCGTGCCGCTGGGCATCGGGGAGATGGGGCTGATTGAGTCGGTGAAGCGCACGGAGGGCCAGGTGACGGTGCGCCTGCACATCACCTCGCCCATGTGCATGATGGCCGCCTACTTCATGCGGGAAATCGAGCAGCGGTTGCTGACGGTGGAAGGCGTCACCGCGGTGAACGTGGAGTTCGACCACGACCTGAAGTGGACGCCGCAGGACATCGAGCCGGAGGCCCGCCAGCGGCTCGCGGCCAGGCGCATCACCATGCTGGGTGGCCGCCTGCTGCCCCAGGACTCGGCGCAGCGCCGCTCCTGAGGGGTGCTGCGGCGCTGGCGGGAAGCACCCACCCGCCAGCGCCCGGCCCGCTAGGTGTTCTCCGCGGGCTCGTGCTTCACGATGGGAGCCGGGCTCGCCGACTCGCGCCGTTTGAGCAGGCTCCGCACGGCGACGTAGAACGCGGGCACCAGGAAGATGGCCAGGACGGTGCCTGACACCATGCCGCCGAACACGCCCGTGCCGATGGCCCGCTGCGTCTCCGCGCTCGCGCCGCTGGCCACCACCAGCGGCACCACGCCCAGCGCGAAGGCGAGCGACGTCATCAGGATGGGACGGAAGCGCAGCCGCGCCGCTTCCACCGCGGCCTGGAGCGGTGAGCGTCCCTGCTCCTCGAGCTGCTTGGCGAACTCGACGATGAGAATCGCGTTCTTCGCGGACAGGCCGATGATGGTGATGAGGCCTACCTTGAAGAAGATGTCGTTCATCAACCCGCGAGACATCACCGCCGCCAGCGCGCCGATGAGGCCCAGCGGCACGACGAGCATGACCGACAGCGGAATCGACCAGCTCTCGTAGAGCGCCGCCAGCACCAGGAAGACGACGAGCATCGACAGCGCCAGGAGGATGGGCGCCTCCGAGCCGGAGAGCCGCTCCTGATAGGAGAGCCCCGTCCACTCCACCGCGAAGCCGGGTGGAAGTTCGCCCGCGATGCGCTCCATCTCCGCCATGGCGTCACCGCTGCTGAAGCCCGGAGCCGCCGCTCCGGCGATGCGCACGGCGGGGTAGCCGTTGTAGCGGACCAGTTGCATGGGCCCCCGCTCCCAGACGGGCTCGGCCACCGAGGACAGGGGCACCATCTGCCCGCGCGCGTTGCGCACGGGGAGCTTGAGCACGTCCTCCACCTGCATGCGAGACTCCGCGCGCGCCTGCAGGATGATTTGCTGCATGTAGCCCTTGTTGGGGAAGTCGTTGACGTACGTCGACCCCAGCGCGGTGGAGATGACCGAGTTGATTTCCGCGAACGACACACCGAGCGCCGCCGCGCGCTCGCGGTCGACCTGGATTCGCACCATCGAGCCCTCCGGCAAACCCTCCTGATACGGGAAGGCGATGACCGGACTCTCCGAGGCACGCCGGAGGACGTGGTTCATGGCGTCGTTGAGTGCCTTCGTGCCGTGTCCGGAACGGTCCTCCAGCCGCATGGCGAAGCCCGCGCTGTTGCCGAGCCCGTCCACCGCGGGCGGAAGCACGTTGATGACCATGCCCTCGCGCGGCGAGGCGAAGCGCGCGTTGGCGGCGGCGACCTCACCCGCCGCCGTCTCACCCTGGCGCTCGTCCCAATCGCGCATCATCACGAACATGAGGCCGGCGTTCGCCCCCGAGCCGAAGAAGCCGAAGCCCTGGATGGTCAGCACGTCCTGGATGCCCTCGCGCTCGCTCAAGAAGGACTCCAGCTCCCCGAGCACGCTGTTCGTCCGCTCGGCCGTGGCGTCCGACGGGAGCTGCACCGAAACGTTGAGGTACCCCTGGTCCTCCTCCGGGAAGAAGGCGCCCGGCAGCCGCCAGAACGCCAGGGCGACCATGGCGACCACCACGGCGTACGCGAAGAACGCCCGGCCCAGGCGCCCGACAATGGCCCGGGTCCAGTTCGCATAGCGCCCCGTCACCCTCTCCAGGAGCCGGTTGAACCCGCCGAAGAAGCCGCGGCGCTTCCCCGCGTGGCCGGGCTCCACCGGGCGCAGCAGCGTCGCGCAGAGCGCCGGGGTGAGCGTGAGCGCGAGGAACGCGGAGAAGAGAATCGACACGGCCATCGCCAGGCTGAACTGGCGGTAGATGGTGCCGACAGAGCCCGTGGCGAACGCCATGGGGATGAACACGGACGTGAGCACCAGAGTGATGCCGATGACGGCGCCCGTGATTTCCTTCATCGCCTTCTTCGTGGCCTCGAGGGGAGAAAGCCCCTCCTCCGCCATGAGGCGCTCGACGTTCTCGACCACGACGATGGCGTCATCGACGATGATGCCAATCGCCAGCACCATGCCGAACATCGTCAGGACGTTGATGGAGAACCCCGACGCCAGCATCACCGCGAAGGTCCCCAGCAGCGCGATGGGCGCGACGATGGCGGGAATCAACGTGTAACGCACGCTCTGCAGGAAGAGATACATCACCGCGAAGACGAGCAGCATCGCCTCGAAGAAGGTCTGAACGACCTTCTGGATGGAGACGCGCACGAACGGCGCCGCGTCGTACGGAATCGTGTACTCGACGCCCGCGGGGAAGGCCCGGGAGAGGTCCGCCATCCGCTCGCGGATGCGCTCGGAGGTATCGAGCGCGTTCGCCCCCGGGGCCAGCTGCACACCGAACGTGGCGGCGTTCTTCCCATTCTGCCGGGTGGACGAGGCGTAGCTCTGGGGCCCCAGCTCCACCTTGGCGAGTTCCTTGAGCAGCACGTTCGAACCATCCGGATTGGCCCGGATGATGACGCGCTCGAAGTCCGCGACGTCCAGGAGCTGCCCCTGGAGCATCAGGGGGGTGGTGACGCGCTGGCCTGGAACCGCGGGCATGTCCCCCAACCGTCCGGGAGAGGCCTCCGCGTTCTGTGCGCGAATCGCCGCCGCGACCTCATCCACGGAGATTCCGTGCGAAATGAGCCGCTCCGGGTCCAACCAGACGCGCAGCGCGCGGGCCGGCGTGAAGAGCTGGACGCGCCCCACGCCGGGCACGCGCCGCAGGTCCTCGACCACGTTCCGGCTCAGGAAATCACCCAGCTCGGCCTCGTCGTAGCGGCCGTCGCTCGATACGAGCGTGGAGAAGAGCAGGAAGTTGGTGGTGGTCGTCTCCACCTGGAGCCCGAGCTGCCGGACCATCTGCGGCAGCCGCGATTCGACTGTCTTCAGGCGGTTCTGGATGTCGACCTGCGCCAGGTCCGGATCCGTTCCGGGCGCGAACGTCACCACGATTTGCGCGACGCCCGACGTGTCGCTCGACGACTCGAAGTACAGGATGTTCTTCACGCCGGACAGGCCGCGCTCAATCAACGACACGACGCTGTCGTTCATCGCGGCCGGCGTGGCGCCGGGATAGGTGGCGGTAATCGTCACGCTCGGCGGCGCGATGGACGGGTAGCGCTCGATGGGGAGCCGGGGAATGGAGATGGCTCCGGCGAGCACGATGAAGATGGCAATCACCCAGGCGAAGACCGGGCGTTCAATGAAGAATCTTGGCACGGCTCACTCCAGGTTCAGCGCGAGGCCGGGGCGTGCTGCCACTCGACGGGGGTGACCTGCTGGCCTGGCGCAAGACGGTCCTGCCCCTCGACCACGACACGCTCTCCGGCGGAGAGTCCCTCCTCCACCAGGTAGCGTCCGCTGACGATGCGTCCGGCGCGGACGTTGCGCGCCTCCGCGGTGTTGTCCTCTCGGACGATGAAGACCTGCGCTTGGCCCTGCGCGTCGTGAAGCACGGCCTGCTGGGGAACGAGGAGCGCACCGGCCACCTCTCCGAGCACGACGCGCGCCTTCACGAACATGCCCGGCAGGAGCTTCCGCTGTGCGTTGGGGACCAGGGCGCGCACCGTGAGCTCGCCGGACCCAGGGTCGACCGAGATGTCCGAGAACTGAACGCGGCCTCGCTCCGGATAGGGCGCCCCCGTCGAGGAGAGCACGATGACTTCCGCCCCCGCCTCTCCAGTGCCTCCCTGGAGTGACTGCAAGCCCGCCGCGCGCTCCACGGGTGACTTGATGTCGACGAAGACGCGGTCAATCTGCTGGATGACGCTCAACGGCGTGGCATCCGCGGGACCGACGAGCGCGCCTTCATTGACCTGGGAGATGCCGATGTGCCCCGCGATGGGGGCGGTAATCGTGGCGTAGTCCAGGTCGACGCGGGCCCTGTCCAGCGCCGCGCGGGCGCGCGCCACCTCCGCGTTCGCGATGGCGAGCGCGGCCCGGGCGTCATCGTGCGCCTGCTGGGTGCTCGCGCCTTTCTCGAAGAGGGACTGGATGCGGCCCGCATGCAACTCAGCCTGGAGCCGGCTGGCCTCGCTGGCTGCATGGGCCGCCGCGGCGCCATCCACGTTCGCCCGGAACACCGCCGCTTCCAGTTGGTAGAGCGGCTGCCCCTTCTGGACCGTGTCGCCCTCGGAGAAGCGCCGGCTGCGCACGAGCCCACCCACCTGCGGGCGGACTTCCGCGACCCGGAACGCGGAGACACGCGCGGGGAATTCGTCGTGAAGGACAACGGCCTCCCCTTGCACCTTCAGCGTGGACACCTCCTGGACCGGCGGTGCAAAGGCTGCTTCTTCCTGCTTGCCGTTACAGGCGAGAAGCGGGAGCAGCGTCCATGCAAGAAGAAAGCGCTTCGACCGTTGGATAGGCATTGTCGTCTGGCGAGGAAAACGTCGAAGAACACGTAAAAACATACTTTTCACACAGCACCGCGCCCTGGTCCGCCAGCAGCCAGGGAATGAAACGTCACCTGCGCCCGAGCAGATGACATGACGAATGGGGCATCTCGAGACACAAGCCCGTCACGGACGGCCCCCTCACGGGAGGCCCTGACAAATGAATTCTTGGCCGGGGTATTAGCCGGAGACAGACACACTGACGGCGAGGAGCGCCTACTCCCGGGTGAGCTCCTCGAGCCTTCGGATGACCGCGGCTCTCATTTCAGGCCTGATTCCCTGGTCCTCGAGCAGGTCCGCGAACCACAGGCCGTCGGTCGCGAGCCTGCAGATGATGGAATTGATGTCCTGGGGGCTGACCTCGCCGGACTTCAGCTGGAGGTCATCCTGCCAGCTACAGTTCCATCGTTCGCGAAGGTCGGGCTCCACCATCATGCTTCCAATCAGGGCTCTCAAGCCCCGAATCTGCTCGGAGTTAGCGGGGCTGGAGACCATGGCACGCAGATATGCACGCGCCTCGCGCCCATGGGCCTCCGGATCTTCCGCGATGTTCGCGTGGAACGACTCAACGAACTGCCGGTTCATCTCCTCGAACAGCGCGTCGAGCAGCAGCTGCTTGCTCTTGAAATGATGCTGGAGGCCACCCTTCGTCACCCCCGCGTGCGCCGCGACGGCCTCGAGCGTCACCGCCTGGGTTCCCCCTTGCGTGACGAGCTCCGCCGCGGCGCGGAGCAGCTGCGCGCGAATGACATCGGGCTGCTTCTTGCGTTGGTGGGCGCTCGTCACGGCGCGAAACATGCCGTCCGGATGGATTCTTTTCAACTTTCATTTGAGGGCCTGAAAAGCCCCTCATTTCAGGTGCTTACGCCCGGCGACCCCTCAGACGCTCAAGCGCGAGGCTGCTGGAACGGCGCCATCTGGGCCGCCAGGGCGCGCTGGAACGCGGGCCGGGCCTCACAGCGTTCCTTGTACGCCTTCAGCGTGGGAAAGCCGTCGAGCACGTCCGTGTGCCGGAGGATGCGGAGCACCGTCACCATCATCAGGTCGCCCGCCGTGAAGCAGTCCTCCAGGTACTCGCGCTCACCCAGATGCGCCGCGAGTTCTCCCAGGCGCTCCTTCAGCGACTCCACCACGCCCGGCCTGCGCAGCTTCGCCCACTCCTCCTGGGCGAAGAACAGGTCCACCTCGGCGAGAGGCTGAATCACGATTTCGATGGAGTTGAGCGCCGCGAAGAGCCACGTCACCGCGCGAGCCCTGCCCACCGCGTCCACCGGCAGCAGCGCCTCACACTTGTTGGCGATGTGGAGCACGATGGCGCCTGATTCAAAGAGGACGAGGCCGTCCTCCTCCAGCACCGGCACTTGGCCGAAGGGCTGGAGCTTGCGGTAGTCGGGCGAGGCCTGGACTTTGTTGTCGATGAACTTCACCTGATACGGCAACCCCGCCTCTTCGAGCGCCCACCGCACCCGGAGGTCCCGCACCAGGCCTTGTGCGAACGGCGGAACCCACTTGAACGCACTGACGGTCATCATCGTGATGTCTCCTGGTCGGTGAGCGGTTCGGACGCGCCGAAGCGCGTCATCTGGCGCAGTGCTCTCAAGCATGCGACCCGGGCTCCGTCAACGCGGTAAGGGTCCTCGGGGTGTCTCCTCCGGCAGTGCCGTGGGCGCGCTTTCCCGCACCCGCCGCACCAGCTCTGGAAACACCTTGGACACCTTGCCCAGCAGGTAGTCGCCGTACGTCCCCTGGAAGGCGTGGACGCTGGCGCCGTCCCAGCGGCGGGCGCGGTCCTCATCTACGTCAGCGCCCGCGCCGCGTGGCAGGGGGTGGACCTCGGCGGCGAAGTCCGGGTCGAAGAAGAGTGGGAAGGACAGCCTGTCCTTGCCGCTCACGTTCTTCACCCGGTGCGGCGTGGAGCGGTACCAGCCGCCTGTCATCCGGTCGAGCATGTCGCCGATGTTGCACACCAGCGTCCCGGGCAGCGGCGGCGCCTCCACCCAGCCGCGCGGCGTCTTCACCTGCAACCCGCCGTGGTCGTCCTGGGCCAGCAGCGTGAGCAGCCCGTAGTCCGTGTGCTCACCCACGCCCCAGCGCTCCTCCTCGCACTGGGGCTCCGCGGGGTAATGGAAGATGCGGAAGAGCACCGTCGGGTCCGCCGTGTAGTGCCGCCGGAAGTAGTCCGCGTCCAGGCCCAGGCTCAGCGCCATGCCTTCCATCAGCGCATGCGCGGCGCGCGTGCTGGCCTCCACGTAGTCGAGCACCGCCGCGCGCAGCTCCGGCACCTCCGCGGGCCACAGGTTGGCGCCGTGCAACGGCCAACCGGCCTTCACGCGCGGGTGCTCGCTTCCGAGCTCCGTTCCCAGATAGAGCCCCTCCTTCCGGTCCGGGCGCCCCGAAGTCAGCTCGCCCCCGAGCGGGAACCAGCCCCGCCACGCGACGCCGCCCAGTGCCATGGCGATGGCCTCCTTCGCTGCCCGGGGCAGCGCGAAGAAGCGCTGGCTCTCCCGCTCCAGCCGCGCGAGCACCTCGCCGGACACGCCGTGGCCCGTCACGTAGAAGAAGCCGCTGTCGCGACAGGCCTGCTCGATTTCACGCGCGACGCGCGCACGCTCGGTGACGCGGGATGCATCGAACAGTGACGCCATGTCGATGACGGGCAAGCCGCCCCGTGCGGAATCCGGACCAGTCATTCCCGAGAGCCTACACAGGTCTGGACCCTGGCAGGGCGCGGCGCGAGAGTCCGCCCGCCTCCATGACGACGCATTCCCCTCCGGAAGCTCCCCACACCGCGCTGTCCACCGGGCTCGTGTGGCTGATGGCCGCCGCCTCGGGCGCCACCGTCGCGAACCTCTATTACAACCAGCCGCTGCTGGGAGACATCGGCGCGGCCCTGGGGGCCTCTGGGAGCGCGCTGGGGCTGGTGCCCATGCTGACGCAGGTGGGCTACGCGGTGGGAATGCTCTTCATCGTCCCGCTGGGCGACAGCCTGGAGCGGCGGCGGGTCATCGTCACCATGAACACGCTGGTGGCGCTGGCGCTCGTTGGCGTGGCCCTCGCGCCGACGCTGCACTGGATGGTGGCCGCGAGCTTCCTCGTGGGCGTCACCACCATCATCCCCCAGCTCCTCGTCCCCTTCGCGGCGCACCTGGCGCCCGCGGCGCAGCGAGGCCGGGTGGTGGGCACCGTCATGAGCGGTGTGCTCATTGGCATCCTCCTGTCCCGGACGGCGGCGGGCTTCGTCGGGACTCACCTGGGATGGCGCACCATGTTCTGGATTGCGGCAGGGCTGATGCTCGCGCTGGCCGGCGTGCTGCGCTTCACGCTGCCGTCCCAGCCGCCCATGGCCTCCATGCCGTATCCGCAACTGTTGCGCTCGCTCATCCACCTGGCGCGCACCGAGCCCGTGCTGCGACTGCATGCGGTGCTGGGCGCACTCAGCTTCGGCGCGTTCAGCGTGTTCTGGTCCACGCTGGCGCTGTACCTCCAGAGCCTGCCGCAGAAGTACGACGCGCAGGTGGCGGGGCTGTTCGGCGTCGTGGGCGTGGCGGGCGCCGCCGTGGCCCCGCTGGTGGGCCGCTACGCCGACAAGCGCGGGGACCGGCGCATCAACGGAGCGGCCATCGTCGTGTTGCTGCTGTCGTTCGTCGTGATGTGGCCCCTGGGACGCTGGCTGTGGGGCATGGCGCTGGGCGTGGTGCTGCTCGATTTGGGCGTCCAGGCGAACCAGATTTCCAATCAGACGCGCGTGTACTCGCTGCGTCCGGAGGCCCGCAGCCGGCTGAACACGCTCTACATGGTGACGTACTTCGCGGGCGGCGCCGCGGGCTCGTGGTTGGGGACCTTCGCCTGGACGCACCGGGGATGGAGCGGGGTGTGCGCCTCCGGCGCCGCGCTGTGTGTCGTGGCTCTGTTGGCGCTCAAGCGAGGGCCGAAGGGCGGCGCGCCTGAAGCGGCGGAGGCCTGACGCTCCGCCGCTCGCGCCAGGCCGAATCGCTCAGGAAGCCTTCTCCGCCGCCAGCGACACCAGGAGCTGCTTCGACTTCACCTGGCTGCCCACGGACACGTTGAGCTCCGCGACGGTGCCCGTGACGTCCGCCACCACCTGGAACTCCATCTTCATGGCCTCCAGCACCACCAGGACGTCCCCGGGCTTCACCGCCGCGCCCACCTGCGTGTCCACGCGCAGGATGCGCCCGTCCATCGGCGCCGCCAGCCGTCCGCTGCCCACGCCGTCCGACTTCGACGGCGGACGGAACGTTACGTCCGTCACGGCGTGCGCGCCCGAGCCCAGGTCCAGCCACAGCGTGTCCCCGTCCCGCAGGTAGCGTGCGCGGCCCCGCGTCCCGGCGCTGGAGAAGTCGAGCACGCCCGCGGACAGCCCCAACACGGACACGTCGAACGACGAATCCCCCACGACCACCTCGTACCCTTCCGCGGACACGGGCTGGACGGTGACGGACTCTTCCGCGCCACGGCTCGCGAGCTTCATCCGCACGGGGTGGCGGTGGGACGTGTTCCAGTTCAGCAGGGACACATCCAGTCCCGCCGTGTCCGCCAGCTTCAGGCCTTCATCGTGGAAGAGCAGCGCCGCCGCCAGCGCCCGCGCCTTCGCGTTTGCCTGATACAGCCCTTCCACCTCCGACGCCGCCGCGTGCTTCGCGATGAACGCCGTGTCGTACTCCCCTGAACGGAACGCCGCGTGCTCCAGCACGTACACCAACAGGTTCTTGTTGGTGGTGACGCCGAACACCGTCAGCTCGCGCAGCGCCTCCACCAGCCGCCGGCGCGCCGTCTCCCGGTCCGGGCCGTGCGCAATCACCTTCGCCTGCATGGAGTCATAGAAGGGCGGAATCGCCTGCCCCTCCCGCACGCCGTGGTCGATGCGCACGTCCTCACGCACCGGCAGCCTCCACGCCAGCATCCGCCCGGCCTGGGGCGCGTAGCCCTTCGCCGGGTCCTCCGCGCAGAGGCGGACCTCGATGGCATGCCCCGACGCGGAAATCGCCTCCTGCGCCCGGGGCAGCTTCTCCCCCGCCGCCACGCGGAGCTGCCACTCCACCAAATCCAACCCGGTAATCAGCTCCGTCACCGGGTGCTCCACCTGGAGGCGCGTGTTCATCTCCATGAAGTAGAAGTCACCGCTCGGCGCGAGGAGGAACTCGATGGTCCCCGCTCCCCGGTAGCCAATCGCCCGAGCCGCCGCCACCGCCACCTCACCCATGCGCGCGCGCAGCGCCGGGCTCACCGCCGGTGACGGGCTCTCCTCCACGATTTTCTGGTGCCGGCGCTGCACCGAGCAGTCCCGCTCGCCCAGGTGCACCACGTTGCCGTGCGTGTCCGCGAAGACCTGGACCTCCACGTGCCGCGCGTCGATGACGGCCTTCTCCAGGATGAGTTCGCCGCTCCCGAAGGCATTCGTCGCCTCCGAGCGCGCCGCGCGCAGGGCCGCGCGAAGCTGCGACGCCTCGTGCACCAGCCGCATGCCGCGCCCGCCGCCACCCGCCGCCGCCTTGACCATCAGCGGGAAGCCGATGCGCTCGCCCTCCACCGCCAGCCCCTCATCATCCAGGTCGGACGCCTCGTAGCCAGGAATGCAGGGCACGCCCGCCGCAATCATGCGCAGCTTCGCCTGACGCTTGTTGCCCATCAGGGTGATGGCCTCGGCCGCCGGGCCGATGAACACCAGGCCCGCGTCGTGACAGGCGCGCGCGAAGTCCGCGTTCTCCGACAGGAAGCCGTAGCCCGGGTGGATGGCCTCCGCGCCGGACGTCTTCGCCGCTTCCAGAATCTTCTCGATAACGAGGTAGGACTCCTTCGCCGGAGACGGACCAATGGCCACCGCCTCGTCCGCCGCCAGCACGTGCGGCGCGTCGCGGTCCGCCTCGGAGAACACCGCCACGGTGCGGTAGCCCAGCCGCTGGCAGGTGCGAATCACCCGGGCGGCAATCTCGCCACGGTTCGCGACGAGGACCTTCTTGAAGCGCTCCATCGTGTCCGCTCCTCTCACAGCCGCGCGACGCCGAACGTGTTGGGATGGACCTGCCGCCGCTTCGCCTCACGGCACACCGACAGCGCGAACCCGAGCACCCGCCGCGTGTCCCGTGGGTCGATGAGCCCGTCGTCGAACATCCGCGCGCTGCAGTTGAACGGATGTGACTCCTTGTCGAACTGGTCGATGATGGGCTGGCAGAACGCCTTGATCTGCTCCTCATCCACCACCTGACCCTGCCGGGCCAGCTTCTCCCCGAAGACGATGGACATCACCTTCGCCGCCTGCTCGCCGCCCATCACGGCGGTGCGCGAGTTGGGCCACCCGAAGATGAAGCGCGGATGGAACGGACGGCCGCACATGCCGTAGTTGCCCGCGCCGAACGCACCGCCAATCAGCACCGTGAGCTGCGGCACCGTCGCGTTGGCCACGGCCTGAATCATCTTCGCGCCGTGCTTCACGATGCCCCCCTGCTCCGGCTGCGTGCCCACGAGGTAGCCCGTGGTGTTCTGCAGGTAGAGGATGGGCGTGTCCTTCTGGCAGCACAGCTGGATGAACTGCGCCGCCTTCGTCGCGCCCTGGGGCGAAATCGGCCCGTTGTTGCCGATGATGCCCAGCGGGTGGCCGTACAGGTTCGCCCAGCCACAAACGGTGTGCGCGTCGTAATCGTCCTTGAAGCCAGTGAACTCCGAGCCATCCACGATGCGCGCGATGACCTCGCGGCAATCGTAGGGTTTGCGGTAGTCCACGGGCACGGCGCCGCAGAGTTCGTCGGGCGAATACACGGGCTCGGCATAGGCGGGGCGCTCGGTGGGCGGGAGCTGCGCGTTCCACCCGAGCTTCGCCACGATTTCGCGGGCCATGCGGATGGCGTCCGCGTCGTCCTCCGCCAGGTAGTCCGCGGTGCCCGCCACCGTGGCGTGCATCTGGGCGCCGCCCAGTTCCTCATCCGTGGCGACTTCCCCCGTGGCCGCCTTGAGCAGCGGCGGGCCCGCGAGGAACACCTTCGCCTTCTTCTTCACCATCACCACGTAGTCGGACAGGCCCGGCAGGTACGCGCCGCCCGCCGTGCTGGAGCCATGCACCACCGTCACCTGGGGGATGCCCGCCGCCGACAGCCGCGCCTGGTTGTAGAAGGTCTCCCCACCCGGGATGAAGATCTCCTGCTGGTACATCAGGTTGGCGCCGCCGCTCTCCACCAGCGACACCATGGGCAGCTTGTTCTCCAGCGCCAATGCCTGCGCGCGCAGCGCCTTCTGCACGCCCCACGGCGACGCGGTGCCGCCCTTGATGGCGGAGTTGTTCACGAAGACGATGCACCGCACCCCGGACACGTAGCCGATGCCGATGATGCTGTTGCCGCCCGCCAGCGAGCCGTCACTGTCGTCGTGGTAGCCATAGCCACACAGCGTGGACAGCTCCAGGAAGGGCGAGCCCCGGTCGAGCAGCAGCATCAGCCGCTCCCGAGGAAGGAGCTGCCCGCGCTTGTGGAACTTCTCTTTCGCCTGGTTCTCCGTGTTGCGGACCTTCGCCTCGATGGCGCGCAGCTCGGAGACGCGGGCCAGCATGTCCGCGCGGTTCGCCTTGAAGGATTCGGAGCCCGGGTCGATTCGCGAGGTGATTCGTGGCATCGGTCTACTCCTGTCCTTCGCGCAGCAGCGCCTCGGGGATGTCCATGTGCCGCGAGCGCAGCCACTCGCCCAGCGCCTTGCCCTGCGGGTCGAAGCGGGTGGACGAGGAGACGCCCTCTCCCAGCAGACCCTCCACGACGAAGTTCAGCCCCCGCAGGTTGGGGAAGACGTGCCGCTCGATGCGCAGCGGCGCGGCCTCCGGGAGCAGCTCGCGCAGCTTCTCTTCCGTGAGCGCATGCGCCAGCCACCACCAGGCCGCGTCTGTGCGCGCCCAGACGCCGATGTTCGCCGTGCCGCCCTTGTCACCACTGCGCGCGGCGACGATGCGTCCCAGCGGGACCCGGCGCGTGGGACCGCCCGGCACTCTCGGCGGCAGCGGAGGTGGCTCCACGGGCTCCAGCGAGCGCGTCTCGCCGGGAGGCGTGATGGCGGTGCGCGTTCCATCCTCGAGGACCGCGACATGCTCCACGCGCCCCGCTTCGACATAGGCCGGCGTGTAGACGCCATACGGCGCGCCGTCGGAGGGAGGCGCCGTCATCGTGAAGCCGGGATAGCTGCCCAGCGCCAGCTCCACCGCCGCGCCGCTGAAGGCCCGGCCCACCACCTTCGCGTCGGCGTCCTTCACCACCACGCGAAGGAAGGCGGCGGCCTGCTCCTCGGTGGCCGCGTCCTCGCGGTCCGTCCGCGTCAGCATCCACTGGAGCTCCTTCGGCTTGCGCGTCAGCGCCGCCTCCAGTTGCTCGCGCGCCAGTCGCGCCTTCTCCTCGATGTCCAACCCCACCAGGATGAACGTCGCCTCGTTCCGGTACCCCCCCAGGTTGTTGAGGCACACCTTCACCGTGGGCGGTGGCGGCTCGCCGCGCACGCCGGAGACGCGGACGCGGTCCTTGCCGTGTGGCGCCAGGGAGATGGTGTCGAAGCGCGCCGTGGCGTCCGGGCCCGCGTACCGCGCCCCGGTGATTTCATAGACGAGCTGCGCCAGCACCGTGTCCACCGTCACCGCGCCGCCCGTGCCCGCGTGCTTGGTGATGACGCTGCTGCCGTCCTCGTACAGCTCCGCCAGCGGGAAGCCGGGGCGCCGCGCGTCCAGCTCCGTGAAGAAGGAGAAGTTGCCGCCCGTGGCCTGCGTGCCGCACTCCAGGACGTGGCCGGCGACCATGGCCCCCGCCAACCGGTCCCAGTCATCCACCTTCCAGCCGAAGTGCGCCGCCGCCGGGCCCACCACCAGCGAGGCATCCGTCACCCGTCCCGTGACGACGATGTCCGCCCCCGCGCGCAGGCACGCGGCGATGCCCCACCCGCCCAGGTATGCGTTCGCGGTGAGCGGCGAGCCCAGGCCCAACGCATCCACCTGCGCGGAGAGGTCATCTCCCTCCACGTGCGCCACTTGCACCTTCACGCCCAGCTTCGCGGCGACCTCGCGCAGGGCGGCGGCCAGCCCCGCGGGGTTCAACCCACCCGCGTTGGTGACGACCTTGACCTTCTTCTCCACCACCAACGCCAGGCACTGCTCCATCTGCTTCAGGAACGTCTTGGCATAGCCGGTGGACGGGTCCTTCATCCGGTCCCGGCCCAGTATCAGCATCGTCAACTCGGCCAGGTAGTCGCCAGTCAGGACGTCGAGCTGGCCGCCTTCGAGCATCTCCCGGACCGCCGAGAAGCGGTCTCCATAGAAGCCCGAGGCATTGCCGACACGCAGGGGGGACGCAGGCATGAGCTCTCCACTCGGCAGCAACGAAAGACGCATGAGTCTGGGCAGGCGACTCTAAAAAAGCAAGCGTGCTTGCTTTTTTAACCCTTGACTCGCATCCTGGCCGGGTGAGTGAGGCATCCGGTACACCCGGCAGGCAGGAGCAGGAGCGCAGCCGCGTCACGCGCCAGCGTCTGATGGAGGCGGCCATTGGCGCGCTCTCCGAGCTGGGGTGGGCGGGCGCGACCATGACTGTGATTGCCGAGCGCGCGGGTGTGTCCCGGGGCGCCTGTCAGCACCACTTCCCCACCCGCGCCGACCTGGTGGCCGCCGCCGTGGAGTACGTGGGGCACCAGCAGGTGGAGGCCGTGCTCCGCAAGGCCGCCCAGCTGCCGGCCGATGCTCGCCGCACGGAGGCCATCCTCCACATGCTGGCCGGCATCTACCTCAGCCCTGTCTTCACCGCCGCGGTGCAGCTCTGGGTGGCCGCCGTGGCGGACGCGGAGCTGCGCGCGCAGTTGGCCCCGCTGGAGGCCCGCGTGGGGCGGGAGTTCCACCGACTGACGGTGCAGTTGCTCGGCGTGGATGACAGCGTGGCGGAGGTGCGCGAGCTGATTCAGGGCACGCTCGACCTCATCCGGGGACTCGCGCTGGCCAATCTGCTGAGGGACGACAGCGCGCGCAGGAAGAAGGTCCTCCACCGCTGGGCGCTCACCCTGGACGAGGCCCTGAGCGCCCGGCGCACCCGCAGAGGCTGAGGACCGCAGGTTTCATGAACGACCTCCACATCAGGAGCTGACCATGGGCTACCGCTCTCTCTTCGCACCGGGCTGTTTCAGCAACCGCACCATCGTCGTCACCGGCGGCGGCAGTGGCATTGGCCGCTGCACCGCGCACGAGCTGGCCGCGCTGGGCGCCAACGTCGTCCTGGTGGGCCGTAAGCCCGACAAGCTGGAGGCCGTCTCGCGGGAAATCCAGGAGGACGGCGGCAAGGTGTCCTTCGAGGTGCTCGACATCCGCGACGAGGAGGGCGTGAAGGCCACCGTGGCGCGCATCATCGCTGCGCACGGCCCCATCCACGGCCTGGTCAACAACGCAGGCGGGCAGTTCCCCTCGCCGCTGTCGGCCATCTCCAAGAAGGGCTTTGACGCGGTGGTGTCCACCAACCTCACCGGCGGCTTCCTGATGGCGCGGGAAGTCTATCTCCAATCCATGAGCAGCCACGGGGGCTCCATCGTCAACATGCTCGCGGACTCGTGGGGCGGCATGCCGGGCATGGGACACTCCGGCGCGGCGCGCATGGGCATGCTCAACCTGACGCAGACGGCCGCCGTGGAGTGGGCCGCGTCTGGCGTGCGCGTGAATGCCGTGGCGCCCGGCTGGGTGGCCTCCAGCGGCATGGACAGCTACAAGGACGAGGGCGTGCGGGCGATGATTCCCCTCCTCAAGAAGGAGGTGCCGCTCCAGCGGCTCGCCACCGAGTCCGAGGTGAGCGCCGCCATCGTCTTCCTGCTCACCGACGCCGCGGCCTTCATCACCGGCGACGTCATCAAGATTGATGGTGGCGCGTCGTGCAACACCAAGATTTTCCCGCTGGAGGAGACCACCGCCTCCAAGCCCTACGAGGGCTTCCACCGCGCGTCGGCGCCGCGCATCCTCGGGGGTGAGTCGAAGGAGTAGAAACAACACCCCGCTTCCGCCAACGTCGCGCGGAAGCGGGGCGCTGCCCGCTCAGAGGCCGTCCGGGTAGCAGAAGCCGTAGGTGCGGTCGTAGCCGCCACCTGCGAGCGGGTAGGACACGTAGCCCAACTCTTCACCGGGGCCGCAGTCCGAGCGAGCACGGGTGTAGGGGAAGCAAGTGCCGCGGCCCGTGCGGTTCAGGTCGAGACACACGCCGCGCGCGCCCTCGGCGCCGCAGAACTCCGCGTAGCCCAGGGTGCACTCCTCGCCGATGAGGGCCGGGTCGAAGTCGAAGCCACTGGCCACCTGCACGGCCTGCTCCTGACACAGACCCTGGACGCCGCACACGGTGCCCGTGGGGCAACCCGGGTCGGCGGCCATGAAGTCACACGTGGCCATGCACGTGCTCGACGAACCCCAGGCCGTCGTACAGGCGTAGCCCTCCGCGCAGTCCGTGGCCGCCAGTTCGTACTCGCTGGTGGGCGCCGTGTATGTGCACGCCTCGCCGTGCGTCTTGGTGCCGAGCGACCGCTCCAGCGTGCCGTCATCCGCGGCGCGGTTGGTGGCCACGCAGGTGTGACCAGGGATGTTCGCCGTGAGTGAGCCCTCGCGAGGGTCACACCCGCCGTTGCGGGCGGTGTTCCACGTCGCGAAGCGAATCCACCGGCATTCGCCGCCCGCCACCGGCGCGGTGCCGGTGTAGGGCGCATACAGCGGCGGCGCGGCCACGGACTGGCGCAGCGTCACGTTGGCCAGCGCGCCAATCGTCTGCTGCGGCGTCACCTTGAACGCGAGCAGCAGCGTGCCCGACTCCGCCACGAAGGTCTTCGCCGTGGAGGTACCGGAGTCCTGGACACCCCAGACGCACTGTTCACACGTGAAGAGGTTGGTACCTCCAGTCGTCAGGTCATAGACGCCCGGCGCCGTATTCACATCCAGCCGGATACGGGCGACATCCGCCACCGCCGGGTCGCCCTGGTCGGAGAACGAGCCGACGTAGGTCGGCTGCGGGCCATACTGCACCGGCGTCCGCTCGATGCCGTTCGTCAGCTCGCCCATCGTGATTTCGGTACACCCGGCGGGCGGCGACAGCAGCGCCGCCTGCTCCTCCGCGGCGCGCAGCGTCTCCTGCTCAGCGGCAGGAGGCGGAGGGTCCACCGGCTTCTCCGGCGCACCACAGCCCACCACCGCGGTCAGCAATGCCACACTCCAACGCCACCCACCTGCAAATGCAACTCCAGAACGTCGATTCGCCATGAGGTCCCGTCCAGTTGCCATCCCGGCCATTCGGCTTGCCTCGATTGATTCAAGGCAAAGCGAGAATTAGTCGTAGGGTCTGACATCGAACAACGGGCCGCTCCAGCCCCTGACGATTGCTTTCGCGGCGGTGCCTATTGGCTTTCGCCCCGTGGAGGGTTGGCCCAAGTCGAGCGACTGCGCGACAGCCCGCCCGCGGGCAAGCCTATGGCCACTACCTCTGAAGAGGTATGGCCGGCCACGGCTGGCTCCGGGATGTTTGGCATCCCTTTATCCAAGGAGATGCCATGGTTGACGATCTCAGCAAGCGAGGCCCTGCGGACCGCTCACGCATCAATGTCAATGAGCCCTGGGAGGTGAAGTGGTGGTGCAATGAATTCAAGTGCACGGAGGCGGGGCTGCGCGCCGCGGTGAAGGCCGTGGGCGTGATGGTCGTCGACGTGAGGCGATACCTGGGCAGATAAGAGCGCGCTCATGACAGCAGCGCCGGAGGTTGAGTGCCTCCGGCCGCTGCACCTCTGTGCGCCTTCTCCAAAATGGCTTCAGCGCCACATGATGGAAACAGCGAGTTCCTCAGGCAAGCCGAACGACGCGGCACTTCTGGCACAGAGGATACTCGGCGAGGAATCCACTGATTCTGGCCAGCATCTCTTCGTAACTGCGGCCATACATGTAGAACGCCGTTTCCGTGGGCCCCTGCCAATAGCTATGAATCATGCCCTCTTCGCCCAGCAAGCGCTCGCATTCGTCATGGACGTGATTGCTATCGCACGAGGCATAGACCTCCGCGGGCAAGTCCGTGCCGTTCAGGTACAGCCCCAGCCCTTCATCTGAGCCGAACGGAATCGAGCCCTCATCGTCGGGCAGAATGACCTCGGAGCCCTTCGGCGCCAGCATCTCCCCCACCACGGCGGCAACCTTCTCCGCAAGCTCGCGCGAGTAGTCATCAAGCTCGATGTCGATGTCGCAACGCTCGATCTCTCCATCGGGCGCCATCAGCGTTCCTCCGCCGGTGACGCGTGCGCCCAATCCCAGCGTTTCGGCGACCTCGTCGAAGGCATCCTCCAACTCGGCACGGTGCATGGGTTGCAGTCGCGCATTCAAAGCGAGCACGATGAGATCCGGCTTCTTCTTCCTGAAAAATCGAAGCATCACTTCAGTCCTATTGCGTTGGAACAGGTCAATCCTGGTCCCTGCATTCACCTGACGGGACCTATGTCCGGAAGCGCACGACGCTCACGTCGAGGGCACCAGCTTCCACATCCAGGACCTGGCGCATCAGCTCCAGCGCACGCGCTTCATCAAAGCTGCCGGAGCCCGCGCCAATGACGGGGAAGGCGACGGAGCGCAAACCCTGCTCGCGGGCCTTGGCCAGAGCATTGCGGACCGAGTTCTGGATGGAGCGCTCCGAGGCGCGCCAGAGCATGTCGATGCCCGCCACGTGGATGATGGCTTTGAATGGCAACCGCCCGGCGGAGGTCACCACCGCCGAGCCCAATGGAATGGGCCCGGCCTTCGCCACCTCACGGAAGGGTGCGAGCCCCGCCCGGCGCTTGATGGCGCCGGACACCCCCTGCGGCAACAGCAGCCACCAGGGGATGATGTTCCGGTTCCAGGCATTGACGATGGCCTCCACCGGCTGGTCCAGCAAATCCCCTTCGACGACAGAGACGGGCATGGCGCGGACTCTAGCGCCAGCCCGCCTCGGGTGGGGGTGCCTGGGTGCTCAGTCGCACGCGTGCGTGTGCGTGTGCTCCGTGGCCTTCGGGCTCCAGCCTTCGTTCCCGTCCTTCTCGAAGAAGAACTTCGCGCGCGGGCGCTGGCGCGTCCCCACCTCGTTGAGCGTGGCCGCGTCGTACAGGCGCCCGTTCACCATGGTGTAGCGCACCGAGCGGCTGTGCTTGAGGTCCTGCAAGGGATTGCCATCCAGCACGATGAGATCCGCCAGCTTGCCCTCTTCCAGCGAGCCAATCTCCCCGTCCAGGCCCAGGTAGCGCGCCCCGCTCAGCGTCGCCGAGCGCAGCGCCTGCAGCGGCTTCATGCCGCCATGGCCGAACATCCAGACCTCCCAGTGCGCCGCCAGGCCTTCACGCTGGCCGTGCGCGCCCAACTGCACGCTCACGCCCGCGTCACTCAGCTCGCGCGCCACGGTGGCGGCGGCGAAGTGGTTGAACTCGTCGTCCGGCACGTGCATGGACGGCCGGCGGCTGCGCGAATCCACCACCCGGCGCGGGACGAAGGACAACAGGCGCTCGTCCTCCCACACGTTCGTCTTCTGGTACCAGTAG
Organism: Myxococcus sp. CA023; assembly: GCF_010998615.1. Lineage (GTDB taxonomy): Bacteria > Myxococcota > Myxococcia > Myxococcales > Myxococcaceae > Myxococcus. The sequence continues at coordinate 44,736 of NZ_JAAEAH010000017.1, read as the reverse complement.
TTCTCACCCCAGACGCCGCCGTAGGCCACGCCCAGCGTCGGCGTGTAGCCGGTGCCACTCTTGCCCCACAGTTGCTTCACGTCCGCGTAGATGCGCGCCACCGGAATCGCGTGCTCCACGCCCGTGTGCCCGTCCACCACCATTGTCAGGTTGTGCTGGAGCAGCGAGCCGCCCTCCGGCACCACCAGCATGTCCAGCTCGCGCGCCGCCTGGAGCACCTTCTGCCGCTGGTCTCTGCGCGGCTGGTTGTAGCTCTTCACGCTGAAGGCCCCCATGGCCTTCATCCGCCGCAGGTGCGAGCGCGCGTCGTCCACCGTCTCAATGGGCGCGCGGTAGCCCGCGCCGGACGCGCCATAGAGGATGGTGCCCGTGGAGAAGATGCGCGGCGCCACCACGCCGCCCGCCCGGGCCAGCTCACTGGCGGCGAACACCTCTTCCGAGGAGTTGGACGGGTCGTGCAGCGTCGTCACGCCGAAGGCCAGGGACGACGCATGCACCCAGCTCTGCTCGGGCATCAGCCCGTCCATGCCCATGGCCCCATGCCAGTGCACGTCGATGAGGCCGGGCATCAACGTCTTGCCCTTCACGTCCACCACCTTCGCCCCGGACGGCACCTGCACCTTGCCCACCGGCCCCACGGCGACGATGCGGTTGTTTCGCACCACCACCACGCCCTGCTCGATGACCTCGTCACCCTTCATGGTGATGACGCGGCCCCCCACCAGGGCCAGCGTGCCCTCTGGCGCGTCCGCCTTCACCGGGAAGGAGAGGTCCACGCCCTTCTCCGGCGCCTCCGGCAGCTTCTCCGGCGCGCCGTCGATGAAGGCGAAGCTCTCCTTCAGTGCACGGGTGAAGAGCTCGGGCCCCAGCGCCCAGTGCAGGCGCTGGCTGTCGCCGGACCAGTGCAGGTACTCGCCCGCGTCCCGGCTCACCTTCGCCAGCGGCAGCGCCTTCGCGCCGGGCCCCACCGTGGCCGCCTTCGCGCCCAGCGCGAAGGGGACGACGAAGGCGTTGAAGTTCTCCCGGAACGCCACCCACCGCTCGTCCGGGGAGACGCGCAGTTCGGTGGCCTCCGCGCTCGTCAGGTGCGTGCGCTCCTCGCTCCCGCTCAGCCCGATGCTCTTCAGCGAGCGGACGTCTTCCTTCTCCTTGTGCTCCACGTGCAGGAAGTAGACGCGGTCCGAGCGCGCGCCGAAGTGCGGCTGCTCACCGTCACGCGCCAGGCGCTTCGGCGTGCCGCCACTCGCGGGCATCGCGAACAGGCCCGTGTTCCGGCTCCACAGCCCGGGCATCAGGTAGCCGTCCCCGGACGCGCGGTACACCAGCGTCTTGCCATCCGGGCTGAACGCGGGCTCCACGTAGTAGCCCGGCTGCTGCGTCAGCACCTTGCCCTCGCCGCCGGTGGCGGACACCACGCGGATGGTGCCCAGCTTCTCGTCGTCCCACGTCGTGTAGACGATGGAGCGCCCGTCCCGGGAGAACGACGGGTAGAACTCCAGGTGGTCGTCCTGCTTCGTCAGGCGCCGGGGCGTACCCGCGGGCAACTCCTTCACGTACAGCTTGCCCAGCGCCTGGTACACCACGCGATCCCCCTTGGGGGACACCTGCACCCAGCGCAGCATCTTCGTGGAGAAGCGCTCGGGGGCCACCGCCTGTGGGCTGCGCACGGCCTCGAAAATCGTGCGCGTGCCCCGTACGCGGAAGGCAATGGGCGTCACCTTCTTCGTGGCCACGTCGATGCGGTGCAACTTGCCGCCCGCCCAGAAGACAATCGCCTTGTTGTCCGGCGTCCACGCCATGCCCGGATACACGCCGTGGATGGCCCACGTCTCCTGCATGTCCCGGTCGAGCCCGTCGTACAGCGGGCGCTCCGCGCCGGACGCCACGTCGGTGACGTAGAGCACGCTCTTGGCGCGCACCCGGCGGACGAAGGCCAGTTGCTTGCCGTCACGTGACGGCGTGGGGCGGATGGCGCCGCCCGGGCCCGTGATGAAGGGCTCGATTTCCTTCGTCTCCAAATCCAACCGCTGGATGGCGTAGATCTGGCCGTTGGGGTCCTTGTTGTATTCGAAGCTCTTCCCCGGCGAGACGTCCTGGCTGAAGTAGACGTGGCGCCCGTCGGGTGAGAAGGCGGGCTCGCCCAAATCCTTCTGGTCGTTGGTGCGCTCGGTGAGCTGCACGCCCTCGCCGCCGGCGCGGTGGTACATCCACACCTCGCCCGCGCCCAGCGAACGCCGCGCGGTGAAGTGCTTGCGCGCCACGATGAACTGCCCGTCCGGGCTCCACGCGGGGCTGTTGAGCAGGCGGAACTTCTCCTCCGTCACCGCCCGCGCATTCGAGCCGTCCCGGTCCACCACCCAGATGTTGTCTCCGCCGCCCCGGTCACTGGTGAAGACGATGCGCTTGCCGTCCGGGCTGAAGCGCGGCTGCATGTCCCACGCGACGCCGGACGTCAGTGCCTTCGCTTCGCCGCCGCCCATGGGCAGCACGTAGATGTCCCCCAGCAGGTCGAAGACGATTTCGTCTCCGCGCGGGCTGACGTCCACGTTCATCCACGTACCCTCGGTGACGTCGATGTTCACCTGACGGGCGGGGAAGCCCGGCGCGTCCACCTTCCAGGTGTCTCCTCCTTCCTTCTCCGCCTTCTGCGCGGCATCACCGGACGGCGGAAGCGGGGCGTCTACCTCGGCGGCGCGGGCCGCTTCGCGCGCGGCGTCCTTCGTGTCGGGTGCCGGCCGTGGCGGGTCCTGCCGGACCGCGGGAGGCTTCGCCGGAGCCTGCTGCGCGGCCATGGGCGCGGCGGGCATCAGCAGGACGGCGAGGAGGGAGGAGGTCAGTCGTTTCACCAGAAGTCCTCTTGAGGAAGAAACCGTGTGTCGGGTGGCGGAGACTATCCGGCCCCCAGGGGCTGTTGGATGCCGGCCGAGAACAGGCGAACAGGCGCGCCTCTTCCGGGCTGTGTAAGCTCACGCCCGCCGAGCAGCACTGATTCCGGGGGGAGTCTCCATGCAGACGCGTCAGAAGCTCGCCGTGCTCGTCATCCACGGCATTGAAGTGGATGACCCGGGTCTCTATGACACCGCCGTGCGCCTGCTGCGCCAGCACTTCGCGCAGCACGCGGGGGCCGGGCCGGACACACTCGCCGTCGAAACGGTGAACTGGGCCTCCGTGCTGGAAGGTGCGGAGAAGGACCTGCTCGCCCGCTACGCCCCGGCCGACGCGGACACGTACTGGAAATCCCTCTATGACAGCGTGCGCACGGTGAACCAGGGTCACGAGTCCGCGCTCGTGCCGATGATGCTCCGCTTGATGCGGCCGTCCCTGCGCGGCATGGACCTGCGCTACCCTGGCCTGCGGTGGATGCTGGTGCACTTCGTGGGCGACATCATCGCCTACCAGACGAACCCCGCCGACCCGGACGTCTACACGGGCATCCACCGCAAGGTCGCCGAGGCCCTGGGCCGCCTGCGCCAGCAGGCCGGTGACACCGCTCCGCTCTGCGTCATCGCGCACAGCCTGGGCAGCGTCATCGCCAGCAACTACTTCTACGACTTGCAGGCTCAGCGACTGGCCGGGCGGGACATCATCGAGGAGACGGTGCGCGCGGCCCAGGGCAGCTCGCCCCTGGAGCGCGGCGAAACGCTCAGCCACTTCTACACGCTGGGCAGTCCCATGGCCCTGTGGAGCCTGCGCTATCCCCACGCGGAGCTCGACCAGCCCGTGCAGGTCCCCGCGCCGGAGCTGGCACGCCACCATCCGGGGCTTGGCGGACGGTGGCTCAACTTCCACGACGAGGACGACGTCTTCGCCTGGCCGCTCCAGCCCCTCAGCGCCGCCTATCACGCCGCGGTGGAGGACCGCGCCGTGCGCGTGGCGGGCCCGCTCTTCTCGTGGACACCCCTGGTCCACCCCTTCTACTGGTCGGATGACGCGGTGATGCGGGACATCGGCACGTCGCTTGCCGGCGCGTGGAAGCAGCGCTCCAGCGCCGCGGCCGTGGCCTCCTAGCGTGGCGTTCCGGGCCCCCGTCAAAACACAGTGCGCCATGCGGCCCTGAATCTGGTATCGCGCCCCTCATGTCGGACGACTTCACGCTTCCTGAAGACAAGGCCGAGCGGATGGAGCGCTGCGCGATCTTCTACACCGACGTCGTGCCCCACAATCACGCGCTGGGGCTGAGACTGGTGGACATCCGCGCCGCCGAGGCCACCGTCGAGCTGCCCTACGCGGAGAACCTCGTCGGAAACCCGGAAACCGGCGTCATCGCCGGCGGCGCGGTGACGACGCTCATCGACGCCACCTGCGGCACCGCCGTTTTCCTCAAGCTGGGCCGCTTCGCCCCGCTCGTCACGCTGGACCTGCGCATCGACTACCTGCGCCCCGCGCGGCCCGGCATCGTTCTCACCTGCGTGGCCGAGTGCTACCGGCTCACCCGCCAGGTGGCCTTCGTCCGCGCGTTCGTCCACCAGGGCGACCCGGGCCACCCCGTGGCTTCCGCCCAGGGCACCTTCATGCGGACAGAGGAATGACGACCATGTCCGAGTCCACGACGCCTCCCCTCGCCGAGCTGGTGCGCCAGGTGCGCAAGACGCGCGAGTACAAGCGCCTCACCGACGCCATCCCCTACACGCGTTTCATGGGTATCGGCGTGGAGAACCTCGCCGGCGAGATGCTCTGCCGCATGGCCTTCAACCCGAGGAACATCGGCAACAGCCTGATTCCCGCCCTGCACGGCGGCACGCTCGGCGCGCTGCTGGAATCCGCCGCCGTCTTCGAACTGCTGCTGCAGACGAACACCGAGCGCGTGCCGAAGGTCATCTCGCTCACGGTGGACTTCCTTCGCTCAGGCAAGCCGCAGGACACCTTCGCCAAGGCGCTCATCACCCGCCAGGGCCGGCGCGTGGCCAACGTCCGGGTGGATGCGTGGCAGGACGACCGCACGCGGCCCATCGCCAGCGCGCACGCGTTGTTCCTGCTGTCGGAGCCGTAAGCCTTCCGGGAGTGGAACCGCTGACGGCGGGATGCCCTCGAAACCCCGGAGGCGCTGGAACAGGAGCCCTCGCCCCGCTGCCCGCCACCCTTGCTCCGCGCCGTCCTCCGCCTCCACCTTCGGTTTGATGTCTCGCTCGGGACATGGGAGGCAGACGATGAAGCGATGGCTGGGTGGGGTGGTGGCGGGCGCGCTCACACTGGGCGGCGGCGCCCTGGCACAGCAGAACGGCACGGACGACACGGAGAGCATGGTCCGCATGGGCCGTCCGGAGGCCATCGACCAGGGGCAGGCCCCGGAGCCGTTCGAGGAAGGCACGGGGGGCGCCGGTTCCCAGGGCACTCCGCCTGATGCGCGCGGCGTGGCGCTGCTGCGGCAAGGCCTGCTGCCCATCCCCACCGACGAGAAGGCGTTCCTCGACGAGCTCCACCACGCCAACCAGCAGGAGGTGAAGCTGGGCCAGCTCGCACAGCGGCAAGGCAGCTCCCAAGGCGTGAAGGACTATGGCGCGCGGCTGGTGAAGGACCACCAGCAAGCAGACCAACGCCTCATGGCCTACGCCCGGAAGCAGAACCTGACGCTGGCCGCGCCCCAGGCGGACACCGACTTCGCCAGGACGATGGAGCGCGCGGAAGAAGCGTCGATGGCGAAGCTCCAATCCCTCCAAGGCCCCGCGTTCGACCGCGCCTTCCTGGCCGCCATGGTGGGCGACCATGACGCGGACATCGCCAAGGTGATGGCGGGTCAGCAGCAGTTCTCCGGCAACGCCGGGCTGCAAGCGCTGCTCGGGGACACGCTGCCCACGCTGCGCGAACACCGGCAGCAGGCGTACCGGCTGCTGGGACAGGAAACTCCCCGCCAGGCACGCAGGGCTCCCGGCGGACGCTGACGTCAGCGCGCGGTGACGTCCAGGACTCGGGACTCCATCTCCCCGGCGTGACTCCACGTAATCAGGTCCGTGCTGCCCTCCTCCTTCCCCCTCAGACGCACCACGCCCTGACGCGACACGGTGACTTCGACGAGGCTCGGTTCGCCCACCGCGATGCGCTGGAGTCCAGGAACGGCCAGTTCGTGCACGTCGCCTACGCGCAGGACAATCGGCGATGCGGCCATGCGCCCGGGCCTCTCGGCTCGCGGCGTGGCGGCGTCGGACTGGAACAGAAAAGACGGCTTCAACAGGAGCACGCCCAGGACCACCAGGGAACCCGCTCCCGCCAGGGCCAGGATGCCCCGGCGGCCCCATGCCGGCGAAGGCAGGGAGAGCACCGCCATCAGCGCCTCCATGGTGGGGAAGCGGTCCTCGGGCGCGTTTGCGAGCCCCCGCGCCAGCGCGGTGCGGAGATGCCTCGGCACGCTCGAAGTTCGCGGTGCGGCGGAGTCAGCAAGGTGGCCGGGACGCTCACCGTGGAGCGCTTCGTGGAGCGCGACACAAAAGCTGTACTGGTCGCTGCGGGCGTCCACGGCCCTTCCCGCGCGCTGCTCGGGAGACATGTACGCCGGCGTTCCCGCGGCCTGTCCCCACTCCGTGAGCATGGAGGCCTTCGATGCACCCGCGCTCACACCGGCCGGCGCCTCGGGAGACGCCCCCGTGCCGCGCCTCGCGAGCCCGAAGTCCGTGACGCGTACCCGGCCGTCGCGCCCCACCAGCACGTTGGACGGCTTGAAGTCGCGGTGCACCATCCCCGCGCGATGGGCGGCGGCCAGCCCCGCTCCCGCTGCCAGGAAGACCTCCAACACGTCCCGCCATGGACGCTCGCGTTCCCGAAGCCAGTCCGCGAGCGTCGTGCCGTCCACCCACTCCATGGCCAGGAAGTCGTGCCCCTCCGCCGTCCCCAACTCGAAGAGCGGCAGCACGTTGGGATGTGAGAGCCGCGCCATGGCCTGGGCCTCGCGAAGCAGCCGCTCACGACCCTGGTCCTGCGCGCCCGCGAGCAACGGCCTCAACAGCTTGAGCGCCACCCGCCGCCCCAGCCGCAGGTCATCCGCCGCGTACACCACGCCCATCCCGCCCATGCCCAGCACGCCCTGCAGCAGATAGGCCCCCAGCCGCGTCCCTGGCGGCAGGACCGGCTCCTCCCGCGCGTCCGGCAACGTCGCCGCGCCCGTGTCCCACCGCGTGGGCGCCTCCGCCTCACGCTCAACGGCGACTGCGCCCGGCAGGGAGGAACTGGCCGCCACCGCCGCCACCAACGCCCGGCAGTCCGCGCAACCGTCGAGGTGCGCTTCCACCACCGCCACCTTCCCCACGGGAGCCGAGCCACTGACGAAGGCCGCGAGCAGGTTCTCATCCGGACATGCGGACATCGGAGGACGGAGCAACAGGTTCATGGCGCGCCTCGAATCATCGCAGCCCGGGTCCGCGCCGAACAGCCCACCCGAGTGTTCCCTCCCTCGAAGGCAGCTCCGCTGGCGCGCCGACCCGACCTCCCACCTCGTGTCAGCCCCTCCCTGTAGACAGGTCGTCGTGGAGGGAACGTTCCTTCCACGCGACGGCCGCGAAGGCAGGGGGACGGGCGGATGTACACGTTGGCGGAGATGCGCGCTTTCAGGCTGCGTGACGCGGCGGAGCTGCTGGCACAGCGGGGGTTCGACAACGTCCGGGCCGCGGAACTGGCCCGGGCCACGCGGCTCTCGGTGGGCTCGCTGTATCGTTACTACGGCAGCAAGCAGGGCATCGCGAGGGCGATACGGACCCTCACCGAGCGCGAGCTGTCCTACACGGGTTTCGTCGCCTACCAGATGGCGGATGGCGACCCGCTGCGGCAGGGCTTTCGCGACGTCTTCATCGCCTTCTGGCGCGAGTTCGCGACCTGGGCGCTGTTGCAGCCCCACCTCGTGGGCTTCACCTTCCTTCACAACCATCCGGACACGGACCCACCGGGCGAGCATGACGGACGGACGCGCGCGCAGGTGCTGGAGGTCCTCGAACATGGCGAGCGCGAGAAGGCCTTTCCCAAGGGCCGCACCTGGCTCCATGAGTGCATGGTGTGGGGCGTGCTGTCGGAGCTCGTGCGCCGGGCGGGCCGGGGCGAAGTGGTGAGTGAAGAAGACGTCGAGACCGCCGCGGAGGTCCTCTGGAAGGCGCTCTCTTTAGATGAGCCCTCCAAGCCTCGAGGTGGTGGCAATCCGCCTCCGGGAGGTGACCACGCGCCTCCCTGTGGGAATGGCCCCGAGCCCATCTCCGGCGCGAGCCTCGTGCTCATCAAGAGCGTGACGGTCGGTGATGCACCGCTCTCGCATGCACCTTGTCCCCGGCCGGTTCCGTCGGCGCGAAGCCCTGGTCCAGCGGCGCCCACGCCCCTCATCCCTGCGCGGAGGAGCGCGGATTCCATTCATGTCACATGGCGGCACCATGGCCACCGATGCCCTGCATCAATCGGTGACGACGATGCGGTAGCTGCTGCGCTTGTTCTCGGGCCCCGCCCACACGAGCAGCGTTGTCTCACCGGCCTGCTTACCGATGATGCGCAGCACCCCTTTGCCGAGCGCCTTGATGTCCGCAATCTCCGGTTCGTCAATCGCGATGCGGGCCATTCCCGGAATTTGAAGGTCGCGATGGCTGCCCTTCTTCACGACCACCGTCTCCTCGGTGGTGGCCGAGGCCCCAGAAGACGGGGCCGGCTTCGACTCCTCCGCCAGCGCAGGCGCTCCCACCAACGCCAGCGCAACCAGGGCAAAGCCAATTCGGTGATGCATGGTGTGTATCCTCCAAGAGGGGGTTGTTCCACCTTCACCCGGATGACACCGGCCATGCTGGAGCGTTGCACGCGGCCGCGAAAAAAGTCCGCGGCCCCTCAGGAAGCCCCAGGCGTGCTCAGCAGGGACGGCAGGCTCAGGTCCAGCTCTCCCTGGACCACCCGCATCAGGCTGTGCAGTTCGCCGGAGGTGAGCCGGAGCCGCTCCGCCAACCGCTGACGTGTGCCCTCCAGCGCCGCTTCCCGGGCGCGGGCCACCCAGCGCGACACGGTGGACTTGTGCGTCTGGTACATGGTGCCGATGCGCTCCAGGCTCAGCCCCTCCACCACGTGCAAGCGCAGCACGGTGCGCTCCCGCGTGGGCAGGGCATTCAGTGCCTCGGAGAGCGCCGCCTGGAAATGCTCGCGGTGGTTCTTGCGCAGGTAGTCCAGCTCGACGTCCGCCATGCCCGCCTTGGTTGGCAGCGGGAGCGCCTCCGCCTCCTCTTCGGCGTGGGCCCTCCGGCGCTCCGAGCGCTGGAGGTTGAGGGCGGTGCGCACCGCCGCCGCCCGCAGCCAGGCCGCGAGCGGACCACTGCCCTGGTACTCCGTCATGCGCGCGGGCCGGCCAACTTCCGGGACGAGCAGCCGCTCGCGCAGGTGTTGGACCACCTCGGAGGGGTCCACGCCCGTGTCCCGCATCCGAGCCAAGGACGCCGCCGCCTTGGGAAGAACGTGACGCTCCAGCGCGGCATGCGCCGCGGCGTGCCCCCGCACACAGGCGCACGCCAGATAGAGGTCCGCGGCATGCACGGTGGCCAGCACCCGTGAGGGGTCCTCGTCCCGTGGCAGGCACGAAGCGAGGTGGAGCAGGAAGTCTTCCTCCGCCAGCGTCACGCCCGGCCAGGCCTGCCGCGCCGCGGCGCAGAGCGCGGCCAGCGTGTCCTCCAGCCCGGGCAGGGCTTCGTAGCCCTCACGTGCCCCGGGGCCGAGCTGCTGGAGGAAGACGAGCGAGCGGCTCTGCTGCATTCGCATGCGCACCTCGGCACCGCGCGTGCCTGGAGCGACACGGCTCACCCACCTTGTTACCCCGTTCCCTCCTCCCGTTTCCACCCGCCTTCACGACAGCTCGGCGAGCAACTGCGCCAGGAGGTCGCCAAAGGCCTTCACCTTGGGCGGCGTGGGGCGCGCGGGCGGCCACACCAGCCACAAGGCCCCCCGCTCCACCCTGTGCTCGCGCACGAAGGACCGGACACGGCGCTCGCGCGGACGCTGAGCCACGCCCGCCTGGACATCCTGCCCGGACAGAGCCACGTGACCCACGTCACCGCGCCTGAATTGCTGGCGCGCGAGGTCTCCGCGTTCCTCCGCGAAGAGCCCGCGCGCCTGGGTCCTACATGGACACGGACTTGCTTGGGTCGAGCTGCTTCTTCTCGGGCTCGTGTGTCCGGGCCTGCGTGTCCGCCTTCTTCGAGGCGTCCCGGCTCTTGCGCGGGGCCTCGACCTCCGCCTTCACCGGCGCCTCGCAGTGGTCACCCTTCCGATTCGGGTGGCAGTGCCGGATGCCATACACATGGTGACACCCACAGGGGTCCACCCGCTTCTTCGCGCACGCGGAGGGATTGAACACCGGGGCTGCCACCTCCACCGGCGTCTGTGCCTGCTCCTTCTCCACGGGTCCCGCCTGCAACGCCACCGCCAGGAAAATCCCACCAAGGAAACCCATCGCCCACCCCCTACCTGGATGCTGCGGAATGGATGGGAATGGAATCCGGACGTGACAAGTCCCGGGGCGATTGGAGCCTCGCCGTCCGCTCTCGGGCTGACTTTCGCCCGGCCGGGCACGTCCCGGCCGCGGCCGCGCGCGGCTCCGAATTCGCTCGCCTTCCCGCCTGTGCCCCCAGCATCCTCTGCTCCTGTTTTCGGGTTTCGGCTCCTGGCGTCAGCTTCCCTGGGCGCTCCCGTCGCTGCCGCGTGTTCATCCCATCTGGGGGATAAGAGTCATGAGTTGGAAGCAGCGGCTGGAGAAGGTCTCAGAGGGCCATTACGTCCTGGCGAAGACCAAGAGCATGAAGGTCGATGCGGACCTGTTCCTGTCCGACAAGTTGCTGTGGGGGGAGGGCCCCGAGCAACCTGGACTGGAGGACTCTGTCTTTGACCAGGTGGTGAATGCGGCATCCTTCCCCGGGGTCACCCGCGTGGCTGTCACACCCGACTGTCACCTGGGCTACGGCGTACCCATTGGCACGGTGGTGGAAACGGACGGCATCCTCCTGCCCACCGCCGCCGGCTATGACATCGGCTGCGGCATGGTGCAGTTGCAGACGACGCTCACCGCCGAGGACGTCGCCGACGCCACGAAGCGCCGCCGCTGGATTGAAGAGGTGACGAAGCGCATCGCCGTGGGCGTGGGCGCCAGCCGCGTGCAGAAGCAGCGCAGGGTGACGGACCGCACCTTCGCGGACGTGGTGCGCCACGGCGCCAAGGCCCTGGGCCGGGGTTCGTCCGTCACCGAGCGCGACTACATCCCCGTCGAGGACGACCGGGTGGACATCCCCGAGCGCGCCTTCGGCAAGCGTGAGCAACTGGGCAGCCTGGGCGGCGGCAACCACTTCACCGAGATGCAGGTGGACCAGGACGGCCGCGTGTGGGTGATGCTGCACACCGGCAGCCGCGGCTTCGGGTGGAACATCGCCAAGCACTTCTTCGTGGAGGGCGCCGCGCAACTGGGACTCAAGAGCCGCAGCGAGGACCATGTCTGGCTGGACGCGGAGAGCCCGCTGGGCCGCGACTACTGGAACCTCCACAACATGGCGGCCAACTTCGCGGTGGCCAACCGGCTCATCATCGGTGAGGCGGTGTGCGCGGCGCTGGAGGACGTCTTCGGCGGCACGGCCAGCGTGTATTACGAAATCTCCCACAACCTCATCCAGAAGGAGGCGGGGAAGTTCGTCGCCCGAAAGGGCGCCACGCGCGCGTTCCCCGGGGGACACCCCGCGCTGAAGGGCACGCCCTGGGAGAAGACGGGCCACCCCATCCTCATCCCGGGCTCCATGGAGACGGGCAGTGCCATCCTCTTCGCCGAGCCGGGCGCACAGAAGTCCATCTATTCGGTGAACCACGGCTCCGGCCGCCGCATGTCGCGCGGCGAGGCGAGGCGCGTGCTGAAGCAGGACGCCACCGACAAGCGCATGGCCGAGGCGGGCATCCTCCTCAATACCCGCCAGACGCCGCTGGACGAGTCCGGCCCTTGCTACAAGAACCTGGACGACGTCCTGGAGACGGTGGAGATGGCGGGGCTGGCCCGGGTGGCCTACCGGCTCAAGCCGGTGGCCTGCATCAAGGGCGCGGACTGAGGCGGCCCGGGCGGCGCATGGTCGCCTGCCTGCCGCCAATCCCTGGGAGGCGGGCGGCCCCGGGTCATTTCCGGCTCGGTGCGTAGGGCTCGTGGGGTCGTCCGGGGGGCGCTACAGTGGGCGGCCCTGGAGTCTTTCGCCCATGAGCTCGCCGTCCCCTGCTGCCCGCATGCCCCCAGCTGCTTCCCGTGAAGCGGAGCTGGCTCGCGCCGAGAGCGAGCTGTCCACGCTGGAGGGCCGGCTCCATGAACAACTCGCCCAGGCCACGGCGGAGGCGTCCGCGCTGGCCACCCGGTTGGAGCAGACGCGGCAGGCGCTGACGCGGGCCCACCAGGCCCCCGGTGCCGACCCCATGTTGGGGGAACAGGCCTCCCGGTTGCAGTTGGCCGTGGCGCCCGCGCTGGACGTGGAGGCGCCGCGCATCCGGGCACTGGAGGCCCGTCAAGCGGCGCTCCAGGCTCGGCGGCAAGCAGGTTCGGAGATGCAGTCGCTGCTGCGAGCCCACCAGGAGCAGGCGGCGCAGGTGGCCCGCGCGGTGACCGAGGCGGAAGCGGTGCTCACGCGTCAGGCCGAGGCGGCCAAGGCCCGCCAGGAAGCCGCGTCGCGGGCACAACACGAAGCCGCCAAGGCCCGCCAGGCCGAGCTGGCGCGGGCGGCCGCCGCGGCGAGGGCCCAGGGGCACGCACCTCTCCCAGCAGCCGCGGCCCGGCCCACCACCACGCCGGAGAACGACGCGCGGCGCAACGGACGGGTGCGGATGCACACGTCCATCGACATGCGCAGCGACTCCAACTTCTTCACGGGTTTCTCACTGGACCTCAGCGAGGGCGGCGTCTTCATCGCCACCGTGGACGCGGTGCCGCGCGGCACGCAGGTGGAGCTGGACTTCACGCTGCCGGGCGGCCGGCCCATGAAGGTGACGGGCGTGGTGCGCTGGGTGCGCGAGGCCAATTCCCGCACGCCGGAGCTGATGCCAGGCGTGGGGGTGCAATTCACCGGGCTGCCGGCGGAAGTGGCCAGCGCCATCTCCTCGTTCGTCACCACGCGCGACCCGATGTTCTTCCCGGACTGAGCTCGAGACAGACGCCTTCGTGACACGCGGGCGCGATGTTTCACGTCATCCGTCGGGTAGTCGACCTCGCGGCCACTCCCGCGCGCTGACAGGCGGGATTATCCTCCGCAGAAGACAGACACTCCGACGACGAACTCATGGCGCAAGCCAATGCAGCGGCGCCGCGGAAGGAGATGACACCCGCATGAGCGCGCCTCATCGCAGCCCCACGGTCCTCGCCGGACGTCGTCCGCGCTGGGACTCCCGCCGCCGCGCCGACACTGCCCGTGCCTTGGAAGGCACTGGCACCCTGGACGCACCAGCCCCCGAGGTGGACAAGGTCAACCTCGCGCAGAAGCTGGCCCTCTTCTCCGAGCACTGGTCCCCGAAGGTGGTGGGCGAGCTGAACGGCCAACACGTCCGGCTGGCCCGGCTCCACGGCCCCTTCGTCTGGCACCAGCACGACGCCGAGGACGAGCTGTTCCTCGTGCTCCACGGCCAGCTGCGCATGGAGCTGCGCGAGCGCACGGTGGACGTGGGCCCAGGCGAGTTCATCATCATTCCTCGCGGCGTGGAGCACCGGCCCGTGGCGGAGGAGGAGGTCCACGTCCTGCTCTTCGAGCCCGCCACCACGCTCAACACCGGCAACGTCCGCGAGGAGCGGACGGCCGAGCACCTGCAGCAGCTCTGAAGCGGACGTCCAGGCACCCCCTCCGGGCGGGCGAGCCTTCCGCCACCCCGCTCGAGCGGATTCCTCCGTGGCGCCGCGCGGCGCACCTTTAGCTCCAGACCCGGGCCGCCCGAGCGGCTCCCTGCCGAGGAGCGAAAGCGATGCGCATCCACCACCTGAACTGCACCACCCTGTGCCCACCGGGCGGCCGGCTGGTGGACGGGCGAAAGGGCTTCACGGGGCCCGCGGCACTGACGTGTCACTGCCTCCTGCTGGAAGGCCGGCAGGGACTCATCCTGGTGGACACCGGCTTCGGCCTGGAGGACGTGAAGCACCCCCGGGCGCGGCTGCACCCGCTGCTCCTCAAGGGAATCCGGCCCCAGCTCAACGAGGGCTCCACGGCCATCCGACAGATTGAGCGCATGGGCTTCCATGCCGAGGACGTGCGCGACATCGTCCTCACCCACCTGGACTGCGACCACGCTGGCGGCCTGAGCGACTTCCCTCACGCGAAGATCCATCTCTTGTGGGATGAGTACCAGCAGGCCCTGTCCCAGGCGACGGCGAGGGACCGGAGACGCTACCGGCCACGGCAGTGGCCCCCGGAGACGCAGTGGGTGACGTATCCCTCCCTGGGGGACGGTGAGCGCTGGTTCGGCTTCGAGTGCGTGAGGGATTTGACGGGCCTGCCGCCGGAAATCCTGCTGGTGCCGCTGCCGGGCCACACCCTGGGCCACGCTGGCGTCGCCATCCAGAATGGAAGCGGTTGGCTGCTGCACGCCGGAGACGCGTACTTCTACCATGGGGAAATGGCCCCGGACCGGTACCAGTGCACCCTGGGCCTGCGCATCGCCCAGAAACTGAATCAGACGGATGGCTACCTGCGCTGGCACAACATGCGCCGGCTGCGCGAGCTGGTGCGGCGGCACGGACGGGACGTCACGGTGTTCTGCGCGCATGACTCGCTGGAGTTCGAGCTGCTGGAGGAGCAGGAGAAGGCGCCGGAGCGGTCGCCCCTGCGGACCTTCGTGGACACCCGGCCGCCGCTGCACGCGTGACAGGCGGGCTCACGAGTGCAGGGGTATATCGGGTGGCTCGCGCAGCTCCGAGCCCAGCAGCATCAGCGGCAACTCCACGATGAAGGTGGCGCCCTCGCTGGGGGCGCTCTCCACCCGAATGGTGCCGCCGTGAGCCTCCACCAGCTGCCGGACGATGTAGAGCCCCAGCCCGAAGCCCGCATGCTGGCCTCCGGAGGGCTCTCTTTCGAAGCGCTCGAAGATGCGCCGCTGCGCCTCCGGGGCAATGCCCACGCCGTGGTCTCTCACGCACAGCCGCGCCCGCGCCACGCCTGCATGCTCCACCCGGACCTCCACCGGCCGTCCCCTGCCGAACTTCAGCGCGTTGGACAAGAGGTTCGTCACCACCCGGTCCAACCGCAGCCGGTCCCACCGGCCCACCAGCCCCAATTCCGCGCCGAACTCCAGCTTGCAGCCCGCCTCCGCAGCCTGTTCGGCGAAGCGCTCCACCACCTCGTGCACCAGTTCCGGCAGGTCCACCGGCGCCACGTCCAGCATCAGCTTCCCCGATGACAGCCGCGAGAGGTCCAGCAGGTTGTGCAGCAGCTGCCCCAGCCGCTGTGTCTGCTTCAGCGCCGCCGCCAGCCCGTCGCGCGCCTTCTGCTCCTCCGCGAGCTCCATCCGCTGAAGCCTTCGCAGCAGCAACTGCAGCGTGTTCAACGGATTGCCCAAGTCGTGCGCGGCCACGCCGATGAGCTCCACCGCGTCCTGCGCCTCGCTCCAGAGCCGGGCGTTGTCCAGCGCGAGCGCGGCACGTCCCGCCACCTCCTCCACGAAGACCTGGTCCGTCACCGTCAGCCGGCGCTCCGGCGCGGACGTCAGCAGCACGAACACTCCGCGAGTCTGCCGCCCCACCCGCAGCGGCACGCCGAGGTAGGAGCGCACGCCCACCTTCTCCATCAACGAGAGGTGCTCGGGGCCCACCAGCCCCCGGGCCAGGGTCTCCGGAGACACGTCGCTCTTGAGCTCGGAGCGCCCCGTGCGCATCACCTGCCAGATGCCCCACGGAGACTCTGGTGGCGGCGGAAAGCGCCGCGCCGCGTCCCACAGCCACGCCTCCTTCTCCGGCATCGCGTGCGCCACCGCGCGGGGCTTGAGGTCGCCACTGGCCGTCAGCAGGTAGAGCAGGCAGGCGTCCGCCACCTCCGGCACCATGATACGCGTCAGCTCGGCCACCGTCTGGTCGGGGTCCTGGAACTGGTGGAAGAGGCCCCCCGCCTCCGCCAGCAGTTGCTGCGTGCGCTCGGCCCGGCGCCGCTCGGTGATGTCGCGCGTCACCTTGGCGAAGCCGCGCGGCTGCCCGCGCGCGTCCTGGAGCACGGTGACGTTGACGTCCGCCAGATAGCGCGAGCCGTCCTTCCGCACTCGCCAGCCCTCCGTGTGCAGCCGCCCATCCCTCCGGGCCCGCACCAGGTCCTTGTCCGGAATCCCCGCCGCCACCGCATCTGGCGGGTAGAAGACGCTGGAGGGCTGGCCCAGGATTTCCGCCTCGCGGTAGCCCATGATGCGCTCCGCGCCCGGGTTCCAGCTCTCCACCCGGCCCCGCGCGTCCAGCAGGAACAAGGCGTAGTCGCGCACTCCCTCCACGAGGAGCTGGAAGCGCTCGGCGCTGGCCTCCGCCTCCTGTTGGATGGGCCGCAGCTTGCGCGTCAGCGTCCACGCCAGCATCGTGGCGCCCGCGAGGCCCAGGCTCCCCGCGAGCAGGGACAGCCCGAGCGCGCTGCGGTCCGTGGCCAGGCTCTCATGGATGCCCTCGGACAGCCGGGCCTCCGTCTGCTGGTGGAGCATCCGGAGGCTGTCCATTGCACGGTGGCGTGTGTCCGCCACGTGGCCGTCGAAAATCTGCTCCAGCCGCTGGCGGGGCACGCCATCCTCGCGCTCCATGATGAGCGCTTGCATGGCCTCCTCGTGCTCCATCTCCGCGTGGGAGACGGCCTCCAGTTGCGTGGCCAGGGGCTCCTGGGTGAGCCGGCGCTTCAGGGCTTCGTAGGTGGCGATGAAGCGCTCGCGCGCGACGGACATGTCGTGGGCGAAGAAGGCATCTCCCGATAAAGCGAAGCCCCGGCCACTGACGACCTTGTCGTTGAAGGTCCGCTCCAGTTGTTTGATGTCCAGCACGTCCCGGGACAGCTCCAGGATGCGCGCCTTGTGATTGGCCCGCACGGAGAGCAGCGCCACCACGGACGTTCCCGCCAGCACGAGCGCCACCACCAACGAGATGATGAAGCCGGCGCCCGCGCGCTGCGCGAACGTCCACGGACGTGCCACCTCCCCTCCTCCCCAGACGGTCCACCGCCCATGTCCTCGGGCAGGGTGAAGCGCTCCGCACCCTGAATCCAGGGGGCTCGCCGGGTGACGCGAACGTCGGAAACCGGGCGTTCGGGCAGGCGACGCCCGTGCCCGCGCACCGCTGTGTGTGCACCGTCCAACCCCGCCTCGTGCCATGGCTGGGCACGCGCGAAGCCCGGACCCACGTTGGGCGCGGGTGGTGGCCTGGGCGGGACGGGAGCGCATGCGCGGAGCGGGGCGGCGGGGAGCGTGGTTCTGGGCGTGTGGGCTGGTGCTGTGGGTGGCGTGCAGCCCGACGCAATCGTACGAGGACGCGGACACCCGCCGGCCGGTCTCCGCCTGCGAGCCCATGACGTGCGCCTCCCAGGGCATGGACTGCGGCATCGCCATTGATGGCTGTGGCGGCACGCTCGACTGCGGCGCCTGTGGCCCCGGCGAGGTGTGCGGAGGTAGTGGCCGGCACAACGTGTGCGGACCGGCGCCCTGCGAGCCCACCACCTGTGAGGCCCTGGGGCTCAACTGCGGACCGGTCTCGAATGGCTGTGAAGACGCGCTCGACTGCGGCACCTGCACGGCGCCGGAGTCCTGCGGCGGCGGGGGCACACCCAACGTATGCGGCGAGCCCACCTGCACGCCGGATACCTGTGAGTCGCTGGCGCGCGACTGCGGCGCCGTGCCGAACGGCTGTGGCGGCCTCTTGGACTGTGGCGGCTGCGCGGACGGCCTGACGTGCGGGGGCGGCGGCGCGCCCAACGTGTGTGGCCGCGGCATCTGCAAGCGGGCCACCTGCGACGCGCTGGGGAAGGACTGCGGGCCGGTGTCCGACGGCTGCGGCGGCATGCTCGACTGTGGGGCCTGCGCGAGCGGTCTGACGTGTGGCGGCGGCGGCGTGCCCAATGTCTGCGGCAACCCACCGTGCACGCCGGGTACGTGTGAGACGCTGGGGAAGAACTGCGGGCCGGTGGCGGATGGATGCGGCGGAATGCTCGACTGCGGCGTCTGCGTGGACGGCCAGACGTGCGGCGGCGGCGGCGTGCCAAATGTCTGCGGCGGCGGCGTGTGCACCCCGCTCACCTGCGAGTCCCAGGAAAAGAACTGCGGCACCGTGCCCGATGGCTGCGGTGGACTCCTTCACTGTGGCCTCTGCCCGGCGGGCGAGACATGCGGCGGGGGCGGCGTGGACCACGTCTGTGGTCGTCCCCTCTGCACACCGGCCACCTGCGAGTCGCTGGACAAGGACTGCGGCACCGTGCCGAACGGGTGCGGCGGCGCGCTCCAGTGCGGGGCATGCACGAATGGCGAGACATGTGGAGGTGGCGGCACGCCCAACGTGTGCGCGGCGCCTTCCTGCCGTCCCTACACCTGCGGCCTGCTGGGCAAGGACTGTGGCACCGTGCCGGACGGGTGCGGCGGGTTCCTGGAGTGTGGCACCTGCACGGCGCCCGAGTCCTGCGAAGCGACGGGCGCTCCCAACGTCTGCGCGGCGAGCGCGTCCGTGTGCGTGGACCGGAACCTGGGCAGCATGGTGCCGTTGATGGTGAAGGGCTCCACCGCGCACGCGGGGGATGACCATCAGTCCTCGTGCGGCGGGAGCGGCGCGCCGGACCGGGGCTTCCTGTGGACGGCGCCCAAGAGCGCGCTCTTCACCTTCGACACGGCGAAGTCAGCCATCCGCTCGCTCATCTCCGTGCGCAGCGGCGGCTGCGGGGGCGCGGATCTGGCGTGTGCGAAGGACGGCATCAGCTACGGCGGCGGCGCGCGTGTCTCGGTGCCGCTGGTGCAGGGACAGACGGTGCTGGTGGTGGTGGACTCGGCGAGCCCGGACCGGTTCAGCGCCGGGTACTTCGAGCTGCACATCGACGAGCTGCGGGCCAGCGAGGCGGGCTCCTGCTTCGACGGCATGGACAATGAGGGGGACCGCTGGGTGGACTGCGCGGACACGGACTGCCACGACGCGCCGGGCTGCGGTGGACGCGGCTGCGCACACCACGACTTGGGCAGCGCGCTGCCGGTGACGTTCCACGGCGAGACGGCGGGTTCCGGTGACGGCTTCCAGGGCACCTGCGGCGCGCTGCTCCAGCAGGACCGCGCGCACCTGTGGACGGCGCCGCGGGCAGGCACCTACGTCTTCGACACGGCACCGAGCGAGTGGGGCAACGCGCTCTACGTGCTCACGGGTTGCAGGGGCACGGAGTTGGGTTGCGCCTCCAACCCGAACGGGAGTCCCCAAGGCTCGCCCGCCGTGAAGGTGACACTGGCGCAGGGCCAGACGGTGCTGTTGGTGGTGGACGGCATGGCGAATCCCGACCAAGACACGCCCATCCGCTACACGCTCCACATCAGCGAGGACGCCGCCACGGAGACGGGCCGGTGCGCGGATGGCGCGGACAACGATGCGGATTCCAACTGCCGGTAACGCGAGGCAACCCCATGTGGTGGAGTGCCTCGATGGGGCACGCCCATGCGCATGTGTTGGGTGCCGTCGTGTCAGCGATGTGCCTGTCGGAGTGCCTTCACCACAACGTCACGGATGCCAACGGCGCGCGCGTAGGTGCCCCCCTCATCCATGGAATACAAGCCGTGGTTGAGTGCCTTGAACCTCGTGGTGCCGCGCTCCGCCCCCCTGACGCCACAGGCCCACTCGACATGGGCGAAGTAGGTGGTCGGCGCATCACCTGAGGCCGACTCGGACTCACGACGAAGCATCGCGCTCGTCAAATCCCGGAGGATGCGCTCACCTTCGGCCCGGGACAGCTTCCTCGGACTGAGTTTGACCGGGTTTCCCTCGTCATCCCCTCGACCAGATATCTCCGCGCCGCTCTGTGTCACCTTCAGGTAGAAGGTGCTGGACGTGCTGAACCCACAACCGAATTCTGGATAGTAGACCTTCACCGTCACGGGCAGCTCCTCGCTCAAGCAACGCAAGGCCTCCTCGCTGGGCTCCGCATTCCAGATGATGTCGTCAGACGCCTCCGCGGACGAAAGCCCCGCTACCGCCAGGAGAACCGCGATCCCCCGAGAGAAACGCCGCATGGTGCTCCCTCCGTTTCATTGAACGGAGGGAGCCTGGCACCCGCGACTCGCGGGCAGCCACGCATGGTTCCATCATCGTTTCGGCACGAACGGCCGGCTCAGCCTTCCTGCGCGGGCACGGGCGCCGCGTCCGCGGGCTCCCCGCCCGGCGCCGCGAACGTCCCCGTGGCGGGGTCCACGTTCCAGGCGGAGTACTGGTGCGTCTTCACGTCCCGCAGCTTCCCGTCCTCGTAGCAGACCGAATAGATGAGGAACTGCGGGTTGACGAAGTTGGGCTGCCCGTAGCGGTAGCACTCCGCCCCGCTGGTGTCCCGCTCCAGGGTGATGGGCCGTCCGAGCACGGCGCGCACCTGCTCCGTCGTCATCCCACCCCGCATGGACTTGAAGCCTTGGGGCGTGACGATGCGGAACGTCTTCTCCTCGCCCTTGGCGAGGGTCCAGAAGCCCACGCCCAGCACCACCGGTATCAGGGCCATCAGCAGGGCGCCCACCCACCGTCCCCGAGGCACCTTCCTGTCCTTCTGGAAGGCCGTGAAGAGGCCGCTGGCCGCGTCCGCCTGGGGGTTCGTCTCCGTCGCGCTCACGTCGCCTGACATGCAGTCCTCATATCGCGGATGCAACAAAGTCCACGCCTCCCGCCCTTTCTCCCTGCCCGCCCACCTGGGAGGGCTTACATCCCCTGACGGCTCCCTCTCCCAGGTCACACGCGAGTTTACAATGAGCAGGGGGGCGGCCTGCTACATCCCCTCCAAGGGAGTCAACGAGGAGTCAAGTCACCATGCCGAAACGCGGCGGCGGCGGTCGCAGCGTCACCCAGAAGCCCTCCAACCGGGACGTGCTCCCGGCCGGCGCGGAGTCGAAGGACACGGAGCTCTTCTTCAACCGAGAGCTGTCCTGGATGGCCTTCAATGACCGCGTCCTCCAGCTCGCCGAGTCTCCGGAGATTCCGCTGCTGGAGCGGCTGAAGTTCATCGCCATCTACGCGCGCAACCTGGACGAGTTCTTCATGATTCGCGTCGCCCGTCTGCACGAGCAGATTCGCGGCGGCGTGGCGCGCCTGGTTCCCGACGGAGCCTCTCCCAGCGACACCCTGGACAAGCTGCACGACGGCATCCTCAAGCAGACGCGCCGGCACGGCGACGCCTTCGAGAAGGTGCTCCGCCCCGCCCTGGCCGAAAAGGGCCTGCGCATCCTCTCCGCCCGGAATTTGGACGCCGAGCAGCGCGCCCAGATGGACCAGCGCTTCAAGGAGCAGATTTTCCCCGTCCTCACCCCGCTGGCCATCGGCCTGGGGCGGCACTTTCCCTACATCTCCAACCTGTCGCTCAGCCTGGCGGTGCTGCTGAGAGACCCGGACGCGGACGAGGAGAGCGTGGCCCGGGTGAAGGTGCCCAAGGAGCTGCTGCCGCGCTTCCTGCCCCTCAAGGGCAACGTCTTCGTCCCCTTGGAGGAAATCATCGCCCAGCACCTGGGAGACTTGTTCCCCGGCATGGAGGTGCTGAGCTGGGGCACCTTCCGCGTCACCCGCGACGCGGACTTCACCGTGTCCGAGGACGCGGAGGACCTGCTCAAGGCCGTGGAGACGGAGCTGCGCGAGCGCCGCTTCGGCGACGTCATCCGCATGGAAGTCCAGGCCGGCATGAGCCCCAAGCTGCTCGAGCCGCTGGTGGAGGCCATGGGCCTGGAGGCACGTCAGGTCTACGAGGAGCACGGCCTGGTGGGCCTCAACGACCTGCAGTCCATCGCCTTCGCCCCGGGCTTCCCGGAGCTGAAGGACCCGCCGTGGATCCCTATCACCCAGGCCCGCCTGCGCACGGACGCGGACGCGCCGGATGGCGGCACGGTGATGTCGTCCATGCGCCGAGGGGACCTGCTGGTCCACCACCCCTACGAGTCCTTCGCCACCTCCGTGGAGCGCTTCGTCACCGAGGCCGTGGCCGACCCGGACGTGCTGGCCATCAAGCAGACGGTGTACCGCACGTCGGACAGCTCGCCCCTGGTGCCCGCGCTGATTACCGCCACCGAGCGCGGCAAGCAGGCGGTGTGCATGGTGGAGCTGAAGGCCCGCTTCGACGAGCGCACCAACATCCGCTGGGCCAACGCGCTGGAAGAGGCGGGCGTGCACGTCGTCTACGGGATTCCGTCCCTGAAGACGCACGCGAAGGCCATC
Source organism: Myxococcus sp. CA023 (assembly GCF_010998615.1). GTDB lineage: Bacteria > Myxococcota > Myxococcia > Myxococcales > Myxococcaceae > Myxococcus. Next base: position 22,427 of record NZ_JAAEAH010000017.1, on the reverse strand, counting down.
CTCATCGTCCGGCGCGAGGGCGACAAGGTGCGGCACTACGTGCACATCGGCACGGGCAACTACAACCCGAAGACGGCGCGCCTCTACACGGACATGGGCCTGTTCACCACGGACCCGGACATTGGCGCGGACGTGGCGGACGTCTTCAACTACCTCACCGGGTTTGGCCGGCCGAAGAGCTTCCGCAAGCTGCTGGTGGCCCCGCTCACCATGCGCCAGGGCCTGCTGGAGGAAATCAAGCGCACCGTCGCCGCGCACACAGCCGAGCGCCCCGCGCGCATCCAGATGAAGATGAACGCGCTGGTGGACCCCGGCATCATCCACGCCCTCTACGAGGCGTCACGCGCGGGCGTGAAGGTGGAGCTGAACGTGCGCGGCATCTGCTGCCTGCGCCCGGGTGTCCCCGGCGTGTCGGAGAACATCCGCGTGGTGTCCGTGCTGGGCCGCTTCCTGGAGCACTCGCGCATCTACATCTTCGAGCGCGGCCCGGAGCTGCGTTGCTTCATCGGCTCGGCGGACTTGATGCCGCGCAACCTGGACCACCGCGTGGAAATCCTCGCGCCGGTGGAGGACGCCAGCCTGGCCGCCCAGGTGAAAGACTCGCTGGAGCGCTGCATGGCAGACACCACGTCCGCCTGGGAGCTGACCGCGGATGGCGGCTGGCGCCGCCGGCTGCCGCGCGCCGGCGAGGAGAAGCGCTGGGCCCAGGGCGAGATGATGGAGCGCGCCCAGCGCATGGCCCAGTTCCAGGGCGGCCGTCCGCTGCCCTGACAGCACCTGCACCTCGGTGGGCGACGGGGGCCTCAGCGCGCGGCGTCCTCGCGGCGGTGGGCCTCCACCTCGCGCACCTCACGCCACTGAATCCACCCCTCGCGCGCGGCGTGACGGGCGGCCTCGGTGGTGTCATCCACCGCGAGCATCTGGCTGCCCGCGGCGCGGATGTCCCTGGCGATGAGCGCCAGTTCCTCGGCCCGGCGCTGATGCCCCGGCACGTTGCGGATGTAGACGCAGAGGATGCGCCCGGGAAACTCACGGACGATGGTGCGGTAGTGCTCCGCGTCCTCCTGGCCACTGTCGCCAATGAGGATGAAGGGCAGGTGCGACAGCGTGCCGAGCACCGCGCGAATCTTCTCCAGCTTGTGCCCATGGCCCCCGCCGGGCGCGAAGCCCTGGCTGGACAGGCCCCAGTCGCGCAGCAGCAGCGGACCGGTGGGGATTTTGTGCAGGGAGAGGAACTCGTCCAGGTGCTCGTAGAGGTTCCACGGGCTGCTGGACACGTAGAAGATGGGGTTGTCCGCGCTCGTGCCCCGGCCGTGCTGGAGCGCGGCATAGAAGGCGTCCACGCCCGGAAAGGGCAGCCGCACGCGGTGCTCGGTCAGGAAGAGCGCCCAGGCCCGCTTCAGCAGGTCGGTGACGCCGGTGACGATGACGGTGTCGTCGATGTCGCTGATGACGCCGAACTCCGCGCCGGGCCCGGCCATCCGCACCGGCGCGGCCACGCGGGACACGCCCTCCGCGTCCGGCGACAGCAGCTCCAGCTCCACCATGTGCCAGCCCGAGCGCACCCCGTCCGGCGGAGGCACCCACAGCTCCAGGAAGCCCTCCTCGTCGGTGGTGCCCTCCCAGCGCTTGTCGCCCCAGCGCACCGCGACGTGCGCGCCCGGCACCTCGCGCGTCATGTAGCGCTTGTAGGAGGCCACCGCGCTGCCCACCAGCGTGTAGCGCTCCTGCGGCGGGCGCACGTGCCGGTCCTCCAGCACGCGGGCCTTGATGACGGCGCGCTCGGGCGTGCCATAGCCCCGGTAGGGAAGGATGCGCAGCGGCGGCGCGACCCCCAGCTTCTGGCGAAGCTTGCGGCTCAGCGCGTCATAGTGCGCGTCCACGCGGACGGCGAGTCGATAGAAGCGAGGAAGAAAGTCGGCCATGGCGCGGAGCGTAAAGGTGTGGAGCCTGACTCTAGAGGAGTCCGCAATTGAGCGGCACAAACCCGTGAGGGTCCACTGGCGGACCGTCACAGCCCGTGCCTGCCACGGTGTGCGTATCCGCAATGCAGCTTCCTCTCAACCTGGAGCGTTGCCTTGCCGCGTCAATCCCCCCGCTGGTGTCTCGCCGCCGCCGTCGCCGTGCTGATCGCCGGAACGGCCGCTTCCTCGCAGTCCCCCTCCAGCATCACCTTCCAGTCGCCGGCGCAGGGCTGGAACGTGTTCGCGTCCTCCAACCCGCTGCCCTTCGGCTCCACCGCGGCCATCCACTACAGCGCGGACCGGCTGACGCAGTGCCGGGGCAACATCAACGGCACCACGCCCGGGTGGACGATGACGGGCTACTACCAGTTCAACAACGGGCCGGTGCAGCGCTTCTGGGTGGCGGGCTTCTCCTCCACGCCCAACCCGCCCGCGCCGTCCATCCCGCTCAACACGCGGGGCACGCTGGCCGTCTGGTTCGAGAACACCAGCCGCTGGGGCTGCCAGGCCTGGGATTCGAACTTCGGCGACAACCACCTCTTCACCGTGCAGTGACGAGCTCCCCCCGGCCCAGGGGGCTGTGGCCCTTCGCCAGCAGCCGCCGCGCCGCCAGCACCGACACGCAGTCATCCGTGCTGTGGATGTCTCCGTAGAAGGTGAGCAGCGTGGCCGGGTCCACCACGCGAATCCCCCCGGCGTCCACGGCCGGCACGCGCCGGACGAAGACGTCGAGCAGGACCTTGCCACCCTCATCGTGCCGGGCGTAGCGGTAGAAGTGCGTGGAGGTGGCGTCGAAGCGCGTCCAGATGCGGTGGTAGCCGCGAGCGGTGAGCACGGCGATGAGCTCCGGGAAGCGCGCGGGCTCCACGAAGAGGTCCACATCCTTGTGGTCGTGGAAGCGCTTCAGCTCCTCGTGGGGCGGGGCCATGAAGTGCCAGGCCCAGCCGCCGGACACCGTCACCCAGGGCGCCAGGGCGCGCACCTCCGCCTCGCAGGCGCGCAGGCGCTCCAGGTTCCAGCGCTCGTGCGCTCGCTTCGGATTGCGTGGGTCTCCCATGGCCGTGTCCTTGTGTGAGGGCACGGCGAGGACGGAAGGTGGAGCGCGGGCTGACAGCCGGGCTCCGGCTGCCCGTGTCCCAAACGGGTGAGGACTGGTAGACATGTTTCATGGGGCACCCCTCCACCGAGAACCTCACGCCCTTCACCTTCGAGCCGCTGTTCCTCACGGACGAGGCGCTGCGGCCCCTGTTCGTGCCCGTGTTGAAGGCCACGTTCGACCTGCGGCCTCGGGGCGCGCCCGTGCTGTCCGCGGAGCAGGCGCCGCTGCTGACCGGGGGTGAGCGCTGGGAAGGCGGGGATGCGGCCAGCCTCCGTCTGGAGCCCGAGGGCGCCTTCTTCAAGGCCGCCACGGACGTGGTGCTGGTGGGACATGCCCATGCGCCCGCGGCGGGGACTCGCGAGCTCCTCGCCGAGTTGCATGTCGGGCCAGTGCACAAGCAGGTCCGTGTGCTGGGGGACCGCACGTGGTTCAAGAGCATGGGCGGCATCGGGGTGACGCAGCCCCTCCCCTTCGAGCGCATTCCCTTGCGCTACGAGCGCGCCTTCGGCGGGAAGGACGGTAGCGCCTTCGAGCCGCGCAACCCGCTGGGCACTGGCTTTCGCGAGAAGAGCAGCCGCTTCGAGGAGAACCTGCGGCTGCCGAACCTGGAGTCTCCCGCCGAGCCGCTGAAATCGTGGGGCCAGCGTCCTCCGCCCGCGGGCTTCGGGTTCATCGAACCGCACTGGCAGCCCCGGGCCGGCGACGCGGGCACCTACGATGACGCGTGGAAGAAGTCGCGCAGCCCGTTGCTGCCGAAGGACTTCGACCGGCGCTTCCTCAACGGCGCGCCGCGGGACCAGCTCGTCCCGGGCTACCTGCGAGGGGGCGAGGCCGTGCTGCTGAAGCACATGGCGCCGGGTGCGCCGCTGACGTTCAGGTTGCCCGCGCTGCCATCTCCGGAGGTCCTCGCGCCCAGAGCCCGGGGACTGGATGACCTGGAAGGAGCGCTGCGGCTGGACACCGTGGTCCTGGACACGGACGCGATGAAGCTGTTCCTCGTGTGGCGCGGCACCTTCGCGTTGCAGCGCGAGCCCACGGAGCTGCGCTCCATCCAGGTGACGTGCGAGGGCGCGGAGACGCTGGAGCCGGGGCAACCCGTCGGAACGGACTGACAGGGTTATCGCGTCGGCGCCGTGTCGACGGCCCAGTCGCCCGAGTACGTCGTCGTCATCGGGACGCGGGCCAGGGGCGGGCAGTAGCGGAAGCTGGTGTCCTCGGGTGCGATGCTGGCGCGCTCGGCGAGGCGCAGGAGGGCCAGCCCTTCGAGCCAGACAAACCGGTGCGGCGCGAAGGACGTCACGGGTGTAGCCAGCGAGCGGGCGCGCTTCTCCGTGACGATGCCGTGGTCCAGGCAGGCGGCGGCGAAGGCCTCGGCGAAGGCGGCGGCGTCCCTGGACACCAGGGCCCGGGCCATGGCCACCCGGCTGGCGTAGGGCTCCTGGCCCACCTTCTCCAGCGGGACGAGGATGGACTCCAGCGGCGCGGACGGCGTGCGGGTGAGGTGCTGGAGGGCGGCGGCCCAGAGGAACTCATCCTCGTATTCGGCGCCCTGCTGCCACTGGGTGGCGGAGCTCGCGGCCACGGCCTCCGCGAGGGAGAAGTGGCCGGCGGCGAGCGCGCCGAGCAGAGGCGTGTTGCGCCGCGCGGGCGGTGGCGGAAGGCCCCGGTCCGCGAGGAGGCGCTGCACCCGGCGGCCGTTCTCCGCCATCCGGCAGAGGTTGAGGAAGAACCCCTGAGGATTACCATCGACCAGCAGCGTGGCCACGGCGATGAGGTGCAGGTCGAGCGTGATGGCGTCCAACCGCGCGAGAATGCTGGAGTGGTCCGCGCCCGGGTCGAACCGGCTCAGCCTTTCTCCCAGGGAGTCAGCGGCATCTGCACGGAGGGAGATGAGACGGGCCATGATGGGAGGTGCGGGTGAGCGTAGCCTGGAACGGGGCGTTCAGGCACCATACAACGTGAGAGGTGGGTACGCGCATGAGCAACCTGAGTGCGAGCGAAATGAACACGGAGCTGGCGCAGCGGCTCCTGTCCATCTTCGAGCGGAGCAGGGACCGGAAGTACACGGCAGCCAAGGCGGCGAAGAAGAAGAAGCCGAAGCCCGCGGCCAGCGCCGCGGACGACGCCGACCACGTGGACGACAGCGCCCCGCCCCAGGGGGTGCTCGGCAAGGACAGCGACTACGCGCAGAACGGCTCTGACTACATCGCGTCCCTGGACGGGCGTGGCGTGTACCGCGTCTTCGACCACTCCTACCTGGATGAAATCCGGGACCTGGTGAAGCAGACCGCTGAGTTCCCCGGGGGGCCACCGGAGAACTTCAACCCGAGGGCCAAGGACAAGGACAAGAAGCCCGCGCTCCAGAAGTACCCGTACGCGTGGGAAGCACACCACATCCTCCCGGGCTCGGCGTTCTATTACGAATTGGAGGACGGCCCGGTCTTCACATACCGGCAGCTCCGCCTCATCCTCCAGTCCGACTACAACCTGAACCACGGCCACAACATCATCATGCTGCCGGACCAGGCCTGGGCTGTGCCTGTCCACGCGCTGCTGCAACATCCGGGCGACCATCCCAACTACACGCAGCAGGTGATGCGGGACATGAAAACCATCGCCCAAAAGCTTCAGAAGGCGATCGACTCTCAAAAAGAACACAAGGCTTTGATCGAGGATGTTTTTGACCAGTTGCACAAGCTGGAGAACAAATACTGGAAGCTCCTCGTTGCACTGAGCCGAGCAGTTGTGGCCTCGGTCACCGCAGGAAAGGAGTACAAGCACGCCCTTGTGCGCTATGCCCCGAAGGACAAGAAGGCCAAGAGCCGTTATGAGTGGGGCTCTCTCTATTAATTGAACCAATCATTCGAGATTTTTCGTGAAATACTTTGTCTTCAAGGTCATGGCGGAAGAGGCGGGCTACATCGAGAAGCTTCCGAATGGCAGCCCTACTGATTGGAAGTTCCACGAAGGCATCAGCCTTGCCAAAGATTTTCCAGTAGGCGGGGAAGTTTCGTTTTCAAAAAACTATCCCGACAATCGGAATCTCTATGACTTTCAACCCAATATCATGAGCAACCTGCTCGTCTCGGGACGCGCACGCAAGCTCATCGAGTCTCTCAGTGTCACCAACGCCGAGTGGCTTCCGGTCGCCATCAAGGATCATCAGGGCAAGGTCGTGGGTCCGGACTACGCCTTCCTCAATCTCCTGGGTGCCGAAGACGCCATCGACATGGAACGCTCGGAGTACGAGATGGACTCCCTTGAGAAAGACCAGATCGGGAATATTGATGAGTTGGCCCTGCAGACCAACGCCATCAGTCCCGACGCGAAGATGTTCCGCTGCACGAAAGAACGCCGTCTCATTCTCATCCGTGAAGACGTCCACGCTGCTTTCGAGCAAGCGGGCCTGACCGGTTTCAAGGTCTACGAAGCTGAAGGCTGGGACGGACTGGAGCTCTGACCCATCATGTTCGAAGCCAATTGCGTAGAAGAGCAGCCCGCCGACATCGTCGCTCGAGTCCTGACGGAACAGTCTCCATGCTTCGTCACCGCACGCGAGGGCGTCCGCGGAGTGCTTGTCCCCCTGGACGAGGTCTACACAGAGGTGCTGGAGGCGCATCCACGCATCATCAGCGCCCTGATGAAGGATCTGGTCCGTCCCGGTAAGGACATGGCCATGTACTGCGTCCAGGTCAGCCTGTCTGATGAAAAGGACGCCATCCGCTTCCTGGACGAGGAAGGAGAGCCGGTGCTCGCCCTGGTCGGTGCCATGCGCTTCCTGCGCTGGCTTGAGGAGGACGGCGAGGTCGACGAGGAATCATGAAGCACCGTCACCAGCGGCGGGTCCGGCATCTCATTCAGGATGGGGTTCGTCCGTGAAGTACTTCGTCTTCAAGGTCATGGCGGAAGAAGCTGGATTCATTGATGCCTATCCGCATGGAAGCCCAGCAGACTGGAAGTTCGAAAAAGGCATCAGTCTCGCCAAGGATTTTCCAAAGGGTGGCGAGGTTGCATTTTCCGATAACTACCCGGACGACCGGAACCTCTATGACTTCCAGCCGAACTTGATGAGTGACCTGCTCATCTCGGGACGTGCGCGTCAGTTCATCGAATCGCTCGGCATCACCAACGCCGAATGGCTTCCGGTAGTGGTCAAGGACCACGAAGGTGCAGTGGTCGGTCCCGACTACGCATTCCTCAACCTCCTCGGTGCCGAAGACGCCATCGATATGGCCCGCTCGGTCTATGAGATGAATCACATCTCCAAGGACCAAATCGGGCTTATCGAACAACTGGCCCTCAGTCCCGACAGAATCAGCCCTCATGCCAAGATGTTCCGATGCAGGACGTATCGTCGGCTCATCCTCGTTCGCGAAGACACCCTCGCGGCATTCCAACGCGCGGGACTGACAGGTTTCAGAACCTACGACGCCGAGGGATGGGACGGCGTGGAACTCTGAGAGCCCTTCGGGCCCAAGGAGACCGATACCCCATGAAATACTTCGTGTTCAAGGTCAGGGCAGAAGAGGCGGGTTTCATTGATGCCTATCATCGTGGAAGCCCCACCGAATGGAAGTTTGCTGAAGGCATCAGTCTCATCAATCAGTTTCCTGTCGGGGGTGAGACTTCCTTCTCCCCAAGCTATCCAGACGACAGGAACCTCTATGACTTCCAACCGAACCTGATGAGCGGCCTGCTTGTCTCAGGCCGCGCGCGCAAGCTCATCGAATCCCTGGAGGTCACCAACGCGGAATGGCTTCCTGTCGTGCTCAAGGACCATCAAGGCGCCGTTGTGGGTCCCGATTATGCCTTCCTCAATCTCCAGGGTGCCGAAGACGCCATCGATATGGAGCGGTCGATCTATAAAATGGACCATCTTGAGAAGGACCAGATTGGCCGCGTGAAGAAGCTGGCCCTGAAGTACGGCGCCATCTCCCCGCAGGCGAAGCTGTTCCGCTGCACCATGGAGCGCCGCCTCATCCTCATCCGAGAAGACGTGCACGCCGCCTTCGTCCAGGCAGGCCTCACCGGCTTCAAGGTCTACGCAGCCGAGGGTTGGAACGGCCTGGAGCTGTGAGGTGAATCACGGCGCGCTCCCCTGCTTCCTCGGAGGAGAGCACCAGCACCGACGACGTGGGCGCGTAACCTCGCGCCAGCCCCCGGAAGACCAACGCCGTGGCCACCGCTCCCGAGGCCACCCCTGTGTGTCCGAAGCTCTTGGCCGGCATCCACACCGCGCCTTGCTCGAAACGGGCGTCTGTCTCCCTTAGCCGGACCTGGAGCATCCCCCACTCGAAGGCGCGCGCGTATTGCCCGTCGTGGTCCGACACCATCAACGGCGCGGACGCGTCCTGTCCCAAGGGCCCCAAGGCCGCGAGGACCTGCCGCGCCAGTTCCTGCCCGTCCGGTGGCTGCTCCCCATCCAGCGGCGCCGCGTCGCGCCCCTGCGCCACCCGCACCACGGCCATGGCGGACTCCGCGGTTTCCTCGCGCGTGAGCAGCAAGGCCACCGCGGCCTCCCCCGCCATCAACCCCGTGGGCCGGCCCGGTGTCTTCAGGCGCTGCTGCTGGTGCAGCAACGTCAACGTCTCCGGGGAGATGAAGCTGTCCACCGCGCAGAAGAGCGCACGCTCTACCTTGGACGTCCGCAGGTCCTCTCCCGCCGCGGCCAGCGCCTGGGCGAAGGCCACGTTCCCCGTGGGGAACGCGCGCACCTGCCCCTTCCACGCGGGCCAGCCCAACGCCTGCCACGTCCCCTTCACCAGCCGGTCCACCAGCCGCGCGATGCGCTCGCGGGCGTCGTCCGGGTCTTCCTCGTAGGGGTCCTTCCCCGTCGTGAAGCCCCGTGCCTCCGGGTCGGGCAGCACCAGGTAGAGCCCCACACCGGGCCCCAGCGCCGCGACGTCCACCCACGTCCCCAGGTCCACCAGCGCTTCCGCCAACAGCGCCACCAGCCGCCCCACGCCCGAGAACCCCAGCGTGGATTCTCCCGCCGCGTGCACGGTGACGGGGCTCGGCGCCTCGTCGCCCTTCAGGAAGACCTCGAAGTCCGGCGCCGCCGAGGGCCAGGACATCCCCGCACGGAACGCCGCCGAGGCAGGCACCAGCCCACCCAGCGACGACGCCATTCCCATCGCCTGGACCCATCCCAACATGCGCGACACAACCTCCTACACCGGAGGGACAGCCTTTCACGGCACGATACAACGAGCCACCACCCTGGCTCGTCCCACGAGGCCAGGAGCGATACACTCCCGGGACGAGGAGCCATCCGCATGAGCGCGACCGTTGGCGTCAACAAGCTGTCTGTCGTCCACAAGGACACCGGAGGGACCACCATCGCCTTCCCGGACGTCTGCAAGACGCCCAGCCCCGCCGGTCCCGTGCCCATTCCCTACCCCAACGTCGCCATGTCCTCGGACACGGCGAAGGGCACGACGAAAGTCTCAGTGGATGGCAAGCCGGTGTGCGTCGAGGACTCGAACTTCAGCACCAGCACCGGCGACGAGGCGGGCACCGCGGGCGGTGGCGTCGTCTCCGGCAAGACGAAGGGCAAGGCCGAGTTCGTCAACTACTCCTTCGACGTGAAGTTCGAGGGCAAGAGCGTGGCGCGGACCTTCGACCTCATGCTCCACAACGACAAGAACACCCCGCCCGCACCGCTGCTCCAGGGGCCGGTCATCGCGCTCGGCAAGAGCGACACGAAGGCCAAGTGCCTCGTCTGTGAAAAGGAGCTGTGAGGCCCTTGTCGCCCCCCCGTCCAACGGTTCGCTGGGAGCTGCTGGAGCGCCACCTCGAGGAAGCCGAGTTCCTGTGGACGCAGTGGGAGCACGGCCTCTGGAGCCCAGAACTCACCCTGTCCTCGCTGGCCGAGGGCGATGAAGGGCGTCTGCGGGCCCACCTGGATGCACTCGTGCTGGGAGGCAGCGCCGCCGCCACCCGCTTGCTGCTCCCCGCGCTGACCTCCGAGGACCCCGCGCGCGTGGCCAGCGCGGCCTGGGCCCTGCTCTCCGCCGAGGACGCCGACTGGCGCGAGCCTGTGTTTCAACAGTTGGAGCAGGGGGCCGAAGAGACGCATCCGGGCCTCCTCCGCGCGCTGGAGCTGCTCGACCGGCCGGACCTCCACGCCCTGCTCCTGAAGAAGCTGCCGACGTTGCAGCCAACGCTCCAGGCGGGAGCGCTCCGGGTCGCGCGAGTCCGTCACCTCGACACGAGCGCCGCGCTCGAAAAGCTCGACTGGGAGGCCGACCCGGCGCTGCATGCCGAGGCACTTCGTGCCCTTCCCTTCGCTCCCAGGACGCGGACAGGGGATGCTCGGCTGTCACGCGCCCTGAGCCATGCCCATCCCACCGTGAGCACCGCCGCCCTGGAGACCGGGTTGCTGCTGGGCTCGCGTGAGGCCTGGGAGCACGCCCGGGGTTCCGCGTCGCGCGGCGCGCTCCTCGCGCTCGCCGTGGCGGGTGAGTCGAAGGACCTCACGGGCCTCCTCGCGCGCCTGAAGGATGGCTCCGCACCAGCGGAGGTCATCTGGGCGGTGGGCTTCAGTGGCAGGCTCCTGGCGGCTGAGGCGTTGCTGCCGCTGCTGCGCGATGAGGCCCAGGGCCCGCTGGCCGCGGCCTCCTTCGCCGCCATCACCGGACTCCCCATGGTGCCTCCTTTCCTCGTGGAGGTACCCGCCGACGAAGAGGAGGACGCGGAGGAGGAGGCCGAACCCGAGAAAGAGGACCTCCAGGCGTGGCTCCCCAGCCCCCGGGTGCTTCCCGGTGAGGTGGACGCCCAGGCCGTGGAGGCCTGGTGGACGCGGCGACGCGGCGGCTTCACGGAAGGCGCGCGTTTCATGAGGGGCACACCCCTCACCGTGGAGGTGCTGGTCAGGGCCCTGGAGACCGAGCCCATGAGACGGCGCCCCTCGCTCGCCTGGGAGGCGGCCCTGCGCGGCGGGGGCACGCTCCAGACGGAGTCCCGACAGTGGACGCGGGTGCAGCGCGAGCAGGCGCTTCCCCTGCGGGGGCAGCGCCCGGAATGGCTCGCCCGGGCAGGGAGCTGGCCGCAGGGCCGCCGAGGCGACACTCCCGCCTGATGGGGTAGAGGCCTGCCACCTCGGTGGATAGGGTGCATCCATGGCAACCTGGAGCCCCACCGCCTTCGCCCGCGGACTCGCGTCGCTGCGCGCCTTCGCCAACGCCGAGCCGGAGCTGTCCGCGAGCGCTCGTGCCGACTTTCCAACGACGTGGGACGACGAGCAGTTTCCCTGGATGAACGCCACCCTGATGGCGTGGACCCTCCATGGACAGGAAGACGCCGAGGGCCGCACCGCGGCGGACCGTCAGCTCCTCAGGGACGGGCAACGCCTGTCGCGCGCCGAGCGCGGCTTGCTGTCGGCCCTGGCCGCGTCCTGGTGCTCGGTGTTCGAGGTGGAGGAGGTACGGCTCGGCCAAGGACTGCGCTTGAGGGACCTCGTGCTCGACGAGGTGCTGGAGGTGAAGGAGCGCAGCCTCACCACGCAGGTGGCCCGCTACGACTTGATTGCGAGTTGGGTGATGCCCACCGAGGACCACCTGGAGTTGGTGGGAGGCATCGTCTCGATTCCCCGCCCCCTGCGTGAGCACGTCGTCGTCGCCGCGCGTCACGCGTTCGCCACCCTTCAGCCTCCGGCCGACGACGTGCCCGGCCGCCGCAAGCAGGCACGGCGGCTGGCGCCCTTTCTTTTCACGCGCGTGCTGGAGCTGCTCACCACCGAGCGGCCACTCCTCAACTTCGAGGACGAGCCGTTGCGCCTCTGCACCGCGCGCTTCCGCATCCGCCACCCGGCGAAGGTCGAAGAGAACCTGCGCCGGCACGACGGCTTCACCCGCGAGGGCAAGGGTCAATACAGCTGGGAAGGTCCTCGGGCGACGGTGTGGGGCGCCCTCACGGTGGAGGGCAAGGTGCTGGTCCTCACTACCCACTCCGCGCAGCGCCTGGAGAAGGGCAAGGCCCTGCTGGAGGAGTTGCTGGGCGCGGAGGCCGAGCACGAAGAGGACACGCTGGGGGCGGCGCAGTCCGTCCGAGGAGAGCCCGCGCGCTCCCTGCCAGACGACGCGCCCCCTCAGTTGGCGGACGAATTCGCGTTGATGCTCGCACAACGGGCCCGGGAGGAGTTGGCCCGGGGAATCCCCGCCTGGGGTGGAAGGAGCGCCAGCGACCTGGTGCGCTCCACCGAGGGCCGCGCCCAGGTGCTCGAATGGCTGAAGGACTGGGAGTCGCAGGTGTCTCACCTCTCCGACGCCGCGGACCTGCTCTGGGACGACCTCTACGCAGAGCTGGGTCTGTCGCGCGACGAGCGCATCCCGCTGACCCAGGTGTACAGCTCGAAGGAAGTCCCACGCCTCGAGCCCATCCGCGCGGAGCTCACCACCACCGAGCTCCCCGAGGACCTCTCTCTTGAACCTCTTCCTCGCCGCCGGGCCTTCCAGGATGCCGCCCAGCGGAAGCCTCGGCGCAAGCCCCCAGCGCCCGAGCTGGAACCAGGGGCCCTCTATGCCTTCAAGCTGGGCCCCATCGACGTCGGAGTGGACGGGCGCACCTCCGTCTACGTCGCGGTGACGTCCGAAGGTGAGGCGCTGCCACCCGTGTTCGGGCGCCGCGACGCGGAGGGCCTGGAAGGCCTGGCGAGGGGCAACGCCGGATTCAAGCGTTACTGCGAAAGCCGGCTGGCGCGTGCTGGAGCCGCCCACGGCTTCGCGTCGCGGCCCATGCCGGACTCCGTCACCCGGTTCCGGGCGGCGCTAGCACTCCAGTTGCACTGGGCCTCGGAGGAGCCGGGCTCGATGGTGATGCCAGAGATGACGGAGGCGCTCCTTGACGCCACGGCGGCGCTCATCCGCGCGGAGCCTTGGGAAGGCTGGACGAACGAAGAGGTCTTCACCGTGCACCTGGAGGGCACCGTGCGGGGCACCCGGGAGCTGTCCGTCATGGGGAATGGGGGCAGCGAGTTCGGCTTCGCCCTCTTCGACCGGGCCGGCTCCGTGGAGCGGATGAGCATGTCCGGCCTGCCGGGCGGCAACGTCGACGTGCTCATCCCGGACTCGCTGGGCGTGACGCTGGAGGACGAGCCGGACTGGGTGGTGAAGATGGTCAAGGACGTCACCGGCCTGCCCTTCGTCCCCGACGTGATGCGCGTCCAGCGCAACACACCGCGCCTGGGCAACGCCGAGGAGTTGGTGCTGGCGGCGGCGGTGGCCCGGGCGCTCGCCCTGGCACGTCCCGAGGAGCGCGAGGTGAACGTGGAGCTGAAGGTCGGAGACCTCCAGGTCCGGGTGCGGCTGGAAATCCCCCTACCGCTGCTGACGGGAAGCTACGTGGGAAAGCTCGACCTGCTGTCGCTGGCCACCCGGCGGCCCAAGGCAACCCACGCGCCCACGCGCTCAATCCCCACGAAGAAGGTCTCCGAGACGCTGCTCGAGTTCGCCAAACCCACCCTGGACGGCGTGGAGGACTCGGAGGACCCGCAGGCCGAGCTCTTCACCTGCCTGGCGCTGGCCCTGAGCGCGTGGAACGCCGTGGTGCAGGACACCTGGGAGCCGGAGAAGGGCTGGGTGGAGCGGGCGCGCGCCACGCTGAAACGGATGCCCCGAGACGTCCGGGAGCTGATGCTCCACGACTTCGAGCTGCTGGTGGAGCGCAAGCGGCGCCACTTCGCGGACGACCCCCGGCTGCTCGACGCGCTGGACATCGTCCAGCGGACGGATGACCTCGGCGTCCGCCTGGCCGGCGTGGTGACGCCAGGCGCCTGGCCCGAATTCGTGGGCGTGTAGGGCGAATGACGCGGCTCAGTCGCGCCGGCCCAGCGTGCGGTCCAGGTTGTAGGCGGAGCTGATGAGCGCCAGGTGGGTGAGCGCCTGCGGGAAGTTGCCCAGGGCCTCGCCGGACATGCCCGTCTGCTCCGCGTACAGGCCCACGTGGTTGGCGTAGCCCAGCATCCGCTCGAAGATGAGCCGCGCCTCCTCCAGCAAGTCGGGCCGGGCCACGCTGGCGCGCGTCATCGCCTCCACCAGCCAGAAGCTGCAGAGGTTGAAGGTGCCCTCGCTGCCGGCAATCCCATCCAGCGTGGCCTCCACGTCGTAGCGGAACACCAGCCCGTCCGACGCCAGGCCGCCTTGGGACGGCGGCTTGCGCATGACGTCCAGCGTCTGGAGCATGCGCGGGTCCACCGGGGACAGGAAGAACACCAGCGGCATCAGCAGATTCGCCGCGTCCAGCGCGTGGCCACCGTAGTACTGGACGAAGGCGCCCCGCTCCGGGTTCCAGCCCTTGTCCATGATGTCCTCGAAGATGGCGTCCCGCACCTTGTGCCAGCGGGCCCGGTCCGCCGGGAAGCTGCGCTTGTCCGCCAGCCGGATGGCCCGGTCCACCGCCACCCAGCACATCAGCTTCGAGTACACGAACTGCCGCTGCCCGCCCCTCACCTCCCAGATGCCCTCGTCCGGCAGCTCCCAGTTGTCACACACCCAGTCCACCAGCCGCCGCAAGTGCCTCCAGAAGTCATAGGAGATGGGGGCCGCGTACTTGTTGGACAGGTACACCGAGTCCATCAGCTCGCCGTAGATGTCGAGCTGCAACTGGTCCGCCGCCGCGTTGCCGATGCGCACCGGGCGCGCGCCGCCATAGCCCGACAGGTGCAGGAGTTCCTGCTCCTCGGGCACGCGCTTGCCGTCGATGCCGAACATCAGGGGCAGCGGCCCGTCGTCGTACTCCGCGCAGCGCGCCTCCACCCAGCGCATGAAGGCCGCCGCCTCCTGCTTGAAGCCGATGCGGAGGAACGCGTACACGGTGAAGGCCGCGTCGCGCAGCCAGCAGAAGCGATAGTCCCAGTTGCGCGTTCCGCCCGGTGACTCCGGCAGGCTGCAAGTGGGCGCCGCGACGATGGCGCCCGTGGGCGCGAAGGTCATCAGCTTGAGCGCCAGCGCCGAGCGCTGCACCGTCTCCCGCCACCGGCCCGTGTACTGGCAGCCCGACAGCCAGTGGCGCCAGTACTCCACCGTCTCCCGGAAGAGTTCCTCGGAGGACTCATGGTCGTGCACCACCGCCTCGCAGGACGTGCGCGCGCCCGGGTGCAGGGAGAAGACGGCGGACTGGTTCTCATGCAGGGTGAAGGACGCGGTGACGCCCCGCTCCGTCTTCTTCAGCTCAACCGACGAGGACAGCGTGAGCTGGAGCGTGTCGGAGGAGAAGGTGGCCCCGCTGTGGATGAGCTTCGTCTCGTGCGTATCCCGCGCGTAGTTGAAGGCCGGGAAGCACTCCATGCGGAAGACCATCTGTCCACGCACCACCCGCACGCGCCGGAGGATTTCCCGCTCCTCCTTCATCCCCTTCCTGCCCGACATGGGCATGAAGTCGACCAGCTCACCCACGCCATCCGGCGTGTAGAAGCGCGTCACCAACACGTTGGTGTCCGGCCAGTAGAACTGCCGCTTCATCACCCCATCGGGCTCCGGCGCGACGCTCCAGTGGCCTCCCTTCTCACGGTCCAACAGCGCGGCGAAGACACTGGGACTGTCGAAGTGCGGAAAACAAAACCAGTCGATGGTGCCCTCGCTGCCCACCAGCGCCACCGTCCGCAGGTCGCCGATGACGCCGTGGTCCTCGATGGCCACCGGCTGTCCCGTCACCGAAGCGCCGCCACTTCCCGTTGCCATGCGTCACTCCTTGTCGAAGGGGTCAGATGAAGCGGATGACGTCCTTGATGCCGCCGGACTTCTTGCCAGTGACGACGTCGCAGAAGTCCTCGGGCGAGTGCCTGGCGCAGATGAGCCGCTCCAGCCCCCCGGGCCAGCGGGCCTGGAAGTGCCGCAGGTCCTCCAGCGCCATGTCGAAGTCGACATCCGCCGCGTTCACCGTGCCCACCAGCACCTGGTTGCCCAGCACCATGTCCTTGAGCACCGGTGACACGTCGAAGGGCTCCTCCTTCGACGGCACACCCGTGAGGATGCAGACGCCGTTGGGGCCCAGCGCTTTCAGCGTCTCCAGCGCCGCCTTCGCCACGCCCGCGGCCTCGTAGATGACGTCCGCGGCGCCGACCCTGCGGACCAGCTCCTCTGGCCGCACCTCCTTCGAGGAGATGTAGGGCACGCCCAGCGCTTCCGATGCCTCGGCCTTCGCGTTGGGCTTGGGGCTGCGCGAATACACCGTGGTGGCATAACCCCGGCGCGCCAGCGCCATGGCGCCCAGCAGTCCCACCGGCCCCGCGCCCAGCACCACCGCGCGGCCCGGGCCGGCCTTCCAGGGCAACCGGTCCTGGAAGCGCTCCAGTTGGCGGACGGACTTCTCCGCGATGGTGAGCGGCTCGGTGAGCACCGCCACCTCGCGCAGCTCCGCGGGCACCCGGTGCAGGTAGGCCACGTCCTCCACGAAGGACTCGGCGCCGAAGCCGTGAGCGCCCTTGATTCCCCGCTCGGTGTAATCGCCGGTGATGCAGAAGTCCGGATGGCCCCCGCGGCACGGCGGGCAGGTGGCATGCGGGCACGGCCGGCGCACGCGTGGCACCACCCAGTCCCCGCGGCTCAAGCCCCGGACGGCCTCGCCCACCTCCACCACCTCCCCCAGACACTCGTGGCCCAGGATGAGGTGGTCCGAGCCCGGCGGCGGGGAGCCGTAGACGAACTCGATGATTTCCTTGTCCGTGCCACACACCCCGATTTCCCGCGTCCGCACCTTCACCTGCGTGGGGGACTGGATGCGAGGCTCGGGGGCGTCGGTGATGACACGCACCTCGCGCTTCTGGGGGAAGACGGCCACGGCCTTCATACGGCCTCCTTGCGATGCACGTCCCGGCACGCGGCCAGGCGCGGACCGGGACACGGTGATGCCTGCCGGGTACGACTGCTCGCTCAAGCACGGACCCGTGGCGGCACGGGCCCGCTGGTGAACAGCGCCCGCTCCCACGTTGCCCAGGGGTCAACGCTGTGCATGCACGAAACCGCTGCCCACCCGGCCCGCCCGGGTCTATGAGAAGAGGTGTGAGCGAGCCCCAGTCCTCCTACTCCGATGACGAGCCGCGCCGCAGCCGCACCACGGCCATTGCCGCGGCGGCGTGCGTGCTGCTCGCCCTGCCCTTCCTCGTGCTGGGCCCCTACCTGCTCAGCGCCAAGGCCCGCGTGGAGCTGCGGTGCCAGCCCGGCGGAGTGTGCCTGCTGTTCCATTCCAGCTGGCTCACCCGCGACGAAGTGGCCAGCTTCGCGATGAAGGATGTGCAGGGCGTCAAGGTGGACCGGACCCGCGCCGCCCGCCGCAACCGCGCGCCCATCTTCCGGCCCACGCTGGTGACGGCGCACGGCGAGTACCCCCTCTTCTTCCAGTGGGCCACCGACGAAGCGGAAGCCACGCGCGTGGAGGCGCAGTTGGAGCAGGCCTTCGCGAACCCCGGCGGAAAGACGGTGGAGTTCGTCCGGGATGACCGCAACGCCTCCCTGCGCGTGGGCGGCGCCTTCAGCGGCGTGGGCGTGCTGCTGCTCGTCTTCGCCGCGTGGCTGGGATTGCGAACGCGGACGCACCTGCGCACCGAACGGGCGAGCCGCGCCGCCTGAGCCCCCGGGACCTCAGTCCCCGGCGAGCAGCAGGACGCCGACGAAGCGGGCCAGCACGAAGCCCGTCGTGACGCAGAAGGCCGCGCCGAAGCGCTCCAGGTCGAACCGGAACTGCCAGTCCCACAGCTTCACCTTCTGGAAGCCGGCCACGACGGCGCCCACGACGAGGGGGGCCAGCAATCCCACGGTCCACGCCAGCCCCTCGTCGCCGATGAGGGGCTCGGCGGAGAGGGACAGGCTGCCCGCCCCCAGCAGCACGCCCAGGCCCAGCAGGAGCACCAGCCCGGCGGCGCCGAAGCGGCTCTTGTCCGAGTAGGTCGCCAGAACGCCCCGCATCAGCTCGATAAGCCCGTCCGCCAGCATGCCCCAATGTCTAAGACAGCCGGGCAGGCGATGAAAACACGCGCCTGCCGCGTCACTAGGTTCTACCGGGTGGGACAAAGGCCGTGGGCCCCGAGCCCCTCTCCGCGCGCAAAGCAGGCGAGCAGGCCAGGAAGCCCTCAACGGGCCCTTTGCCTGCTCCCCCTTCCCACTTGCACCTACGTGCCTAGTTTGTGGCCGATGCTGCGCGCCCTCCTTGGCCGTTGGAGAAGTTCCCTGCGCCTGCTCCAGCCGGCGCATGTCGGTGCGGAGCGCGCGAAAATCAGTGTCGCCCGGTTGGACCACGAGTACGCCAACAAGGTGGTCGCCTTGCAGAACGTGGACCTCAACGTCCGCTCGGGCGAATTCGTATGCCTGCTGGGCCCGTCCGGCTGCGGCAAGTCCACGCTGCTCTACGCGCTAGCGGGCCACGTGGTGCCCACGGGGGGCTCGGTGTCCATCGACCGGCAGCCCATCCACGGGCCCGGGCCGGACCGGCTGCTGATGTTCCAGGAAGCCGCCCTGTTCCCGTGGCTCACCGTGCGCGGCAACATCACCTTCGCGCTGGCTGCCCGGGGCGTGCCCCGCGCCGAGCGCCGCGAGCGGGCGGACACCTATATCCAGCGGGTGCATCTGGGCGGCTTCGAGGACACGCTGCCCCATCAGCTGTCCGGGGGTATGAAGATGCGGGCCTCGCTCGCTCGCGCGCTGGCGGTGGACCCGGCCGTGCTGCTGATGGACGAGCCCTTCGGCTCGCTGGACGCGCAGACGCGCATCCACATGCAGGAGCTCCTCCAGTCCATCTGGGTGCGCACGGGCAAGACGGTGGTGTTCGTCACCCATGACGTCCATGAAGCGCTGATGCTGGGCACCCGCGTGGTGCTGATGGCGCCCCGGCCGGGACGCGTGGTGCGGGATTTGGAAGTCCACCTGCCCATGCCGCGCCAGCCGGAGGACGCGGCGCTCAATGAAATGGTGCGGCACGTCGGCCGCCTGCTGCGTGAAGTGGAGGGCCGCGCCCACACACGCTCGCTCCAGCCAGCGCCCACCCGGGCCCCCGCCCAGCCCGTGCTCCGTCCGCAGGTGATTCCCGGCCCGTAGAGGTGCGTCATGAAACACCATGCCCAGAAGCTGCTGGTGCTCGCGTTGCTGATTGGCCTCTGGGAGCTGGTGGCCCGGATGGGCGTCTGGTCTCCCCACCTGCTGCCCCGGCCCCTGACGGTGGCCCAGAGCCTGGTGGCCATGGTCGCCGACGGGCGCCTGGTGGGCGCGGCGGGACGCTCCCTGGGGCGACTGCTGCGCGCCTACCTGATGTCGGTGACCCTGGGCGTCCCCCTGGGCCTGCTGATTTCCCGCATCCCCTTCTTCCGCAACGCCGTGAAGCCGGTGGTGATGGGGCTGCAGGCGCTGCCATCCATCTGCTGGCTGCCGCTGGCGCTGCTGTGGTTCGGGCTGACGGACGGCGCCATCCTCTTCGTCGTCGTCATGGGCAGTGTGCTGGGCATCGCCATCGCCACCGAGGACAGCGTCAACGGCGTGGACCCGCAGCTCACCCGCGTGGCCAGCACCCTGGGCGTGCGAGGCCTGCGCTTCCATTTCGGCGTGCTGCTGCCCGCGGCCCTGCCCGGCATCGTCACCGGCCTGAAGCTGGGATGGAGCTTCGCCTGGCGTGCGCTGCTGGCCGGTGAGCTGCTCTTCGTCTCCGGCGGCCTGGGGCAGTTGCTCACGGTGGGCCGCGAGCTGATGGACGTGCCCCAGGTCATGGCCGTCATGGTGGCCATCGTCATCATCGGCACCGCGGTGGACCGTGTCCTCTTCCAGACGGTGGAGGTGCGGCTGCGGCGGCGCTGGGGGCTGACGGCGACGACGTGAGGCCCACGGCCGTGTGGCGCCTGACGCTTGGATTCGGCGGGCGTTGAAATCCCGCCGCCGCGTCACACCTTCAGCGGCCATGCGTGTCTTCCGCTCCCTGTTGCCCGTGGTGGTCGCTGGACTGGCGGTGCTCGGCGCGGGCTGCAAGCGCGAGTCCGCCGCGCGCGGCCCCGACGCGCCGCTGCGCCTGGGCTTCTTCCCCAACATCACCCACGCCCAGGCCCTGGTGGGCAACGCGGAGGGCACGTTCGCCTCGCAGCCGGGTGTGGGCCGCCTGGAGGTGATGCAGTTCAACGCGGGCCCCGCCGCCATGGAGGCGCTGGTGGCCGGTTCGCTGGACGTGTCCTACGTGGGCAGCGGTCCGGCCATCAACACGTTCCTCAAGGCCGGGCGCGAGCTGCGCGTCATCGCAGGCGCGGTGAACAACGGCGCGGTGCTGGTGGTGCGCACGGTGAAGACGCCCGCGGAGCTCAAGGGCAAGAAGCTGGCGTCGCCGCAGCTGGGCAACACGCAGGACATCGCCCTGCGCTACTGGCTCAAGCAGCAAGGGCTGACGACGCGCCTGGACGGCACCGGGGACGTGCAAATCTTCCCGCTGAGCAACCCGGACATCCTGGGCCAGTTCCTGCGCGGCGGCATTGAGGGCGCCTGGGTACCGGAGCCCTGGGGCGCGCGCCTGGTGGCCGAGGGCAAGGGCCGCATCCTGGTGAATGAGAAGGACTTGTGGCCCGGCGGGCGCTTTCCCACCACGGTGCTGGTGACGACACGACAGGTGATGGAGACGCAGCGCCCGCGCGTGGTCGCCCTGCTGCGCGCGCACCTGCGACTCACCAAGCGCTGGCAAGAGGACCCGGCTGGCTTCACCACCGCGGCCAACGCCGCCTTCGGCCGCCTCACGAGCAAGCCCCTGCCCGCCGGCATCCTCCAGCAGGCCTTCTCCCGGCTGGAGCCCAGCCTGGACCCGGTGCCGCAGGCGCTCGCCACCGCGGCCGAGCACGCGAAGACGCTGGGCTTCATCACCGACGCCAACATCGACGGACTGGTGGACCTGAGCCTCCTGGACGAGGCACGAGCGAGCGCCGCGAAGTGATGACGATGGAACACAGCTCGGGTGACGCGGGCTCGAGGCCGGGGGAGGATGCGCGCCCATGAAGATGGAGCGTGTAGAGGAGACGCTGGAGCGCATCCGGTTGGAGGCCGAGCGC
Source organism: Myxococcus sp. CA023 (assembly GCF_010998615.1). Taxonomy (GTDB): domain Bacteria; phylum Myxococcota; class Myxococcia; order Myxococcales; family Myxococcaceae; genus Myxococcus. The sequence goes on along the minus strand of NZ_JAAEAH010000017.1, from coordinate 1,363 downwards.
GCCCCCGGCGGGGTGCTGGCCTTCGACGGCGATGGCACGCTGTGGAGCGGGGACGTCGGAGACGACCTGTTCCTGGCCCTGCTGGAGCACGGCGACATCCGCCCGGAAGCGCACGCCGCCCTGGAGCGGCTGGCCACCGCACATGGCTTCGAGAAGGGCCTGCCCGCGCGCGAGCTGGCACACCAGCTCTTCGCCGCCTTCGAGGCGGGGCGGATTCCGGAGAAGGACATCTACGAGATGGTGGCGTGGCTCTTCGCCGGTTGGCGCGTGGACGCGGTGCGCGCCTTCGCGAAGGACGTGGTGGCCCGCCACGCAGTCAAACAGCGCATCCACCCGGAGAGCCGCCGCGTCGTCGAGTGGGCCCGCGGCCAGGGCATCCCTTGCTACGTGGTCAGCGCCTCGCCGCTCGCCGTCGTGGAGGCCGCCGTTCATGAAGTGGGGCTGGACCCCTTGAATGTGCTGGCCTGCACGCCGCGCACGGAGGATGGGACGGTGCTGGCCGGCATCATCGAGCCCATTCCCTACGCGGCCGGGAAGGTGCATTGCCTGCGCTCGCGCACGTCCCAGCCGCTCTACGCGGCCTTCGGGGACAACGTGTTCGACCTGGAGTTGCTGGCGGTCTCTCGCGTGCCGGTAGCCATCCGGCCCAAGCCGCGGCTCCGGGCGAGGGCAGCGGAACTGCCCTCGCTCGTCCAACTCCATCCGGAGGACTGACGCGCGTCAGTCCTTCGGCTGCACCTCGCCGGCGAGCGCCAGCGCCACGTTCTCCGTGGTGTTCTCCACCTGGTAGACGGCCACCACGTGCTGGCCCTTCTCCGGCTGCTTGCGGATGCGCAGCGCGCTCAGGTCCAGGGGCACCACGGCGCCGGGCTCCGTCTCCAGGTAGAGCATCTGCCCGTTGAGCTTCAGCACCTTGCCGGACAGGCGCTTCACCTCGTCCTGGTCGGGCGTCACCTCGCGGATGGGCATGCCCACGCCGTTGGCCTGGGGGCCCACTTCCAGGAGGCGCTGGCTGCCGCTGTTGGAGCGGTCGATGGACATGGTCACGCCGAAGTTGTTGAAGTTCCGGTCGAGGCCCTCCTGTCTGGGCACATTGCCAGCGCCGGAGCCGTCATCCGGGGAGCTGACGGGTTCACGGGCCAGGACAGCCACCGGTACCATCAGCGCCGCCACGGCGGCGGCCCGCCAGTTCCCAGCGTGCATTCGTTTCATGGGTCCTCCTCCTGGAGGGGCCGTGAGCCCCCCGTTGCCGACAAGCTAGGCCCTGCCCCGAGGTCCCAGCCCTGTGGACGGAACGTTCCGTCGCACCAAGGGCCGTGCGCCATGCGGCGCGCCGGGCCCTCAACCGCGGGCCCGCCCCTCC
>NZ_JAAEAH010000179.1 GCF_010998615.1 Myxococcus sp. CA023 | reverse complement strand
GCCCGTGGGAGGCTGACGGTAGCGTGTGCCCTGGCGAGGTGGAGCTGGGGAGGGGCAGGTGGAGGAGCGGGGGTGGGCGTACCGGCGGAGGCAGCCGGAGGGGACGGTGCTGTACGAGGCGGTGAGGGAGAACCTTGCCACGCTGCTGGCGGAGGCGAGCGACGTGGGGCGCGGCCTGCCCCGGTACGTGGAGCGGGACTTCGCCAGGTACCTGGAGTGCGGCGTGCTGGTGCACGGATTCGCGCGGGTGCGCTGCGAGAGTTGTAAGGACGAACTGCTCGTCGCCTTCTCGTGCAAGGGGCGAGGGGGGGGCCCCTCCTGCAACGCGAAGCGGGCGCAGGTGACGGCGGTGCACCTGGTGGAGCGGGTGCTGCCGCACGTGCCCTACCGTCAGTGGACGTTGTCCTTTCCGCACCGGGTGCGATGGGTACTGCTGAAGGAGAAGGGGCTGCTCTCGGACGTCCTCACCCTTTTCCTGCGAGCGGTGTTTGCCCTGCAACGTCGCAGGGCACGGCGGCAGGGCGTGCGCGGTGGACAGACCGGGGCCGTCTCTTTTCTCCAATTTTTCGGCTCGGCCTTGCAAGTAACGCCTCACTACCATGCGCTGGTGCCGGAAGGCGTCTTCGCTCCAGGCGCCAGACTGCGGCCATTTCTGGTCCCTCAAGCAGGTGAGCAGGAGGCGAGCGCGGGGCTTGAGGCAGCGGCCGGGAAGGAGCGGGTGAAGGAGAGGACACCGCGAGTGGACTTTCGCCGAGTTGCTCAGGAGGACGTTCGACTTCGACGTGTTCGCCTGCGCGAGGTGTGGAGGCAGGCGGCGGGTGTTGGCGAACGTGAAGGGGGCCCCCGGGGAGCGGGCGATTGTGGAGCACCTGGGCTTGCCCACGGCATGTGCGAGGTTGGCCCCGGCACGAGGGCCACCCCAGGCCGTGTGGTGTTGAGGCTCAAGACAGCCACCAGGCCGGCGGCTCCTGCCACGCACCTGATGGGAGCGCGGCCTGGGCAGGCGTGTGCCCCAAGGGGGCTCAAGCGGCCTGTCCACCGGCCGGGAGCATCGCTCGGGCGGCCCCGTCAGCGGCCCTCCTCGGCCCCTCTGCA
>NZ_JAAEAH010000178.1 GCF_010998615.1 Myxococcus sp. CA023 | reverse complement strand
CGGCCACCCTCGCGAACAGCGAAGCGCAGCTCCTTCTCCATGGCCACGGGGGTGATGAGCTCCACCTCGATGGCGATGTTGTCGCCCGGCATCACCATTTCGACGTTCTCCGGCAGCTTCACCGAGCCCGTCACGTCCGTGGTGCGGAAGTAGAACTGCGGACGGTAGCCCTTGAAGAACGGGGTGTGACGACCGCCCTCTTCCTTCGACAGCACGTAGATCTGCGCCTTGAACTTGGTGTGCGGGGTGATGCTGCCCGGCTTGGCCAGCACCTGGCCGCGCTCCATGTCCTCGCGCTTCAGGCCGCGCACCAGCGCGCCGATGTTGTCGCCCGCCATGCCCATGTCCAGCAGCTTGCGGAACATCTCCACGCCCGTGACGACCGTCTTCTGCGTCGGGCGCAGACCGACGACTTCCACTTCCTCGCCGACCTTGATGATACCGCGCTCGACGCGGCCCGTGGCCACCGTGCCGCGGCCGGAGATGGAGAACACGTCCTCCACCGGCATCAGGAAGGGCTTGTCCGTCGCGCGCTGCGGCGTCGGGATGTAGCTGTCCACCGCCTCCATCAGCTTCAGGATGGCCGGCTCGCCGATGTCGCTGGTGTCACCCTCCAGCGCCTTGAGCGCCGAGCCCGGGACGATGGGGATGTCATCGCCAGGGAACTCGTACTTCTTCAGCAGGTCGCGGACTTCCATCTCCACGAGCTCGCGCAGCTCGGGGTCGTCCAGCATGTCCACCTTGTTCAGGAAGACCACGATGTACGGAACGCCGACCTGGCGCGCCAGCAGGATGTGCTCACGCGTCTGCGGCATCGGGCCGTCCGCCGCCGACACCACCAGGATGGCGCCGTCCATCTGCGCCGCGCCCGTGATCATGTTCTTCACGTAGTCGGCGTGGCCCGGACAGTCGACGTGGGCGTAGTGCCGGCTCGCCGTCTGATATTCCACGTGCGAGGTGGAGATCGTGATGCCGCGCTCACGCTCCTCCGGCGCCTTGTCAATCAGGTCGTACGCCAGGAACGTGGCGCCGCCCGTCTTCGCCAGCACCTTGGTGATGGCGGCCGTCAGCGACGTCTTGCCGTGGTCCACGTGTCCGATCGTGCCGATGTTCACGTGGGGCTTGTTACGCTCGAACTT
>NZ_JAAEAH010000177.1 GCF_010998615.1 Myxococcus sp. CA023 | reverse complement strand
GCAGGGTACCCGCACGATAGGCCTATGAAATGACGAGGGTGAGGAGGTGGGTGCGGTAGGTGTCGTCGTGACCAGCCTGCCGCACGCGTCTGGGCAGACTTGCCTTGAACGAGGTGTCAGCCTTCAGGACGGCGAGAGCGGCTCGGCGTACCACGGCGAGGTTCTGAGCGCCTGGGCCGTTGTGGATGCGCGTGGCATCCTCATGCAGCACGACGTCCAGACGCTGATGCAGCCCACTTTCCACCTCCCAGTGCGCACGCACGAAGGTCGCCATGGCTGCGGCATCGGAGGGCTCGCGGGTGCTGACGAAGAAATGCAGCTCGCGGCTTGTCTCGGTGCCGTTCAGCGTAACGACAGAACGCTCTCGAACCAGCGCCAACACACTCCTGGCGTGCGGCAGGTAGTGCTGCACGCGGGGGAAGTGCTTCACGTCGAAGGCCCAGCCACGCCGTTGCTCTTTTCGGCCATGGCCTGCTTCCTCCCCGCTGTCCGTGCGTGAATCGCACAAGGACTCTGCCCGTGCCTCATCCAGCACGTCTTTGCCGCCCACGACGCACAACGTCTCGCACACCGTGGCGTGCACGGGCCCCCGGTTGCCCTTGAGGGCCAGGACATAGCCTCCCCCAGCATTCACGATGCCGTCGGCCAGGACGCCCGTCAGAAGGTTCGCGTCGCCTGTCACCACCGTGTCGGTCAACTCCAGCAGGCTCAGCAGGTCCGCGGCTACCGCTGCCTCACTCGAGGCACCACCTGGCGCGGGCGCCAGCCCCACCAGGAGGCTGGCGCGACCCTCGACCAGATAGGTGTGAACAAGGTGCATCGGCACGCTCGACGCGCCCGTCGTACGTGCCCCCCGTAGACTCTTGCCGTCCACGGCGACCTGCTGCACTCCGCTCGAAGGCAGCGCGCGCCGTGCCGCCACATCCCTCATCCAGACCGAAAACCCCTCCGCGAAGAGTTCCGCGTCCAGTCTCCCCATGACACGCTCCAGGGTATCGGCGGACGGCGTCCCGGGGCTATCCCAGGGACACAGCTTGCGCAGCCATGCCTCTTTCAGTCGCGCAAAGTCCGCGGCCCCCTGCCATCCAGGCATGTCGCTCAGCGCCGCTCCAAAGACGATGAGCAGCAACAGTTCGAGCGGGAAGACCACTTTGTGCGCGTGCCGCCTCGGGTCCTCCACCGCCGCAAAACGCGCAAAGAGCAGCAGGGACATCCCATCACTCGAGG
>NZ_JAAEAH010000176.1 GCF_010998615.1 Myxococcus sp. CA023 | reverse complement strand
CGCTTTCGCCCTCAAGCGGCAGCGCGGTGCTTCTTCTCGTAACCAGCGGGTGACTCGTAGTCGAGCGCGGAGTGGCGCCGGAGCGGATTGTACCAGCCCTCGATGAAGCGGAAGACGGCCATCCGCGCCTCGGCGTGAGACGTGAAGCGGCGGCGTGCGAGCAGTTCGCACTCGAGCGTGGCGAAGAAGCTTTCACACATCGCGTTGTCGTACGCGTCGCCGACGCTGCCCATGGATGGGCGCACGCCGGCTTCCTTGCACCGAAGCCCGAAGCCAATCGAGGTGTACTGCGTCCCTTGGTCGCTGTGGTGCACGACGCTTTGGGGCTGACGCTGCCCCACAGCCATGTCGAGAGCCTGCACGACGAGCTCCGTCTTGAGGTGGCCAGCCATGGCCCAGCCGACGACTTTACGGCTCCATGCGTCAAGCACGACGGCGAGGTAGAGGAAACCGGCGTGCGTCGGAATGTACGTGATGTCAGCTACCCAGAGGTGGTCGGGTCCAGGGGCCACGAATTTGCGGTCGACCAGGTCGGGCGCAGGGCGTGCGCGCTTGTCGCGCGTCGTGGTGACGCACCACCTGCGGCGGCTGACGCCCTCAAGGTGCGCTGCCCGCATGAGACGGGCGACACGCTTGCGGCCGATGTGCACGCCCTCTGCCGCGAGTTCGGCGTGGATGCGCGGCACGCCGTAGGTGCCGTCGCTCATCGCGTGGATGGCGCGAATGCGCTTGCTGAGGCCCGCGTCCGCGACCGCGCGCTTCGAGGGCAGGCGCGTCCGCCACGCGTGGTAGCCGCTCTCGGACACCTCCAGGACACGACAGAGCGTCGTGATGCTGTGGACGGCCTGGTTCGCCTTCACGAGTCGGTACGCCGCTTGGGCGTCGCCACGGACTCCTGCGCGAACCAGGCCGCAGCTTTTTTTAGGATGTCACGCTCCTCACGCAGCACCCGCACCTCGCGCCGCAGCCGCTCGAGTTCGGCGCGCTCGTCCGAGGCGGCACTGCTCGCCCTCGGAGCTGGCCTGCCTTCGCCGTTGCTGCTGGGAGCGTTACTGCCACTACCCTCCAACTGCTTCTTCCAGTTGCGGATGCTCTGCTCGGTGCAGCCGAACTCTCGTGCGAGGCTTTTTCCGGAGCGGCCGGCTTTCAACAGCTCGACCACCCGCTCACGGAACTCCGGCGGGTATGGGGGACGTGACTTCGGCATCGTGGGACCCTTTTCGCACAGCGGGTGGAACTCCACGAAACCGGGGCAACTTCA
>NZ_JAAEAH010000175.1 GCF_010998615.1 Myxococcus sp. CA023 | reverse complement strand
GTCCCCCCATCACTCCCTCCGTCGTCGGATGAGGTCCCCCCATCACTCCCTCCGTCGTCGGATGAGGTTCCCCCATCCGGGAAGCCCCCGCCCCCTAAAGGGATACATGTATTTGATTCAAGATCACACAAGGCGTAAAGGCCGCAGCATACCTTCCCGCACTCCACTCGCCCTTCGGGGCAGTTTCCGGTACCAACGCATATACCTTCCTCTGGAATGCAAATGTTGGTCCCCATACAGCAAGCATGGATACCTTCGCGAACTCCACAGCCAAACCCACCGGCATTACAACAAAGGGAGTTTGTACACACCTGAGTGTCGCTACAGCAATATGCCGATGGAGACTGCTCTCCACATGCTTCCCATCCGTTATCCTCGCAGAATGTCGATGCACTTAAATCCAGCGATGGAGACTCCTGCACCGGAATTTTACTTGTACCAGACTGGGCGAACAGCGGCAGCGTGATGAGCAACGCAGCCAGCAACGCTCCATTAACGATTCGAGGATTCATATAGCCAATACCGAGAGGAGATTTTCACGCAAGCCAAAGGCAATCTTTACTTATCTGAGACACCACGGGCGGCTGCCCCCACCCACGTCGGAGGCGGTACGCATACGTTTCCGGGCTGCCCCGGAAACAATTGCGCACACCCCCATCCAGCAGGACATCCAGCACCGTCGGCACAGGCCTGACTGCAAAAGTACCCTTGGGCTCTTCCTCCGGGGGCCGCATGGAGACAGAGTCCCGATTGGCATTCACTCGCGCCTGCTTGGGTGCAACTCTCCCCCAATTCCTTGGTGGGCTTCGCAGCCTGCAAAGGCCTATGCTCCCGCAGAACCATGCTGTCCAACGGCGCTGGCGGCAACGATTCCGACCTTTCACATGCTGAGGAGGCCAGACAAAGCCAGCCAAAAACAATTACACGCAGCGACCGTGACACCTTCTTCACCTCCGGAGAGACGCTTCTCATGGTGTACCGAGGCGCAATTGCTTTTCGACTTCTGAGGCAGTCAAGCCCCACCCGGCGAACCACGCATTCCTGCACATCCTAGAAATAGTGAACTACTAAACTATAGGGGGAGGAATTTTGGCAAGACCCACAACTCCCTTCAGCAAAGTCGTTGCACCAGCACCGACAATTCAGCGCCCACTTGACAAGCGTGGCTGGCGGCCACGCACAGCATTCAATTGCGCGGCCTTCAATACCCAGACTCGAGATTAACAAGCTAAATTTTCAATCCCGGCATTTACCAGGTGTCCGGTCACGGTTCGGCGTCGCTTGTCCCGCCCCTTGCGAACGAGCACTCTCGAGCAGCCTCTCGGCCCGCACTCAAAGTGCGGCTTCTGCCTGTATGCCCCCAGCCGACCTGCCCCCCTGCAGCAAGGGGCTGGCTCCCTCCCGCCAGCCCCTTGCTGCAGGG
>NZ_JAAEAH010000174.1 GCF_010998615.1 Myxococcus sp. CA023 | reverse complement strand
GCCCGTGGGAGGCTGACGGTAGCGGGTGCCCTGGCGAGGTGGAGCTGGGGAGGGGCAGGTGGAGGAGCGGGGGTGGGCGTACCGGCGGAGGCAGCCGGAGGGGACGGTGCTGTACGAGGCGGTGAGGAAGAACCTTGCCACGCTGGCCCCAGGCGCCTCCGCCTCCCGCAGGACGCGGACCATCTGCTCCTCGGTAAACCTGCTCTTCCTCACGACCGACCTACCTCCTGGCCGCGAGGACTCTCTCACGCTTCAACTGGTCCAAAAATCGGGGGGCAGACCACAATCCGATGCACCAGAGATGCACCGCCAGCAGCGACAAGAAAGGCAACGGCCCCACCAGCGAGCCCGCCTGGGACAGGGAATGAGCGCCCCGCTCTCGGCAGCCATCAGTAGCCCTCCCCCCAGAAGGCTGCTGCGTCGCCCTCGTAGGCGGACTCCTGCTGCACGACCCACGGCTCCGTCACGACGCGATAGCCCCACAGGCCCAGGCCGCCCATGACGAGCGCTGGCAGCAACACGGCGACCGAGGCCCTGACCCAGCCCGAGCGGGACAGGCTCCGGTACGCCATGACACGCACCCCAGTTGCCCAGACCAGCGACACTGGCAGCGCGAAGAAAGGCAACAGGCCCACCAGGGAGACCCCTTGGGACATGACATGCCTGCGCAGTGTCATGCGGAACGAACCAGGGACTCCGGCCATTCTCAACAACACGTGCTCGACCCCTGACACCACGAGTGTCGCGACCGGCGATAGCACAGCCGCCACCCCCAGGATGATGAGAGGCAGGACAACGAGCAGACGGAAAGAGAAGGAGTCGAAGCTCCCATACGGGGAGCCGAGGACATTCAAGAGGCCGAGGAGAGTGTAGAGCCCGCCCAAGGGAAGATAGAGCACACAGAAGCAAAGCAGCGCGAAGAGCAGGGAACTGCCCACGCTCCCCTCCGGCTCCATCCTGCCGAACGTGGTGGCGGGGCGGAGCATCACTTCCTTGCACGTCAGGCGGAACGCCTTCCCCAGGCCCAGCTCCGCACGCCTGTCCCAAGGAAGCGACTGGACGCCCGTCGAGGACTCACGCGCTTCGCTCCTCGGGTCGTCACTCGCGACCGACGCCTGACCTGAGGGACCTGCGACTTCGGATACGGATACGTCAGCCATCTTCGGACCACCCTTTGGGAGCACGCTGTTCGAGCAGCGCGAACCCAACAGAGTGTCGCAAGCGCTCAAGCCCTCGGGACGATGCCGAGGCTCAGCGGTCGGGACAGGCCCGTGAGCGGCGGCCAGACGCGCGCTGACCGGTCAACACCCGCTATGCGTAACTGCGCGGCGAGCCCGAAGCTGCCGCTCCTGCCCCACGTACCTGGAGTTGCCCCCGTCAAATCGGACGGCTCAAGGTTGAGAGCTAGCAGTACGGAACTCGCGGGGTGACTTCATCTTGAGGCCCCGTCAGCGGCCCTCCTCGGCCCCTCTGCACCCTCCCTC
>NZ_JAAEAH010000173.1 GCF_010998615.1 Myxococcus sp. CA023 | reverse complement strand
TCCCCCCTCGCTCCGAGGCTCGGCTTCGCCCCCGCCTCCGCCGCCGGAAGCCACCGACGGCGACGCCGGCGCGGACGCGCTGGATGACCTGCTGGGCCGGAAGGCCTCGCCCCCGGTGCGGCCCCCGCCGCCTCCGCCTCCCGACGCGGAGGGAGACGGAGCGGAGGGCCGGCCGCGCGTGCCGGTGGTGATGTTCGGAGGGGCGGCGCAGGGCTCGCGTCCGTCGGTACCGCTCACTCCCACGCCTCAGTTCTCCGACGAGGACCTGGCCATCCTGGACGACATCGAGCGCATCTCCCGCGGCGAGGATGCCTCGTTGGACACGGAGAAGGTGAAGCCGGCCCGCATGGTGGCCAGTCTCATCCGCCTGCTCATCCGCAAGGGCGTCATCCAGGAAGGGGAGTTCCTGGAGGAGCTGGCCCAGAAGTGACCGCCGCCGGGACGCCCGCGGGCCAGGAGCTGTTGCTCGACGTCCGAGGGCTGACCACGGAGCTGGCGCTGGAGGCAGGGCCGGTGCGCGCGGTGGACGACGTGTCCTTCGCGCTGCCCCCAGGTGGAACGCTGGGCGTGGTGGGGGAGAGCGGGTGTGGCAAGAGCCTCACGGCGCTGTCCCTGCTACGGCTGGCGCCCGAGCCGCCGGTGCGCGTGGTGGGCGGAGAGGTGCGCTTCCAGGGCCGGGACTTGCTGACGCTGCCGGAGGCCGAGCTGCGCCGGGTTCGCGGCCGTCACGCGGCGATGATCTTCCAGGAGCCGATGACGTCGCTCAACCCGGTGTTCACCGTGGGCGAGCAGATTGCCGAGGGCGTCCGGCTGCACCTGGGCGCTTCGCGCGCGCAGGCCCGGGACAAGGCCGTGGAGATGCTGCGGCAGGTGGGCATCCCCGCGCCGGCCGAGCGGGTGGACGCGTATCCACACCAGCTCTCCGGAGGCATGCGGCAGCGGGTGATGATGGCGATGGCGCTGGCGTGTGACCCGGCCTTGCTCATCGCGGACGAGCCCACCACCGCGCTGGACGTCACCATCCAGGCGCAGATTCTGGACCTGCTCGCGCGGCTTCAGGCCGAGCGGGGCATGGCGGTGCTGCTGATTACGCACGACCTGGGCGTGGTGGCGGAGAGCTGCGACGCGGTGGTGGTGATGTACGCGGGCAGGGTGGTGGAGCGCGCCCCGGTGCGAGCGCTGTTTTCCCATCCCGCGCACCCGTACACCGCGGGCCTGCTGCGCTCGATTCCGTCCAGGCGCGACGTGGGCGGCGCTCACGCCTCCCGGGCGCGGCTGCGGGCCATTCCCGGCAGGGTGCCACCGCTGCGGCAGTTGCCTGTCGGCTGTGCGTTCCGAGAGCGCTGTGAACGCGCGCTGGACGTCTGTGCGCACGTGAAGCCCGCGCTGACGTCACCGCGAGAAGGGCAGTGGGCGGCCTGTCACAACCCGGTGCCCGCGCCATGAACTCCACGCCGCTGCTCCAGGTCCGCGACCTCCAGGTGCACTTCCCGGTGCGAGGCGGCGTGCTCGGCCGGGTGCGCGGCGCGGTGAAGGCCGTGGACGGCGTGGGTTTCGACGTCAGGCGCGGGGAGACGCTGGGGGTGGTG
>NZ_JAAEAH010000172.1 GCF_010998615.1 Myxococcus sp. CA023 | reverse complement strand
GGTGAGTACGCCGCTGAGTCCGCGGAGGTGGCGAAGCGCGCGTCCGGAAACACGCCGGCGTCTGACGGCATGCTGCTCGCGCTGGCCAAGGACCTGGCGTCCCTGGAGAGCGGCTAGCAGGTGTTCCCGGTGGGCGAGCGGATTCACGGCCGGGTCCTTCCGGCCAATGCCCACACCATCGATGAACAGGAGCGCGACGCGCACGGCTGGGGACTGTATCCTCGAATCCGACACGCATGGCCCTCCACGGCGACCTCTTCAGTTATCCGCTTCCCGAGTTCCTTCAATGGTTGGACAGCTCCCGCAAGACGGGGACGCTCCAGCTCTCCTGGGAGGCCGGCGAGCGCAAGCTCTTCCTTCTCTCTGGCCAGGTGGGTGCCACCGCGGCCGAAGGACTGCGCGGACGCGTGGCGCGGCTGCTCACGCTGTCCAAGCTGGCGTCTGGGACGAAGGTGCTGGCTGGCTTTGACGAGCTGGCGCGCACGCCGGACGTGGACGCCGCGTTCGACATCCACGGCATCCAGGCGCGGTGGATTCGGGACCTGGGCCGTGAGGAGCTGTTCGCCGCGATGACGGACCTGACCATCGCCGGCCGCGGCACCTTCCACTGGACGGAGGACGCGGACCGCTCCGGTGAGGACTGGGTGCCGTCCGACATGGGCATCCGCGAGCTGCTTTTCGAGTCGCTCCGGTGGGTGGATGAGCAGCCCGACGTGGACAAGGCGCTGCCCATCGACGCGCTCAGCGTGCGCGCGCTGGCGCCGCCGAGCCCGAGCCAGCCCCTGATGCACCGGATCATCCTGGGGCTGTGCACGTCGCCGCAGAACCTGGGACGGCTGCGCCTGTCCATGGGCGTGTCCCGCTCCTCGGTGACCCGGCGCGTGCACGAACTGCTGCGGTCGAAGCTCGTGGAGGTGGACGGGGCGCCGCAGGTGGAGGCGGACCCGGTGGCGGAGATGTTGGAGAAGGGCGCGGTGCTGATGCGCGAGGGCCAGTACGACGCCGCGGGCATCGTCTGCGCGTCCTTGCTGGCCAGCGACCCGGCGGACCGGCGCGTGCGCGAATTCGCCCGGCTGGTGCAGCGCGAGCATGTGGCGGCGCTCTACTCGGACATGCCGCCCCTGATGGTGCCCCTCATGATTCACGACCCGCAGGGGCAGGCGCTGCTCAAGCCCGAGGAGCGGCAGATTGCCGGGCTGGTGAATGGCACCTGGGACGTGTCCACGCTGGTGCTGGCCAGTCCAGCGCGAGAGCTGGAGACGCTGAAGACGCTGGCGAAGCTGCAGCGCATGGGGCTGCTGCAGCTCGTCTTCCCGCGCTGAGCGGGGCGGAGGCTACTCCCCGTTGGGCAGGCCCACCGCGTTGAGGCGGATGAAGACCTGCATCATCACGTACAGGGAGAAGGCGGCGTCATCCACGCGCAGGTGCTGCTGCGTGGCCAGCCCCTGGAGCCGGAGCAGGTCGGCGCCGTCCACGCGGAGCAGGAAGGCCTGCTGCCCCAGGGAACCCTCGCCCGCGAAGGCCAGCGCGCGCCGGATGGCGTCGGTGCAGGCGGTGACGCAGGTGGTGTAGTCCCCCGTCATGAACGCGGCCTCGGCGGCGCGGGCATGGTCGAACATGTCGCCCGGCGCCAGGGCGCTGGCGGCGCCCAGCAGCTTCGGTCCGGGCTGGGG
>NZ_JAAEAH010000170.1 GCF_010998615.1 Myxococcus sp. CA023 | reverse complement strand
GTCGTAGAAGGGGCGGGGCTTGCAGGGGCTGGCGGTGGCCTTGCGCGGGGGCAGCACGGGCTGGCTGTGCAGCTCCTCGTCGATGGCGCCCAGGACGTCCGTCACCGGCACGCGGCGGCGGCGGGCCTCGTCCAGCGCCCACTGGCGCTCGGACGCGCCGAAGTCATCGTCCTGGGACCAGCGGTCGCCGGGAAAGGACTGACGCGACTTGCGGCGCCACTCCGGCTCCTGGCTCGCGGCGGCGCGGCCCACCAGCTTGCGCTCGGCCGCGTTCAGGGTGCGTTCGCGCGGCGGCAGCTCGGCCGTGGAGGCGCGCACCACCGCGATGGCACCGCACAGCGCGAAAGCCAGCCATCCGACCTGTGCCGTTCGACGCCACCTTGCACCCATGAGGGCGCTCTACTCCAATTCAGCCCCGGCCGTCCTCATCCGCGTCGGCGTCCAGGCCATGCGGATCGGCGAGCACCCGGCGCGCTCGCTCCATCAGCTCCACCACGATTTGTCCGGCGGGCAGCACGCTCTCGATGCGCGCCATGCTGGCGCCGCTGGCAGGCATGGCCATCTCTTCCAGGTCCCCCTCGGTGTCCGGAGTGGGCACGAAGGTGCTGTGCCGCGGCACGTCGACAAGGGGGCCGCCGCCTGGGGTGCCGGGGAACAGCCGGGTGGTGCCGACGCGCTCCGATGTCGCCATGGGCATGGGCACGCTGCCCTCGCGTCCCGTCCACTCGCGCACCACGCGGTTGCGCAGCACGCGCATGCGATGGCCCGGCCATTCCAGGCCAAAGACGGTGGTGACGTCCGAATCCCCCGCGTCCCCATCGACGATGCGCTGCTTGTAGGCCGGGTGGGCGTGCGCTTCCACGGAGGCCACCATGCGCGTGCCCACCCAGACGCCGTCCGCGCCATGGAAGAGGGCGCGCGCCGCGCTGAGCCCGTCGGCGATGCCGCCCGCGGCCAGCACCGGCACCGTGTCCGTCAGTGCGCGCAGCTCGCGCACCAGCGCCAGGGTGGGCGTGGTGCTCTGGTTGAGGCCGGACGCCTGCCGGCCCTGGGCGATGAGCCCGTCCACGCCGAGCAGCAGGGCCCGTCGAGCCACCTCTCCCGAGGGGGCCTGGACCCAGACCCGGACGCCCGCGGCCCGCAGCGCCGCCACCCACTCCTCGGGTGGCAATCCACCGTGGAAGGAGACGATGGGCACGCGCCGGGCGATGCACGTCTCGATGTGCTCGCGCGTGGTGAAATGCCGGCCGTCCCGCTGGGCCATGAGGAAGTTCACGCCGAAGGGGCGCCGCGTGCCTTCCTGGATGGTGTGGAGCCGGACATCCAGGATGTCCGCCGGTTCCAGTGCGGCGCCGAGCATGCCCACGCCGCCAGCTTCCGACACGGCGATGACCAGCGGCGGCAGCGACACGAAGGCCATGCCGTCGCTGACGAACGGATAGTTCACCCCCAACTCACGCGTCAGCCGCGTGTGCAGGGTGTTGCCTTCCAGGACATAAATCGGAGGCCGCCGGGGCTCAGGACTCGAGTCACTGCGCTCGTCGTCGGGCTCGGATTCACGGGAAGAGGGCGGGGAACGTCCGTCATTCGCTCCGTTCATCGGGTCTCCTGAAGCTGGCGGGCTCTTCGGCTTCTCCAAGGTTACCAGCAACCCTCTCGACCTAGAGGCGGGGAGCGGAAGAGGGCCTTCCAGGTTGGTTGCCGGGTAACAGCCGCGCGCCGAGCTTGGTGAGAGTACGGGACTTGAACCCGGGGGTAGGGCAATAGCAAACCCCAGGCAGGACGCGCTGTTACCCGCTATCGCCTTGATCTCACGTCGGTTCGTTGTGCCCGCCCTATCCCTGTTTCGCGAGAAGCCCGTGGGAGGCTGACGGTAGCGTGTGCCCTGGCGAGGTGGAGCTGGGGAGGGGCAGGTGGAGGAGCGGGGG
>NZ_JAAEAH010000016.1 GCF_010998615.1 Myxococcus sp. CA023 | reverse complement strand
GCTGATGACACTCGTCTGGGCGAGCGCGAGGCTGGGGAGGAGCAGGAGGGCGAGCAGGCGCATACGCCCCGGGACTCTAGGCATCAGCCGTCCCGGGACAAGCGCTCCGCGTTACCAGTCCTCGGTTCCGGACACACCGTCGAGCGGGTCGTCGCTGGGCTTGCTCTTCTTGTCCTGCGCCTTGCCACGGCCGCCCCGGTCCTCCGACGACCAGTCTTCCATGCCACCGCGGTTGTCCAGCGGGTCCCGGCTCTTGGTCACCTTCTCGCCGATGCTGTTCACCAGGTGGTTCACCACCCGCTCCATCTCCTGTTTCAGCTGGCCGAACTCGTCGCCCTGGACAGCCATGCGCCGCCCCGCCAGCCTCTGCCCGGTGCGCGCGTCGTAGTAGCCCAGCGTCAGGTCGGTGCCCTCGCCATTGGCGCGAAGGGTGCCCACCATGACCCGGTCCAGCCCCAACGACTGCGCCATGGCCGCCACGCCAGACGCCTTCTCACCGGCGCGATTCACCTCGCCCGCCACCCGGTCCAACTGCGCGTCGAAGGCCTTGTACGCAGAGGTAGGCACCAGCTTGGCGGTGAATTCGGCGTCGTCGGTGGCCACCTCCATGAGCTGCCCGTACTGCCGGAAGCCCGGGCGCTCCACGCGCAGCAGGTGCTTGCCAATGGGCAGCGCGGGCAGCGTCACGGGCGTGTAGCCCACGACTTCGCCGTCCACGTACACGCGCGCGCCCGCGGGCCGCGAGTTCACCGTGGCGGTGCCGCGCAACTGGGACGTGCGGCTGGTGGCCACCTGCACGCGCAGGGCGAGGAACTCGCGCGTGAAGCGCTTGGGGGACAGCTCATGGGTGGGGGACAGCGCGATGAGGTCGATGAGCGCCAGCTTCGCCTCCTCCACCTCGCCGCGCAGGTGCAGCACGGCGGCGTACAGCGCCAGCGCGTCACACAGCGGCGAGCACCCGCGCATGGCGCCCGCGGCCCCCTGAAGCTCCTTCAGGGTGGCGCGCACCTTGCGCTCCGCCTCCTCGTATTCCTTCTTGTCGAAGGCGGAGAGGCTCTCCGAGTACCCCTTGCGCCCGCGCTCCAGCGAGGCCTTGGCCTCCGGGTCCTCCGGCATGCCGAACAGCTCCTCCGACTTGCGGACCGTCATGCCGGCGAAGTTGGAGAGGGCGTCGTTCATGTAACCCTCCATCTGCACGCTGGACGCCTCGGAGGCCGGGTCCATGGGCACCAGGAGGGTGCTGACGCGGCGTGCCTGGGGCGGGGCCGCGAGGGTCAGCGCGGGGAGGAGGAGGAGGGCGAGGGCGGCTTTCATGGGGTGACCTTTGAAACAGTCGACGCGGGTGGCGGTCCGGGCATTCAACACGCGGCTCTGCCTCAGAACCCGATTCCACCAGAAACGGGGTTGAACGGGCGGCCCTTGTCCTGAGACGTCGCCACGTAGACGGCCCCGGCCGTCACCGCCGCCGCGCCGCCGACCACCGCCCAGAACCACGGGCGCTTGATGAGGGTGGAGAACGAATTGCTCTCCGCCACGCGGGGCGCCGCGACGCCGTTGACGAAGGCGCGCACCTGGTCCGCCGCCGCGTCCGGGCCGTTCTTCTTCGCGCCCGGCGCCAGGGCAATCTCCACGCCGCGCAGCCGCGCGTTGGAGCGCAGGTCCCACGCCTGGAGCTCGGCCTGGAGGTGGCCCTTGTCCCCGCGAGAAACCGCCGCCAGCACCACGTAGCGGGCGTTGAGCCGCTCCCCAATGGCGCGTGCCTCGGGCGGCGGCGTGTCCCGCCCGAAGGCCTGTTCGGAGCTGGCGTGGACCGCCGCGTCACGCACGGCGGACAGGCCCGGGGTGGGCTCCAGCGTCGCCTTCACCTCGGTGCTCTTGGCGGACGCCACCTCTGTGTACTGGGAGAAGGCCGAGTAGCCGGGCAGGGACACCACCACCGGGTGCTGGCCCGCGGGCACCTCCACGCCCTTGAGCGGCGTGACGCCCAGCTCCTGACCCCGCACGAGGACGCTGGCGCCCGCCGGCTTCGACTCCACCACCAGCGTGCCGGCCGGGCGCGCCTTCACGTCGGCGCGGGCCTGGTCGAAGGTCTTCAGCACGTCCTGCCCGAAGAGGGCGGCGTCGGGGGAGGTGGACGGCTCCGCCACCACCGCGCGCTTGAACGCGTCCAGGGCTCCGGTGGAGTCGCCGTTGAGCATCCGCGAGGCGCCCAGGAACAGGTAGGCCTTGGCCAGCCGCTCCGGGCTCAGCTCCGCCGGGTGCTTCGTATAGGCCTCCGCCGCCGCCAGGAACTTCGCCTCGGCGGACTCGGGGTCCAGGTTGTCGTAGTCGGTGCGACCCTGCTCGAAGAGCGTGTCCGCGCGCGTCAGCGAGGCCGGAGGGGACGGCGGGAAGGCCGCGCCCAGGTCCACCAGCGCCACGCCGCTCGCCTTGAGCCGGCTCAGCAGCTCGTCCTCCAGCTTCACCGCTGCATCCTCCGCCGCGGACGTCCGAGCCACCGCGAAGAGCGCCACCGGCCCGGAGGCCGTCACCGCCGCGCTGGCCACCGCCGGCTCACTCGAGGCACCTGGCGTCGCCGCGGGCTTGGCCACGGCCGGAGCGTCCGGCGACACCAGCGGCATGACGGCCGTCTCCTCGTCCTCGTTCGGAGAGCCGAAAGCCCGGGGCTCGACGGATTCATCGCCATCCGCGTCGTCCGCCGGGGGCTCCTTGGTCGTCTTCACCGGCTGAGTGGTGGCGGGGGGCTTCTTGCTGGACTTCTTCTTCCGCGTGGACTGCCCATAGGCGGGAGAGGTGGCCAGCATGAACGCGAGGAGCAGGGAGGTTCGGCGGAACGTAGTCACGGCGCGGATGCTAGCCGAGCCGGGGCTCCGTCTCAAAAGCCCTGCTGCGTGCGGGCCCCTCCGGGTTGGGAGGGACCCGCGACGGTGATTCCGTTCTGACTAGACGTCCAGGTCCTGGACCTCGCTGGCGCGCTCCATGATGAACCTGAAGCGGGCGCTGACGTCCTTGCCCATCAAGTCGTTGATGAGCCGGTCCGTCTCCAGCGGCTTGTCGATGGTGACGCGCAGGCTCATCCGGTGCTTGGGGTCGAGCGTCGTCTCCTTCAGCTCGTCGGGCGTCATCTCACCCAGACCCTTGAAGCGCATGATGTTGGGCTTGGCGTTGCCCTTCGTCTTCTCCTTGATGATGCGGTCGCGGTCCGGCTCGTCCAGCGCCCAGTACGTCTCCTTGCCGATGTCCACGCGGTACAGTGGCGGCTGGGCGATGTGGATGGCGCCGCTCTCGATGAGCGGGCGCAGGTGCCGGTAGAAGAAGGTGAGCAGCAGCGTGGCGATGTGGTGCCCGTCGCTGTCCGCGTCCATCAGCAGGAAGACGCGGCCGTAGCGCAGCTTGCTGATGTCGAAGTCGGAGCCGATGCCGCAGCCCAGCGCGGACACGATGTCCTGGAGCTCCTTGTTCGTCGTCACCTTGTCGGTGGACGCCTGCTCCGCGTTGAGCACCTTGCCGCGCAGCGGGAGGATGGCCTGGGTGCGCCTGTCACGACCCTGCTTGGCGGAGCCGCCTGCGGAGTCACCCTCCACGATGAACAGCTCGCTCAGCCCCGGGTCCGTGGACGAGCAGTCCGCCAGCTTGCCCGGCAGATTGAGCCGGTGGCTGACCGCCGTCTTGCGGCTCACCGCCTGCGACGCGGCCCGGCTGGCCTCGCGCGCGCGGGCGGCCAGGACGATGCGGGCCACCACCGACTCGGCGATGGACTTGTTGTCGTTGAGCCACTTCTCCAGCGCCGGACGCAGCACGCCGTCCACCTGGCCGGACACTTCGGGGTTGTTGAGCCGCCCCTTCGTCTGGCCCTGGAACTGCGGCTCCACCACGTAGGTGGACAAGATGGCGGTGATGCCCTCGCGGATGTCCTCCGCGGTGAGCGTCACGCCCTTGGGCGCGATGCCGTGCGTCTCGATGTAGTTGCGCACCGCCTTCACCACGGCGCTGCGCAGGCCCGCCTCGTGCGTGCCACCCAGCGGGGTGGGGATGCCGTTGACGTACGAGCGGATGTGCTCGTCCGTGGCCTCCGTCCACGCCAGCGAGGCCTCCAGCCGCACGCCGTTGTCGCGCGAGTGGTAGAAGGCCGCGCTGCCCATGGGCACCAGCGGCTTCTGCCGCTCGGTCACCACCTTGGTGAGGTACTCCGCGATGCCACCGTCGTGTTTGTACGTCACCGACGTGTGGGGGCTGGACGTCTCGTCCTTCCAGACGACCGTCATGCCCTTGTGCAGATAGCTCTTGGCCTCCAGCCGCTCGCGCACCAGCTCCGCGTCGAACTTCAGCTTCTCGCCGAAGATCTCCGGGTCCGGCTCGAAGGTGACGGCCGTGCCGGTGCCTCGCGTCGCGCCCTCCACCTTCAGCGTGCTGGTGGCCCTGCCCCGCGCGTACGTCTGGACGTGCTTCTTGCCGTCGCGCTTGATCTCCACGACGAGCTTGCGCGCCAGCGCGTTCACCACCGAGCTGCCCACGCCGTGCAGACCGCCGGAGTGGATGTAGTTGCCCTGCTCGAATTTGCCGCCCGCGTGAAGCGTCGTGAGGATGACCTCCACGGCCGGCTTCTTGTGCTTGGGCATGATGTCCACGGGGATGCCTCGCCCGTTGTCCACCACCGTGATGCTGCGGCTGTCTTTGTGGAGCGTCACCTCCACCGTGGTGGCGAAGCCGTTGATGACCTCGTCCACCGAGTTGTCGAGGATCTCCCACAGCAGGTGGTGATACCCCGTGCTGTCGGTGCCGCCGATGTACATGGCCGGGCGCTTGCGCACCGGCTCCAGGCCTTCCAGGACCTGGATGTCCGCGCCTGTGTAGGTTTCCTTCTTCGTCGCCATGGCGTCCTCTGCCTAGTCCTTCTTCTCGGGCAACGGGATGAAGGTGACGGCACGCGCCACCTCCTTCACGGCGTCGCGCTTCGACATCTCGTGGCCCTTGCCGCCGCGGCCCGTCACCTCGTACTTCGCCGGGGACAGGTGCAGCTTGCGGCCCTTCTGCGTTTCGAACTCCAGCTTCGCGTCCTTCTGCGCGGGCGACACGGCGAGGAAGTCCACGACGCGGTCGCCGCCGTCCACCTTGATGACGGTGACGCCCTTGCCCGGGCCGGCCAGCTCGTTGACCTCCGCCACCTTGCACACCAGGGCGCTGGTCTTCTCCGTCAGCACCGCCAGCAGGTCTTTGTCCGTCACCGGCTGCACGCCGATGATTTCGTCGCCTTCGCCCGTCTTGGCGTAGCGGCGGCCCGCGCGCGTGGAGACCTCCAGGTGCGGCTCCAGCAGGAAGCGCATGCCCATGCCCTGCTTCGTCACGCCCACCAGCTTCTGCGGGCGCGGCAGCCGCGCGTCCAGCGACAGGGCGGACACCACGCGCTCGCCGTCGTCGAACTTGAAGAACTTCTGCACCGGCTCGCCGTAGCCCGTGGAGGCGGGCACGTCGTTGAAGCGGGTGACGTACGCGGTGCCGAAGTTGCTGAACAGCACCAGGTTCGCCTTCAGGCTGCCGGCCAGCACCGCCATCACCGCGTCGCCTTCACGCAGGCGCGTGGTGGACGGGTCCTTCACCTCGCGCACGCGCTTGACCCAGCCGTCGCGGGTGATGACCACGTGCGCGTCCTCGTCCGCGATGAACGCCTCGGCGCTGAACTCCATCTCCTCGGAGCCCGCGCCGCCAATGCGCGTGCGACGCTTGTCGTTGTAGCGGGCCTTCATCTCGCCCAGTTCGTCCCGGACGGTGCCCCACACCTTGTTCTTGTCCTTGAGGATGCCCTGGATGCGCTTGATTTCGGCGCGCTTCTCCTTGAGCTCCTTCTCCACGACGAGAATCTCCAGGCGGGCCAGCTTGTAGAGCTTCATCTCCAGGATGGCGTCCACCTGGGCTTCATCCAGCTTGAAGCGGGCGATGAGCTTCCGGGCCGCGTCCTGCTTTCCTTCCGACGCGCGGATGATTTTGATCATCTCGTCGAGCGCGTCGTAGACCTTCTCGAAACCCTCCAGGATGTGGACGCGCCGCAGCAGCTCGCCCAGCTCGTGCTCGAAGCGCTTCGTCACCACGTCGAAGCGGAAGGTGAGGAAGTACCAGAGGATGTCCTTGAGATTGAGCCGCTCGGGCGTGCTCAGCTCTGGCTTGTCCTTGATGGGCACCAGGCAGGTGAGGTTGACGCCGAAGTTCGTCTGCAGCGGCGTCTGCTTGTACAGGTACGCCATCACCAGCTCGGGGTTGGCGTCCTTCTTCAGCTCCAGGACGATGCGCACGTCCTTGGTGGATTCGTCGCGCACGTCGGTGATGAGCGGCAGCTTCCGCTCGCGCACCAGGTCGCCGAACTTGGCCACCAGCGTGGACTTGTTCACCGTGTAGGGGATGGAGGTGATGACGATTTGCTGGCCGCCTCGCTTGAGGTCCTCCAGCTTGTACTCACCGCGGATGCGGATGCTCCCCTGGCCCGACTCGTAGATGTCGCGCAGTTCCTTCTTGTCGTTGAGGATCTGCCCGCCGGTGGGGAAGTCCGGACCCTTCACCCACTTGAGCAGGTCCTTCGTCAGGAGCTGCGGGTTCTCGATGAGCGCCACCAGCGCGTCCACCAGCTCGCCCAGGTGGTGCGGCGGGATGTTGGTGGCCATGCCCACGGCGATGCCCGTGGTGCCGTTCATCAGCAGCTGCGGCACCCGCGCGGGGATGACCACCGGCTCCTGCAGCGTGCCGTCGTAGGTCGGCCGGAAGGCCACCGTCTTCTTGCCCAGCTCCGTCAGGAGCTCGCTGGACAGCATCGCCAGACGGCACTCGGTGTAGCGCATGGCCGCCGCGCCGTCGCCGTCGAGCGAGCCGAAGTTGCCGTGGCCGTCCACCAGCGGGTAGCGCAACGAGAAGTCCTGCGCCATGCGCACCAGCGCCTCGTAGATGGAGGCGTCACCGTGCGGGTGGTACTGACCCATGACACTGCCGACCACCTTGGCGGACTTCTGGTACTTGGCTTCGTGCGTCAGCCGGTGGTCGTGGAACATGCCGAACAGGATGCGGCGCTGCACCGGCTTGAGGCCGTCACGCACGTCCGGCAGGGCGCGCGAGGTGATGACCGACAGGGCGTAGTTGATGTACCGGCGGCGCGCCTCGTCCGCGAGCGAAGCCGGCACGGACCCGTCGCCGTTACCACCCGCGCCGCCGCCACTTCCGCCACCGCCGCCTCCCCCGGCCCCCTGCTTCTTTCGCGATTTCGATTCGGCTTCTGCGAGCATGGTCGTCAATCCACAGGTGAGAACGCCCCGCACCCCGAACGCGGCGCGCGACCCGCGCACTCCTCACGTTGGGGGACAGAGGTATGTAACAGGGCGCCGGGACTACCATGCCACCCTGACATTGGGAACGAATTCGGGGGGTTGCGCACTCTCCAACAGTGCCTACCTATACGTCTGTCCAGTCCTATTTGCCAGCAGAACCCCACTCCAACCCCGCGGAATTCCGAGGTCGGGTGCCTCCTGGCTGGGGCATGAGGCGGGACGGTGGGTGCGGGTAGGACAGGACGGCTCGTCCCCCTGGCGGCAGGCGGACGCCCTAGGGCGTCGCGTCGCGGGCCTTCCCCCACGAACCATCCTTGAAGATGCGCACGCCCTTGCCGCTCCCGCTGCCAATCATCCCAGGAATGGTGGCCTGGAGCGGCTTGGCGCCGGGCGGCTGGTAGACGACGCGGGCCTTGCGAGCGGAGGGCAGGGCGGCGCTGGTGGCATCCACCAGCAGGTAGATGGTTTCTCCGTCCACGTGGAGCCGCTCGGGGTCCTGGCGGTGGTTGAACTCGGCCAGCAACTCGCCGTCATCCAGGGAGGAGGCTTCGCTGCCGAGCAGGCGGACCTTCACCCTCAGCCAGCTCACGGGCGGGGCGCCTTCCTGCTTCGCGTAGTCGCGCACGCCCTGGATGACGACGGCGACGTCGGCGCCGTTGCCGGGCGCGTTCTTCGTCGCCAGGCGCAGGCCCGTCTGCTTGCTGTTGTCGGTGTCGAGCAGCAGCGTGGCGTTGGCGCAGCGGCTCTTGCACTCGTCGCCCCACGGCACCTTGTCGAAGCGCAGGCGCATGGCGAAGTCACTGCCTTGGGGGCCAATGACGGCGTTGACGATGACGGGGCGCTCCCCATCCGGAGGCGCGGCATAGCGGAAGGTGGCGCGCTCCTTGGCGGCGAAGGCGGTGCCGGCGAGCAGGGTGCAAAGGAGCAGTGGGCGCTTCACGTGGAGACCTCCCCAGGGGCAAAAAGGGCCTATTCAAGAGGGAAGGGGCCCACCGCATCAAGTCCCGGGCGTTAGAGTGAGGCTTCCCACGAGGAGGATTTCGCGATGCGTGAACCGTACGTGCGGCAGCTCAAGCTCGGGCCCATGGACAACTTCGTCTACCTGGTGGGCCCCCGGCACTCGGACGAAGTGGTGGTGGTGGACCCCGCGTGGGACGTGGAGGCCATCGAGCAAGCGGTGAAGCAGGACGGCAAGCGCGTGGTGGGCGCGTTCGTCTCGCACTGCCACTTCGACCACATCAACGGGCTGCCGGACCTGCTGTCGAAGTGGGACGTGCCGGTGTTCGCGCAGCGTGAAGAGGTCCAGTTCTCCCCGGAGCTGCGCGAGCTGGGCGGCGCGCTGCGGCCCCTGGGGCCGGGGGATGACGTGCGCGTCGGGTCTGAGACGTTCCAGGCACTGCACACGCCCGGGCACACGCCGGGCTCGCATTGCCTGCTGGCCGGTGACGCGCTCGTGTCCGGGGACACCGTGTTCATCAACGGCTGCGGCCGGTGTGACATGAGCGGGGGCAATCCGGAGGCGATGTACCGCTCCCTGTCGCAGGTGCTGGCGAAGGTGCCCGATAGCGCGAAGCTGTTTCCGGGCCATGACTACGCGGACGTACCGGTGACCTCCATGGAGACGGTGCGGCGGAAGAACCCGTACTTCGCCTTCGACAACGTGGACGCCTTCGTCGCGTTCCGCATGCGGCCGCGCAAGTAGTGGCCTGTGCCGCGCCGCCGGTGTCTGGCTGCCAACGGGGCCTCACACCGAGGACACGTTTACCCTGAGTGCGTGCCTGTTTATTGATTCGCGCCCGGCAGGAGAGGGGTTTTCGCCTGCCGTGTTTCCTCGCAGTCCAGGCGTCGAGTCAGGAGCGTTCTCATGTTTCAGGAGCAGTTTTCTCCCCAGTCGCAGCAGATGTTCGGTGAGTCGCTGAAGGAGCGGGTCGTCGAAGCCGTTCGCGAGCAGATTGTCTCCGCGATTGATGAACGGCTCGGCCGCGAGGTGCGTGAGCGCGTGGGGGAGGCCATTCGCCACGCGATGCCCGAGCGCGGCGGCGGGATGCCGCAGGGGTATGGGATGACGCCCCAGGGCTACGGCATGCCGGAGCCGGAGCGCATCGCGGACGCGCTTTGTTCCCGCCTGTCGGAGACGCTGCGCGAGCGCATCGTCTCCGTGGTGCACGAGCGCATCCGTGACGGCATCCGCGAGCGGCTGGCCGAGTGCGTGCGCGCGGCGCTGATTGAGCAGTGGCAGATGTCCTCCCACGCCTTCGGCGCCCCGGATGCCGAGCGGCTGGCGGAGGCGGTGCGCACCCGGCTGCTGGAGTCCCTTCGCGAGCGCATCAACACTGCCGCGCATGACGGCGTGCGCGAGGCCCTGCGCGAGCGGCTGGCGGACACGCTGCGCTCGGTGATGTCGGAGCGCATGCCCGGCTTCAGCCCCCACGACGCGGAGCGGCTGGCGGACGCCATTCGCGGGCGCCTGGCCGAGGCCCTCCACGAGGGACTGGTGTACAGCCTGCGTGAGCGCGTGCGCGAGGCCCTGCGCGAGCGGCTGGCCGACGGGCTCCGCGGCGTCATGACGCGCCAGTGGGGCGGCATGGCCGCCGGCGCGTTCGACGCCGAGCGCATCGCGATGGCCCTCCAGGAGCGGTTGTCCGAGGGACTCCGTGAGCGCATCAACTCGGCGGTTCGCGAGCGCGTCCGCGAGGTGCTGCGGGAGCGCATGGGCGAGATGCTGCGCGGCGCCATGGCCCGTCACCGGGGCATGATGGGGCAGGGCGGGATGATGCCGCAGGGCATGATGATGGGGCAGGGGATGCAGGACGTGGAGCGCCTGGCGGACGCCATCCGCACGCGGCTGGCGGACTCCCTGCGTGAGCGGCTTGTGAGCAGCATGCGCTCGGAGCTGGACTCGGCGCTTCGCTCGCAGCTCCCCGAGGCCGTCCGGTCCGCGCTGGGTGAGGCGATGCGCGCCGGTCCGTCCATGATGCCGATGCACCACAGCAGCGGTAGCGCCGTCGACCCCGAACGCATCGCGAGCGCGGTGCGTGAGAGCGTGAGCGCCGACGTCCGTGAGCGCGTGGGCGAGATGGTCCGCGAGCGCGTGTCCGAGGTCGTCCGCAACGAGCTGTCCAACGGCGTGCACGCTCCGCAGGCGTGATGCGCCGTCTCCTCGGAGGCGCGGTGGTGAGGTCTGCCGCCCGCCTCCGGGGAGGCATTCCCCTCCGTCGGGCGATGGCGCTCGGCTGTGAGCTCAGTCCTTCCTGGGATGGGCCTTACGCCAGCGCTTGAAGACGGCATCGACCTCCTCGGGCGAGGCTGAAATGTATTGAGGCCACAGGGCCCATTTCTTGTGCGGGTAGCCGAGCAGGTTGTTCAGCGAGTTGTTGATGGCGACACTCTGCGCCTCGATGTCGTCCCACACGGGCCATGCCGCGAGGATGGCGGCGACTTCCGCTCGGTCGAGTCCAAACAGGGCGTGGAACTCCCAGTCGGGGAAGAACGGCCCTTCGACCGCTGCACGAAGACACTCTTCGATGATTTCTCGTCGCGCGTCATGCCTCGCAGTCTATGCGCGCGGCGAGAGGATGGGCGCACTCAGGGCGACCAGTACATTGGCCCGCCGTTCCAGGTGGTCGTGATTTCCATCTGAGGCGTCGCATTCCAGGGCGAAGGCGTGGTGAAGCCGAGTCCGACGCCCGCGGGCTGGTCCGTGCACCCGGATGTCAGGAGGGCACCGGCCATCAGGACGGTCCAGGAGAGCGAGCGGGGGGACGCGTGTCGACGCAGTTGCATGTGGGGTTCTCCTCGAGGGTGGCGCATCACGGCGCCGTTGCGGACTTGGACGTTTCGAAGGGGTAGCGCTGGAGCGCGAGCACCGCGCCGCTCGGGTCGGCGATGAGTGCGAGCGAGCCACCCCGTGCGTCCGGGCGCGGGGCCATCAACACTCGGCCACCCAGCGCCTGGGCCCGTGAAGCGAGCGTCGCGGGGTCCTTCACGCGGACATAGGTGAGCCAGTTGGGGCGCGCGCCTTTCACCGGGTTGGCCAGCACGCCGCCTCGGGGATGCAGCCCCTGGGCGAGGACGTAGTGTGGCCCGCCGCCGAGTGGCCGTTCGCGGACCTCGTAGCCCAGGAGTTCCTTGTAGAAGTCCGCCGCGGCGACGGGGTCCTGGGCCAGGTACTCCATCCACAAGAACTGGCCCTCATCCGGCACGCCCGTGTCGGCCGGGTCTCCGGGCAGGGAGCGCACGAAGCCTACCGCCGCGCCCTGCGGGTCGGCGACCACCGCGGCCCGGCCGATGTTCCGCACATCGATGGGGCCGTCGAGCGCCTTGCCGCCGCGCGCGCTTACTTCGGTGACTGCGCGGTCCACGTCGGGCACGGAGAGGTAGCCGAGCCACAGCGCGCCTTCGCGTTTCTCGGCGGCGTTCGCCGGATGGACGATGCCGCCAATCCAGCGCCCCTGGGCGCGGATGAGGGAGTAGGGGCGGAGGCCGCCTCGGATGTCCACGAACTCCCATCCGAACAGGTCGCGATAGAAGCGTTTCGCGGCGGCGGGATTGTCGGTGACGAGGTCGTGCCAGACGAACTTGCCGTAGAGCGGTGTGGGCGACAGGGAGATGCCCTCGCGGGCCGCGCTGTCAGGCGCGGATGCGCACCCGGCCTGGGTGGAGACCGTGCCGCCCACGGCGCACACGCTGGTCAGCAGGAGCCCACCGCGAAGCCACGTGCGCCACGTGCCAGGAAGTTTCATCGTCTCTCCTCGTGCCGCGTCCGGAGCCGCTCGCGGGCTGGATGGCCGGCGGGCTCGGAGGTGGACGGGACAGGACGGGCCGGAGGCCTCGATATGCGGCGCCAGCCTTCACGCGACAACCCACGGGGGCGTCCGTTCGACTGTGGGAGGGGCTGCTGTGCCCGGCGCGACGCCGTCCGGCCCCCGCGCGCTACACCCGCCGCGCCCGCGCCGTGATGGAGGGCCGCTGACCGGCGGCGGACTCCAGCGTCATCCGCGTGTGGGAATCTCGCGAAAGGTCATTCCTTCCAGACCGAGTTGGCGCACTGTCTCCATGAACCGTTCGGTGCAAACGATGACGGTGGCGTAGTCCCCTACGCGGAAGACATCGCGGTCGATGGGCAGGGATGCTGCGTCGAGAAGGGGCGCGTCCGGCAATCGAAGTGCGACCCGGCCGCAGGCGTCGCATGGTGGAGTGAGGTAGGAGGGATGGCAGTCCGCATGGAGTCGGCCACGCGGTTCGATTTGGAGTTCCAGCAACTCCGGCGGCTCCTTCTGGCGAAACCTCAATTCCGTCTTGCAGCCGAGCAGCCCCCTGACGCCTTCGGCTTGAAGCCGTTCGAGGGCATCCCGTCGCACGACCCACAGAATGTCCCCCTGTGACGTCAGCGGGCCGAATCTCCCAGAGGCTGTGCCTTCAAGAGGCCCCAGATGCGTGCCTGGCGGAAGTGGCACTCCAGGGGGCACCCAGGGGCGAACCAGTTCTCGCAGTTGCGCGAGCTCCGAGACGGGAACAGGCCAGGGGCGCACGAAGCGTGACCGCTCGGGCACGTGAGACAGGTCCACCCCTGGGTACTGGTGACCGGCCCCACCCCACGTGACTCCACAGGCATCGCACTTCACGCCGGGCAGGCGCCACTTGTGTGTGGCGTCGAAGCTGCCGTTGAAGGGCGGAGTCCGCTCCTCGCGTATCCAGAAGAACCGCATCATGCACTCAATCTCTCAAGTACCTGGCTTGGAATGGTAGGCGCGAATGGGCCCGCCCATGAGCTGGAAGCGGTAGATGAGTTCGCCCGCGTGCTTGAAGATCTCCTCGGGGCTTGCGTTCTCGTTGCGGAGTCTGAACTCACGCCAGGCTCGGTTCCATGCTCCGCCACTCTCTCCCCCTTTGTGAATCCGCTGATGAAGGTCTCGAGGAATCGGAAGTGTGTAGTCGTGAATCCTGAGCCCTCTATCCCTGAACCACTCCGCCAGGTCTCTGGCCTGGGGGAAGATGTGGTGCTTCTCCCACCGCCCGGCTGTGAGCCAACGTGAAGGTGGCACCACCCAACCGGCAGCGCCGTTCCAGTTGGGGAACACCATGACAGCGCCCCGCGGAAGGTTCTGGCCTCCTCCCCAATTCCTCCGGGGACCGCTCCCTGGCGCCGCAGCCGCCGCGGGAGGACGCGCAGGCGGGAACCGCGCCAGTTCCACCGCTCCAGGCACGTCTTCGCAGCGATAGAGTCCGCACGCGTCGCCATGACACAGGAGTGAGCCGCAATGGGCATCATCCGCGGCGGTGCACATCTCCTCCGCGGTCTCCCAGGCCCCGGGCGCGGGCATCCTCGCGGCGTTGGAGCACCCCAGAAAAGACAGCGCGAGCACCGAGAATGCAGAGACCAGAAATGTCCGCATCATCGGAGGAGTCTATCGCGTGGTCGATAGCCGGAGGCGCTACACCCGCCGCGCCCGCGCCGTGATGGAAGGCATCTGGAGCCCCTTGGGCCTGGCGTGCAGGGACGTGTACGCCGCCACCGCCAGCAGTCCGATGGCGATCAGCGACCACAGCGCCGCCCACACCACCGCGGGCACGTAGGTGAGGTCCGCCAGGAGCGCCGCGTCACTCTGCGAGCGCACCGCGCTGTTCCACAAGTCCGAGCGCAAGTCGAACAGCGCATACAGCGCCGTGAAGGCCGCGATGAACAGGTTCAGCGCGTCCACCACTCCATCCGGCAGGAACTTCGCGCCCAGGGCCAGCACCACGGCCGTGCCCAGGCAGAAGAGCAAGGTGAAGCTGTCCCCCGCGTACACCAGGCCCATGACAGTGAGCCATACGCTGGCGGTGCCCAGCACCCAGCGGCGGAGCCGGAAGCGGAAGGTGGCCAGCATCAGCCCCGCGCCCGCCACCGCGCTGCCCAGGTACCCCCCGGAGTAGACGGCCACCTTGGCGAAGAGCCCGGGAGGCAGGCGGGACAGGCAGGAGCCCGACTCGTTGGCCGCCAGGTGGATGCGGTCCACGGAGCCGCCCACCAGCAGCGTCGCCAGGGCGTGCCCGCTCTCGTGCATCATCACCACCAGCACCTTCATGGGCCACAGGGCGGGTGAATCCCAGAAATACCAGCCCACCCCCAGCATGAGGGCGAGCAGGGCCAACCGGCCGAAATCAAGCTGTGCACCGCTGGCGGTCCGCATCGGTTGCTCCCCTCCTGGGACACCCCAACACTTAATCCGGGTTCGTCTTCCACGAAAAAGCCCGGCCTCCTGGCCGCGAAGCGTCACGGCGAAGGGATTCGCTTGCGGGCGCCGGACGGAGTAGGGAGGGGACACCATGAAGAAGACGCTCCTCCTTCTGTCGCTCGTGGCTGCCCCCGCTCTGGCCGGGGAAGGCAAGTGGACTCCCCAGCAGGTCCTGGAGCTGGACCCGGCGTGGCTACGCGCCCAGGGCCTCCAGGTCTCCCCCAAGAAGCTCTGGGATCCGAAGCGTGGCACCGGCCTGCTCGCGGGCGCGGTCAACGTCGGTGGGTGCTCGGGCGCGTTCATCGCCGCCTCGGGGCTGGTCATCACCAACCACCACTGTGCCTTCGGCGTCATCCAGGAGCACAGTACGCCCCAGCGCGACCTCATCACCCAGGGCTTCCTCGCCTCCAAGCGCGAGGACGAACTGCCCGGCAAGGGCTCGCGCGTCCAGGTCCCGCGCAGCTTCACCGATGTGACGAAGACGGTGCTCGCCGCGGTGCCCGCGGACGCGGACGACATCACGCGCTACAAGGCCATCGAGCGGAAGCAGAAGGAGCTGGTCGCCGAGTGCGAGAAGCGCCCCGCCACCCGCTGCCAGGTGGCCACCTTCGATGGCGGCGTCAACTACACGCTGGTGGACGCGGTGGAGCTCACCGACGTGCGGCTCGTCTACGCGCCGCCGCGCGCGGTGGGTGAGTACGGCGGCGAGGAGGACAACTGGATGTGGCCGCGCCACACCGGTGACTTCGCCATCCTCCGCGCGTACACCGCGCCGGATGGCACCTCCGCGCCGTACAGCGACAAGAACATCCCCTACAAGGCGGAGTTCTTCTTCCCGCTGGCCACCCAGGGCGTGAAGCCCAACGACTTCGTCATGGTGCTGGGCTACCCGGGCATGACGTACCGCGCGCTGCTCGCGGAAGAGATGGCCGAGCGCCAGTCCCGCCTCTACCCGCGCATGCGCGACGTGTTCGGCGAGGCCATCCGCATCCTCGAAGCGGAAGGGGAGAAGGACGCCGCGGGCAAGATTGCCGTCGCCTCGCAGCTCAAGGGCCTGCACAACGTCTACAAGAACTCGGGCGGTCAGCTCGCGGGCCTGAAGCGCGGCAGCATCGTGGAGAAGCAGCGCGAGGCGGAGGCCGCCGTCGCGGTGTGGGCGAAGAAGGCGGGCGCGAAGTGGCAGCCGGCGCTGGACGCGCGGGCCGCGCTGCTCGTCGAGCAGTCCGCCATCGCGAAGTCCTTCGACCGTGAGTTCCTCCTGGCCGCGTCGTCGCGCCTGGCGCGGGGCCCGGCCCTGGCGGTGACGGTGTCGCGGCTGGCCGCGGAGCGCGCCAAGCCGGACCTGGAGCGCCGCCCGGAGTACATGGAGCGCGAGCAGGTCCGCATCAAGGACCGGCTGGAGCGCGACCAGAAGAACCTGTTCCTCCCCGCCGAGCGTCAGCTGCTGCTGGCCTTCGTGCGCCGCGCGCAGGCGCTGGGCGCCGAGGAGCGCATCGCCGCGGTGGACAAGCACTTCGGCAAGACGTTCTCGGAGAAGGAAGTCCTGGCGAAGATTGACGCCATGTACGCGGGCACCAAGGTGCTGACGCTGGACGAGCGCATGAAGATGGCCACCGAGTCGGTGGGCCAGCTCGAGGCGCGCAAGGACCCGCTGCTCGCGTTCGGCCTGGACCTGGCGAAGGAGCTGGCCGCGCTCGACGAGGTGAAGGACAAGCGCCAGGGCGCCGCGCTGCGGCTGCGGCCGGAGTGGCGCAAGGCGGTGCTGGCGCACGCGGGCAAGCCGGTGGCCCCCGACGCCAACAGCACGCTGCGCGTCAGCTTCGCCAAGGTGCAGGGCTACGCGCCGCGGGACGGCGCCATCTACACGCCGCAGACGACGCTGTCGGGCATGCTGGCCAAGCACACCGGCGAGGAGCCCTTCGACGTCCCGGAGAAGGTCTCCAAGGTCGCCGAGGCGAAGCGCTTTGGCGCGTGGCAGGACAAGAAGCTGAAGGACATCCCGGTGAACTTCCTGTCGGACGCGGACACCACCGGCGGCAACTCCGGCAGCCCCACCGTCAACGGCAAGGGCCAGTTGGTGGGCGTCAACTTCGACCGCGTCTGGGAGAACGTGGCCAACGACTTCGGCTACAACCCGGACGTGGCACGCAACGTCAACGTGGACGTGCGCTACATCCTCTGGATGCTGGACCAGGTGGAGGACGCGGACGCGCTGCTGCGCGAACTGGGCGTGCGCAAGGGCCCGCCGGTGGCGAGGGAGACGCGCTGATGTCGGACGCGGGGGACGGCTCGCTTCCCTTTCCGGTCTTCAAGCCGGAAGAGCGCGTGTGTGGCAATTGCAAGCTGTTCAGCCCGCAGTCGGTGGATGAGCGCCGGGGCTGGGTGGGCGCGTGCCGGCTGCACTCGTGGCGGGGCAACTTTCCCCCGTCCGCACCCATTTGCGACAAGTACACGCCTCGGGGAAGCGCGGCTCCCTCGGCGGTTGCACCCGCGCGCGAGCGGACCGCGCGCAGCGTGGCGCCGGTGGTGGTGCGGCGTCGCGCGGACCCCAACGACGTGGTGGACCTGGAAGGGTTGAGCATGACGCGTGAAGAGCTGATGGACATCTTCCGGGAGGCGTCCGGCTTGCTGGACGCGCCGCCCCTGGCCAACAAGTGGGAGGGCGGCACGATGCGGCTGGTGCCCGCCAACACCGAGCTTCAGCCCAAGGACCTGCCCATCGACAGCCTGTTCCACAAGGTCGTCATGGTGCGCGACAGGCTTCGGGTGCTGGAGCAGAAGCTCAACGCGCATCCGAAGCTGTCGGACGCGGAGAAGGTGGAGATGCAGAGCTACATCACCCGCGTCTACGGCTCGCTCACCAGCTTCAACGTTCTCTTCAAGGAGAAGGCGGACCAGTTCGTCGGCTCGAAGAGCGAGGACTGAGCCCGTCCCTGGCCTTCAGGGCTGCTGGCCGCGCTCTTCCATCAGGGAGAGCGTGCGCTGGCGGGCGCGGTGGAGCGTGCTCTTCACCGTGCCTTCGGGGATTCGCAGCAGCCGGGCGATTTCCGGGTAGCTCAGGCCGCGCACCTCGCGCAGGTAGAGCACCTGGCGCTGTTGCTCGTTGATGTCCTCCATCGCCTCACCGAAGTGGCGCTCCATCTCCGCGCCCACGGCGAGGGCTTCGGGGGACAGGGGCTCCTGGACGTCGTGGCTCAGCCTGTCTCGGCGCTTGCGCGCCCGCAGCCAGTTGATGCTGCTGTTCACCATGACCCGGTGCAGCCAGGTGCTCCACGCCGCGCGGCCGCCGTAGCCGGGGGCGCGGCGGGCGAGCCGGGCGAAGACGTCCTGCACCACGTCTTCCGCGTCGGCGGTATCACCGACGATGCGTCGGGCAATGGCCAACGCGCGAGGACGGTGCTCGGTATACAACTCGGACAGCGGCGGAAGCGCGCATGCGTGCATGACGGGTGCTCTCCTGACACGCCGGGGTGGACGTACAGGACATGGAACGAATGAGCCGCCAGAAGGGTCTATCGCCCTTCAGGGCCATGCACCGTGGGACACATTCTTCCGGGGCGGGGGCGTCCATCCGCTGACACCCCCACCTCCCTGGAAGACGGCCTCTACTCCTGCTCGTCCTGCTTCGTGAGGCCCCAGTCCTTCAGCCGCTTGAAGAGGGTGGAGCGGGCCACGCCCAGCTCGCGGGCCACGCGCTCACGGTTGTTGTTGTACCGCCGCAGCGCCGCCTCGACGATTTGACGCTCCAGCTTCTCCAGCATCTGCTCCAGCGTCATCCCCGGCGGCAGCTCCGGCACGGCGATGCCCGTCTCGCGGTTCAGCTCCTGGTCGAAGGAGATGTCCCCCGCGTCGATGAGGGGCCCCTTGCGCAGCAGCAGCGCGCGGTGCACCACGTTGCGCAGCTCGCGGATGTTGCCCGGCCACGCGTGGTGCTGGAGCCGCTCCAGGGCCGCGGGTGTGAAGCGCACGGACTGGCCACGCGGGGCGTAGGTGCGCACGAAGTGCTCGGCCAGCGAGCCCAGGTCCGCCTTGCGGCTGCGCAGCGGCGGCAGGTGCAGGGGGATGACACAGAGCCGGTAGTACAGGTCCTCGCGGAAGCGGCCCTCGCGCGCCGCCGCCAGCAAGTCCCTGTTGGTGGCCGCCACCACGCGCACGTCCACCGTCTGCGGGCGGCTGGCGCCCACGCGCTTGATTTCGCCGCCTTCCAGCGCGCGCAGCAGCTTGGCCTGCAAGTCGAGCGGCAGCTCGCCAATCTCGTCCAGGAAGAGGGTGCCTCCGTCGGCCTCCTCGAAGGCGCCCTTGCGCGCGCCCATGGCGCCGGTGAAGGAACCCTTCTCATGGCCGAAGAGCTCGCTCTCGATGAGCTCCTTGGAGATGGCCGCGCAGTTGACGGGCACCAGCGGCCGGTTCGCCCGCTGCGAGCAGGCGTGGATGGCGCGGGCCACCAGCTCCTTGCCGGTGCCGGACTCGCCCAGAATCGTCACCGCCGCGGAGGACGGGGCCACCCGCTCAATCAACTCCGAGAGCTGCCGTACCGACGGGTCGCCGCCGATGATGCCGTGGAAGGACGTGGGCTCCTTGCGCGTGGTGGGCGCGGCGGGCTCCAGCACCAGCTCCGTCTCACCCACGCGCAGCACGGTGGGTAGCGGGACTTCCGCCTCGAAGACGCGCACCGGGCCCATCCACGTCCCGTTGGTGGAGCGCAGGTCCACGACGTGGAAGGTGTTGTCGCGCCGGGTCACCTTCAGGTGCCGGCTGGAAGCGAAGCGGTCCTGGAGCACCAGGTCGCAGCCGGCGTCCTTGCCCGCGGTGAAGCCTTCACCCGTGAAGCGGTGCACGGACTCGTTGAGGCCCTGCTTCACCCGCACCTGCGCGGGTTGCCAGCGCGGGGCCTGCGTGTCGCGGGACTGGACGGACGTCGTGTGGCCCACCTCGGTGGTGACGTCCGCGCCTTCGCTGCCGCCGCTGATGCGGAACACCGCGCGCCATTGACCCAACGCCAGGTCCGCGCCGTCTGGCAATTCGCCGTGGGTGATGGACTGGCCGGCGACGGTGGTGCCCTTGCCGGACAAATCCTCCACCCGGCAGCGCTCGCCGTCCCACAGCAGGGCGACCTGGAGGCGGCTCACCTCGGGGTCCGGGATGGCGACGTCGCTCTGCTCGCCGCGCCCGAGCACCAGCCGTGCCCGGTCCACCCCCACCCGCAACACCTCCTCGCCACGACGAAAGAACACCAGCTCCGGCATCCCAGCCCTCTCAGCAGTCCAGCGCCTGAGAGCGCTTTACACGCCCTGGTGTTCGGCTTTCAACCCCGCGCCCTGCAGCGGGCGCGGGGGAGCGGGCGCTCAGCGCCGCGGGAGGAACGTCGGCCGGTTGAGGAAGCCGGCGAGCCGGGCGGCGCGGAAGCTGGGGTCCGTCTTGTCCGGCGGGAGGATGGTGACGCCCGCGCCCACCAGACCCAGCCGCTTCTGGAACTCCGGGTCCAGCTTGATGTTCACATCCATGCCGGGCTCGCTGTACTCCAGCCGCTTGCCCAGCTTCAGCGTGCCGGTGGCCACCGCCTCCAGCTCGTTGCTCTTCAGGCGCAGCGACTCCACCGTGCCCAGTCCCTTGACGAACTGGATGCGCCCGGTGAGCGCGCCCAGGTCGATTTGCGGCAGGTCCATGGGCACCGAAGAGCCGCCACCCATGGGGATGGCCACCTTGCCGCTCTTGATGACCATGTTCCGGGTGTCCAGCGTCAGCTCACCGTTGGCCTGGGACAGGTCCGGTTGCGCGCCGCTCTTGGGCATCGTCAGCGACAGGGCCGCGTTCAGCTCGCCGTCCAGGTCCATGCCGGTGAAGGCCGGCAGGTTGCCGCCGGAGGCCTGGAGCCCCTCCGCCGTCACCTTGACGCGCGTGTCGCCCAGCAGGCCCACGGAGGCGCTCAGCGTGCCGCCCATGACGCTGGCGCGCATCGCGATGCCCGGCGGGAAGAGGGCGGGGCGCAGCGCCACGCTCTCCAGCACCAGCGGCTCACCCAGCTCCGCGGCGCCCAGCATGCCTTCGCCCCGGGCGAGGGCCGCCACCGTGTCCGCGCTCAGCGGCTGGGGCGGCTTGCTCACGCGCACGTTGGTGGCGGTGATGCCCGCCAGGCCAGGCCGCAGCGAACCGATGCGCACCGCGAGCCCCGCCTGGGCCGCTTCGCTGACCAGCCGCTTGCGGATGGCGTCATACGGGAAGGTGACGAGCAGGCCCACGACGAAGGCCACCACCGCGAACGCGGCGTAGCCGAGGAGAATCTTCCAGCGGGCGGCTTTGGAGTCAGAGGACATGGGTCAGGGCTTCATCCGGTAGGTGGCGACAGTGGTCCACGCCGTCAGCGTGTCCGACGCGGGACGCGGCTCGATGCGCAACAGCTTCACCTTCACCACGCCCGGGCCGCTCTCCACCGTCTGCAGGAAGTCGGTCAGCTTGCGCAGGTCCACATCCGTGAAGGTCAGCTCCACGGCGCTCTCCACGATTTTCCCGTCGCCGATGCCCACCTCGCCCTTGGGCGTCATGTTGGGCACCTGGAGGCCGGCCAGCGTCGCCTTGTCCTCGATGTAGCTGATGAGCTGCACGTTGCTGGACGTGAGCTGCTGCTCCACCGACTGACGGTTGGCCTGCGCCTCGCGGAAGCTGGCGGCCAGCGTGTTCACTTCCTGCAGCTTGGTCAGCTTCTCCTCGGTGCGCTTGCGGTACCCGGACGCGCTGTTGGTGAACGTCATCACCACGGCGAACAGGACGAACACCAGCACCGCCGCGCCGGCGATGGACACCATGCGGCGCTCGCGGTCGCTGAGCCGCTCGAACCACGTCTGGATGGGGGCGAAGACTTCCTGAAGCTTGGCCATGGTCAGCTCTCTCCTCCCTGCTCACCAGGGCATTGCACCTGCACGTCCAGGCGGAAGGACATCTTGCTGCCGTCCCGCGTCTTCTCCACCTTGCCCTGCCGGACGTCCTTGAAGCAGTCGTGGTTCTTGATGGCGTTGGACAGCGTGTCGATCTGCTTCGAGGAGTCCGTTTCACCCTCGAGGATGACGCGGCCCAGGTCGATCTGGATGCGGGTGAACTTCACCGGCATGTCGTCCGGAACGCGCCCCGTCACCTCCGCCAGGAGGTTGACCGCCGTCATCCGGGGCAGCGCCGCCGCCGGGCTCTCCACGCCCGCGAGCATGTTGAGCGCGCGGTTGTAGTCCTTCTCGCACCGGCCCAGGATTCGCTGGGTGGTGTCACACAGCACGGCGTCCACCTGCGCCTCGCGCCGCGCCAGCACGGAGTTGCGCACCACGCCGAACGCGATGAGCAGCAGGATGAGCGTGGCCGCGAAGGACGCCAGGAGCCCCAGCTTGTCCTTCACGTAGTCGAAGTCGCCCTTGAAGGCGAACTCGCCCCGCCGGAGGTTGAAGCGCGGCGCGCGCACGCCCGCCGCGTTGCCGCGCAGGGACAGCGAATACGCCTGGGCCGCCACGGGCTGCTCCGCCGCGGGAATCGCCTTCGCGTCCGCGGGCAGCGCCAGCACCCGCACCGGCAGATTCAAGTCCCGGGAGAGCTGCTCGGCGATACCCGGCAGCTTCGCGGTGCCGCCGCACAGCACCACCGCGCCCACCTGCTGACGGGTGCGGGCCGTGAAGGCCTTGAGGGTGGGGCGCAGCTCGCGCAGCATCGGCTGCAGGCCGCGCACGAAGGCCGCCGCCGCGCGCTCCGCGTCCGGGCCCTGGGCCGCGCTGGCCACCGCGCCGTGCTGCTCCTTCCAGTGGTGCGCCTCCGCCAGCGACGTCTGGAACTCCGTCGCCAGCGCCTTGCTCAAGTCCTTGCCGCCGCCGGAGAAGGTGCGCGCGAACTGGACGCCCTCACCGGGCTTGCCCACCGACACAGAGGTGCGCTCGTGGCCGATGTCCACCACCGCCACCGCGCCGCCTTCACCCGTGCCCTGGAAGAGGCCCGGGTGCTGCTGGAACAGGTTCTGGTAGGTCAGGCCCGGGTGCGTGACGATGCGCGGGTCCACCTTCAGCTCGGACAGCAGCGCCAGCAACTCCGCCAGCTCTTCCTTGCGCACCACGCCCACCAGCAGGTCGCTGGCCTTCTCCTTGCCTTCGCCGTCCTTCAGGCCCACGACCTGGTAGTCGTAGACGACGTCGGAGATGTCGACGGGCAGCTGGCTGCCGACCTCGAAGGGCAGCGTCGCCTCGATGCGCTTGGCGTCGGAGAACGGCAGGCTCAGCGCGTGCGTGGTGAGCGCGGGGCCGGGCAGGGCGACGACAATCTGGTCCACGTTGCCCGGCGGGAGCTGGCCCAGCAGCTCCTGCACCGCGGCTCGCAGCGTGTCGGCGCGCTCGCCCTCCTGGGCACGCCGGACCTCGGCGAACCCATGGGTGGTGTGCGTCTTCGTCTTCGCCTCCAGCACCACGCCCTTCACGGCGTGACTGCCGAGGTCCAGGCCAAGGATACGGGCCATGCTATTCCTCTCTCCAATACAGGAGCCGGCCCAGAGTGTCGTCGAGCCGGATGACGGCGGTCAGCGTCTTCTGCACGCTGCCCGCTTCTCCCACAGATTTGATGGTGAAGGTCTGACTCTTGTCGCCCACGAGCCGGTTGCCCGCGACGTTGGACTTCACGGCCGGGTCGACCAGGATGCCCGCGGCTTCCACCACCGCGACGAAGTCCTGCACGGACATCCCGAAGAAGCTGAACATGCGCGCGGCGCGCACGCGTTCGATGAGCTCGTTGAGGAACACCGGGTCTCTCAGGCGCGGGTCCGGCCGCGTCTGGTCCGCCACCGACATGATGGCCAGCCCCATCATCACCGGGTCGTCGGTGTTGATGTTGGGCCGGCGGTTGATGTCCGGATAGACGGTGAGGCGGTCCCGGAACGCCGACATGAACTGGTCGTTGACGCCGTGGACCCGGTACAGCTCGTCCACGCTGTCGAAGCGCGCGTTCTTGGGCTGATAGCCGGGTTCATAACGGCTGTAGGCCGCGCCTTCATCCGAGAACCCACCCGGCAGCGGATTCACCGGGTCCACCGGGTTGAACGCCGAGCCTGTCCGGTCATCGTCCGCCCAGTCCTTGAGGGCCAGGAGGACGTCCTGGGGCGTGCTGCGCACCTTGTTGGCGTCGTCCCGCTCCCAGAGGAACTCGAAGCGCGGGTCCGCCATCATGTCCATGAGCCGCAGCGCCGTGGGCCGCGCGTCACCCGCGCCCGCGATGAGCCGGTGCACGTTGAGCTTCTCTTCCTCGTCGGAGATGGTGGCCAGGAAGCAGCCTTCGAAGCCGCCGAAGGAGCGCATGGTCATCTGCGAGGCGACCTCGCGCGCCGCCGGGTCCGCGTCCTCGCCATCCAGCTTGAAGTTGTCGTCCTGCTTGGGCTCCAGCGCGGAGCCCTCTCCACCCGCGCCGTCGTTCTTCACCAGCCCGCGGAGCATGTGGCAGTCCACTCGCGCCATCTTGAAGAGCTGGATGTTGAGCGAGGAGGGCTGCACCTGCCCGGCCTGCGGCGTGCCGCCGATGCCCAGCTGCCCCAGGATGGCCGCCGGGTTGGGGATGGGCGTCTGGTCCACCTGCTTCTGGAAGCGCAGCAGCAGCCGCGACAGCGCGATGCCCGAGCGCGCCATGTAGTAGGCGCGCACTTCGTCCCGCTGGTTGGCCGCCAGCTGCAGGTCCACCCGGCTGTTGTAGGCGAAGTCGGTGGCAATCACCGTCAGGATGGCGATGGAGACAATGGCGATGATGAGCGCCACGCCGCGCGAGCGCCGCTCCCGCCGCGCCGGGCGGGGCAGGGGCTTGCGTCGCCGCCGGGGCGTCTGCTGGAAGAAGGGCAGGGGCATGGCTCAGTACCTCGGCAGCTCGGTGTTGAGCATGATTCGGGCCTGGGTGACGTAACGGGCTTCCTTGCCCGTTTCGTCCACCGCCGTCACCGTCACGCGCACCCGGGTGGGCAGGATGGCCTTGCGCTCGATGCGCCGCGTGTCCCACTCGTCATCCCACTCCTTCTTCTCCGAATCCCAGTAGGCGAACTCCAACTCCTTCACGCCTTCGAAGAGCACGTCCACGTGGCCGCCCTGCTCCATGCGCTCGTCGATGTTCGCGTTGACGCGCCGCTTGAGGTCCTGCCGGCCGCGGGCCTCCCGGTCCTCCGACGCCTCCACGAAGTACTCGACGATGGCCTGGTCGGACTCCTTCACGTCCGTGTAGAGCCGCTGGTGCGAGAAGGTGGTGAACAGCAGCTTGCCACGCTCCCCCACGAAGTTGCTGGGCCGGTCGTTCTGGTCCCGGAAGCGGGTGGAGTCGTAGCGGTCGCTGACGTAGGCCGAGCCAATCTCACGCGCCATGCGGTTCATGGCCACGCGGACCT
The DNA here is from genome assembly GCF_010998615.1 of Myxococcus sp. CA023. Taxonomy (GTDB): domain Bacteria; phylum Myxococcota; class Myxococcia; order Myxococcales; family Myxococcaceae; genus Myxococcus. The sequence goes on along the minus strand of NZ_JAAEAH010000016.1, from coordinate 90,405 downwards.
GCCGGTAGCGGTCCGCGTCCACCTCCACCGTCTCCTTCGCCGTCAGGCCCGTCTGGAAGGCCATGGCCACCACCGTGCCCATGAGGGCGGTGATGGCGACGGCCACCATGACCTCCATCAGCGTGAAGCCTCGCGTGTGACGCCGCATCATTGAACTCCTCGGAAGCCGCCCGGCATCCTCGGGTTGCCCAGCGGGCTGCCGCCGCCCATGTTCCCCCGGCGGCCGCCCAGGTCCTGCTGCGCGTCGGACAGGCGGCGCAGGGGCTGGCGCGTCGTCGGATCCAACATGACGCCGTTGGGGCCGGGGATGGGGTTTGCCACGGGCCGCCCGTCCTGCGTCACCCACTGGTTGTCGGAGCCTCCGCCCTGGGCCGCGGCGGCGCCGCCGTTGCGGTCCGAGCCCGGCCCGAGCGACACGATGTGGGTCACCAGGTCGATGCTCTCCACCTGCGTGCCTTCCTGCCAGTAGACGGTGAGGTGCACCTCGCGGACCGTCTGGGTGATCTGCTCCACCATCTGCGTGAACATGGGCTGGGCCATGCCCATGGCCGCGCCGCCCATGCCACCCAGGCCCGCGGCCTGGGGGCCGCCGGAGGACGCGCCGTCCTTGCCGCCCGCGCCGCCACCGAAGAGGCCCGCCAGCCCGGACAGCGGGTCATCACCGCTGGCATTGTCGCCAATGGGCAGGTTGAAGATGGCGCCAATGAGCTGGTCCGGCGTCACGCCGTCCGTCTTGGGCGCGATGATGCGCGCGCGCCACTTGAACTGGTTCCACCCTTCATCGGAGAAGTCCCCGGACTCCTCCTGGTCGTCCAGGCTGAAGCCGTCGTCGTAGAGGTCCTGCTCCAGGTCCGTCATCTTCGACCGGGCCAGCAGCGACGCCACGGTGAGGCGCTTGGTGTAGACGTGGTTGGACACCGCGCCCGCGTTGAGGTCGAAGATGGCCATCAGCGCCAGCCCGAGGATGGCGAGCGCCACCACCACTTCCAGCAGCGTGAAACCCTGGGCGCGCTTCATCGCGGCACCTCCAGCGCCTCGGCGACAATCTGCACCTTGCCGGTGAGCGGCGACACGTCCAGCGTCCAGACGTTGTCCCCCTGCTGCACGTAGACGTAGGCCTTCTCCGTGTAGCCCTGCGGGAAGAAGTAGAGGTACGCCACGCCGTTCTCCACCGGCTGACGCTGGTTGCGCGTCCACACGGAGACCTTGACGTCCGCCGGCAGCTCACGCGCGGGGACCTCCTCGGACGTGTAGGAGGAGAAGCGGGCCGCGTTCTCCACGCGCAGCTTCTCTCCCTCCAGCAGCTCCTGCGCGCTGGGGGCGTTCGTCCCGCTGCCGCCGGACAGGTAGTTGCGCCGCTCGTCACGGCCGCTGCCGCTGCCCCGGTTGCGAGCGGCGCGCTCGCGCTCGCTGTTCTCCGTGCGCAGCGTCTCGTCGCGGTCTCTCGCGGTGGTGACGGCGCCCTCCGCGCATTCTGCATGATAGCGCGTGGCCTGCTCGCTCTTGGGGTCGGGAATCTCGAAGACCAGCCGGCACGTCTGCCCGCGCAGCGCCGCCGAGTCGTAGAGCGAGCGGATGAGGCCCGCCAGCTCGCCCGCGCTGCCCTTGGCCTTGGCGCCGGTGATGGAGCCGATGCCCATCACCGCCGCGGAAAACAGCATCGCGACGATGATGATGGCGATGGAGATTTCGATGAGCGTCAGGCCGCGCTGGGCGCGGTGGCTCCGCTTCGTCATGGCTCCGCCCAACCGGCGGCCAGCACACCGCCACTGCTCAGGTCCGCGTCAGGCCCCGTGCCGCCCGGCTTGCCGTCCGCGCCATAGGAGACGACGGCGCCCGTGGAGCCGTCCATCCAGTACACGTACGGATGGCCCCAGGGGTCCTGCGGCACGCGGTCCAGGAGTCGGGCCTGGATGAGCGGCGTGAAGCCTTCGGCCTGGGAGGGGAAGCGGCCCATCAGCCGGTGGTGGGACTTGAACATGCCCTCCAACTGGCGGATGTCCGTGCGCGCCCGGCGCTGGTTGCCGTCCAGCGTCCGGTCCTCCGTCACGTAGACCAACGTGAAGGCAAGCCCCGTGGCGGCCACGAAGACGAACGCGAGGAGGAACCGCCCCAGTCTCCGGCGGCGGTCCGGCCCCTCGTGCGAGGGCGTCGGGGATGGAATGGCGTCGTGCTCTTTCATGCCCAAGCCCTGTCAACGTGTGTCGCGTGCGACTTGTTCGTTACTTCTTGGCGGAGGCCGCCGCGTCCGCGGAGGAGATATCCGCGTCGTTGCCCTCGCCGCCGGAGGCGCCGTCCGCGCCGTAGGAGATGATGACCGGCTTTCCGCCCTCGTTGATGTAGACGTAGTCGTTGTTCCAGGGGTCCTTGGGCATCTGCTCGAGCGCCTGCGCCTCCACCAGTGCTTGCAGGCCGGAGGCCGTGTCCGGGTACTTCCCCTTCTTCGTGTAGTAGAGCTTCATCGCGCCCTGGATGTTCTTGATGTCCAGCGCGGCGCGATCCCTGCGCGCGGCCTCCAACTGCGGGATGACGGCCACACCCACCGCCGCGGCGATGAGACCGAGGATGGTGATGACCACCATGATTTCGATGAGCGTCATGCCGCGGTTGCGGCGCTGCTTCCTCTGCTGCTTCTGGCTCTGGCGCATGTGTGCTCTCCATCCCGGGTGACTTTCTGGCAGGCCACCCTTGTGTCGTCGTGTCTTCTTGTCAGGGCGTCCGGACGCTGTCCGCCGCCCCGGCGGGCGGGCGTGGCTGCTGGGGACCGTACAACCGGGCCCCCACGGTCAGCAGCGCCGCCGCCATGGCGACCATTGCCGCCAGGGTGACGCGTTGAATCCAACGGTCCGCCATGTCGTTCATCATTCCGCCACACCTCACCGGATGGCCGAGTTCACCTGCAGAATCGGCATCAGGATGGAAAGCGCGACGAATGCAATCACCGCGCCCATCACCACGATGAGGAGGGGCTCCAGCAGCGAGGTGAGGGCGCTGATGCGCACGTTCACCTGCGTCTCGTAGTTGTCCGCCACGCTGGTGAGCATCTCCTCCAACTGGCCGGAGCGCTCTCCGATGGCGACCATGTGGTACACCAGCGGGGGGAACTCCCCGGAGCGCTTCAGCGGGTTGGCGATGCTTTCGCCCTCGCGGATGGAGTCGCGGGCCTTCTCCACGACCTCCGCCAGGACGGTGTTGGTCATGATGGCCTTGACGATGTCCATGGCCGCCAGCAGCGGGACGCCGCTCTTGAGCAGCGTGGACAGCGTGCGGGCGAAGCGGGAGATGGACAGCAGGCGCACCATGTTGCCCACCAGCGGCGCCTTGAGCATGAAGCGGTCCCACTTGGGCTTGCCCGAGGGGCTCTTCGTCCAGCGCATGAAGAGGACCACGGCCAGCGCCATGGCCGGCAGCAGGATGAACCACCAGTTCTGGAAGAAGTTGCTGGAGGCGATGAGGAAGCGCGTGCTCAGGGGCAGCGTGGCCTTCATCGTCTCGAAGATTTTCGTCACCTTCGGCACCACGAAGACCATGAGGGCCACGAGGATGCCGCCGCCCACCACCATCATGATGGCGGGGTAGAGCATGGTGCTGAGAATCTTCTGCTGCAGCCGGGCCTGGTTCTCCGTGAAGTCCGCCAGGCGCGTGAGCACCGCGTCCAGCGCGCCGGAGGCCTCGCCCGCGCGCACCATGTTCACGTAGATGCTGGGGAAGATTTTCGGGTGCTGACCCATGGCCTCGGCCAGGGACGAGCCTTCATTGACGCGCTGCTTGATGTCGGAGAGGGCGCGCTTGAAGCGCTCCTTTTCAACCTGGTCCACCAGCGCGCTGAGCGACTCCACCAGCGTGACACCCGCGCCCAGCAGCGTGGACAGCTGCCGGGTGAAGATGGCCACGTCGTCGGTGTTGACGCGGCCCCGGCCCAGCTTGCGCAGGTCGATGTCGCGCGCCACCAGCGCCGCGTTGGTGCCCTTGGCCACGGCGGCCCGGCTGCCTTCGGCCTGGGCCAGCACGTCCGTGAGGAAGATGCCGTCGGCGCGCAGCTTGGACCGCAGCGTCTTGGGGGAGTCCGCCTCGAGCAGGCCCTTGATCTGCTTGCCCGCGGAATTGAGACCTCTGTACTCGAAGACCGGCATGGTTCAGGAACCCCGGCCCCTCCCAGGGAGGAGCTGTCGGCTACATGTCCTCCTGGGTGATGCTGAGCACTTCGGCGATGGTCGTCTCGCCCAGGGCAATCTTCCGCGCGCCGTCATCGAGCAGCGTCGTCATGCCCTTGGACGTGGCGGACCGCTTGATGGTGGATGCGTCCACGTTCTTCAGGACGAGCTGGCGCACGTCGTCATCCACGGGGAGGAACTCGTAGATGCCGGTTCGGCCGCGGTAGCCGTTGCGGTTGCAGGAGGGACAACCCGTGGCCTTGAAGATGCGTTCCACGCCGTAGCGCTGCTTGAAGGAGGCCACCGAGTGGCCCAGTTCCTTCAGCTCCGCGTCCGTGGGCTCGTGGGGCACGCGGCAGTCTGGGCACACGCGGCGCACCAGCCGCTGGGCCAGGATGCCGGTGAGCGAGGACGCCACGAGGAAGGGCTCCACGCCCATGTCCACCAGACGTGTCACGGCGCCAGCGGCGTCGTTGGTGTGCACCGTGGACAGCACCAGGTGGCCCGTCAGCGACGCCTGGATGGCGATTTCCGCCGTCTCCTTGTCGCGAATCTCGCCGACCATGATGACGTCCGGGTCCTGGCGGAGGAAGGAGCGCAGCCCCTGGGCGAACGTCAGGCCAATCTTCGGGCTGATGGCCATCTGGCCAATGCCCTTGAGCTGGTATTCGACCGGGTCCTCGACGGTGAGGATGTTGAGGTCGGGCGTGTTGATTTTCGACAGGGCGCCGTAGAGCGTCGTCGTCTTGCCGGAGCCGGTGGGGCCCGTCACCAGGACGATGCCGTGCGAGCGCTTGATGACCGCTTCCATCGACTCGAGCGTCTTCTGGCTCATGCCGATCTCCGCCAGGTCCAGCAGCGTCGCCGTCTTGTCCAGCAGACGCATGACGATGCGCTCGCCGTAGGACGTGGGGATGGTGGACAGACGGATGTCGATGTCGCGGCCGGCCAGCTTGATACGGATGCGGCCGTCCTGCGGCAGGCGCTTCTCCGCGATGTTGAGCTGCCCCATCACCTTCACGCGGCTGACGATGGCGTTCTGGTAGCGCTTGGGCGGCTTGATGACCTCCTGCAGCACACCGTCCACGCGGAAGCGCACCATCAGCTCGCGCTCCATCGGCTCGATGTGGATATCGCTGGCGCGCTCCTTGGCGGCGCGGAACAGCACGGAGTTCACCAGCCGGATGACGGGCGCCTCGTCGTCCTCGTCCAGCAGGTCCTTGGGCTCGTCCAGCTCGTGGGCGATGGCATCCAGGTCCTGCGTTTCCATCTCGTCCACGAGCTGTTCCGTCTCGTTGACGGAGCGGTCGTAGACGCTGTTGATGGCGTCGGTGATGGTGGAGCCCAGCGCGATGCGCTGGCTGACGCTCTGGCCCAGCAGCACGCGCACGTGGTCCAGCGCCGCGGTGTCCAGCGGGTCGGCCACCGCCACCGCCACCGTGTCATCCTCCAGGGACAGCGGGAGGATGCGCGACTGCTTGGCGAAGTTGATGGGGATGCGCTTGACGAGCTCCGCGTCCACCTCTTCGGCGAAGATGCGCGCCAGGTAGGGCAGGTCCAGCTGGTGCCCCAGGGCCTTGGCCACGTCCTCCTCGGAGACCGCCTTCATCCCCACGAGGGCCTCGCCAATGCGCTGCCCCTTCTCGTCCTGGATGGCGAGCGCCTCCTGGAGCTTCTCCTCGGTGAGCGAGGGGACGATGGCGCGCAGGATCTCCCCCAGCGGGCGGCCACACAAGTAGGCTTGTCCGTGCGCCACGAGCTGCGTGGCGTCGTTGCGCGGGGAAACCGTGCTGCCGGTGGCGGCGCTGGTGAGGGCGGGGTCGGCGGTCAGGTTCATGGCGTCTACTCCCTCGGCCCCGGCTCGATGTGCTGGATGCGCAGGCGTTCGGCGTCTCCTGCCTCGGGGACCGGGATGGCCTCGGGCGGGGGGGGCTCGAAGTTCTGCGGGGCGGGCGCGGGCACTGGTTCTTCCGAACCATCCGGAGGCGGCATGCCTTCCCGCACCGCCGGTCCACCTTCATCCTCCGGGGAGACGGGCGCCTGCCGCTGCGTGGAGGGCACGGCTCCCGGGCTGTTGGCCGGGGGAGGGGCCGGGGTGATGATGCGCTCGCCGGACACGCCCGGACCGCCGTTCTCCGCGCGCTGCTCCTCCTGCGTCACCTTCTGGCCCATGCGCGACAGCGGACCGGGCTTGCGGGTGAAGTCCACCGCCACGTCGTAGCCGGGCACCTGGCCGTAGAACTGCTCCACGAACTGCTGCCGCTCCTTCATCTTGCGCTCGAAGATGACGCGGAAGTCCTCAGGCCCCCGGATGATGTAGGGCGTCAGGAAGAGGAGCAGGTTCGTCTTCGTCTTGCGGCGCGTGGTGTCGCGGAACAGGTGGCCCAGCAGCGGGATGTCACCGAGCAGCGGCACCTTGGACACGCTCTCCAGCGTGCGGTCCTGCATGATGCCGCCAATCACCAGCGTCTCCTGGTCCCGCGCGATGACCGTCGTCTTCGCGCTGCGGCGGGACGTGGTGGGGCCGAGCACCGGGTCGGTGGAGGCGATCTCCTCCGTCTGCTGGTTGATGACCAGGCGGATGTAGTCGCTCTCGTTGATCTGCGGCTTCACCGTCAGCTTCAACTCCACGTTCTGACGGGTGATGGGAGCGTAGAGCGAACCCAGGCCACCCAGGCCGCCCAGCAGGCCGCCGCCCAGTCCTCCCGCGACGCCGCCGGCGCCCCCGAGCGAGCCCAGCGAGGTCGGGTTGAAGCCGGACTGGAAGGGCACGTTCTGGCCCACCGTGATTTCCGCCTCCTCGTTGTCGCTGGTGAGGATGTGCGGCGTGGAGAGCACGTTCACATCCGAGCTCTGCTGCATGGCGTGCAGCACCACGCCAAAGGCCGGGATGCCCAGCTTCTCCAGCGCGGGGATGACGGGGCCCTGGATGCCGGCGAGGAAGCCGCCGTAGGACGCCAGGCTGGTGAGCGACAGGGACGGCGGCAGGCCCTGGCCGGAGGTGTTGGTGCCGATGAGGCCGGGCACCTGACTGCCGTTCGCCGTGCTCAGGCTGAAGCCGCTGTGGAGGTTCATGCCGAGCCGCGCGTTGCGGTCCAGATTGACCTCCATGATGACGGCCTCCACGAACACCTGGCGGCGCGGCTTGTCGAGCTGCTGGATGACCTGGACGATGTTCTTGTAGTCCGCCGAGCTGGCGACGATGACCAGCGAGTTGCTGCCCTTGTCGGCCGAAATCTTCACCTCGCCGCTGAACAGCTCCGCCGCCTGCGTCGTGGTGGGGCCGCCAGGGGCGCCCGGCGGACGGGCCGGCACCGGGGTGCGGCCGCGGGGCGCGTTTCCGGTGCCCTGGGCCAGCGACTGGAGCGTGCTGGCCAGCTCCTCCGCGTTGGCGTTCTCCAGGTAGTAGACGTTGATGCGTCCGCCGCCGCTGGTGGGGATGTCAATCTGCCCGACGATGTCCTGGATGCGCTCGAAGGCCGCGGGGCTGGCGACGATGATGAGCTTGTTGGTGCGCTCGTCTGGGATGATCTGCGACAGCGTCACCGGACCGCCGGTGGCGCCTTCCTGGCCCTGGCTGGCCTGGGGCGTGGCCTGCGCCGAGGCGGGGGGCACACCGCGCCCGGCGGCGGGCTGGCCGGGGCGGGCGCCCTTGGCCTCGAACAGGCGCTGCACCGTGTTGGCCACGTCCTGCGCGGAGGCGTACTGCACCTGGATGATGCGCATCTCGTCGCTGGCGGCGCGCGTGTCCAGCTGGTGGATGATGCGCTCCAGGCGGTGGATGTTGGAGCCCACGTCGTTGATGATGATGGTGTCGGGCGGATACGGAATCGTGTCGCCGTCCTTGGACACCAGCTGCTGGAGCACGCCGCGCAGCGGCTCCACTTCCACGTTCTGCACGCGGAACAGCTTGGTCACCATCTGCTCGTTGGTGGTGTACGGCTCACCGTCCTCGACGATGGTCGGGATGGGGTTCTGCTTCGCCGAGCGCTTGTCGACGATCTTCATGAACCGGCCGTACTGGTAGACGGCGAGCCCGTTGGCGTCGAGCGAGGCGAGGAAGGCGGAGTAGAAGGCGTCCGCGTTGACCTCCACCCGGCCATTCTCCGGGCCGATGATGGAGATCTTCCCGCGCACGTTCTCCGGCAGGATGAAGGTGCGGCAGGTGGCGTCCGCGACCGTCTGGACCAGCTTCTCGATCTCCACCTTGTCGAAGTAGATGCCGTAACGGGCATTGCGGCGGGCCTCCTCGCACGTCGGCGTGCGGCGGGGACCCGCGTTGGCGTCACCAGCGCTGGTAGCGCCAGGGCCTTGAGGGGAAATCGTCCGCTCTCCGGCGGAACCAGAGGGCGGTGAGCGGCGCTGGGCCTGCGCGGGAACGGCGAGCGCGAGGCACAGGCAGAGCATCCAGGACGGGAGCGTCTTCATGGAGGAGCGGGCGCTGCGGAGATGATTAACGGACGTTGTACGACTTGCGGATCGGCGCACCGTTGCGCTCGATCTCGATCTCGATGCGGGCTGCGTCTTTCATCTTCGAATAGACCTCCAGCGCTTTTTCCGGGCTGTTGAGGTCGAATCCGTTGATGCGACGGATGACGTCGCCATTCTGGACGCCAATCTTGGAGTAGATGGAGTCCGGACGGATGGAGAAGAGCTTGAAGCCCACCGCCTGACCGTCCTTGAACGCGGGCACGATGCGCGCCTGCATGGCGACGTTGTTGAGGTTGTTGAGCGTCTTGTCGATTTCCGCGCGCGGAACCTCGTACTCATTCTCGCTGGTGGCGCGGATGCCACTGCCGTCACTGGGCGGCGCGGTGTTGGCCTGGGCCACCGGAGGCGAGGGTGGCACGAAGGCCCCATCACCCGGGTTGCCGTCGATGAACTCGCGGCGGCCGCCGTTGATGATGATGACGCGCTCGCGCTCGATGTTCTCTACGGTGGCACCCTGCAGGGAGTTGCCCACCATGAAGGTCTGCGAACGCTGCGTCGTCATGTCCTGGATGGAGGCGAAGGACCAGTCGGGGTTGCTCGCCACCAGCGTGCCGAGCAGCTTGACCCGCAGGCCGCTCTTCACGGGCGCGGCGTTGGGGTCCACCTCCGCTGAAGCGCCGCCGGGCTCCTGAACCTCGGGCTCGGGTTCGGGAAGCTTGATGCCCGTCAGCCGTGACAGACGGTCCAGGTCGAGCATCGCCATCGCCGTCTCGTTGCGGCGCGGCTGTGAAGGCGCGCGGGCGGACGACCCCCCGGTGGGAACCGGGGAGATGGCGGACTCGACGAACAGGTTCACCGTGCTCGCCGCCAGCAATCCGACGAGCAGGATGAACACCAGGTTCACCGTCCAAAAGTATTTTCGAAAGAAGAGTTCCATCACGCTTCCGGGAGAAAGCCGGGCCCTCATTGAGCAAGCCAGGTGCCATCGCGGGCCAGGCGGGCAAGACAGGACCTACGGCCAACCACTTGGAATTATTCCGGAATAGCAGGAGCCCCTGACGCGCGACGGGCCTTCCGAAACCCCGCAAGACAAATTGTCAAAAGCAGGCGGGGGGCCGTGTGACGCCCTGTCAGTCGTCGGTGTCGGGGCCGGGTGGCGCGGCGGTGGGGCCGTCCCCGGTGGACTGCTCGCGCTCCAGCTTGCGGTAGATGGTCCGCGCGGCGATGCCCAGCAGCCGTGCGGCCAGCGTCTTGTCTCCGCGGGTGTGACGGAGCGTCTCGTGGATCACCCGGCGCTCGATTTCCTCCATGGGCGTCCCAATGGGAATGACGAGCTGTCCGGCTGAGCCCAGTGGGCCCTTGCGCACGGATTCAGGCAGGTCACTGGCCTCCAGCACCTCGCCGCGCGCCAGCACCACCGCGCGCTCCACCGCGTGCTCCAACTCGCGCACGTTGCCGGGCCAGGCGTAGTTCTCCAGCACGCCCATCGCCTCCTGCGAGAAGCCGCGCAGCACCTTGCCATTCTTGGCGGCGAAGCGGCGCAGGAAGGCGTCCGCCAGCAGGGGAATGTCCTCGCGGCGCGAGGCGAGCGCGGGCACGCGAATCTCCACCACGTTGAGCCGGTAGTAGAGGTCCTCGCGGAAGCGGCCTTCGGCCACTTCCTTCTGCAGGTCCTTGTTGGTGGCGGCGACGAGGCGCACGTCCACCTTCACCGTCTGCGTGCCACCCAGCCGCTCGATTTCGCCCTCGGCCAGCGCGCGGAGCAGCTTCACCTGGGCGGGCAGCGGCATCTCACCGACTTCGTCCAGGAAGAGGGTGCCACCGTGGGCACGCTCGAAGCGTCCCTCTCGCCGGGCCACCGCGCCGGTGAAGGCGCCGCGCTCCACGCCGAAGAGCTCCGCCTCCAGGATGTTCTCCGGCAGCGCGCCGCAGTTGACGGCGACGAAGGGTCCACGGACCCGCTGGGAGAACTCGTGCACGGAGCGCGCGGCCAGCTCCTTTCCCGTGCCGGACTCACCCAGCAGCAGCACCGTGGCGGTGGAGGGGGCCGCCTGGCGGATGGTGTCCAGCATGGCGCGGAAGGCGGGGGACTGGCCCACCATGGAGCGCCCACCCGCCGCGTTCATCTCCGCCAGCTTCGCCTTGAGCGACTGGTTCTCCGCCACCAGCGCTCGCTTCTCCAGCGCCTTCTGGATGGCCTTCACCAGCGCGTGGCGCTTGAGGGGCTTGGTGATGAAGTCGTAGGCGCCGTCCTTCATGGCCGCCACGGCCGTCTCCACCGTGCCGTAGGCCGTCATCAGCACCACTTCCACGTCCGGGCGGATGGCGCGCGCGGCGCGCAGCAGCTCCTGTCCGTCCATGTTGGGCATCATCAGGTCGGTCACCATGGCAGCGACCTCCGGCCGGCGCAGCAGCTCCAGCGCCTCCGTGCCGTTGGCGGCGGCCAGCGTGGCCATGCCCTCACGCTGGAAGATGCGGATGACCGAGTCGAGGTTCGCGCGGTCGTCGTCGACGACCAGGACCGTGGGGGATGTCATGTTGGGCGCAACCTCCTGCAAATCGTGTTCCCTCAAGCGGATTCCTCGTCCGGCTCCAGCGGCCCGCCGCCCATCCGGCCAATGTCCTCGCGCCGCACCTTGTCGACGTTGAACTTCTGGGCGCCGGCCAGCATCCGGTCCACGGTGGCATCGAAGTCCGGCTTCCCGCCATCCTTGCGGAAGCGCAGGAAGTTGATGCGGGCGACGACGAAGTTCTTGAGGTACGGGCTCTGGAGGCCCCGCTCCTTGAGGGCGTCCACCACGGCCACCACGGCGTCGTCCAGCTCCAGCAGCCGTCGGGCCCGGGCCTCGCGCAGGGGCAGGGCGTCCTCCAGGGGCGTGTCGAGGAAGTCCTCCACCACCTTCACGAAGGGGTGGTAGGCGCCCGCGGAGAAGCGGGGCCGCTGCTCGTAGGCGGCGCCCAGGGTGACGAAGGAGGGCTCCTCGAAGAGGTGGGCGAAGGCCGTCTCCGGCCCTTTGCGCTCCGCGCCCACCAGTCCGCGGTACATGCGGATGACCTCCAGCGAGCGCTCCTTGAGGTTGTGGGCCTTCTCCGTGTTGAGGGCCAGAATCTGGTAGGCCACGTCCTCTTCGGGCAGCACCAGGGCGACAATGGCCTTGGCGCCCAGGAGCCGGCTGGCGTGGAGGCGGTGGTTGCCGTTGGGCGTCCAGTACCGGCCGTCCTTGCGCACGGCGATGACGGGGTCCAGGAAGCGGTCCAGCCTCTCCATGGCGCTGGCCAGACGCTTCACGTGCGGCTCGGACACGTCGCGCTGGTAGGGCGTGGGCTCCACCTTGTCGATGGGCAGCACGGAGAACATCACCGGGTGGCCACCCAGCGGGTCGCGGTACACGCCGAGCACCTCGCCGCCGTCCTCGCGCACCGCCTCCAGCAGCTGCGTGGGGTACTCCACCGAGTCGCTGGCCACCTCCGCGGGGGACAGGCCCCGGGACTTCGGCGCCGCCTTCTTGCGGCGGGGCTTGCGCGGCGTGGCCGCTTTCTTCGCGGCGGGGGACTTGCGTGCGGACTTCGCTGCCATGGGCTGCACCCTCCTCGTGCTGCTTCGGCGTTCTACGAGGAGGCCCTGACACGTCCCCCCGCCGGCGCACGGTAGGGGGACGTGGAAGGGTGGGCTACTCGCCTGAAACGGTGAGCTGCCGGAAGCGGACAGTGGGCGCGCCCACCGCGCCGCTGCGGAACTGGAGGTCGCTGCCGACGCCGTCCAGGTCCTTGAGCATCTGCAGCAGGTTGCCCGCCACCGTCACCTCCTGCACGGGGTGCGTCAGCTCGCCCTTCTCAATCCACAGGCCGTTGGCGCCCGCGGACAGCTCGCCCGTCACCGGGTCGGTGCCGTGGCCGAGCAGGGCGGTGACATAGAAGCCGCTGTCCACCTCGCGCAGCAGCTCCTCCGGCGACTTCGTGCCCGCCTCCATGTACAGGTTGCTGGTTCCGATGGAGGGCAGCCCGTTGTAGCTGCGTGACGCGTTGCCGGTGGTGCGCGCCTTCGCCTTGCGAGCGGTGAACGCGTCATAGAGGAATGACTTGAGCACGCCCTGCTCGATGATGGGGGTGCGCCGCGTGGGCACGCCCTCGCCGTCGAAGGGCGTGGTGGCCAGTCCGCGGGGCATGAGGCCGTCATCCACCAGCGTGACGTGCGCGCCCGCCAGCCGCTTGCCCAGCAGCGGGGCCAGGAGGCTGGCCTTCTGGTACACGGCGTTGCCGTCCGCCGCGCCCGCCACGTCCGACACGAAGGACGCGGCCACCTGCGGGTCGAACAACACGGGCACCTGCTGCGTCTTCACCCGCTTCGCGCCCAGCATCCGCACCGCGCGGCGCGTGGCCTCTCTGCCGATGGACTCCGGCCCGTCCAGGTCATCCAGGAAGCGGCGGTAGTCCATCCAGTAACCCGTCTGGAGCCCGTTGCCGTCGGAGGCCACCGGCGCGGCGTACAGGTACACGTAGGTGCCCGAGTACGCGCCCGTCACGCCCTCGGTGGAGGCCATGTACACCTCGGACACGTAGTCCCCGGCGCCCACGCCGTTGAAGGCGATGATGCGCGAGTCCTCCGCCCGGGCCGCCTTCTCCACCTCCAGCGCCGTCTTGATCTTCCAGTCCCCGGGAAGCTCGGCCACCTTCGTGTCGAAGAGCAGGCCGGTGTCCCCGAAGCGGCCCAAATCCTTGCCGGAGGGCAGGCCGTTGAGCTTGCTGGGGGCGGAGAACTCAGCCAGCTTCAGTGCCTGGTCCACGATGTGGTCCACGGCGGAGGGCTCGAAGTCGGACGTATAGGCGAAGCCCAGACGGTCCTTGAGCACCACGCGCACGCCCACGCCCTTGCTGGTGGACTGGGTGAGGTCTTCAATCTGCCCCTGGTGCACGCGCACGCTGCTCTGGCGACCCACCTCCAGGAAGGCCTCCGCCTGGCGGGCACCCTTGCGCTTGGCGCGCTGGACGATTCTCTTCGCGAGCTGCTGGTAGTCCATGGTTGGTGCTCTCTCTCAGGCGACCTTGGTTCCGCCAACGGTGATGTTGTCGATGCGCACGGTGGGCAGACCCACGCCCACGGGCATGGACTGGCCATTCTTCCCGCATACGCCCATGCCCGGGTCCGGCATGGGGTCGCAGCCCACTCGTGACACGTTCTTCAGCGCCTCCGGTCCCACGCCGATGAGCGTCGCGTTCTTCACGGGACGACCCAGTTTGCCGTCCTCGATTTGATAGGCCTCGCTGACCTCGAAGACGAAGTTGCCGTTGGTGATGTCCACCTGCCCACCGCCGAAGGTGGCGCAGTACAGGCCGCGCTTCACCTCCTTGAGGATGTCCTCGGGGGCGTGGTCCCCCGGGGCCAGGAAGGTGTTCGTCATGCGGGGCATGGGCAGGTGCTTGAAGGACTCGCGCCGCCCGCTGCCGGTGCTGCGCTGGCCCATGAGCTGCGCGTTCAGGCTGTCGTAGAGGTAGCCCTTGAGGACGCCGTTCTCGATGAGGACCTTGCGCTCGCCAGGGTTGCCCTCATCGTCGATGTTGATGGAACCGCGCCCGCTGGACACGGTGCCGTCATCGATGATGGTGACCAGGTCGGACGCCACCTTCTCCCCCAGCTTCCCGGCGAACAGCGACGTGCCCTTGCGGATGAAGTCCGCCTCCAGGCCGTGGCCCACCGCCTCGTGCAGGAGGATGCCGCTCCAGCCCGGCGCCAGCACCACCGTCTGCGGGCCGGCCACGCAGTCCACCGCGCCCAGCGTGGCCACCGCCTGACGCGCCGCTTCCCGGGCCACGTCCTCCGGGGAGAAGGTGTCCCAGTGGCTGAAGGGCACGCGTCCGCCGCCGCCGTACATGCCGGTGCGCCGCTCGCCGCCCTTACCCTGGGCCACCACCATCACCGAAATCCGGCACAGGTCCTGGGTGTCCTCGGTGTAGCGCCCGTGGGTGTTGGCCACGGCGATGCGCCGGGTCTGGTCCACGTAGCCGCCGTTGACCTGCTTCACCCGCGCGTCGAAGGCGCGGGCGGCCTTGTCGGCGCGCATAAGCAGGCCCGTCTTCAGCGACACCTCCACGTCCATCAGCGGGGTGCTGACGTGGTAGTGGCTGGGGACCGCGGCGCGGCGCACGGGGAAGCTGCGCTCGGCGCCGCCTCCCTGGGCAATCATGGCCGCCGTGGAGGCCGCGCGCAGCAGCGCGGACTCATCCCAGTCGTCGGAGAAGGCGTAGCCCACCTTGCCGCCGGAGATGACGCGCACGCCCACGCCCTGGACCAGGCCCGTCTGCGCGCTCTTGATGCGGGATTCTTCCAGCCGCACCGCCGTGGTGAGCGTGCGCTCGACGTACACCTCCGCGAAATCGCCCCCACGCTCCATGGCCACGGCGAGCAGGCGCTCGACCAGCGGCTGGGGCAGCAGGGCGACGGGCGTGGGCCGCCGGGCCACCGGTGGGGCCAGCTTCAAGGAGAGGGTGCGCTTCGAGGGCGCAGACGCTCGGGGCATATTTCGGGACTCCCGCAGTGAAGACGATGGGGTATGTGACAGCCTACATAGGAGGGGGCGTCGCCGGGAGCAACGCTCAAGGGCCCCTGTTCTTTCCCTGATCCGCGGCCTGTCCGCATTCCCACCATGGAGACGGCGCTCTAAGATGCCCGGCGCTTCGAGACTGGAACCCACCCCATGCCTCCTCGTCCTCCTCCCTCTTCCCGTGCTGGCGCCGGCCGTTCCGGTGGTTCTGCGGGTGAGGACCCAGACTCCATGAAGTCCCCCTCCCGGCGCCGTCCCGCATCCGAGGACGAGGACTTCGCCGCTCCCGCATCCGGCGAGGACGGCTACCCAGACGATGGGCCGCCCAATCCGGACCTCTATGGTGAGGAGGAGGTACCGGGCCGCTCCCGCACGGGTGAGACGCGCGTGGCCTCCATCGAGTCCGTGGAGGAGGAGCGGCGCTCCCGCGACCAGGACGAAGACGACAACGCGGACGCCACGCGCGCCGGCCCCCCGGTGCAGATGGTGGTGCTGGACGGCCCGGACAAGGGCCGCAAGAAGCGCTTCCAGAGCGTGCGGATGGTGGTGGGCCGCAACAAGGACTGCGACTTCGTGCTGGAGGACCAGTCCGTGTCCCGCCGGCACTTGGAGCTGGTGTACGGCCAGGCCGGCGTGGTGATGCGGGATCTGGGCAGCGTCAGTGGCACCCAGGTCAATGACCAGCGCGTGGACGAGTGTCTGCTGAAGCATGGAGACGAAATCTCCATGGGCAAGACGCGCCTGCGCTTCGTGGACGAGGCGGAGCAAATCAAGGAGCTGCGCGCCCAGGCGGAGGCCCGCGATGCAGCGGAGAAGCGCGAGCGCGAGGCGGCCGCCCGCGAGGCGGAGGAGAAGCGGAAGAACCAGGCCGCCGCGCGTGGCAGCGAGGTGGATCCGAACGACCCGCGCTTCAATGAGGCCACCAACGCCAACTACAAGCTGCCTGACTCGCTCAAGGAGAACTCCGGCGGCAAGGGCGCGGTGGCCGTACCCCGGCCCCGTCCGCCCATCCGCAGCACGCCGACGCGTTCGAACAGCGGTGGACTGACGGGCAAGCAGAAGGCGCTCATCGGCGGCGGTGGTGCGTTGGTGGTGGTGCTGGTCATCGGGCTGATGATGATTCCGTCCGGACCGCCGCCTCCGCCTCCGCCGGACCCGAAGGTGGAGAAGGCGAAGGTGTTGATGCAGCAGGCGCGCGAGTCCGTGCGCGCGGATGACTTCGCCAACGCCGTCCGCCTCGTCGGCGAGGCGGAGAAGCTGGTGCCGGGCATCGACGCAGACAACCTGGCCCGGGGCGCGCGCACGCAGCTGGAGGTGATGACCTCGCTTGATGCCGTCCGCACCCTCATCGAGGAGAAGCAGTTCGACGAGGCGCGCGCGAAGCTGGAGGTGACGCCGCAGGGCACGGCGAAGACGGATGACATCCGCCGCAAGCTGGCGACGGAGCTGGAGGAGAAGGACATCGCCTGGCGGCTCCAGCAGGTGGAGGAGTCCTTCGCCTCGCGCGACCCGGAGACGATTCGCCCGCTCATCGCGCAGCTGCCGCCGCTGAACCGGCCGGCCTACGAGGTGAAGCTGACGGACCTGGAGACCGAGCTGGCGAAGGAGGCCCAGGACGCGACGCGCCGCACCCGCAACGCCAACGCCCGCGCGGCGGAGGTGGCCAAGGAGAAGCGCAAGGAGTTCATCGCCGAGGCCTTCACCGACGTGGAGCGCCGCTTCAACGGGGGGGACTACCAGCGCGCCGTCCTGGAGTGCGACCGGGTGACGGACAAGTACCGGGCGGACAAGGATGTGAAGGACCGGGCCCTGGCCCTCAAGCGTCTGATTCCCCAGTTCCGGCGCGCGCTGGAGGACGGGCAGAAGAAGCTGGATTCGAACTCGCTGGAGGCGGCGGCGAAGCCCCTGCGGCGCGCGGCGGAGCTGTACCGCCAGATTGGCTTCCGGGGTTCGCTGGGGAACACCATCGACGAGCAGCTCGCGTCGTCATCGCTGGCTGCGGGGCAGAGCGCGCTGAAGAAGGGGGACCTGGGCGCGGCCGGCTCGCACTTCCGCGAGGCGCTGCGGCTCAACCCGGGTGACGGGCGGGCGCGTGAAGGACTGGAGACCCTGCAGAAGAAGGCGGAGGAGCTCTTCCTCCGGGCCTACATCCAGCGGGACAGGGATCCGCAGGCCGCGGCGGAGATGTTCAAGGTCGTCATCGAGACGGCCTCGGAAGGCTCCGACGTCAAGCGCAAGGCGGAGATGTATCTGAGCGAGCTCCAGCCGTGAGTGGCGGCGGGCCGACCATGATTTGCCGGGGAGAAAAGGGATGAACGAGTCGTCGCTGCGTGAGCTCGGGATGGACCTCATCGAGGAGCGCCAGTTCGAGCGAGCCCTGGCCGTGTTCGCCGAGGCGGTCCGCCGCGTCCCCGCGGACCACCGCTCGCGGATGCTGGCCGCGCGCTGCCTGGCGGAGCTGGGCGAGCGTGAGCGCGCCGTCACCGCCTACCATGCCTGCGCGGAGGGCCTGCTGCGCCGGGACTACCTGTTGTCCGCCATGGCCGCGTGCAAGCTGGCGCTGGACCTGGCGCCCAACGAGCGGCGCCTGAAGGAGACGCTGTTTCGCGTGCACTCGCGCGCGGTGCGCAATGCGCCGGGCCGCGCCGTGGTCCCTCCGCCGCTGCCGCCCGAAACCCTCTACGACGGCAAGGTGGACACGGACCTGATGGGGCTGCAGGGCGAGGAGCTGTCCAGCCGCGCCATCGAGGTGCTGGCCGCGACGGACCCGGGCGGCGCCGCGGACCCCAACAGCCGTCCGCCGCTGCCGCTGTTCGCGGAGCTGGACCGGGATGCCTTCGTGGACCTGGTGCGGCTGATGGCGTGGCGCCGCGTGAAGCCGGAGGAGGCGGTGAGCCGCGAGGGCGAGCCCGCCGACTCCCTTTACGTGTTGGTCGCCGGCAAGGCGGAGGTGACGCGGCAGATGGAGGGTGAGGCGCGCACGCTGGGCTTCCTCGGCGGCGGCTCCATCTTCGGCGAAATCGCGCTGCTGACGGGCGCGCCGCCCACGGCGACGGTGTCCGCGGTGTCGGACACGGAGGTCTTCGAGATTCGCCGCGAGCACCTCAACGCGGTCGCCAAGAGCCACCCCGCGGTGCCGCAGGTGCTGGCGGACTTCGCGCAGCAGCGCATGGCGCGCAACCTGATGGCCACCTCGCCCATGTTCCAGACGATGCCGGAGTCGGAGCGGGGCGCGCTGCTCCGGCGCTTCGCCTTCCGGGCGCTCCAGGCGCGAGAGAAGGTGCTGGTGGAGGGCGAGCACTCGCCGGGGCTGTTCCTGGTGCTGGCCGGTGAACTGGTGGTGCAGAAGGAGGACCCGGCGGGCGGCGTGGTGACGCTGGGCATGCTGCGCGAGGGCGAGGTGGCGGGGGAAATCTCCCTGCTGACGGGCCTGCGGGCCACGGCCACGGTGGCGGCGGCGCGCAAGACGGCGGCGGCCTTCCTGGAGCGCGCGGCCTTCCACGAGCTGGTGACAGCCGTCCCAGACATCCGCACGTACCTGGAGCAGCTGTCGGACCGCCGGCTGAAGCAGATTGGCGAGGCGCTGCGGCCCGCGGAAATCATCGACGCGGACGAACTGGTACTCGAGCCCGAGGCGGCGTGAGGGGGCCATGGTGAACGTGACGCGCTCTCAGGTGGTGGGTGGGGTGCTGGCGCTGCTGGCGGCCGGCGCGGTGCTGTACTTCTGGCCGCGGCAGCAGCTCACCGTGGAGGAGGCCATCAGCCGCCAGGTGGTGGTGATGACGCGCGCCGCGGAGGGGAAGGATGTGGGCGGAGTGATGGAGCACGTCTCCGAGCGCTTCCGCTCCAACGGGCAGGGCGGCTGGTCGAAGAAGGACGTGCGCGGCATCCTCACCGCGCAGGTGCTGCGCGGCCAGTGGGTGCGCGTCTTCGTGACGAACCTGGAGGTGCGCGAGGTATCGCCCTCGGAAGGGGAGTTCCAGGCGCGCTTCATCTTCGGCCGCTCCCAGGCGGAGAAGGTGGAGGACCTGGCCGCCGACAGCGTGCTGAGCGCCTACCGCATCGAAGGCGCCTTCGAGAAGGAAGAGGACGGCGAGTGGCGGGTGGTGCGCGCCCGTCCGGAGTCCATCAGCCCGGCGGACCTCCTCTAGTTCAAGAATAGAATAGACTGATTATCGCGATATTCGCGGTGTTAGGGTGAAGCCCTGGTGGAGTTTTTCGCCGGGGGTTCACGCTTGAGGTTCATCAGAAAGTGCTTCTCACCATGGCTCCTTGTCGCGGCCTCTCTGCCTTTGGCCGTGGCATGTGGTCCAGAGGACCTGTCGGCGTTTGACGGGCCCATTCACGAGGTCACTTCGGAAGTCTCCGTGGCGGCGGGGCACATTCCGATGACGGTTGCCGCGACGTTCTGGGGAACGGGGGTGCTCCGGACCTACTCCACCTCGCATGGCAATGAATGCCAGGCGGCCTGTTTCAATGACGCGTCCTGTACCGGGGGCACGTTCAACCCGGCCAAGCGCCTCTGCTGGTTGCGCACCGGGAGCGGCGCGGTGGGGGGCGGAATCCCCACGGACCAGGCGTTCAAGGTGGGGGCCGCGGAGCGTGAGGCGTTCTTCCGTAGCAGGATGACCGCGGGCGCGACCTTCTGGGGGACGGGCGAACACCGGTTCATCACCACCACCAGCGCGACGCATTGCTACACCGCCTGTTCCAACGACTCGAGCTGCACGGGCGGGACGTTCAACGAAGGCAAGCGCTCGTGCTGGCTCCGCGTGGGGAACGGCTCGATCGGCGGTGGGCTCACCTCGGACTACGGCTTCAAGACGCAACAGGGGGAGCGCAGGGCGGGCTTCAACGGCAACATCATCTATGGCCACTGGCGAGCCTCCGGAGGGAAGAATCCCTCCAGTGCTGGCAACCCGACCTTCCATTTGGACTTCGCGGGGCCCGCGGACATCGTCACCGTCAAGCTGTCTTCCTCCGTGGACACCTACCTCTATCTGCTCGATGCGAATGGCAACGTGCTGGCCGAGGACGACCACAGTGGTGGTGGGAAGAACGCGCAACTGAGCGTCGCGCTGAATCCAGGGAGCTACCAACTGGTCGCCGCGACCGCCGCGACGGGGCAAGCCGGTGACTTCACCCTGTCCTCGGACAAGGCGCCCCTGCGGTTTCCGCGGCAGCTCGAGCTTCGGCCTGTGACTCGGTTCACCTGGATTTATGACGACCGGGGCTCGGGGGCATCGTCAAACATCGCCCTCTGGCGCCCTGACCTCTCCCAACACCCGGGCTTCTTCTCGTTGGGAGACGTGGGCATGACGCGTTATGGCGTGGCGCCGTCGGCGTCGTTCGTGGTCCGTGGTGAGGGCGACCTCCTGGCGAAGCCCACCGACTATGCGCTGACGTGGAACGACAAGGGCTCTGGTGGCAACTCGGATGGCTCGCTCTGGGAGCCTGTCGCGCCGGCGGGATACACCTGTCTTGGCCACGTCGCGGTGCGTGGGTACTCCAAGCCTTCGACAGAGCTGATTCGGTGCGTGAAGAGCGAGTATGTGTTGGCCGCCGACCCGCAGAAGCTCTGGACGGACAGTGGCTCAGGGGCGGACCGGGACGCGGGTCTCTGGCAGGCCGTCCCCAAGGACCACCGCGGGTTGCTCGCGTCGACGTTCATCTCCCGGCCGAGCCACAGCGACACGGGAGGGAGCAGCCGCTACTGGGTCCTCAACAAGAGCGCCACGGCCAACGAGGAGCTGCGAGGGGGCGCGGTGGATACGCGGACCGTCGTCTCCTTTGCACCGCGTATCTGGCTGCATGCGGACGAGTCCTACTTCCCGTCCAGCACGGAGTTCCATCTCGCCAATGTCCACGAGGTGAACGGGCACCTGGTGACGAAGCAGCCGTTGGGCTGTGATTCATGCACGGATCCTGCCTTCCTCGATGGGCAGCGGCCGGACCAGACGTCCGTGCCCGTCTATGCGCAGATCATCTCGCGGCCCCTGTCGGGCCAGATGGCCGGCGTGACGGACGTCCTCTACTGGTCCTTCTACCCCTACAACAACGGGAAGCGGGTGTGCGTCGGTCTCTATGAGACAGACTTGGGGATTGGCTGCATCGGTGGGTACTCCACCTTTGGCAACCACGTGGGGGACTGGGAGCACTTCACCGTCCGCTTCGTCGATGGTCGCCCGTCGCAAGTCTATTTGAGCCAGCACGCGAATGGGCAGACCTTCACGTTCGGCGACAAGCTGCTCTCCTTCACGGGCTGGCATCCGGTCACCTACTCCGCGAAGGGCTCACACGGCCTCTACCCGGACGCGGCCCGGCATATCTATGAGACCATCGGCAACGGCGACTTCCTGGCGGATGACACCAGCGCGGGGCTCGCGTGGGAGACCTGGAATCATGTGGTGCCCATGGCCTGGCAGGCGCGGGGGAACTACATCGACGACCTGGAGTGGATGAACATGTCGGTCTACTGGGGCAACCCCGAGGCCGGTTGTGGCAATTTGACGGGCTACTGTGTCAACAGTGGGGGCCCTGGCTCGCTGATGACGCGGCGAGTGGCTGACCCGGCATACATGACCCTCGAATAACGGGCTGGGGTTCACGGCTCCAGGAGCGAGCCCGACTCCGCCTTCCAGCCCTTGGCCATGCTGGCCTGGCCGGCGGACTCCAGCCGCTTGCGGATGTCCTCCACGCGCTCCGCCAGCGCTTCGCGGGGCGCGCCCTGCGCCCGGGCTCGCGCGAGGCCGAAGAAGTAGTACTGGCAGCCAGCGGCGTGCTCGCCCTGCGCGAAGAGCAGGTCCCCCATGGCGGTGTAGGCCTCCGCCATCGTGCCCGCGCCACTGTCGGGTGCCACGGCGGCCAGCAGCGGGCGGGCTCCCTCGTAGTCCTTGCGCGCCAGCAGCAGCGCGCCCTTGGCGTACTGCGCCCGGGCCAGGTCCACGCCGCGCGCCGCCAGGGCCTTGTCGTAGGCGACCAGGGCATCGTCCTGACGGGAGGCGGCCTCCAGCACGCCGCCGCGCGCCAGCCAGTAGCGGCTGTCCGTCTCCAAGAGGCCGGCCTTCTTGCCGT
Organism: Myxococcus sp. CA023; assembly: GCF_010998615.1. GTDB lineage: Bacteria > Myxococcota > Myxococcia > Myxococcales > Myxococcaceae > Myxococcus. The sequence continues at coordinate 68,207 of NZ_JAAEAH010000016.1, read as the reverse complement.
CCGGGGTGGTGGTCTGCACCGGACTGAAGGTGGCCTCGTACGCGTCCAGCAGGGCCACCGCGCCGTCGGTGTCACCGGCGCTCTGCAGCGCCCGCGCGCCGTCCAGGTAGAGCAGGGGGGCATTGCGGCGCCGGGCCACGGCCGCCTCGAAGGCCGCGCGCGCCTGGACGTCACGCTTCACCGCCAGGGCCCGGGCCCGGGCGAAGAGGGCGTAGTGTTCATCGGGAACGGCCTTCAGCGCTTCGTCCGCGGCGGAGAGGGCCTCGTCGGGCGCGCCGCGGGCCAGCGCCAGCTCCGCCTTCAGCGCGCCCGCGCGGGCCTTCAGCCCGGGCGTCAGCTCCGCGCCCCGGGCCTCCACGCCGGAGAGCACCTGCTGCGCTTCCTCCATCTTGCGCCCCTGGTAGGTGTGGGCCAGCGCGGTGGATACGCGGGCCAGCAGGTGGTCCGGGTTGACACTGGTGGCCTTGGCGAAGGCCTCCACCGCCTGCGGGTACTGGCCTTCGTCCATCAGGGCCTCGCCGTACGCGGTGGTGAAGCGCGGATCGCGCCAGGACGCTTCCGCCGCGCGAGCGAAGGCCTGCCTCGCGCCGGGAAGGTCGCCGCGCGCCTGGAGCGCCAGGGCCCGGGCCAGCGTCAGCCGGGCGTTGCTGGCGCCGCGGGCCTCGAGCCCGGCCAGGTACTGCTCCACCTCGGCGGACTTGCCCGCGGCCAGCAGATGCAGGGCGTGGGCGCCGTAGCGCTCGCCGGACTGAGACTCCAACTGCTCGGCGCGGGAGAGGTGCTCGCGGGCCTTGGCGTCCGCGCCGGGCTGCCGGTGCTCCAGCCACAGCACTGTCTGGATGTCGGCGGCCAGGGCTTGGGCGTCACGGGCCTCGGCGTCGAGCTGGAACAGGGCCTCCAGCTCTGTCATCGCGCGGGCGAGGTCAGCGGGGTTGCCACGCATGGCGGCCGTGCGGGCCGCGCGCAGGTGTTCCTCCGTCTGCTTGCGGACGGTGCCTCGGTGGACGAAGAAGACCACCGCGCCCGCGAGCAGCACCGCCACCACGCCTACCTGAACCAGCGCGCTGGTGAGGCTTTCGCGCTGCTGCCAGTCCTTGCGCCCTTCGGTGCCCATGGACCTGTCCCCCGCGCTGGAGTTGGATGTGCGCCGGCCGTTGTGCCGGGTATAGAAGCCGCGCTCAGATAGGAACGGTCCCCTCGACTGTCAACGGGGGGCGGCGGCGTGAACACGGACGTGGGAGGTCAGAGGTATGGCGGTACACACGGCGCTACCCCCCGAGGCATTCGAGCGGGTCGCGGAGGCATTCGGGCTCGGGGCTGTGCGTGAGGTGACGCCCATTCCCCAGGGCTCCATCAACACCAACCACCGCGTGGAGACGCAGAGCGGGCGCTACTTCGTGCGCCACACCACGGTGCGCTCCGCGGACGATTTGCGCTTCGAATCCGCGCTGCTCGCGCACCTGGCCGCGTACCACTTCCCCGGGCCCGTGCAGCTGACGACGCGTGACGGCGCGACCTTCCTGGAGCTGGAGGGCGGCCGCGTCAGCGTCTTCCGCTGGCTGCCGGGCGAGGAGCTGCGCCACCCGGCCCTCACCTCCGACCACCTGGAGCAACTGGGCGCGGAGCTGGGCAAGCTGCACCGCGACACGCAGTCCTTCTCCGGCTCGCGGGAGAATCCCTACGGACCGGAGACGGTGAGCGGCTGGCTGGAGGCGCTGGTGGCGCACCCGGACGCGGAGCTGGCGGCCGTGGCGCGTGAGCTGCAACGCGACATGGAGACGTCGCGCGCGGTGCGGCAGGGGCTGGAGCCTCGCGGCGTCATCCACGCGGACCTCTTCATGGACAACGTGAAGTGGCTGGGGGACCGCGTGGGCGCCTTCTTCGACTTCGAGATGGCGTGCCGGGAGGACTACGGCCTGGACGTGGCCATCACCCTCAATGCCTGGTGCTTCGACGGCGGGCAGTACCTGCCGGAGCTGTGCCGGGCCTTCATTCGCGGCTACGTGGACGTCCGGCCGCTGTCCGCCGTGGAGCGCACGAACCTCTTCGGCCATGCGCTCTACGGGGCGGTGCGCTTCACGGCGAGCCGCATCCGCGACTACCACCTGTCCCCGCTGCCGGCGGACAAGCTGGTGCGCAAGGACTACCGCACCTACCTCAACCGGGCCCGGGCATTGAATGCCATGGGGCCCGAGGGCTTCGCCGCGCTGTTGGGCCTGTGAGGGCCTGACGGCGTCAGATGCCGGTGATGATCTTCCAGGTGCCGTCTTCCTTGCGCAGCACCATCTGCTCCAGCTCGGACTCCTTCATCGGGCGCGAGTGGAGCGACGGCATCCGCCAGGAGGCGTTCCAGTAGTAGATGGCGGCGGCCACGCCGTCACCCACCTGGATGCGGCGAACGTTCAGCTCGATGCGGGGGCCTTGGATGCGGGGGAACACCCGCTCCAGGTAGGGCACCAGGGTCTGCGCCGTCAGGTCGTCGCTGGGGTCGCTCGGCGTGCCGCCGTCGTCCTGGAACGAAGGCGAGATGAGCTTCTGGATGGCCTGGGCGTCCCGGGCCTCCAGCGCCGTGCGGTACTGCTCCATGACCGCGAGAATGGCGCGCGTGTCGGAGTTGTCGACGATGTCCGTGCCGGGGATGCGCTTCGGGGCGCAGGCGACCAGCAGGGACAGGACGCTGAAGGCGAGGAAGCGTTTGAGCATGGCGGGGCCTTATTGGGACAACCCAACGGAAGTCAACCCATTCCCAGGCCCCGCCGGGGGCGGGTGGACGACTAACCGGGGCGGATGACCTCGGCGATGAACCGGTTGAGCACCGGCACCTCGTTGTCGAGAATCTTCAGGCCCTCCGACTGGATGACCTTCTCCGCGATGAGCCCCAGCGGCTTGAGGAGGAAGGGCAGCTTGAGGGCGATTTCGCCGTCCATCACCCGTTCCGTCTGGCCACCGCCCACGTCGCGGAAGCGCATGGTGCCGGTGTTCACCAACATCTTGGAGATCTTGTTCGAGGTGGGGACGTTCTCGAACGTCAACTCCTTGCGGCGCTTGTCATAGGTGGACGTCTCGACGAACGCGAACCACTCCGGGGGCACCGTCTTGGGGCCAATCTTCTCGATGACGGGCTTGGGGCGGTAGCGCACGCGGCGGCGCACGACGTCTCCGTCCGGCTTCACCTCCAGGGGCTGCAACTCCAGCAGCACGCCGTGGTGCTTGAGGAGGAACTCGAAGTACCGCTCGTCGAGGAGCGCGCGCTCCACCTCATCCACCGTCCCCTGAATCCGATGCCGCGACTCGAAACGCATCCACGTCCTCCTTGCCTGGCTGGCACGTCACCGCTGTCTGGCTGCCTGCCTAGCCGAAAAGCGTGGCTAGCGGAAAGCCTGTCGTGGCACCAGCAGTCCACGGAAGGTCTTCTCCTCGAAGTCGCAGCGCTCCCGCCACTCGTCGGCGGAGGCCCGGAAGGCGGCGCCAAAGTCCGGTAGTGCACCGACCTCGTGCCGCACCGCGCCGCAGTCTCCTGACAGGTAGGCGGACTCCACCCGCATGCGCAGGGCTTCGCGGCGGAGCGCTTCCGGCAGGCCTTCCGCCGCCAGGGCTTGTTGCAGGTAGCCCGTGGCCAGCACGGGCGAGCCCACCTGCTGCAACCGGCGCCCCATGAGGTAGTTGAGGAACGGGTCCGTGGGCACCGCGGCCAGGGCGCGCGCGAGGATGAGCAGACGCACCTCGTCCTGGCCGGCCCGGAAGTACGCTTCGATGGGGGCCTGGCGCGCGGCGTCCTCCATGGCGGCGAGCTTCACCTGGGCGGTGCGCGTCAGCTCCGGCCCGGCGTCCTTCGACAGCACGGTGTCGAGGAAGCGGCGGGCTTCGCCGGGCTGCTCGCGGCGCAGCGCGACGTCCGCCCGCGCCATGGCGACCTCCGCTTCCAGCACGGCCTGGCCCTTCATGCGCTCGCCCACCGCGGCGAGCACGGCGTCCGCGTCTGCGTAGCGCTCCAGTTGGGACAGGGCGACGGCCTCACCGATGCGGAAGCTGGGCTCTTCGGGCTGGAGCTCGCCGGCGCGGCGGTAGCGCTTCAGCGCGTCCTCGGGGTCACTCGCCAGCGCCTGCCGGGCGGAATCCGACAGTCGCGCCACCTCGCGAGCGCAGGCGCGGGTGAAGAGGCTGCCGGTGCGGAAGCGCGCGAAGGCGCGCGCCACGGAGGCTTCGTCCAGGGGGAGCGCGTCCACGTACTGCTCCCACTCGGTGACGAGCTCTCCCAGGGGACGGCCGTATGCGGCGTCGAAGTCCGCATGGGCATACACGGCCCGCAGCCGGTCCGCGCCATAGGTGTCCGCCAGGTAGCGCAGGAACGAGCCCGCCACCGTGTACGCGCGCGCGGGGGCCGACTGGTAGAAGCCCTGCGGCCCCATCAGCTTGCGCATGTCCGGCGCCAACTTCTGCCTGCGCATGCCCGCCGCCCACTGGTGCAGCGTGAGGTCGCCCTGCACCGGGCCGTCCGCGGCGACGGCGAACCCCTCGATGACGCCCATGAGCGGCCAGACGCCCAGCCGGGTGGTGACGCGGAAGGGGCCGCTGCCCGCGGGGGCCGCCATGACGTGCGCCAGCTCATGGTGGAGCACGGAGTGGGGGAAGGGCCGGTCCTGGATGTGCAACTCGTGGCGCCAGGGCTTGGCGAACTGGGTGCGGCCGGCGCCCACCAGGCGCTGCTTTTCGTGCTCGTCGCGGTAGAGCCAGACGTGGATGGGCTCGGTGGGGGCCACGCCCAGGAAGTGCCGCGTCTGGGCCCAGCGGAACTCCAAGTCCCGCGCGAAGCGGTCCACGTCCTCGCGCGGCTTGCCTTGCCAGTAGTGGAAGACGAAGTGCTCCGTCTCCCTCAGGCCGCCGAGCTCCCGCGTGAGCCACGCATCCGTCATCCGCAGGCCCAGGGCGGGGCCGCGCGCCTCCATGAAGGCGATGGCGGCCAGGGGTAGCACCAGGGCGGCCAGGGTGGCGCGGCGCAGGCCGGCGCGGCGAAGGCGCCCGGTGCCCAGGTCCAGCAGGGCGCAGGTGAGCCCCGCGAGCACGGTGACCCACAGCAGCGTCTCCAAGCGGAACCAGCCGAGCGCGGCGGAGACACCCAGCGCCTCGTCGTAGAGGGGCCCGGGCATGTGTCCCAGGAAGTGGTTGAAGGCGAACACCTGGGGCCCGGCGACGATAGGCCACGCGGTGGGCACGGCGGAGAGGAGGATGAGGAGCGCGTACATCCCCACGGCCCGGAGGGGGCGCTCGGCGGTGAAGCCGCACAGCACGCCCGCGGAGGCGGCCAGCGCGGCCGAGGGGAGGGTGAGCATCGGATAGAAGCCCACCAGTGCGAAGGGGTCACACGCGGTGCGCAGCCAGGCGAACAGGGTGGCTACCAGGAAGGGGGGCACCAGGACGCCGACGTTGAGGAGCAGGGCGGTGCCCAGGGCCCGGGCCACCGCGCCGCTGGGCGTCTGTGGCCGGAGGGCGCCCGGTGGGGTCGGGGCGGTGCCCAGCAGGATGCGACGCTCCTGGGCGGCCGCGGCGATGCCAATCCCCCCTCCGAGCAGGCCGACGGCGATGGAGAGGGCCAGGCTCAGCTCGAAGCCGGGGACGCCAAAGAGGGGGAGCAGGACGAGCGCCGAGCCCCCGCCCGCGAGCAGGAGGACGGTGGCCAGGACGGCGGGGCGACGCAACAGGCCAGAGGCGCGGGTGAGGACTTGCCGCATGGCCTCTCCTATACTCCCGGCCAGCATGTCCGAACAGAAGACAGGTCCAGAGCACCGCCAGAACGGGCGCGCGCCCATCGAGCTGAAGGTCGACTACAAGAAGCTCAACTCGTTCTTCGCGGACTACACGAAGAACATCAGCAAGGGTGGCACGTTCATCAAGACGAAGAAGCCGCTGCCCATCGGCACGCGCTTCCTTTTCAAGCTGACGGTGCCACACCGGGAGGCCCCCTTCGAGCTGCTGGGCGAGGTCGTCTGGTCCAAGGCGGACGCGGACGAGCCCGGCATGGGCATCCGTTTCATCTACAGCAGTGAAGCGCAGCGGGTGGAGTTCGAGACGGTGGTGGAGGGGCTGATGTCCGACAGTCTCGGTGGCGAGCTGACGGAGAAGCTGCTCAACAAGCCGCTGCACTCGCACTCATGAAGCACGGCCTTCGGTGGATGGTGGTGGCGGTGCCGTTGCTGGCATCGGCCTGCCAGCAGGAGGCGCAGGGCAGCGCGCCTCGTGCCACGCCGAAGGCCGCCGAGCCCCGTCCGCGCGTCACCGACGTCACCGCCGAGGACTACGTCATGCAGCCGCTTCCGCGTGGACATGTGCGGCTGGAGGATGCCTTCGGCGGAGCGCGCCGGGTGGCGGTGGAGATCGCCGCGACGGCGGGCACACGTGCCCGGGGCATGATGTGGCGCAAGGAACTCGCGGAGGGGAAGGGCATGCTCTTCCTCTTCCCGCACGAAGAGGTCCAGGGCTTCTGGATGCGCAACACGCTCATCCCGCTGGACATGATCTTCATCACCTCTGACCTGCGCGTGGCGGGCATCGTGTCGCGCGCGGTGCCTCGCTCACTGGAGTCCCGCTCCGTGGGCGTGCCCAGTCAGTACGTGCTGGAGGTGCCCGGCGGCTGGACGGAGAAGGTGGGCATTCGCAAGGGCAGCAACGTCCGCTTCGAGGGCGTGGCGGGTATGGCCATCGAGCCCTGAGGAACGTTCATGACCTGGCGTCGCGCATCGATGCCCATTGGAACGCCCTACAAAAGGCCAGGCTTCAGGGCTGAGTGAGCCCTGCCTCATTTGGGTGGGGTGCGTTTCATGGCTTCCTGCCAGGCGCGTTCGAATTCCTCTGATGGGATTTCGTACTCCTCACCCAGGTCGAGAACCTCGAACGGTTGATCCGCAAGGTGTTCGAGGTGTTTCTCGTCGCCCCAGAGCCACGTTTCTCCGTAGATTTCAATCTGCCGGCTCGGCCAGTCCCCCGTGATTTCCATGTAGCAGATGCCTTCTCCGTACTCGGATTCTGCATCTCGCTTGAAGTATCGCTTCGTGCTCAAGGGTGCTCCTGTTTGCAGGCAGAGGGGCGCGCGCCGCTGCACCTCCGGCGGTGCCCGCGTGAATTGGGGCAACAAGTCGGACTACCGCGTCGTGCGCATCGCGCCGCAGCCGTGCCCGTAATCAGGCCGGCGTGCGCCGTTCCAGCAACTCCGTGATGCGGCGAATGAGTTGCTGCATGGTGACGGTGCCCAGGAATCGCTTCTGGGCATCCGTGACGACCACCGGGTCATAGAGCGCTTCGGGCGCGCGCTCCATGGCGAGCCGCGCCAGGGTGGTGAGCGCCATCCGGTCCTCGACGATGAGCGGAGCCACCTGCGCCGCGCCCTTCGTGGCCGTCGCGCGGCGCAACACCAGCGCCTCCAGCCGTTCGCCATGCAGCACGGCGACGTGGTCCACGTCGGCCTTCTGCTGGAACAGCCGCTCCAACTCCTCGGGCGTCACGGGCCGCTCCACGCAGTTGCGGCGGATGACGATGCTGCCCACCGTCTCGTCGTCCTCGTCCTCGCGGAAGTCGAGCGCGCGCATGGCTTCATGGCGCCGCGCCTCGAACTCGACGCTGGGAAGCACGGGCACGGGCGCGGGGCGGGCCACCAGGTAGCCCTGCGCGTGCCGGATGCCCAGGCGGAGCAGCACGGCCAGCTCGTTCCACGTCTCCACGCCTTCCGCAATCAGCGTCGCGTTGACGCTGGCCGCGAAGGACACCAGCGACTTCACCAGGTGCTGCTGGTAGCTGTGCCGGTGGATGTCCCGCACCAGCGCCTGGTCCAGCTTGATGAACTGCGGCGCGCTGTTCACCAGCGTCACCAGTCCGGAGTGCCCCGCGCCGAAGTCATCCAGCGCGATGCCGAAGCCCAGCGCCGAACACTGCCGCGTCAGCCGCTGGAGCAGCGCGTTGTCCTCGAACGCCGCCTTCTCCGTGATTTCGAGCACCAGGTTCTTCGGATTCAGTCCGTAGCGAGCGAGCAGCTCCTCCGTGGAGCCATCTCCGAAGCGCGGGTCGCTCAGCACGTCCGGGCTGACGTTGAAGAAGAAGGGCGCGCGGCGCTGCGCCTCCGGCAGCGTGGAGATGCAGCGTAGCGCGGACGTCCAGCACGCGCGCTCCAGCTCCCACGTGTAGCCTTCCAATCGCGCCTGCGTGAAGAGCACGTGCGGCTCGCGGAACTCGCCTGGTCCTCGCGAAAGCACTTCGTGCCCGATGACCTCGCCACGCAGCAAGTCCACGATGGGCTGAAACACCGAGGTGACGCTCGGCTCGTCACCTTTCCACAGCCAGGCGGGCGCTGGTGCGGAGGAGAGGGGCAGGCTCATGTGTGGAAATTGTAGCCGAACCCACCGCAGGCTCCATGCCCTCCCCGAAAGAAGCTGCAAGGCCGCATGTCACGGGGGCAATGCGCCAGGGCCGGAGCCCCGGCGCTCAAGACTCGCCGACCCTCGGAAGCCCGCTTGCCGGGCCAGACGCTGGGCTTTCCTCTCCCTCGGCCTGTCTGACTTCCAGCGGAGACGAGTGCATGGAAGCCCCCTGAATCATTGGAAATACGTCCTCCATGGACTGGGCTTCCTCCGACTGGAGGGAGGAGAGGGCCCGGAAGCGGCGCGCCAGGGCGGACATCTCCGCGGCCTTGAGTTGGGCCTGCCCGCTGCGCAGTGACAGCAGGGCGACGCGGGCTCGTTCCAACTGGGCCACTTCCGCCCTCAGGCGGGCGAGGATGCGTTCGCGCCGTTGTTTCAGACCGCCCAGCCGCTCCACCTCCTCACCCAGGGAGGCCGCGGCCAGCTCGAGTTGGCGTCTCGCGATGGCATCCGTGCTGGCGCGGGCGCTGCGCTCCAAGTCTTCGCGCTCGGCCTGGAGGTCCGCTTGCGCGCGCTCCTCGATTTGGGCCTCCACCCCCGCCCATTCAGACGCGAGCTCCGCGGCGTCGCGCGTCATCTTCCCCAGGGTGCGCGCCAGCTCCTCGCGCGCGGGCTCGCGAGGGAGCATCGCCAGGGACTGTCCGCATTGCCGGTACAGGTTCAACGCCCGCTCGGTCAGCGCATGGAAGTCACCGGCGAGCTGCGGCAACAGCGCCTCCACGCGCGCCTCCACCGGGTCCGCTGACAGCGCCAGGTGTGCGGCCACCGCGCTCAATCCCACGAAGAGGCCCAGGATGCCGCCCGTCACCCCCGCGCCCAGCAGCGCCGGCGTGGCCAGGTCCGCCAGTCGCGCGGAGAAGACGCGGGACACCTCCATGCCGCCCAGCGTCAATCCCGCGCACAGCGCCGCGCCCAGTCCGAAGTGGAAGAGAGTGGGGCGCGCTTCCGCCACCTGGCCATTCTCTCCGCGCTCACTGAGTCGCGAACGCACCAGCAGCGCCCCCGCCGCCGCCGCGCTGAACGCCACCGTCCATCCTGGGGCCATGCCCAGGGCATAGGGCAGCGCGGTGAGGAGTACTCCCAGACCCCCGAGCAGCACGCGGTCCCACTTGTCGCCTCGTGCACACCCGACCACGACGGCCGCGGGGACGAGCCACGCCAACGGCAGGGGCACTCCGACGCGTGTCATGGCCAGGTGCAACACGCCGGCCCCGGCACCGGCCGTGAGCGCGCGCGTCACGGTCTGCTCGAAGGCCTCGCGATGATGGAGCTGCAATAGAGTGGCGTTCATCGACTCCCCACGGATGTAGGCCGGGCAGGAACTGTTCCTTTCACGCATGGGTGGCGAAAAAGGTCTGCCGATGAAGAGCCCCGTCGTTCCCGAGACGATGCGCGCGCTGGTCCTCACCGCCTATGACGGACGGCCGGAGTCCCTGCGCGTGGAATCCCGGCCGGTGCCTCGGCCCACCACGGGCCAGGTCCTGGTGCGCGTGGCGGCGGCCCCCATCAACCCGGCGGACCTGATGTTCATGCGTGGGCAGTACGGCATCCGCAAGCCGCTGCCCGTGGTGCCGGGCCTGGAGGCCAGCGGGACGGTGGTGGCCTCGGGCGGCGTCGCGGGCCGGCTCCTGGTGGGGCGCCGCGTGGCGTGCGTGGCGCCCGGCGAGGGGGACGGCTTATGGGCGGAGTACGCGGCGGTGCCCCTGGGGCAGTGCCTGCCGCTGCGGGGCCAGGTCTCCGACGAGCAGGGCGCCAGCCTCTTCATCAATCCCTTCACCGCGTGGGTGTTGATGGAGCGTGCGAAGGAGGGTGGCCACGCCGCGCTGGCGCAGACGGCCGCCGCGGGCACCATGGGACGGATGCTGCTGGCGCTCGCGAAGCGCCGGGGCGTGGCCATGGTGAACGTGGTGCGGCGCCCGGAGCAGGTGGCCCTGCTCCAGGACCTGGGCGCGGAGTACGTGCTGAGCACCCACGAGCCCGAATTCGAGGAGCGGCTGCTCCGTGTATGTCACGAGCTGAAGGTGTCGCTCGCCTTTGACCCGGTGGGCGGACGACTCACCGGGCAGCTGCTCCACGCGCTGCCGGAGGGCGGCACCGTCATCGTGTATGGCTCGCTCTCCGAACAGGAGTGCCGCATCGCGCCCGGGGACCTCATCTTCGGGCGCAAGCGGGTGGAGGGCTTCTGGCTGTCGGAGTGGCACCGCCAGGGCTTTGGCGCCGCGCAAATCAAGGCGCTGATGGGCGTGCCGTCGCTGGTGGGGCAGACGCTGGAGACGCCCGTGCGCGCCCGGCTCCCGCTGGAGTCAGCGGGCGAGGCGGTGCGAATCGCCTCCGCGGACATGACGTCCGGCAAGGTGCTCTTCGTTCCTGCGCAGGGACAGGCACCGCGCGAATCACCGTGAGTCGGGCTCAGGCCTTGTCGCGGGAGATGGGGCCCGTCTTCGCCTTCGTCACGCGCAGGTAGTCCGCGGGGGCGAGCACGAGCTGCGTGCCACGCACGCCCGCGGACACGGCGATGGCGTCGAACAGCTCCATCGTCTCGTCGACGTACACGGGATAGTCCTTCTTGCCGCCAATGGCCGTGCAGCCGCCCCGGATGAATCCGGTGAGCGGCTGGAGCTCCTTGAGCGGCACGGTGTCCACCTTGCGGTCTCTGCTGAGCCGGGCCAGCGCCTTCAGGTCTAGCTCCGCGTTGCCGGGCACCACCGCCATCAACACGCCGGTGCGGTCGCCGCGCGCCACCAGCGTCTTGAAGACCTGCTCGGCGGGCATGCCCACCTTGGCCGCCACCGACTCCGCGGACAAATCTTCCAGGTCCACGTCGTAGTCGCGCAGCGCGTACTTCACGCCGAGCGAGTCCAGGAGTCGGGCGCTGTTCGTCTTCACGGCCTCACATCCCCAGCGCGGTGGCGGCGGCCTGCACGCGGGCGAGCGCGTCCTCGGGCGAGCTGCCCACCGCGGACAGGTGCCCCATCTTCCGGCCCTTGCGCGCCTCCCGCTTGCCGTACAGGTGCAGGCGGACGCCGGGCATGGCCAGCACCTCCTGGAAGCGAGGGCCGCCGTCCTTCAGCCACAAGTCGCCCAGCAGGTTGACGATGGCCGCTGGACGCACCACCTCCACGGAGCCCAGCGGCAGGTTGCACACCGCGCGCACCGCCTGCTCGAACTGTGAGGTGAGGCACGCCACCTCGGTGGAGTGGAAGCTGTTGTGCGGGCGCGGCGCCAGCTCGTTGACGAGCAGGCTGCCGTCCTTCAGCAGGAACAGCTCGATGACGAGCAGGCCTTCGACCTGGAGCGACTCGGTGATGCCGCGCGCCAGCTCCGTGGCCTTGTCCAGCACCGCGGGCGGCAGCGGCCCCGGCAGCAGCGACCACGCGAGGATGCGCTCCTCGTGGTGATTGAAGGCCGGCGGATACACCGCCACTTCTCCATTGGGGCTGCGGGCCACCAGCACGGACAGCTCGGACTGGAGCGCCAGCGCGGCCTCCACCACCACGGAGCGCTCACCCAGCTCGCGCCACGCCTGGGCGGCCTCGTCCGCGGAGGTCACCTCCACCTGCCCGCGACCGTCGTAGCCGCCCTCGCTGGACTTCACGAAGCAGCGTCCACCCAGCGCCTGGATGGCCTCGGCCAGCTCCGCGGCGGAGTGCGCCTCGCGCCACGGGCCGAGGGGAAAGCCACCCTTGGCGAGCCAGCCCTTCTGCCGGCCCCGGTGCTGAATCACGCGGAGCACGTCCGCGCCCGGGCGCATGGGGGTGTGCCGCGCCACCGCTTCGAGTGTGGCGAGGGGAATCTTCTCGATTTCGAGCGTCACGGTGTCGCACGCGCGCGCCAGCGTCTCCGCGGCCGCCGTGTCACCGAAAGACGCGGTGACACACCGGTCCACCACGGAGCGGGCCGGGCAGTCCGCGTCCGGGTCCAACGCCTGGACCTGGAAGCCGAGCGTGCGCGCGGCCAGGGCCATCATCCGCCCCAACTGGCCGCCGCCGAGCATGCCAATCGTGCCGCCGGGCAGCACCACGCGGGGGCTCATGACAGCTCCCGGTGCGCCAGCACTTCGTCCGTACGCGCCTTGCGCCAGGCCGCGAGCCGCTCGCGCAGCTCCGGGTACTTGAGGCAGAGGATGGCCGCGGCGTGCAGGGCGGCGTTGGCCGCGCCCGGCTTGCCAATGGCCTGCGTTCCCACCGGCACGCCCTTGGGCATCTGGACGATGGACAGCAGCGCGTCCAGGCCGCTGAGCAGCGTAGTGGGCATGGGCACGCCGATGACGGGCAGCAGCGTCTTGCTCGACACCATTCCCGGCAGGTGCGCCGCGCCGCCCGCCGCGGCGATGATGACGGACAGCCCCCTCGACTCCGCGGTGGACGCGTACTCCATCATCCAGTCCGGGGTGCGGTGGGCGGACACCACGCGCACCTCGTGCGGGATGCCCAGTTCCTTGAGGATGTCGACCGCGGGCTGCAGGTGCTCCAGGTCGCTCTTACCGCCCATGATGACCCCGACCCACGGGGTGACCGTGCTCGCCATTGGTGTGCGCGCCTCCGTGCGCTGTCCCGCCGAAACCAGGAGGAACGCGGAGATAGGGCGGGGGGATTCCGCGGGTCAACACGGAAAGGCGCGGGTGACGAGGATGACACGCCGGCCTTCCCGTATTCCCTGCGCGCGCCCGCACGCAGGGTAGGGCAGGGGGATGAGCCCCTGCCCGCCACCCAGGACGGCTAGGCCGCGGAGACGCTGCGGTCGCTGCCCTCGCGGTAGAGGGCTTCGATGGCGTCGTTGTAGCGGGCCACGACGTTGCGGCGCTTCACGCTCATCTTGGGGGTGAGCATGTCGTTGGCGACGGTGAAGTCCTCGCTGATGAGCAGGAAGCGCTGCGGGCGCTCATAGCCCTTCACGTCGCGGGTGAACTCGTTCACCTGCTCACGGTAGAGCTGGAGCACCTCGGGACGCTTGAGCAGCTCCGGCATGGACGTCGTGTCCAGGCCCTTCTCCGTGGCCCACTTCTTCAGCGTATCCACGTCCACGACGATGATGGCCACGTTGTACGGCTTGTTCATGCCGTGGACCAACGCGTTGGCGATGTAGGTGGAGAGCGCCAGCGACTGCTCGATGGGGCTGGGCACCACGTACTTGCCGTTCTCCAGCTTGTACTGCTCCTTGATGCGGCCGGTGATGTAGAGGTAGCCGTCCGGATCCAGGTAGCCCATGTCACCGGTGCGGAAGCCGCCGTTCCCGGTGAACACCTTCTCGTTCTCCTCGGGCTTGTTGTAGTAGCCCATCATCACGTTGTGCCCGTGGACGACGATTTCGCCCTGCGTCGCCTCGCCGGTGGCCGCCGTGTCGATCTCCACGCGAACCCCGGGCAGCGCCTTGCCCACCGAGCCGATCTTCCGGTTGTTGGGGAAGTTGGCCGTGGCGATGGGCGACGTCTCCGTGAGGCCGTAGCCCTCGTAGACGGTGATGCCGAGGTTGTCGATGAACTCCGCCACCTCCTTGGAGATGGCCGACCCACCGGAGAAGGCGTACTTCAGCCGCCCGCCGAAGCGTGCGCGGACCTTGGAGAAGACCACCTTGTCGAAGAAGGCGTGCTGCAGGTCCAGCAGGCCGCTCGACTTGCCCGCCTCCGCGAGTGCGCGCCGCTGGGCCGCCACCGCGAGGCCGCGGTGGAACATGAACCGCGTCACCGCCTTCTCGCCGGCCATGCGCTTCTGCAGGCCGTCGTAGATGCGGTTGAAGATGCGCGGCACGCTGAACAGCAGCGTGGGCTTCACCTCGGAGAGGTTGTCGATGATCTTCTCCACCGCCTCCGCGATGGCCATGGAAGCGCCCATGGACAGCAGCGCGTGCAGCTCCACCGTCTGGCCGAAGACGTGCGCCCAGGGCAGGAAGGCCAGGGAGCGGTCCTCCGTCCCCATGGGAAACACTTCGTGCATCGCCGACACGTTGCGGGCGATGTTCGCGTGGCTGAGCATCACGCCCTTGGGCTGTCCCGTGGTGCCCGACGTGTAGATGAGGCCAGCCAGGTCCGCCGGCTTGGGGCTCACCATGGGCGTGGGCGTCTCGGCGCCCCGCCGCAGCAGCGTCGCGAAGCTGTCCGTGTCGCTGGTGGTGCCGCTGAAGCGGATGATGTGCTCCAGGTTCGGCAGCTCCGCGCGTACGGACTGGATGCGCTGCGCGATTTCATCCGTGGCACAGAAAACGACCTTGGCGCCGCTGTCGTTGATGATGAACTGCAGCTCCTTCACCTGCTGTGATTCGTACATCGGGACGTAAGCGCCGCCGAGCGTGTACGTGGCGTACGCGCCCACCGCCCACTCCAGGCGGTTGTTGGCGATGACGGCCACGCGGTCGCCCACGCCCACGCCCAGCTGAGCGAGCCCTCCTCGCAGGTCGTCGACCATCTCTCCGAAGCGGGAGTAGGTCGTCCAGACCCACTGGCCGTTCTTCTTCTCTCCGAAGAGGTCGCGGCTGCCGAAGGTGGAGGTGCTGCGCTTGAAGATGTCGATGAGGGTCTGGAACTGCGGGAGCTGCATGAGGGGGGCTCCACTCGGAAACAGGTTGGTTTGAGGTGCCGCAGCTTAAGGCTGAACGCCTCCTGTGTGGGCCCATTCCTGAAACTTCACGCCCCACCTGCACACAATCGTAAACACGACGCAGTGCGGCGGGGCGTCTGGGTGATGTACGGGGCGACTCTCAGTACGTGGAGCCGAGCTTGCCGAAGCTCTTGAGCGCCTTCACCTTGCTCTTCTTCACGAGCGAGCGCCGGGCCTCTTCGCCCTCCGCGCTGTCGTACTCGTCCATCACCGCCCGCTGCTCGGCCTGGTCCGCCGCCACCGCGGCGCTGCCGGACACCGCGCTGGCTTCGTCGAAGAGCGCCTGGTTGCGCTGCAGGTAGAGCTTCGCCTCGTCCTTGCGGCCCTCGCTCAGGGCCTCGGCCGCCTTCTGCATGTTGACGGCGCTGCGCGCCCGGGCGGCGTAGACGGTGGCCTCGCGGTCCTGGCGGGCGAGCACCTCCTCGTGCCGGTTGGTCACCACCGCGGACAGCGAGGCTTCGTTGGCCACCTCTGCGTCGCGGATGAGGTCAGTGTACGCCAGCTTCAGGTCCAACACGCGCGCCGTCCGCCCCACCGTATCCCCGGTGACGTTGAGTCGGACCACCACGCGCTCCAACTGGCCCGCGGAGAAGTCGGGCAGCGACACGTGCACCTGATTGCCGGACTGGCTGGCGCGGTAGCCCAGCACCTCGCCCAGTGACGTGCCGGGGGGCAGGGTGAAGGTCATCGTCACGCCGCGCGCCACCGTCGTCCCGGCCTGCTGCAGGTCCTTCTGGAAGAGGGTGGAGAGCTGGGCGGCGTCCTCCAGGAAGCCGTAGGCACCGGCGCCGTACTCGGCGAAGGCCTGCATCAGGTCCTCGTTGAAGTCGGTGCCCACGCCAATGGCGCTCAGGGTGAGGCCGGTGGCGCGCAGCTCCCGCGCCATCCGCGTCAGCTCCTCGTTGGCGGTGAGGCCCTCGGTGGGCTGGCCGTCACTCATGAGGATGAGGCGGTTGACGCCGTAGGTCCGCTGCGCGGTGGACAGTTGGTAGCGCCCGGCGGACAGGCCCGCGCCGATGTTGGTGCCGCCTTCGTCCCAGATGCCGTCCACGTACTGGAACATCCGCTCGCGGTTGGCGGCCGTGGCCTCCAGGGACGGCAGGCTCTTCACGTCCGAGCCATAGTGGATGATGGCCAGCCGGTCCTGGTCATTCAGCAGCCCGATGAGGTGCCGCGCCGCCTGCTTGGCCTGGGCCAGCTTGTAGCCGCTCATCGAGCCCGAACGGTCGATGACGAGCGCCAGATTGACAGGGCTTCGCTGTGCCCCCGGCACCTGCGCGCCCGACAGGTCGAAGGTGGCGAACACCTCGGAGGTGCCCGCGGGGACGTACGGATGGGACAGCCGGCTCGTCAGCGTCAGCGAGCCCACCGTGGCGGGCACGACGGGCGGCGGAGGGCGGGGCGCCTGCGCCGCCTGCGTCCAGGTGGCCTCCGCGTCGCGCATGCGGCGCGACAGGAAGTCGAAGATCTCCGCCGACACCTTCTTCAGCTCCGGATGCGTGTCCGGGGACACGTGGTCCGGCGTGAAGCGCTTGGCCATGCGGAAGTAGGCCAGACGCAGCTCGTCCAGGTTGGCGGTGGGCTTGAGGCCAAAGACTTCGTGGGCCGGCAGGCTCTGCATGGCGCGCATCTGCGCGCGCAGGCGCTCGGCTTGCTGCAGTTCCAGGGAGGGCGAGGGCCGCGCGCTGGCGAACAAATCGCTCAGCTCGGGCAGCTCCGGCAGGGCGACCCAGTTCGTCCCATCCCGCGAGGCGCGCACCGCGGCCTTCAAGCGTCCGGAGGAAATCAGGTCCCGGAGGGCCTGGAGCGCCAGGGGCCCCAGCACACGTCCGAGATTGTCCGCGACCCAGTAACCGACAGCAGAAGACGACACGCAGACACCCCGGGGGTCAGTGAGCCAGCGCCTGGCGCACGGCCGAGGCGATCTCGAGCGGATGGAAGGGCTTGCCCACGAAGCCCACGGCGCCCGCCGCCATGGCCTGCTCCACGACGGGCTCCGCGTCCATGCTGCTGATGACCAACACGCGCGTGGTGGGCGACACCGTCTTGATGGCGCCCAGGACCTCCAGTCCACTCTTCTTCGGCATGAACAGGTCCAGGAACATCACCGCGGGCTTCTCCCGCGCGGCCACGGCCAGGCCTTCCTCGCCGTCCGCGGCCTCGAGCAGCCGCAGCTCGATGCCCGTGTCGGCGATGACGTCCTTGAGGATACGGCGCACGAAACTGTCGTCATCGACGAGCAGCAGGGTCGGGGTGTCGGACATGGCCCTGGATGATACTTGGACCGCGCAACATCCGCGCGGGGACATGGCACGCCTGCTCGCCTTTTTGGGTTAAGGGGTGCGCATGTCCACTGACAACGCTCTCTCGCACTTCGAGTCGAAGAAGCAGACGTACCTGGAGGACCTCAAGTCCCTCGTCCGGATTCCCAGTGTCTCATTTCCTGGCTTCGATGCGACGCAGGTACGACGCAGCGCGGAAGCGACTGCACTGCTGTTGAAAGACCGTGGTTTTGAAAACGTTCAGCTACTCGAAATCGAGGGCACGCACCCCTACGTCTATGGCGAGGTGCTCAAGGCGCCGGGCAAGCCCACGCTGCTGCTCTACGCTCACCATGACGTGCAGCCCGTGGGTGACGAGGCCGCGTGGAAGAGCCCTCCGTTCGAGCCGGTGGAGCGCGACGGCCGGCTGTACGGCCGCGGCTCGGCGGACGACAAGGCGGGCATCGTCGTGCACACGTCCGCGGTGGAGTCGTGGCTGAAGGGCGCGGGAGCGTTGCCGCTCAACGTGAAGGTCATCATCGAGGGCGAGGAGGAGATTGGCAGCAACTTCCTGGGCGCCTTCCTCCAGGAGCACGCGGCGCTCCTGAAGGCGGATGCCATCGTCCTCACCGACACGTCCAACTTCGACACTGGCCTGCCGTCCATCACCACCGCGCTGCGCGGGCTCGTCACGGTGGACGTGGAGGTGCGGGCGCTGCGGCAGGCGGTGCACTCGGGCATGTGGGGCGGGCCGGTGCCGGACCCCGTCATGGCGCTGTGCCGGATGCTGGCCACGCTGACGCACGCGGATGGCTCCATCGCCATTGAGGGCATTCGCGAGCGCGTGAAGCCGCTGACGGACGCGGAGCGCCAGAGCATCCAGTCCCTGCCCGGAGACGAGGCGCACTTCCGCGCGCAGTCGGGCCTGCTGCCGGGTGCGCAGGTGCTGGGAGGCGGGGCGCATCCGTGGGAGATGAACTGGCGTCAGCCGAGCATCGCCATCAATGCCATCCAGGCCAGCAGCCGCAAGGACGCGCGCAACATCATCTGTGATTCGGCCTGGGCGCGGGTGGGCATCCGCATCGTCCCGGACCTGGAGGCGCGCGACGTGGAGCAGCGCCTGAAGGAGCACCTGCGCAAGGTGTGCCCGTGGGGGTTGGAGGTCCACTTCGACACAGAGGGTGCGTCCGGTTGGTGGTACACGGACCCGTCCCACCCCGCGTTCCAGGCGGCCTTCCGTGCGCTGGAGAAGGGCTACGGCACGAAGGCGGTCGCCATTGGCTGCGGCGCCTCCATTCCCTTCGTGGAGCCCTTTGCGAAGGAGCTGGGCGGCGTGCCCGCGCTGCTCATCGGCGTGGAGGATCCGTACACATATGCGCATTCGGAGAATGAAAGCCTGCACCTGGGCGACTGGGAGAAGTCCATCCGCAGCGCCATCCACCTCTACGCGGAGCTGGCCGAGGCACTGAGCGCGCGGAAGGTTTGAGCACCCGGTGGCTCCGGGGCCCTGGTCTCGTTGAATCGGGGGCTTGATGTATCGTCAGCGTGATGTCAGGAGCGCTTGGGATGCATGGGGCGAACGCGGAGTTCTTCGAGTGGGTGTTGCAGTCCGCCGGCGAGCCGTCCTCCGCTCGCCTCCGTGAAGCGCCGAGTGCCAGGGAGGCCGTGGACCGCGCCGTCTCCCTGGCCACGACCCTCCACGCCGCCGCGCCCGAGTCCAAGGCCTTCGCCCAACACCTGGGGGCGCTGCTCTCGCGAGCGGTGGACCCGGTGCTCGCGCTGGAGCGACTGCATGCCAGGGACCTCGCGCTCGCGCTCGCCTGCGCGCAGGGACTGCCAGCGGCTCGTACGCTCCTGGAGCAGGAGGTCCTCCTCAAGTTGCGCGTCCCCCTGGCGCGCATCCACCCCTCGCCGGTGTTCACGGACGAGGTGTTGCAAGCGCTCCGGGCCAACCTCCTGATGCCTCGCGCGGAGGCTCCCTCCCGGTTGCTCGGGTACGCGGGCACGGGCCCGCTGCTGCACTGGGTGAGCATCTCCGCGACGCGGCTCGCGCTGCGGATGCGCAAGGCACTGGGAGAAGAGTCCCACGTCGAGGCCGAGGTGCTCGCTGCACACCCCGCGCCGGGCGGCCTGGAGCTGGGCTTCGTGCGGGAGGAGGCCCGGGGGCATGTGCGTGCGGCCTTCGTCCGGGCGGTGGCCTCGCTGGACGATGAGGACCGGGAGTTGTTGCGGCTGCACTTCGTCGAGCGCCTCTCCCTGGAGCGCATGGGCGCCCTGTTCGACCTGCACAAGTCCACCCTCTCACGCCGGCTCACCGCGGTGCAGTCGCTGCTGGAGAAGCGGACGCGGCGCGCGCTCGCTGAACGCCTGTCGTTGCCCGAGCCGGAAGTGGACAGCGTGATGCGCGCCATCCATGGACGGTTGGACTTGAGCCTCTCGGGCCTTCTGGAGGGGCGTGAATGAGCTGCCCGGATGAGAACGCGCTGTCGGGGTTCGCGAACGGCGCGTTGGACCCCGAGGGCATGACGACGGTGCGCCAGCATGTCTCCGGCTGCTCGGAGTGCCGGAGCGTGCTCGCCGCGCTGGGGGGGCTGGAGAATCCTCCCCCGTTGGTCGATACGGGGCTGCTCGTCTCCGGTGCGCGGGTGGGACGGTACGTGGTGCTCGGGCTGCTCGGCGAAGGTGGCATGGGGCGCGTCCATGCCGCCTATGACCCGGAGCTGGACCGCAAGGTGGCGCTGAAGCTGCTGAACCTCGCGAGGCTCGGGGAGGACTCGCTGGCCCAGGCGCGTCAGCGATTGGAGCGCGAGGCCCGCACGATGGCCCGCCTGTCGCATCCCCATGTCGCCCAGTTGCATGACGTGGGCGAGTTCCAGGGACAGCTCTTCCTGGTGATGGAACTCGTCGAGGGCGGCACGCTCCGGCGGTGGCTGGCGGAGAAGCCGCGCACGCGCCGGGAAATCCTGGCGCGCTTTACCCAGGCGGCGGATGGGCTCGCGGCCACGCACGCGCTGGGCATCAGCCACCGCGACTTCAAGCCCGACAACGTTCTGCTGACGCGCGACGGTCAGGTGCGCATCACCGACTTTGGCCTGGCCAACGCCGCGGTGGGACTGGGGCCTCCTCGGGAGGATGCGGCCATCGACTCCGGTGAGGCGCCGCTCACCGTCACCGGCGCATTCCTGGGGACGCCCGCCTATGGCGCGCCAGAGCAGCTTCGCGGAGAGCGGGGGGATGCCCGTTCGGACCAGTTCGCCTTCTGCGTCGCGCTCTACGAGGCGCTCAACGGGCAGCGGCCCTTCGCGGGTGCCACGCGCGAGGAGCTCCTGGCGTCCATGCAGCGCCAGGAGGTGCGTCCGGAGCAGCGGGGCGTGCCCTCGTGGCTCAAGGCCGTGGTGCGGCGAGGCCTCTCCGTGGACCCGTCGCGGCGCTTCGAGTCCATGCAGGTGCTGCGAGCCCGCCTCGCGCGGGAGGTGGGGGCCTGGAAGCGCAGCGCGGCCACGGCGCTGCTCGCGGGAGGACTGGTGGGCCTGGGGTTCCTCGTGCTGGGGCCTTCCGCGGCGGCGCCGAGCGAAGCCTGCCAGGGCAGTGAGCGGCACCTCGAGGGCATCTGGGACGCGTCCGTGCGTGAGTCCACGCGTCAGGCCTTCCTGGGGACGGGGGCCCACGCGGCCGAGGCCTCGTTCCAGGCCGTGGCCTCCACGCTGGAGCAGTGGACGCAGGACTGGACGCGCGCGCATCAGTCCGCGTGCGAGGCGACGCGTGTCTTCGGCGAGCAGTCGGAAGCGGCGCTGGGGCTGCGGATGACGTGCCTGGACCAACGGCTGGGAGAGCTGTCGCGGCTGACGGTGGCGCTCCAGGGCGCGGACGCGCGGACGGTGGAGCGGGGCTTCGGGCTGGGGGCCTCGCTCGGAGGCGTGGGCGGGTGCGCGGACGTGCGCACGTTGCAGGAGGCCGTGTCTCCCCCGGAGGACCCGAAGGCGCGTGCGGAAGTGGATGCGGTGCGCGCGGAGCTCGCGCGGGCGAACGCGGAGAGGCTCGCGGGGCATACCCCCGAGGCGCTGCGAATCGCGCTTGCCGCCCGGGAGCGCGCGCTCGCCACCCATCATCGGCCGCTGGAAGCCGAGGCGCATCTTCTCTGCTCGCGATTGCAGGAGGACGCGGGGGCATTCGAGGACGCGCGCGAGTCCCTGGTCCAGGGCTCTCTGGCGGCCGAGGCAGGGCGGCATCTGGGCGTGCTCGCGCGGGTGCTGCACTTCCAGGCCTGGCTGCATGGGTACGGAATGGGACGGCCCCAGGAGGCGTGGCCCTTCCTCCATCGCGCCCGGGCCCTGGCGGAGACGCTGCGAGACGCCGAGCTGGACACCCTGCTGGACCAGGTGCAGGCGGAGCTCCTGGAGCAGGAGGGCCGCTTTTCGGAGGCCGAGTCGCTGCTACGGGCCTCGCTGGAAACCGCCAGCGCCCGGGGCGAGACGTTCGCGCGCGCGGAGCTGAGCGGCCGGCTGGGATTGCTTGCCCGGCAACAGGGACGGTTGCTGGAGGCGAAGCGTTGGCAGGAGGAAGCGCTGCGCGTCCATGAGAAGCACTTCGGGGTGGCGCACCGGGACACGGGACGGGCCCTGTCGAACCTGGGGGGCACGTTGGCCCTCCTGGGGGAGCTATCGAGCGCCGAGGCCGTCCTCAAGCGGGCGCTGGGCATCCTTCGCCAGACGCTGGGGGAGGAGAACCTGTCGGTGGCCCGGACCTTGTCCAACCTGACCCTTGTCTACGTCGAGTGGGGGCATGCGGCCCAGGCGCGGGAGGCCGCGGAGGAGAGCTGGGCCGTGGCGCTCAAGAGCGTGGCCGCCGACAGCCCGGTGTTGATAGGGGTGAAGTCGAATCGGCTGGGGGTGCTGGGCGAGCAGGGCGAGCGTTTGCCGGAGCTGGAGTATGCCCGAGGACTCCTGGCGCATCGCGAGCGTGCCTATGGCGCCACCCACCCGGAGGTGGCGCTGGATGCGCACGAGGTGGGCCGGCTGTTGCGTCTCCTGGGGCGTCCGGACGAGGCCCGCGGCTTTCACGCTCGCGGCGTCTCGCTCCAGCGGCCCCTGGCCGACAAGGGAGAGATGGATGGCTCGGGACTGCGCTACCTGGCGGATGCCCTCCTCTTTCTAGGGCAGGTGGGCGAGGCCCACCGTCACGTGGCCCAGGCGCTCGTGGCCATGGAGCGGGACCTGGGGCCGTCGTCGTCCGAGCGCATCGAGGCGCTGCTGCTGCTGGGGGACGTCCAACTCGCGCGAGGTCAGCCCGCCGAGGCCCTGGCGCCACTTCGGACCGCGCTGGCGGACCTCACCGCCCGGCAGGTGGTCTCCGCCCGCGTTCCCAGGCTGCGCCGCCGGCTCGCGCGGGCGCTTCGGTTGACGGGCGCGGTGGAGGAGGCCTGCGGAGAGGCCCGCCGCGCCTGGGAGGAGCTGTCCGTGTGGCGCAAGGCCTATGTCCAGGAGACGGCGGACGCGCGGACCGAGCTGGGGCACTGTCGCGGATGACAATCGATTGCATGTAGGAAAGCTGCCGCTGAGCCAGGAACAGGTGGCGGCCGCTGTCATCCAGTGACCGCCCCCCTCGCGCCGGGACGCTCCAGGGGGAGGTGTCAATTGAGTCTTGGATGCCGGCGCTTTCCCCTGGATTCGGGCGGCGCTTCGCTGGTGTCCTCGATGCTGGGCGTCAGGAACCTGTGCTTCCTGGAGGGGAGAGACCGCGTGGACGCTGTGGATACGAGGCTGGTCGCCAGCTACGCGGTGGCCATCGCCTTCGACGTGCTGATGCCGGTGGGCATGGTGCTGTGGGCACGCCGGCGGCTGGGCGTGGCCTGGAAGGTGGTGGGCTGGGGCGCGGCGGCGTTCGCGCTGTCGCAGTTGCTCACCCGGCTGCCCATGGTGCAGGTGGCGCAGTACTTCATGCGCGACGCGCTGAAGACGTCCTCGGTGCTTCTGGGCGTCTGGATTGCCGTGCTGTCCCTCACCGCGGGCCTCTTCGAGGAGACGGCGCGGCTGTGGACCTTCCGCAAGCCGCTGAAGGACTTCCGCCGTTGGCGCGACGCGGTGGGCTTCGGCGTGGGCCACGGTGGCCTGGAGTCGGCGCTGCTGGTGGGCGGGCTGGCGGCGCTGGGGCTCGTCAACGTCATCGCCCTGTCAGTGTTGGACCCCTCCACCTTGCCGCTGAAGCCGGAACAGGTGGCGCAGGTGGTGGAAGCCAAGGCCACCATCGCCGCGCTGGACTGGTGGATGCCGCTGCTGGGGGCCTACGAGCGGCTGGGCTCCATGGTGGTGCACATCGCGCTGTCGGTGGTGGTGCTCCAGCGCTTCATCCGCGGCGAGGTGAAGTGGTACTGGCTCGCGGTGGGCGCCCACGCCTTCTTCAACGCGCTGACGGTGGTGGTGGGGAAGCAGGCCACCGCGGCGTGGGGAAAGCAGGCAGGGGCGTTCGCGGGCGAAGCCATGGTGACGGTGGCCGCGCTGGTGGGCCTGTGGGTCATCCTCTATTTCCGCCGCGTGGACTCGGAGCGCGACACAGCGGCGGTTCCGGCGCTGAAGTGAGCAGGCGTTAGCGCCCGCGGAAGCGGTCCGTGGCATCCACCAGCGCGGAGGTGTTGCCCGGCTCGTTCGCGGAGTGCCCCGCGTCGGACACCATGACGAACTCCGCCTCCGGCCACGCCTTGTGCAGGGCCCAGGCGCTCTCTGGTGGGCACACCACGTCATAGCGCCCCTGGACGATGACGGCGGGGATGTTGCGGATGCGGTGCACGTCGTCGAGCAGCTGGGTGTCGCTGCGCAGGAAGCCCCGGTTGACGAAGTAGTGGCATTCGATGCGGGCGAAGGCGAGCGCGAAGGTGTCCCCGCTGTTGCGCGCCACCAGCTCCGCGTTGGGGTACAGGCAACTGGTGCGTCCTTCCCACACGCTCCACGCGCGCGCGGCCTGCTGCTGCGCCTTCACGTCGGAACCCATCAGCCGGCGGTGGTAGGCCGCCAGCAGGTCCCCACGCTCCTCGAGAGGAATGGGCTCCAGGTAGTACTCCCACGCATCCGGGAAGAGGGCGCTGGCGCCTCGCTGATAGAACCAGTCAATCTCCTGCTTGCGGAGCAGGAAGATGCCGCGCAGCACCAGCTCCGAGACGCGCTCGGGATGTGTCTGGGCATATGCCAGGGACAGGGTGCTGCCCCATGAGCCGCCGAAGAGCTGCCACCGGGAGATGTCCAGGAACTCGCGCAGCCGCTCCATGTCGGCCACCAGGTCCCAGGTGGTGTTCTCCTCCAGGCTCGCGTGCGGGGTGCTGCGTCCGCAGCCGCGCTGGTCGAACAGGATGATGCGGTACGCGGTCGGGTCGAAGAAGCGGCGCTGGCGCGGGTCCGTTCCTCCACCGGGCCCCCCGTGAACGAAGAGCACCGGCTTGCCCTCCGGATTGCCGCTCTCCTCGAAGTACACCTCATGTCCACCGGAGACGCGCAGACGTCCGGTGCGGTAGGGCTCCAGGGGCGGGTACAGCGAACGCAGCGGCCGGTGGGACACGGACACGGGGCAGGCCTTCCGTAGCGGTGGGTGCGGCTGACCCTAACAGGGCCCCGCCGTGGGCCTTCCGTCCACCGGTGGCAGGGGGGCCGGAATGTGCGGCGGACTTCCTGCCCGGAGGGCGCTCTGTCAGGCAGGCCACGGACGATGTGACGGCGAGTTCACCGCGCCGCAACGGGGGCTTCGCGGACGGGGTGGAGACTGCCGGTTGTCTCCCACACCCCACGGAGCACGCCATGAACATCGCTTCGCTCATCCGTCCTGCGACTTCGCCTCACACGCCCGCGCCGCGCCGGCTGCGGCTGGTCTGCGTGCAGGCCACCGTCCTCGCGCAGGGTGCGGTGGGCGCCATGAAGGACGGCGTGAAGGCCTTCCGCCACATGTGCGACGTCCTCACGGGAGGCCATGCCCAGGCCCGGCACTGAGCCAGGCCATGCGTCTTCCGGCCCCGGGGAGTCAGGGGCCGGGTGCTTCACTCAGGAGGGCGCGCCCGGGCGCGGGCCGGTTTCCGGGCTCGAGGGTGCGTCCTCCTTCGGAGGCGGGGGCGGCACGCCCTTGCCCGCGGGAGCCACCACCCGCACCTCGGTGCGCTCGTCGAGCGCGAGCCCGTCACCCTTGGGCTCCGTCTCCGTCACGGAGATGACGTCGCCCCGGTTCAGCTTGAGGAAGCGCTCGTTGCGCTCGTTGCGGTGGCGCTCCTGCATCGCCAGGCCCACGCGGCCTTCGGGTCCACAGCCGATGTAGCGGTGCCGGCCCTTGCCCTCCAGGGGCTCGGAGACGATGCGGAACAGTCGCCCGGGCGTCAGCTCCGGCCACGCCTCGTCCTTGGGGGCCAGCACCAGGTAGCTCATCTTCAGCGATTCCTTGTGCAGGCTCGCCGCGCGCGCCAGCTCCTCCACCACGC
The DNA here is from genome assembly GCF_010998615.1 of Myxococcus sp. CA023. Taxonomy (GTDB): domain Bacteria; phylum Myxococcota; class Myxococcia; order Myxococcales; family Myxococcaceae; genus Myxococcus. The sequence continues at coordinate 42,499 of NZ_JAAEAH010000016.1, read as the reverse complement.
GAGGCATGGGCCAGGCGCGCTCGGCGTGGCACCAGTCCGTCTCCTTCACCAGGGCGGGGCAGGGGCCGCGGTACATGCAGGGCGCGCGGACGGCGTAGCCCTTGGCCACCATGGCGTCGCGCACGTGCAGCAGGCCGCGGCTCGTCTCGCGCAGCGCGGGCTCCATCACCAGCAGGCTGCCGCCGCGCTTCACCTTCGCCAGAATCGTCTCCAGCAGCGCGGCGCGGGGGGCCGTGGCCGCGTCGCCCGTGCCGTACAGCTCGTTGACGACGTGGCCCATCGTAATCAGGTCGAACTGGCCGTCGGGCAGCGTGGCGCCCTTCTGCGTCGGGTCCCAGTCGCGGGTGGCCAGGGCCTCACCGGCCTCGGCGGCCAGGTTTCGCGCCAGGGTGAGGGCGGCCTTGCTGCGGTCGGCGGCGGTGACCTGGCCCCCGCCCGCGTCCAGGGCGGCGAAGGCCACCGGGCCCGGACCGCTGCCCAGGTCCAGCACCTGCCGGGGGCGGTTCGGCAGCTCGCCGAGCACCTGCCGGGCCTGCGCATAGGACACCGGCCAGTAGAAGAGGAGATAGGCGCCCAAGAGCTTCGGGTCGTCCATGTACCGCGCGCCGGCGAGCTGCCGCTCCCGCGTGAGGCCCAGGGAGAGCTGGCGGACACCCGCAGCCACCTCCTTCACCTCCTGGGGCGTCAGGCGCGTCTCCGGCCCGCCGCTACCGCCCCGGCCGCGTGACGCGCGCCAGACGGCGATGAGCCGCGGCATCCATCGCTCCAGGTCCTTGCTGTATGCGTTGCTCATCGAACCCAGCCTTCACCTGTGAGGCCGCGTCCCGCCGCGGCCGTTGCCAACCGATTGTCGTCCCGCCAAGCCGTCAACGGCGACATCGCCATGGAGGGGGAGACCGCGTTAAACCCTGGTCGCACATGATTTCCGTTCGCGGCCTTCGCAAGCACTACAAAGTCCATAAGCGCCCGCCGGGTCTGAAGGCGGCCCTCCGTTCGCTCGTCCACCGTAGCTACACCACGGTGAAGGCCGTGGATGGGATTTCCTTCGACATCCGCCCCGGGGAGCGGGTGGGCTTCCTGGGCCCCAATGGCGCCGGGAAGACGACGACGCTCAAGGTCCTCTCCGGCCTGCTCTATCCCTCCGACGGCGAGGTGACGGTGGACGGCCATGTCCCGCAGAAGCGGGAGGAGGCCTTCCTCAAGAAAATCATGCTCGTCATGGGGCAGAAACAGCAGCTCCTGTGGGACCTGCCTCCGGCGGAGACGTTCGAACTCAACCGCGCCATCTACGACGTGCCCCAGGCCCAGTACAAGAAGACGATGTCGGACCTGATTGAGCTCCTGGAAATCGGGGACCTCATCGGCAAGCCCACCCGTCAGCTGTCGCTGGGGGAGCGGATGAAGTGCGAGCTGGCCGCGGCGCTCATCCATCAGCCGCGGGTGCTCTTCCTGGACGAGCCGACCATCGGCCTGGACGTGGCCATGCAGGCCACCATGCGGACGTTCATCAAGGAGTACAACGAGAAGTACGGCGCCACGCTCATCCTCACCAGCCACTACATGGACGACGTGGCGGCGCTGTGCCCCCGCGTCATCGTCATCGACAAGGGCCTCCTGTCATACGACGGCGGCCTGGACGCGCTGGTGCAGCGGGTGCGGCCGGAGAAGCGGGTGGTGCTGCGCCTGTCGGAGGAAGTGGACGCCGGGCGCCTGTCGCCGCTGGGCCGGGTGGTGACGCATGAGTCCGGTACCGCGGTGCTCCAGGTCCAGCAGGAGGCGGTCAACGCCACCATCACCCGCGCGCTGTCCACGTTGCCGGTGATGGACCTCACGGTGGAGAACGCGCCGCTGGAAGAGGTGATGAGCGAGCTGTTCGCGGAGTCGAAGGCGCGCCGGACGGCGGCGTCGGAGCCGGTGCCCGCATGAGCGCCCGGACCACACTGCGCGCCTTTCCCACACTGCTGCGGGTGGGGTTCGCGGAGGCGGTGGCCTACCGCGCGGAGATGCTCATCTGGGTGCTGTCCACCACCATGCCGCTGGTCAACATGGTGTTGTGGATGGCGGTGTCGCGTGAGGCGCCCGTGGGCCGCTTCGGCGAGGCGGACTTCGTCAGCTACTTCCTGGCCACCTTCGCGGTGCGGCAGCTGGCCACGTCGTGGGCGGCGTGGCTCATCAACTGGGAGGTGAAGCAGGGGACGCTGGCCATGCGCCTGCTGCGTCCCATCTCCCCGCTGTGGGCCTACGCGGTGGAGAGCATCGCCGCTTTCCCCATGCGATTGATGGTCGCGGTGCCGGTGATGCTGCTGAGTGTGGCGCTGGTGGGGCAGAAGGCGGTGCCCCAGCACGCGTGGCAGTGGGGCTTCGTCGTGCTGTCGGTGATTGGCGGCTGGGCCGTGGCCTTCCTGGCCAACGTGGCCATTGGCGCGCTGTGCTTCTTCCTGGAGAGCAGCCAGAAGGTGCTGGAGGTGTGGCTGGTGCTCTTCTTCGTGTGCTCCGGCTACATGTACCCGGTGGAGCTGCTGCCGCCCACGCTGCGCACCATCATCGACTGGTTGCCCTTCCGCTATCAGATTGGCGTCCCGGTGGAGATGCTGACGGGGGCCTATGGCTGGGAGGAGTCCCTGCGGCTGCTGGCGGCCCAGTGGGCCTGGGTGGCGGTGCTGGGCGCGTTGGCGGCGGTGACGTGGAAGCAGGGCGTGAGGCGCTTCGCGGCGTTCGGGGGCTGAAGTGAAGGTGAAGCGCTATCTGCGGCTGCTGGGCATTCAACTCAAGGCGTCGGGGCTGCTGTCCCTGCAGTACCGCGCGGACTTCTTCACGGAAGGGCTGACGTCCCTCTTCTGGACCTTCACGGCGCTGGCGCCGCTGTTCGTCGTCTACAGTGAGCGGCCCAGCATCGAGGGCTGGAATTTCGGCGAGGCGCTGCTCGTGGTGGGCTGGTTCACGCTGCTGCAGGGCATCCTGGAGGGCGCCATCAACCCCAGTCTCACGGGGGTGGTGGAGCACATCCGCAAGGGCACGTTGGACTTCGTGCTGCTCAAGCCGGCGGACGCGCAGTTCCTGGTGTCCACGCAGCGCTTCCAGCCGTGGCGGGCCTTCAACGTGCTGACGGGAATCGGGCTGTTCGTCTATGCCTTCATGCACTTGGGACGGTGGCCGTCGGTGACGGGGCTGCTGGCCTCCGTGCTGCTGCTGGGGACGAGCACGCTCTTGCTCTACTCGCTGTGGATTCTGACGGTGAGCGCGGCGTTCTTCGTCGTGCGGGTGGACAACCTGACGTACCTGTTCACCTCCATCTTCGACTTCGCGCGCTGGCCGTCCTCCGTGTTCCAGGGCGTGGGGCGCGGCGTACTGACGATGGTGTTCACGTACGTCATTCCGCTGGCGCTGATGACGACCTTCCCGGCGCAGGCCATGCTGGGACGGCTGCCGCCCCAGTCGCTCGTGGGCGCGGTGGTGGGCGCGGGCCTCTTCGCCTGGGGCTCACGTCAGGTGTGGCTGCGCTCCATCCGCCGGTACACGTCGGCGAGCAGCTGACGCGGGCATGAAACGCCTCTCCCCAGCGCGGTGACTCGCGCCGCCCCGGGGAGAGGATGACCGCCAAGGCCTACTTCTTCAGGCCGCGGGTCGTGTCCTGGACGATTCTGGTCACGTTCGCGATACCGCCACCGACGATGTACCAGCTCGGGGCGTCGACCACGATGACCCGGCCCTGCTTGAAGGCGCGGGTCTGGCTGAGCTCCGGGTGCTTGGCCAGCGTCTCCAGGGCCTTGTTCTCACCCCCGCCGGTCGCGGCGCCGCGGTCCAGCACCACCAGCCACTCCGGGTTGGCGGCCACTGCCTTCTTCAGCAGGGCGGCCGCGGCTTCCTGACGGGCCTTCGCTTCGGGCGACCCGGCCTGCGGGCGCGGGCCGTCGTTGCTGCCCTCCGCCTTCGGGACCACGGCGTTGAAGCCCGTCAGTTCGTGGAGATAACCGAAGCGGTCGCCGGGCGCGTGCACCATGACGTTGCCATTCAGGGTGAAGAGCATCACGGCGGACTTGCCGCCCGTCAGCTTCTTCAGCGCCGCCCACTCCTTCTCGAAGTTCTTCACCAGCGTGTCGGCTTCCTTCTGCTTGCCGAAGGCCTTGCCCAGCGCCAGCGTCTGGCCCGTCACGTCCTCCACGAAGTGGTCGGCGCGAACGGACATGTTCACGGTGGGCGCAAGCGCGCTCAGGGCCTCGGCCTGCTTCCGCGAGCGCCCACCCACCACGATGAGGTCCGGCTTCAGCTCCGCGAGGACCTTGGTGTCGGGCTCGAACAGGCTGCCGGCCTGGGTCACGCCATTGCTGTTGTAGGCGGACAGCGTTGCCGGGAAGGTGGACTTCGGCACGGCCACGGCACGGATGCCGAGCGCGTTCAGCGTGTCGAGCACGCCGAGGTCATAGACGGCGAGGCGGGACGGCGTGGCTGGCACGCTCAGCGTGCCAGTCTCATGCTTCAGCTCGAAAGCAGCGGCGGGAACAGCGGTAGCCAGACCGGAGGCGAACAGTGCCGCGACGAGCGGGCGATGGAAACGGCGCATGGGGAGTTCTCCGAAACGTGACCGCGAAAACCGAGGGACGTTCCGGCGGATATGCCACGTCGCTCCTCGGCTCGACAGCGGCAGCGTCCGAGTCAAGGAACGCTGGATGGTTCATATTTGCATTTTGAGATTAGTTTGCATTATCGACATGGCCGCGCGTTTGTCGCTGCTGCGCCCCTCCGAGCGTTCCTGCCCTGTGAAGGCGAGGAACCGCCAGAGCGGCGCCATGGTGCTCTGTTCATGCGTGCCTGGGACAAGCACGTAGACAGCCGGCGCTGCGAAAGAGGCCGGGAGGATTCGAAGGAGGCGGTCGTCGTTCGCGTGGCGAGCAATTCTGTGGTTGCTCGAATTGCATGGCCTGGCGCGGCAGCCTTTGGCTTTCACCCCGCACGGGTGGGTGCCCAAGGCCCCACGTATTTATGTGTTCAGTTTTGGGTGGTGCGATGGTCCGCCCGTGCAGGGCTGGGGTAAAGGCGCCGGGCGCGGTCCCGCCGCGCATCCCCCCGTCACACAAAGGACCCCCACTCATGTTTGACCCTATCGGGTTCGGCCGTAAGGCCGCACTCTTGATGACGCTCGTGTTCGCAGGATGCTCACACGAGGATTTTGCAGACGCGCTGAATGAGCCATGGACCCAGGACGCCGAGCTCGCTTCCGTCAGTTGGGTAGGCACCCCCAGCATGTCCACTCAGCGGCTGGACCATACGGCCACGGTGCTGCCCAATGGTCGCGTGTTGGTCGCCGGTGGCCAGTCCTCCACGAGCGCCGAGCAATACGACGTGGCGACCGCGCGGTGGCTCAGCGCGGGGAGCATGAATGTCATCCGCCGGCGCCACACCGCGACGCTGCTGCCCAATGGCAAGGTGCTGGTGGTGGGCGGTGACGTCGCCGCCGCGACCACCGGCACCGCGGAGCTGTACGACGTGGCCACCGGGACCTGGTCTTCCACCGGCAGCCTGGACTCCCTTCGCTCGGGACACACCGCCACGTTGCTGCTCGACGGCAAAGTGATGGTGATGGGCGGCGAGGACGGCACGGGAACCGCGTTGAGGACGGCGCGTCTGTATGACGCCGACACGGGGACCTGGAGCTCCGCCCACAGCATGACCGCCCCGCGCATGGGACATGCGGCGACGCTGCTGCCCAATGGAAAGGTGCTGGTATCGGGCGGGCGCTCCAGTTCGTGGGGCACCGTCCTCCGGACCGCGGAGCTCTATGACCCCGTCACGGGAATCTGGTCTTCCACCACCTCCATGAGCTCGCCGCGCACGGGGCATGCTTCGACGGCGCTGCTGAATGGCAAGGTGCTGGTGTCCGGCGGGCTGGTGGATGACATCACCGCGACGCGCAGCGCGGAGCTGTACACCGTGGAGACAGGCGTCTGGGGTTCCGCGGGGAGCCTGATGCCCGTCGAGCGCGCGCACCACACCGCGACGGTGCTGCACTCCGGCGAGGTGTTCATCACCGGTGGCTCGGACGGCAGCGAGCCCTACCTCCAGAGCGCTGCATTGTATGACCCCGTCAACGCGCTCTGGACCTCCACTGTTTCGATGGGCACCAGCCGGCTGGGCCATACCGCCGCGCTGCTGGGTACGGGGGAGGTGCTGGTCGCGGGCGGGAGCCCGGACGGCGTCCTGCGCACCGCTTCCGCCGAGCGCTACTCCCCACCCACGCCCCCCTGGCGCGCGGCCAATGCCATGCTGTCCGCGCGGTACCACCATTCATTGACGGTGTTGTCTTCGGGCGAGGTCCTCGCGGCTGGTGGCACGGCGAATGGCAGCACGGCTTTGACGGGCGCGGAGCGCTACTCCGAGGCCACGGGCCACTGGCTGCAGACGGGCACGCTGCTCACCGCGCGCTATCTCCACAGCGCGACGCTGCTGCCCAATGGCAAGGTGCTGGCAGCGGGAGGCCAGAGCGCGTCGTCCAGCTATCTGCCCTCGGCGGAGCTCTATGACGCGGCCACGGGCACGTGGAGTTCCACGGGGGCGCTGGCTTCGCCGCGTGCGCGCCACACCGCGACGCTGCTGCCCAACGGCAAGGTCCTGGTGGCGGGAGGCCGGATGAGCTCCAGCTTCTCTGGCATGCTGGCCACCGCGGAGCTGTATGACGCGGCGACCGGGACGTGGACCGCCACCGGGGTGATGAGCCGCCGTCGGCAGTACCACACCGCGACGTCACTGCCGTCCGGCAAGGTGCTGGTGGTGGGAGGCAACACGCAGGATGGAGACACGTCCTCGGCGGAGCTCTATGACGTGTCCACGGGGCAGTGGACGCTCACCGGCTCCCTGTCCGGGACGCGTTATGGCCACACGGCGGTGGCGCTGCCGTCGGGCAAGGTGCTGGTGGCCGGAGGCTGGGGCTCGCGGGGGGCGCTCGCCACGGCTGAACTCTACGACCCGGCGACGGGCATCTGGACCTCACTCACGTCCATGCAGCACTCCCGCTACGGACCGATGTCCGCGCTGCTGCCCTCCGGCCGCGTGCTGGTGTTGGGCGGTGACGGAGGGGGCACCGTGGGCTTGTTGGCCTCGGCCGAGGTGTATGACCCGGCCAGCGGTCAATGGCACGGCGCCGGAACGCTGCCCACGGCGCTCACCAGCGCGAGCGTGGTGACGCTGGTGGGCTCTGGCCGCGTGCTGGTGTCGGGAGGTCTGGGCCCCAGCGGCTCGTTGTCCTCCGCCGGGTTGTATTCGCCCGCGCCCTGATTCCGCCCCGCCCCGGGGGCTTGTGTCACCGGGGCGGGCTTTCGGATGCGGCCCGCAAGACAGCTCGAGGGCTGGGGTGTCGCCTGGGTGATGGCGGCTCGCTTTCGGGTGACTCGAGCCGCGTATCCACTGCTCCAATCTCCCAGCGGTGCATTCGAGGGGGACGCATGAATCGGATTCAAAGGGTGGTCATGACGGGGTTGTTCGCCGGAGTGCTGGGAGGGGCTCCCGCGTCCTGGGCCGGCGCGGCGAAGACGCAATACCCCGTGGTGTTCGCGCACGGCATGGGCGGGTTCGATGACCTGCTCGGCTACGACTACTGGGGGAACGACTTCGGCACCTTCGTGGGCGAGGCCTGTGAATCGCGCTTCGACACGAGCTGCAACAGCGACCTCGACCCGGGACAGCGCGCCTTCGTTGCACAGGTGGCGGCGTTTCAGTCCTCGGAGGTCCGCGGGTTGGACCTGGCGGACGACATCGAGGGCTTCATGGCGACGACGGGTGTCTCGAAGGTGAGCATCATCGGCCACTCTCAAGGGGGCATCGACGCGCGGAAGGCGGCGCGCGTGCTGCGGGAGCGAAGGGGCGCCACGTCGGTGGCGGTGCTGGCCAGTGTGTCTTCGCCGCACCGGGGCTCTCCGGTGGCGAAGTACATCCTCGACCAGAAACCGGGCGTCACCAGCGTCATCGCGGCGCTGGCGCGCTACTACGGCGACTCCGTCTATGCGCCGGGCAATGATGCCTACGCGGCGGCGAAGCAGCTCGTCTTCAATGACTATTCATCCTCGGACGGTGTCGTCACGGGCATGAAGGCCTTCAACGAGAAGTACCCGGTGAGCAGCAACTACGCGGAGCGCTACGTGTCCCTCATCACCGCGCAGTTCGGGGGGAATGTGAATCCGGCGCTGTACCTGTTGAAGGAGTTCCTCTTCGACATCGACGGCAACGGCTACTGCGTGGGGGATGGGGACAACGACGGCGCGGCCGGCTGCGGCGACGGCGTGCGCAACGAAGCGGATGATGATGGCATGGTGGGCATCAACTCTCAGCAGATGGGGCGTCGGCTGCGCTACCACGACGCCTTCTTCGGCTTCGACTCGGTGACGGACGATGCGTTCATTCCCGCGCTCAATGATTTGAACGCGCCATCGCGTCCGCAGAGCACCTCCATGTCCAGCGTGGTGCCTCAGGACCATGTGGATGTGGTTGGGGTCGGGCCGGACGCCTTCGATGAGCCAGAGTTCTACGCCGCCCTCATCCATTACATCTCACTGCATGATTGACGTGCCGGCGCGTCAGGCCCCGGGCTGCGGGGCTTCGACTTCCCTTTTCGCCCTGCGGTTCCGGGGAAGGCGATGCAGTGCCGCAATGCGTCAGGCCACGCGGGGAAAGTGCTCGATTGGGCGCGTATCTAGCCTGGCGGGAAAATTTTCCTCCCGCTGGGCAACCTTAGACTCTAATCTCGTTTTCGCTTACGCACCGCTTCGTGCGGTAGGAGAGGCTGTGTTTGTCAGCTTGCTTGTGCGTGCAATGTACACCCGTGCGTATTAATTGGCTTAATCACGCTGAACCCAAGTGAACCTCGCCGCGCGCCGATGCCTGTGGCGCCAGCGACTGGTGTCTTCGAGGCTAAGTCGAGCAGGGCCCGCGCTTGGGAACACGGTGCCAACGCCAGCACGTTCCCAACCGCTGGGCCGCACCCTCTCCCTCAGACGACCTCCAACCGGAGGACTCTAACCGGGAGGCAAACTGGAGTGGGGCGGCTGGCGTCTTCAGTGCCAAGTCGTAGCGTAAATTAAACGCTGCTCATTTGGGACGCTGTGCAGACTTGGGGCGCGGGAGTGAGTCAGTGCTACCCCATTGTCGATGGTCAGTCGGGCTCGGGCTGTCGCTGCGCGCCGACGAGCACCTTGCCATTCACCCTGTAGGGGTATGGCTGGCTGGACAGTCGGCTGGGTAAGTTGTTTGATTCGTCGTTGACCGTCTGGGGCGGCGACGATGCTGTTTGGTGATGGGGTTCCGGTCTTTTGGATGTCTTCCAGGGATGTTATGCGCGGGAGCGACGATGCAGGAAGCTGTAGGCTGGAGGAAGGTGGATTACAAGGTCCTTTGGGGGGCGGGCTTGTCGTTGTTTGGTGCAGTTGTTACGGGCTTGGTTGTGAATTATTTGAGCAATGAATTTATCTCTCCAGTGGCCAGTCTGGAGTATTATTCCGAGAGGGCAGTCCCCTTTGAGATGGGGGGCGAGCAGATTGCCATTTATCATTCGACCGTTAGAAATACGGGTGGAAGGTCGATTGAGAATGTTTTCATGGTGCAGTCGGTGGCGGGGGCGAAGATCGAAGGCGGGCGTGTCACAACCCCACCGGGGGTGGAGCATCGGGACGCGTTGGGGGGGAATGAGTTCTCGTCAATGATTCTTAATTTGAATCCTGATGAGTCTGCATCGGTTTCGACCTTTGTTAAGTCGAGATCCGATTTGCCTGAGCGGCCCAAGTTGAAAGTTCGTGCTCAAGGGGCGACAGCTCGTGAGGCAGTTGCTGGTGGGCAAGGGGTTGGGGTGGGGCGGGTGGCTGCCATTGCTGGATTCGCGTCTGTTGTGACGCTGGTCTTGTTGTTCGTTTTTGTTCGCAGGAAAGAGGTGGCCGGGTCGGCAGCACCTGTGTTGACGGCAGTTGATGCGGCTGGTGTTGAGCTTGTTACTCTTGATTTTAACAAGGGGGTTGATTGGCCGCTGTTGTTGCGGAAAACGAAGCGACTTGATGTTTTTGTTGTTTTTGGTCGCACTTGGCGAGAGGGCAACTTGCCGCATCTGCAGCAGCTTGCTGATAGGAAGGTAAATGTTAGGCTTGTTGTTCCTGATTATTCGAATGATGATGTTCTGCTGGGGCTTTCGCGTCGGTTTGGAATGAAGCCGGAGGATGTTGCTAGGGATATTCAGGAAACCGTTTCTCGATTTCGTCAGATATTCGGTGAGAAGAGAAGTCGGCTGGGTGTTTGGCTGCATGTCCGTGTGCCTACGTATACGTACTATAGGGTTGATGGTGCTTGTGTTGTGACTAGCTACCGGCACAGGGTGGGGAAGGGAGAGGTTCCGGTATTTCAATTGAGACCGGGCGGGTCTCTTGCGAATTTTTACGACGCTGAGTTTGATGATTTTGTGGCACAGGAAGCGCAGGCGGTTCGGGCGTTGCATGGTTGAGGATGGTGGCTATGTCAAATAAGGCATTTGTAGGCGAGCGGAGTGTTTTTCCTGCCGTGTTCGATGGCGATCTGCCCTTGGAGCTTTTTCGATGCTCGGTCGAGGATGCGATTGTTGGGTGGGATATCGAGACTTCTGGTTTGAATTGGAGGGTGGATAGGATTGGGACGTGTCAAATAATGATACCGTCTCGAGGGGCGTGTGTCGTCAGGGTGGGAGGGTGTCGGCCGGAGAATTTGATGAATTTGCTGTGTGATGGAGGGGTTCGAAAGGTCTTTCATCACGCGGCGTTTGATGTTTCGTTTATGATGAGTGAGTGGGGGGTGGTGGCTCGCGGTGCTGTGTGTACGAAGATTGGTTCAAAAATTCTTGAGGGGCCGGCGGCTGGGCATACGTTGCAGGATTTGCTGGGCAGGTACTTGGGGGTTGGTTTAAGGAAAGATGCGAATGTTCGCGTTTCGAATTGGACTTCCCGGGAGTTGACGAGGGAGCAGGTGTCGTATGCGGTTGATGATGTTGTTTTTTTGTGTCGACTGTGGGAAGTCGTGGAGGAGCGGCTTCGATTGGTTGGTCGGTTGGATTTAGCGCGGGCTGCTTTTGATTATTTGCCTGCTCAGATTCGGATTGCCCAGCTTGGATTTGGTGACGTTTTCTCTTATTGAGCTTGATGTGGTTTGGGGTGGCATGTTGGCGGCTCTTGCTAGCGGGGATGATTGAACCACAGGCGGTTCAGGCCCCGGGCTGCGGGGCTTCGACTTCCTCGGACTCCACGCCGTAGTACGCGAGGCACTCCACCTCGCGTCCGCGCACCACGCGTCGGCCGTCGAGCGGACCGCCATGCGCGGTGACGATGGTGCATTGGCCCTCGTCGCCTTCCTGGTCGAAGTAGAGCACCACCCAGTCATGGGTGGCGTTCTGCTGGTGGGCCAGCGCGGTGTTGGAGTAGAGCGCGCGGAAGTTCCATCCCTCCAGCTTTTTGCGGAGCACGGGCAGCCATGCTTCGCCAGAGGGATTGAACCGGCGCGGTGCAATCCGGCGCAGCTCGCCTGCGTCCGCGCGCCGCCGGTACTCCTCGTCCACCTGGAGCAGCACGCCCACGTCCGGCCGGGGGCCTCCATCTCGTCCTTCGTTCCGGCGCGCAGCGCTGCGCCGCTCTCTGCCCAGCCGTGCGCCCAGCAGCTCGCGCACCTGTTCGCTGCGCCGGGGGCCGAAGCCCTCCACGCGCTCCAGCCGTCCGTCGTGTGCGGCCTGCTCCAGCTCCTCCAGTGTCCGCACGCTCAGCTCGTCATGGATGCGGCGGGCCAGCTCCGCGCCAATGCCCGGCACGCTGGCCAGGAGTTGCTCCGGAGAGTGCTCTGTCTCCAGCCGCTGGAGCAGGGAAAGCTGTCCTGTGCGAATCAGCTCCGCCATCGCCGCGGCGATGCTCTTCCCCACGCCGGGGAGCTTGCGCAGCCCTGCTTCACCTTCCTCGGCCAGCAGCTCCGCCACGGGTTGAGGCCACTGCGCGATGGTGTCCGCGGCCTTCCGGTAGGCGCCGACCCGGAAGGGCATCGCGTCCTGCTCCTCCAGCAGGTCCGCGACGCGCTCCAGCGCATCCGCGACGTCAATGTTGTCCTTCCAGGCAACGCCCATGGCTGCCTTCAAGGTGGGGCGTGTCGAAGACGGTGGCCACCCCTGTCGCGCAGGTCGAGACGTGGCACCGGGCTCGACGGGCGGCCGACAAGGCGGCCGACTTGCAGCCCGCTCTCACGACAGCGGCGCTCAGCCTGGCTCGCTCGTGGAGGCGCGAGGTCCTTCAATGACGACCTTCAGGCCGCGCGGCGGGTTGGGCGCGAAGGCGAGTGAGAAGCCGACGCGGTGGCACAGCTCGCGGACGATGGACAGGCCAAGCCCGCTGCCCCGGGTTGCTCGCCGCCGCGTGGCCTGCGTACGGAACCCGCGTTCGCCCAGGCGCTCGAGCTCCTCGGCCGAGAGCCCCGGACCATCGTCGAGCACGGTGAGCCGGAAGCGCCCGGGTTCCACATCCTCCAGGACGGCCACGACGTGCCCCCCCGCCTCGCCGTGCGTGACGGCGTTGTGGAGCAGGTTGCCCAGGGCCTGCTCCAGCATCGTGGGATTGCAGCGCACCCAGAGCGCCTCGTCGGGCCGAGAGCACTCCACGGTCAGCCCAAGCAACCGCGCGAGCTGCTGGAGCCTGCGCACCACGCGCTCCACTGTCTGCCCCAGCTCCACGCGCGGGTCGCCCGCCGTCGGGTCGATGCCCTCTCCGAGCTGGCAGGCGAGGTGGAGGTTGTCCACCAGGGAGGTGAGGTAGACGGTGTCCTCGATGCCCTGGCGGAGGAGCGCCGCGGTCGGCTCGGTGGGCGTCGTCGAGGCCAGCTCCAGCGACAACTGGAGCGAGGCGATGGGGGTCTTCAGGTCGTGCGCGACGTCCGCCAGATGTCGCTCCAGCGCGTGTTTCTGGGCCTCGATGCGGGTGGCGTCCTCCTGGACACGGGCATGGGTGGTGTCGAGCACCCGGGACAGCTCGCCCAGTTCATCGTCCTGGCCATCCGCCGCGGAGCGATACCGTGTCGCCCCGAGCATCCCCGCCGCCCGGTGCAGACGGCGGAGGCGCTGGAGGAGGGGGTGGACGACGGCGAAGGTGGACAGTGTCGCCGCGAGCATCGTGAAGAGGACGGCGGACACGAGGACCCACGAGCCCACCGTGGCGCGCTCGCTCATGCGCGGCCAGCGGAACTCCAGCAGGCTGCAGGGGCCGGACTCCGCGAGTTTCAGCAGCGAGGCCCCCGCCCACGCGGAGTCCGGGCGGAAGAGCGGGAGGTAGAAGATGGAGGGCTCACGCTCGCCTTGCGCGAGCCGTGCGAGAAGCCTGGGGTCCGGACGTGCGCCGGGCGAGCCCGCCCCTATCTGGGCGAGGTCATACGCCTCCACCTCCACACCGTCCGGGCTCCGGAAGTGCCATCCCGGCGTCGTCCGACACTCCGAAGCCTGGGGCGCGAGTACGAGCGCGGCGGACATCCGTATGCCATGCGTCAGCGCGGCATCCACGCCCAGGACAATCGCGAGGACGGAGGCACCCAGCGTTCCCAGCAGGCCCAGGAGCGCCGAGGCGACGAGGATGCGTTGGGCCAGGCGGTTGCGCAGCCTCACCTTGGCTCCTCGTCGGGGACGAACCGGTAGCCAATCCCCCAGGACGTCTGGATGCGTGCGCCCGCCGGCCCCAGCTTCTTGCGGATGCGCGCGATGTGAGAGTCCACGGTCCGGTCGTCGCGCTCCTCGCTGAGCGGTAGCGCGTGCTGGGCAATCTGGGCGCGTGTCAGGGCCCGTCCCGGGCGCTCCGCGAGGTAGGCGAGCACGTCGAACTCGTGGCGCGTGAAGGGCAGGGCGCCGGTGCCTTCGCGGCTCACCTCGCGGGCGTCGAGGTCCAGGCTCACGTCGTCCCAGTGCAGCACGCGTCGCGGGCGCTCCTCCTGGAGAAGCAGCCGCGCGCGGATGCGGGCGACCAGCTCCTCCATCCAGAAGGGCTTGGGGAGATAGTCCACCGCCCCCAGTCCGAAGGAGCGTAGCCGGGCCTCCAGTTCCTGCCTCGCGGTGAGGACGATGACGGGGACACGGAGCCGGAAGCGCCAGGCTTCCAGCAACGCGAAGCCGTCCTGCCCGGGCAGGTTGAGGTCCAGCACCACCAGGTCGGGGTGCTCGCGCTCGGCCATTTCGAGCGCGAGCACGCCATCCGTGGCGAGCACCACCTGGAAGCCCGCGAGCTTCAATCCACGAACAATGCCCGCGGCGATGGGGGCATCGTCCTCAACGACCAGGATGCGCGCCGATGGGTTCATGGACACGGTCCCCAGATGGGTCTCGTCGTGTCAGCGCTGTCGCTCAGTACACCCAGGTGTAGCCGCAGCCGACAGTGGCGCTCACGCCGTCTTCTGCGAAGGTGCTGACTTCCGCGCCGAGGCACATGACGAGGCCCGCGAGGTCGAGCCTGCCACTCGTGGCGAAGGCCGTCCATTCCTTCTCGGTGATGGGCATCTTGAAGATGACCTGGGTGCTACCGCAGAACTTGCCGGCGCCGGCCCCAAGGCTGACCGCGAGCACGGGGCCGGCAAGCTTGGAGGGCATGTCCGCCCACGCGCCAAACTGGAAGTTCATCGAGATACCCTTGGTGACGCCTGCGACGCCCCCGATGCCGAAGAAGCCCCGGAGTTGCGTCTGCCCCGGGTGGTCGAAGGCGACGCCGACGCTGCCCTCGAGGCCCCCGCCGAAGGTCATGCTGCCGCCGCTGCCGATGGAGAGGGTCCCGAGCCCCTTGCTCCGGGCCTCGTTACCGGTGCGCTGGACTGACTCGTCCTGAGACAGCGAGCTGACCGTCTTGCTCGTGTCCTCGTCCTTCTTCTTCTGGGAGGACTGGCCCACGAGGAAGTCCACCTCCTTGCGGCGGGTGGGATTCGTCAGCAGCGCGTAGCCCGTCTCGGCCATGTTCTCGAGGAGGGCCAGGTGCTTGCGGTAGACGTCCTCGGCCAGCGCCTCGGCGACGTCGCTCAGCGCGTCCGTGAGGAAGCGGGTGGACAGCTCCACCACCTCGTTCCACGCGGCTTCCCCAGCAGCCAGGGACTCCGCATACGCCTGCTCCGCCAGCTTCGCGGTGTCGCGAGTGAGTGTGTCCACCTCCCGGGCGAGCTGCTCGGCCTCGCGGCTCACCTGGTTGGACACCGTGCCGGCAGTCCCTGTGACGGTATCGGCCGCCTTGTTGGCGGTGTCCACCACCGTGTTGCCCGCCTTCTTTGCCGTCTTCTTGACCTTCTTCACTGCCTTCTTGAACGACTTGCTGAGGCTCGACACGTGGGTACCCCCGGCTGAGTTGAGGGACCCACGATGCGGGAGAAGTGTTGAGGGACTGTGGAGCGCGCCTTCAGACGCCGTCCGCGACGACGGCGTCCGCTTCAATCTCCACCAGGATTTCGGGGGAGATGAGGCGGCTGACCTCCACCATCGACGTGGCGGGGCGGATGTGGGCGAAGAACTCTCCATGCGCCCGGCCGACCGCTTCCCACTGCTGGATGTCCACGACGTACATGCGCGTGCGCACCACGTCCTCCAGCCGGGCGCCCAGGGCCTCCAGGGCGGATTGGATGTTCTGGAGCGTCTGCCGGGCCTGCAGGTAGGCGTCCCCCACGCCCACGATGTTTCCCTGGGCATCGGTGGCTGTCGTCCCGGACACGGAGACGAAGGGGCCCACGCGCACGGCGCGCGAGTAGCCCACCTGGGGCTCCCACGGGGTTCCAGTGGAATGCTGGGTGCGCTTCATGGGGGCTCCGAGGGTAGGTGTGGGTCGGCAGCCTTGCATGGGGCCCTGGCCGGTTGGCAAGCGCCGCTTGCAAGCTGCAAGGAAACACCGCCCGTGATAGTTGGCCCCGGGTCATGACGAATGAGCTCCAAAGGGAGGTCGCCCGGCGGCGCACCTTCGCGATCATCTCCCACCCCGACGCGGGTAAGACGACCCTCACCGAGAAGCTGCTGCTCTACGGCGGCGCCATCCATCTGGCTGGAAGCGTGAAGGCCAAGCGGGCGCGGCGGCATGCCACGTCCGACTGGATGGAGCTGGAGAAGGAGCGCGGCATCTCCGTCACCTCGTCCGTCCTCCAGTTCAGCTACCGCGACCACTCGGTGAACCTGCTGGACACGCCGGGCCACCAGGACTTCTCCGAGGACACCTACCGCACCCTGGCCGCGGCGGACGCGGCGGTGATGCTCATCGACGCCGCCAAGGGCGTGGAGCCGCAGACCAAGAAGCTCTTCAAGGTCTGCCGCCTGCGGGGCATCCCCATCTTCACCTTCGTCAACAAGCTGGACCGCTACGGCCGCGAGCCGTTGGAGTTGATGAACGAGCTGGAGCAGGTGCTCGGCATCCGCTCCTATCCGATGAACTGGCCCATCGGCATGGGCCCGGACTTCCGCGGCGTCTATGACCGGCAGGCCCGCGTCGTCCACGTCTTCTCCACCGAAGGTTCCCACGGCGAGTCCGAGGTGTGCGAGCGCTCGGTCTCCATCGACTCGGACGAAATCAAGACGGTCCTCACCGAGACGGAGCTGGCGAAGCTGCACGAGGAGATCGAGCTGCTGGACATCGGCGGCGACGAGTTCACCCGCGAGAAGAGCGACGCGGGGCAGCTCACGCCCATGTTCTTCGGCAGCGCGATGACCAACTTCGGCGTGCGCCCGTTCCTGGATGCCTTCCTGGACCTGGCCCCCGCGCCCACGTCGCGCCTGACGACGCAGGGACCGCGCGAGCCCACCCACCCGAAGTTCGCCGGCTTCGTCTTCAAGATTCAGGCGAACATGGACCCCGCGCACCGCGACCGCATCGCCTTCATGCGCGTGGTGAGCGGCCGGTACGTGAAGGGCATGAGCGCCTTCCACTCGCGCCTGGGCAAGGACGTCCGTCTGGCCAAGCCGAGCCAGTTCATGGCCGCCGAGCGAACCTCCATCGAGGATGCGTGGCCTGGGGACGTCATCGGCCTGTTCGACCCGGGGCTGTACCGCATCGGCGACACGCTGGCGGAGGGCACCGGCGTGGAGTTCGAGGGCGTGCCGCGCTTCAGCCCGGAGTTCTTCGCCGTCGTCCGCAGCCGGGATCCGCTCCGCCGCAAGCAGATGGAGAAGGGCCTGGAGCAGCTCTCCGAGGAGGGCACGGTCCAAATCTTCCAGCAGCTGCAGATGGGCATGAAGGACCCCATCGTCGGCGTGGTGGGCGCGCTCCAGTTCGAGGTCCTCCAGTACCGCCTGGAGCACGAGTACGGCGCGAAGATCGCGCTCGACCGGCTGCCCTTCAGCCATGCGCGCTGGGTGGTGGGCGCCAACTTCGACCCGAAGGCGTTCGACTGGGAAGGCAACCGTCAGACGGTGCAGGACCGGGACGGATTGCCCCTGGTGCTCTTCCGGGATGACTGGGCGCTCCAGCACGCCGAGGACAAGCACCCGGAGCTGAAGTTCGTCTCGGAGGCCCCGCAGTTGCGGCAGGCCACCCCCTTGGCCTCGGGCGGCTGAGGCCCTCCGCCGGGTTGTACCAGCCCCTCGGCGAGTGGACTTTCGCCAGGGGCTTCATTAAGCGAAGGGGGGCTTTCCGCGTCGCACCGCAGCCGGCCCACTGCATGTCAGAGCGGCACCCCCCACCTCAAGAGGTCGTGCGTGCCTGGCGCCAACGCCAACCGCCGCGCCCATCCTCTCCCGCGCTGTTGGACCTGTTCGAGCGTGGCTTCCAGGCGCTGTGGCGCCGTGGCCGTTCGGCCCTGGGGGAGGTCACCCTGGTGGTCATCCTGGAGCGGGTGCTCCAGCGGGTGGTCCAGGCCCATCCTCACTTGTCGGCGCTCGTCGTCACATCGGAGGGTCTTCGCTTCGAGGGGCTGCATCCGGTCGTCGCTGAATTCGACCCGGAGCGGCTGGAGGAGTCGCTGGTGGTCCTGGTCGAGGAATGGCTGCTCGTCCTCGGGGCGCTGACGGGCGAGGTCCTCTCCGCCGCGCTCCGCGAGGAGCTGCTGGCCGTGGAACGCCCGGCGGTGGAAGGGACGAGGCCCCCCCGGTGAAGGCGCCGCGGAGCCCAGCGGGGGATGACTCCGCCCACCCGGACGTCCCAGCCTCCCGCCGGCGGCCCCGTCGCGCCTGGCGAAAGCGGGGGCAGGCCCGCCGCCATCTGGCGCAGCTCCATGAGGTAGGCCAGCTGCTCTGCGCTTCCGAGGGTGTCGCGGCCAGCTTTCCCGCGCTGGTGGACCGCCTTTCCCGCTGGCTGCCGGTCCGCGTCGCGCTCCTGCTGGAGGGGGTGGATGCGTCCGGAGTGTCCGTTCCGGAGCGGCCCTGTCTGATGGCGTGGCATTCGTCCGGGGGCATGGAGTCCCCTCCGTCCCAGGCCGTGGCGCATGCCGCCGCCGCGTACGCGTACCTCGTGGGCCTGGAGCGCGTAACCTTGCAAGGGCGTGACGCCATCGAGGGCGTGTTCAAGGCGGAACCGGCCCGGGTTCCCGGGATGGTCACCCTGCCGCTGGTGGCGAAGGAAGGCGTCCTGGGCGTGCTCCACGTGGAGGCGGTGGGGCTGGGGGAGGACGGGCTGGCGCTGCTGGACGCGGTGGCGAACCTTCTGGCCGTGGCCCTGCCGAAGGAGCATGTCCTGCGCCGCGAAGTTCGCCTGCGTGAGCGCGCGGAGGCGCTGTTCTTTCAGGCCCAGGAGGCCGTGCGCTGGCGCGACGAGCTGCTCACCGTCGTCTCCCATGACATCAAGACGCCGCTGCTCGCGGTGCGGATGAACGCGGAGATGATTCTGAATGCGGGCACGGCGCCGGAGAAGGAACACCGCCGGCGCCGCTACCTGGAGAACATCGTCCTCGCCGAGCAGCAGATGAGCAGCCTCATCGGCAATCTGCTGGACCGGGCGCGCCTGCGCGGCATGCCCATTCCCCTGACGCTCCAGTCCCTTCCAGTGGACGCCTTGCTGGCGCAGGCGCTGGAGGTGCTCCGGCCGCTCGCGCTGGAGAAGGGGCAGCTCCTGACGGTGGCGCTGGCGCCCGAGCTGCCGCCGGTGCTCGCCGACCGCGAGCGCATCCTCCAGGTGCTGGCCAACCTGGTGAGCAACGCCATCAAGTTCACGCCCCCCGGCGGCGCCATTGAGGTGCGGGCCCGCCTGGCAGAGGGGGCGAAGGTGTGCGTCTTCGTGAAGGACTCCGGGCCGGGCATCCCCGCCGAGGACGCACCGCACCTCTTCGAGCGCTTCTGGCGGGCCAGCCATTCACCGGGACGCGGCACGGGGCTGGGGCTGAGCATCGCCTGGAGTCTGGTGGCCGCGCACGGCGGGACGCTCAACGTGGAGAGCCACGAAGGGCAGGGGAGCACCTTCTCCTTCACCCTGCCCGTGGCCCTGCCCTGAGGCGCCGCGGCTACTTGTAGGGCAACACCGTGCCGCCGCGGAAGGCGGAGTCACGCAGCACGAGCCCTTCCTTGCAGAGCCGCGCCGTCTTGGGGCCCACGAAGAAGCCCTTGGGATCGCCCTTGCGGTACGTCTTCTTGATGTACTCCTCGACCTCGAGGAACAGGCTCCGGAACTTGTCGGGCGCCGCGTTCTTCCGGCCCGTCTGCGCGGTGATGTCCAGCTCCGCCCACATCTTGCCGCTGAGCAGCTCGCCCTCTTCGTTGGGGCGGCAGCGCTCCATGAAGATGACGGGCGAGCGCACCTCGTCGATGCGCCAGTAGCCCTTGTCCGGGCCCCGCTTCACCTTGTCGACGATGGCCGCGCCCAGCTCGGAGGCCACCATGTAGAGGTCCTCCGGGGGCAGCCGCTCCAGGTTCTCCGTGTTCGCGCGGAAGGTCTCCCAATCCTGTGGGACGCGCCGGGGGTACACCTCCAGGACGAAGCGCTCGAGGAAGCGGAAGAAGGCGAGTTCGTCGTCGGGGGACATGAAGAACTGAATGACGTTGGCCATCGCGCAGCCCTCATACTCCCGAGTGCGTCTTTCGCGATAGTGCGGCGCGAAGCGGGCTATGAATCCGGGCATGGATACCTGGCTGCTGACCCGGATGCAGGAGCTTCGCGACCTTCAGGGCCTCATCGGCCTGGCCACGTGGGACATGGAGACGTACCTGCCCTCCAAGGCCGGTCCCGCGCGCTCCCATCAGCTCTCCACCCTGCAGGGGCTGCACCACGAGCGCCTGGTGGACCCCCGGCTGGGGGAGGCCCTGGCCCAGGCCGCCTCGCAGGCGGACCTGTCCGACGACGCCCGGGCCATGGTGACGGTGCTGACGCGCGAGCGGGAGCGGGAGGTGCGCGTCCCCGCGCCCCTGGTGCGGGCGCTGGCGGGGGCCATCAGTGACGCCATCCAGGCCTGGCGGGAAGCCCGGCAGGCAAGGCGCTTCACCGTCTTCCAGCCCGCGCTCCAGCGCCTGCTGTCGCTGCGCCGGGAGCAGGCGGACGCGTATGGCCATGACGGGGAGCGTTATGACGCGCTGCTGGAAGGCCATGAGCCGGGCATGCGCGTGGCGCGCCTGACGCCGGTGCTGTCGGCGCTGCGCGAGCATCTCATCCCCATGGTGGGCAAGCTCACCGCGGTGAGCCGGCCGGTGGCGCCCTTCCTGATGGGCCGTCATTACGACAAGGACGCGCAGTGGGCCTTCACCCTGCGGCTGTTGAAGGACATCGGGTTCGACTTGGACGCGGGCCGTCAGGACCTGAGCATCCACCCCTTCACCGGAGGAACGCACCCATTGGACGTGCGGCTCACCACGCACGTGGACACGGCCACGCCGTTCCCGTCCATCTTCAGCACCATCCACGAAGCCGGCCACGGGCTGTATGAGCAGGGCTTCGCTCCCGAGCTCTACCGCACCCCACTGGCCGCCGCGCCTTCCATGGGACTGCACGAGTCGCAGTCACGCCTGTGGGAGAACATGGTGGGCCGCGGCCTACCGTTCTGGCGGCATTACTTCCCCGTGCTGCGCGCCGCCTTCCCGGAGGCGCTGTCCGGCACCGACGTGGAGACCTTCCACGCCGCGGTGAATGCGGTGGGGCCGTCGTTCATCCGCATCGAGTCGGACGAGGTGACGTACAACCTGCACATCGCCCTGCGCTACGAGCTGGAGCTGCTCTTGGTGCGCGACGAGCTGCCAGTGGATGACCTGCCCGCCGCGTGGAACGCACGCATGGAGAAGTACCTGGGCGTCACGCCGCCGGACGACACGCAGGGCGTGCTCCAGGACATCCACTGGGCCTGGGGCGAGCTGGGTTACTTCCCCACGTATTCGCTGGGCAACCTGTACGCGGCGTCGCTCTACCGCGCCGCGAAGCGCGACCTGCCGGAGTTGGAGGAGCACCTGGGGCGGGGGGAGCTGCTGCCCCTGCGTGACTGGCTGCGCACGCATGTGCACCAGCATGGCTTCCGCCACTCCGCGGAGGAGCGCGTGAAGCAGGTGACGGGGCAGGGGCTCACCGATACGGACTTCCTGGCGTACCTGAAGGAGAAGTACGGCGCGCTCTACGGTGTCTCGCTTTGAGAGGTTGAGAGAGCGTGTGTCAGTCAGGAGGTGGCATTGATGCCGCCTCGTGCCTGGTCTGTCCGTTCTGTGATAGCTGAGGAGCAACACTGCAAAGGGGGACGCAAATCAAACCTGGAAAAACCATGCTGTTGGGCTGGGGCGCGGGTGCCATCGGGGTGGGCGCCTACTTCTTCTTGACCCCGTACCTGTCGCCACCCGCGGAGCCAGGGAACATCTCGAGTCCGACGCTGGCGAAGCTGCTCAATGAGAGCATCGACGCGGCCATCGCGAGGATGAATCCCACGCATTCCCCTGGGCTGATTCCGGAAGCGGCGGCCAATTCGCGGGCGTTCCTGAAGGAAGTCTCCGAGGTGGTGGCCCGGTGCAGCAAGGGGCGCTTCGAGCCCAACCAGAAGTACAACAAGCTGGAGTATCACCTGCTCCGTGTCGACGGTGTCCGCTACGAGCCCATCTACACGGGCCTTCGGTGCCACAATGAGACGCTCATCTACCGGGCCGTCTTCAAGGATGGGCGCGTCGCGGAGGCCTTCACGGACGGGAGTGAGCGTCAGTATCCGGTCGGCCAGGTTCGCGGCGCGGTGGGCGAGTTCGGGAAGAAGGTGACCTGGTCGGACAGGGATTACCACCCGGCGCGCTATTACGTTCCGCCACCTGCGCAGCCGACTCAGAAGGACATCGCGAAGCAGTGGGAGTAGTCCGGCATGGGCACACCAGGCGTGCCCGCTCTTGCCGGAGCGGGCCGTGGTGTCGCCGTTTCAGTGCCCGCCGCCGTTCGAATCGACTGTAGCGGCGGGAGGAGCGATGGCTCAGGGGCGCTCCTCCCGCAGACAGGCGTGTGCCAGGGGTCGTGACGCGAATCGCATTCATAGACATGCATGGGCAATGTCCGCAGTGGCCTTGCGTCAAGGAATGCATGAGGTCGTCGTGACCCATCGCTAATGCGTGGCACGCCTTATTGCGTCCCAGAGCATCGGTGGTCGCTGCGAATTTAGTGGGTGTGTCAGGCTTTGCAGGGGCTGCCGTCATTGTGTGGCCGTGGGCTCGGGAGTTCCGAGCCCACGTTTGCAACGCATTGCGCGGGAATCGCACTTGTCGTATTGGACCCGCGCGGAGGGGGAACATTCATGAGAATTCTGAGTCGAGTTGGGCTGATGTGGGCGGCCTGCGCGCTGGTGGCGGCGTGCAACAGCGAGGGGCTGTCTGAGAACGCAGGTGAAACCGAGTCCGTCCGCATGGAAATCTCCCTGGCGGGGGATGTCTGCGGCGTCGTGTCCGCCGATGCCGTTGTTTCCGGCCTGGGCATGTCTGTCATCGGGCCTGTTCCGCTTCAAGTGGACGGCACGGCCATCCGGGGGCAGGTGTCCGAGGTGCCTGCGGGAGCCGGTCGGGCAGTGCGTGTGATTGCGTATAACGCGTCCATGCTGGAGGTGTACGCGGGCAGCGCTGTTGTCGACGTCGTGGCCGGCGAGGTGGTTTCGGCGAGCCTCGTGCTGCAGCGCAACCCGGTCAACTGCCCAGGCGCCACCACGGGTGGTATCGACATCTCGGGGCACCTGGAGACGGGGGAGCCCACGCCGGATGGTGGCAGTGATGGCGGCGTGGACCCGGATGCGGGCGTCGTGCTGAGCGGGGCCGCGTTCGCCTTCTCCTACCAGGACGCGACGCTGACGCGCGATGGCGTCATCCACTTCCTGGACGGCAACGCGGATCGCATCCGTCGACTCGACCTGACGACCCGGAGCTTCCTGTCCGCCTACGTCGGGACGGGCGATGCGACCTCGATGGCGGTCGCTTCGGACGGTCAGACCGCATACCTGGCCTACACGGGAGGGCGTATCGACGCGTTCACTTCGACGGAGGGTGGCACGGCCCGCTTCTTCGCCGCGGCGCCTGAGTCGGTGTCGAACATGGTGGTGGCTGACCGCTTCCTGTTCACCATCGATGGTTCCGGGGCCTGGGATACGCACGCACTCTATCAGCGGTCCACGGGGGCGCGGGTCGCAGCGGTGGACTGGCGGGATACGGCGGTGAGCCTGGTGTTCTCGGAGGCGAACGACACCATCTACTTCGCCAACAGTTTCGTGTCGCCGCAGGACCTGAACCGGGTGCAGGTGAACATGGAGGCAGGCACGCTGGGCGCTGAAATCGACTCGCCCTATCACGGTGCCTATAACCTGCAGGCGCCGCTGCGGCTGTGGCCGGATGGCTCCGCCGTCGTGACGGGGAGCGGACTGCTCTTCAACACGACGGACCTGACGTATCGCACCAGCATCGGACTGTCGTTCGTGGACATCGCCTTCCACGGTGAGCGGCTCTACCTCATCGACACGGTGGGGGACAGGACGCAACTTCGGGTGCTCAACCACCAGTTCGACATCCTCTCGGCGGCGTACTACCCGGGCAAGGCACAGCGGGTCTTCGTCCACAACGATCAACTGGTGCTGCTCACGGCCACGGGGAGCAGCGGCTTCCAGGCGCGTCTGCTGGACCTGTAGTCCCGGCGTCATCTTGACCGCTGGAACGTGATTCCGGGGCGCGGGAGGAGAATCAGTCCTCTCGCGCCCCATGTACATGACGCTGGCCGCGCATCGAGTCCGGGGGCATCGGTGGCGCTGTTGCCCGTCATGCTAGAACGCGAAACATCATCGGGGGTTGCATGCACGCGCTCGTACTGGCCCTGTTCTTCGTCTTCCAGGCTCCTGGCACGGAGCAGAAGGCGCCCGAACTCTTCCCATTTAGCGAGGAACTCGAGACTGTCTATGACTCGGCGTTCGAGGTCGCGCAGAGCGCGTCTCCCGCCGATGCAGGGCCAGCCATCGAGCGGCTCCTGAAAGAGGCCGCAGATAATCCTCGCGTCTCCCGGCTCGCGGGAAAGTACTACTTCAACCTCGGGCAGCTCGACGATGCCGAGAGGTACTTGAAGCTCGCCCTGGAACAGGGAATCGACGGACCGCGCAGGGGAGATGTCCTGAGCGCATTGGGGGCTATCAAGCTTCGGAAGGAGCGGCCTGTCGAGGCGCAGGAGCTCCTGAACGCCGCCCTCGAAATCTGGCCCGATGATGTCGTGGCGCACCACCAGTTGTGGCTGCTCTACATGAAGCGCCAGCAGGTTTCCGTCGCGCTGAGACACGCGCGACGGTTGGTGGAGCTCGCGCCGGACGCGCCCATGTCGCACATGGCGCTGAGTGCGGCGTTGGCCGAAACGGGAGCACTGGAAGAGGCGCTGGAGGCGGTCGAGCGTGCGAAGGAGCTGGGAGCGGAGCCCAGCCCGTTCATGTCCGCCATCGAGGAAGAGGTGTCGCGGCAGCGCTGGATGCATCGCATCTGGCAGATCCCGCTGGGGATGGCGCTGTTCCTGGGGGGCGCGCTGCTGTTCTCGTGGGGCGCGGGGCTCGCGCTCTCGAAGCTGCAATTGGGCCAGCTCCAGTCGGACAATCTCCACTTGCTGCGCGCGGAGCAGACGCACCAGGAGCGCCGGGTGGACCGGCTTTATGCCGCCGTCCTGTGGTTCGCTTCACTCCTGTTCTATGTGTCCGTGCCGATGATGCTGGTGCTGACGGTGGCCATCGCTGGCGGCGTGTTGCTGCTGGTGTTCATGATGCCCGTCGTCCCCGTGAAGCTGCTCGTCGTCATCGGGGTGATTGGCCTGGGCGGCTTGTTCGCCATCCTTCGCGGCGTGTTCACCAGCCCCGAGCAGGGCGAAGAGGGCCGGGAGCTCGCCGTCTCGGAGGCTCCCGCCTTGTTCAGGGCCCTGGAGGAGGTGGCGGACGTCGCGAAGTCCCGCAAGGTGGACCGCGTCCTGGTCGACGCGGGCACGGGGATTGGCGTGCGGGAGGCGGGCGGCCGGTTCCGGGTGCTGCTGGGACGTGGCGAGCGCATCCTGCATCTGGGGCTTGGTGCGATGCGCGGCCTCACGGTGACGGAACTGAAGTCCATCCTCGCGCACGAGTACGGGCACTTCTCGCACGGCGAGACGCGCCTGACGCCCGTCATCTCGCGCATCCAGACGCAGGTCATCCAGGTCATCCAGAGCATCTTTTCCATGGGAGGAGGCAACCTCAATCCAGTGGGCTGGTTCCTGCGTGCCTACTTCTTTGTCTATCTGCGCATCACCGCCGGCCATGGGCGCCGCCGGGAGTTGCTGGCGGACCGTGTCTCCGCGCTCGCGTACGGCGGCGACGCCTTCGGCGCGGCGCTGTCGAAGGTGGTGGAGAACAGCGACGCCTATGACCGGGGCATCGTCGTCGCGCTCCGGCTTCGCGAGGCCGGCCGGCCCACGCGGGACCTGTTCCGCACCGTGGACTCGGTCGCGCTGAACACGCCCCCGGTGCTCCAGTCGCTCATCCGGGAGGAGCTGTTTTCCCGGCCCGTGGATGCCTATGACTCGCATCCGCCTCCGACGGAGCGCGTCGCACGGGTCGCGGGCATTCCGGGGCAGCGTCCCGAGGAGCGCGAGCCGGCGCTGAGCCTGTTCGCGAACCCCGCGGCGCTCGCCGCCGAACTGGGAGGCAAGGTTTTGGACGATCTCGACAGCAGACTCCAAGCGCGGGGGTATGAGGCGCCGGCGCCCCTGGTCGCGACGGACGAGGAGCAGGACCGGCTCGCGAGGGCCATCGTCCTGCAGAGCTCCGCGTTCGATTTGAAGGAGCGCAACCACACGGATGCGTATTCACTGCTCCAGGAGTCCCTGGTGCGGTTGGAGCAGGCAGCGGGAGCGCAGGACCCATACCTGGTGCCGCAGCTCGTGGAGTTGGCCCGCCTCCACGTCCAACATGACGCTCCCGAAGCGGCGCGGCGCGTGCTCCAGCGCGCCATCGACATCGTCCAGGCTCAGCCGGGCCACGAGCAGGAACAGGTCGACGCGCTCAACGAGATGCTGTCTGAGATTCCCGTCCAGCAGGCGGCGTGAGCGCCCCCGCGACTGCGCGTGGGCGACGGTATTCAGAAGTCGAGCAGCCAGAGGGCGGACGTCCATGGGTCTACCCCACGAATGTTTGCCTATAGGCTGCGTCGGCCAATATACTCGCGACAGCACTCGGGTCGGCGCGTGCGCCCGTGAGGATGGCATTGATGTCTGCACGCCTGATGATGTCTGTTCTGCTGTTCAGCCTGTTGCTGCCTGGCATCGCGAGGTCAGAGGCACCGTCGTCGCCGAGGTGGGGCGTCTTGCTCTCCGGCGGCGGAGGACTCTTCGCAGGTAGAAATAGCGCCAATCGAGGTGGGCTCCTGAGCGCCCACCTGCTCCTGGTGACTCCCCTCGATTTGGAAGTCGGCCTCGCGTTGCAGTGGGGCCGGACCTTCAACACGTCCCCTGCCGCGGATCTGGACGACGGGTCTCCTGGGAACGCCGAAATCCGACAGCATCCTTGGGGCGCCTTCCGGGGCATTGCCGCGGAGGCGCGCTACCGCTTCTTGCGGGACAGGCGTGTGTCACCCTGGGTGGCGCTTCGCGTGGGGCGAAGCACCTCCACCAATATCGATACAGATGCCTTTGTTCCGCGCCTGTACACCGGTTCGCATCTCGCACTGGCCGCGGGGGCCGGGATGGACGTCCGCATCCATGGTCCGCTGGGCGTCACCCTGGGTGGCTATTACCAGCGCTGCGACATCAACAAGGCGCCTGCGGACAACATCTGTACAGGCGCGGGCCCTACGCTGGTGCTCAGTCCGCACCTGCGCTTCTGACTCAGGCGAACAGCAGGGGCCTGCACGCGCGGGCCAATTGCAGCGCGTCCCGCGCGAGCGTGTACGAATCGCGGTCCTCCGCGTCCAGCCACGCGGTCCGGGCTACCAGGTTGGCCAGGTCGAAGCACAGGCTCGCGGTGCGCCGGGCGAGCCGGCTCTCCTTCTGGAGCGCGCGTGCATTCAGTTCGCACAGTTCAGCACACTGTCGAAGCAGGCGTACCACCTCGCCGGACAGCGGCTCCCCTCGGGCGACCCGGCGGGCCATGCCCTCTTCGCAGGAAACCTGACACTGGAGGCTCGCGGCGATGCACCGGGACACATCCGCGTGCGCACCACCGATTCTTGCTGCCAGCATCGAGACCTCCTCCATCCAGAGCGACGACAAAGTTATGCACGAGGCGTCTGACGGCAACCTGAAGTGGGGGGCCCCGCGGTACGTGCTAATCGATGGGACATGCCCAAGCTCACCCTCGTTCCTCCCGAAATCGAGGCGTACGCGGACTCGCACACCACTGCACCCGCGCCCCTCCTCGAAGAGCTACGTGACGTCACGTACTCGCGGATGTCCTCCCCCAACATGCAGGTCGGGTCCGTGGAAGGCACCTTCCTGCGCATGCTCGTCGCGCTCACCGGCGCGCGGCGCGTGTTGGAAATCGGCACCTTCACCGGGTACTCGGCGCTGATGATGGCGGAAGCGCTCCCGGATGATGGGGCGCTCATCACCTGCGACATCAACCCCGAGGCCACCGATGTGGCGCGCGCCTTCTTCCTGCGCAGTCCGCATGGACGGAAAATCGACCTGCGCATGGGGCCGGCGCTGGACACCCTGAAGACGCTCCAGGGGCCATTCGACCTGGCGTTCATCGACGCGGACAAGCCGAGCTACGCCGCCTACTGGGACGCGGTGTTGCCGCTGCTGCGGCCGGGCGGGCTCATCATCGCGGACAACGTGCTGTGGTCGGGCCGGGTGCTCCAGCCGGAGGGCCCCAGTGACCATGCGATTGTCGACTTCAACGCGAAGGTGGCGGCGGACCCTCGCGTGGAGCACGTGCTGCTCACGGTGCGTGACGGGATGATGCTCGCGCGCAAGCGCTGACGTCAGTAGCGGCGCAGGAAGCGTTCCAGTCCGGGGCGCAGGGCTTCGCGCTGGGCGATGCACAGGTCCACGCGCTCCAGCGCCTGCGCCAGGGCGCGCTCACCCCCTTCGAAGGTGGGCGCGTAGGGCGCGAAGAAGGCCGCGAACCGCGCGCGGTGTTCGGCGTCGCAGAAGAACCCGCCGGTGCCCAGCAGCCAGGGCGCGATGTCCCGCGGCAGCCGCTCCCGGAGCGTCTCGAAGTGCTCGCGCAGGAAGTCGAACGCACCCGCGCGGGTGGGCTGCTCCTCCAACTGCCGGAAGAGGATGGGCAGGGCCTCGCGCGTGTCCACGTCCGGCGCCAGCAGCAGGGCCCGGCTGGCGCTGGCGAGCGCGGCATCCTGGAAGCCTCCCAGGGCGCTGAAGAGCAGGTCGCGCTCGCGGTTCTCCGTGGTGGTGCTCAGGGCTTCGAGCATGCGCTGGTGGAGGACGGCATCCCCCGACACCGCGGCGGCGCCCAGCACGCCTTGCGCCGCGTCCATGGACAGGGAGCTCCGGTCGTCCAGCCAGCGCAGCGCGAGCTTCCGGGCCTCCGTTCGCAGGAGGGCGTCCTCGCCGGACTGGGCCACCATCCACACCAGCCGGGGCCGCAGCATGCGCACGTCGTCGCTTTCGCCCGGGCGCGGCACGAAGCCCAACTGGCGAGCCTGACCGCCAAAGAGGCCACGGACGAAGCGCGCGCGGCTCGGCCACGCGGCTCGCGGGACGAAGTCATCCCGCACGCTGGCGACCAGGGCCGCCGCGCCCATGACGAGGTCCGGGTCGTCCGCTCGCAGCAGGCGCGTGGCCAGTGTCAGGGCCTGGGCCACGTCCAGCTCGCCACTGGCCACCAGGGCCTCGGCGTCATCCAGCAGGACGCGGCGCTCGGCGATGCTGAGCCCCCGGCCCCCCTGCCGCGTCAGCCGCTCCAGCGCGTCACCGCGCAGCAGCGCGTGGTAGTAGCCGCGGCCTTCCGCGTTGGGGTGGACCCAGTCCGGGCAGGCCTTCGCGCCATTCAGGGACAGCGTGCCCGTGGACTCCGAGAGCACCGTGCAGGCGCGGCCCTCCGTGCCCCCGGCGGCGTAGCGCACGCACACCGGCACCTGCCACACCTGTTCCTCGCCGCGTCCGCCCGGCGAGCCCAGAGGGAGATAGCGCCGCTGCTCCAGGGCCAGCCGGGGCGGCCCCTCCTTGGGGCACTCCAGCGTCATGGCGACGCGCGGCGCGCCCGGCTGGTCCAGGAAGGAGGAGAAGGCGGGCGCCACGTCCTTGCCGGTGGTTTGGGTGAGGGCTTCGAAGAAGTCCGCGGTGGTGGCGGTGCCCCTCGCGTGGGTGTCCAGGTAGTGCCGCACGCCTTGCTGGAAGGCGTCGGGGCCCACCCAGGACTCGAACATGGCCAGCACCGCGGCGCCCTTGTTGTAGGTGATGCCGTCGAAGGCGGAGTGGACGTCTCCCGGTGCAGCGATGGGCTGCCGGACACTGCGCGCGCTGACGAGCCGGTCCTCCACCAGGGCATCACCCCGCGCCTCCACGCGGCGCACGTCACCGCGCCATTCGGGCTTCCACTGCGCCACGACTTTGTAGGCGAGCCAGTCCGCGAAGGACTCGTTGAGCCAGAGGTCGTCCCACCACGCAGGCGTCACGAGGTTGCCGAACCACTGATGCGCCAGTTCGTGCGCCTGCGTCAGCGCGAAGTAGCGCTGGCGCCACAGGGAGTCCCCCTCCACGGGGCCCAGCATGAGGGGGGCGCTGAAGGTGATGAGGCCGGGGTGCTCCATGGCGCCGCCCTGCGTGCCGGGAAGGGCCAGCACGTCCAGCTTCGCGTAGGGGTAGGGCGTGCCGAACCACGTCTCCAACTGCTCCAGCAGCGGGGGCGTGGCCTGCGCGGCCCAGGCCGTCTCCGCGGCGCGGCCCTGCGGCACCAGCATCCGCACCGGCACCCGGTGTTGGCCCGCGACGCCCACGTCCACGGCTTGAAAGGGGCCCACCGCGAAGGCGACCAGGTACGAGGGCAGCGGGGGCGTTGTCTGGAAGCGCACCGTCTTCCATCCATCCGGGCCGTGCGTCTCGGCCTCCACCGGTGAATTGGCGAAGGCGCCGTCCTCCTCGCGCACGCGCAGGGTGAGCCGCCAGGGAATCTTGAAGGCGGGCTCGTCGAAGCAGGGGAAGGCGCGCCGCGCGGCCAGCGGCTGGAACTGAGTCATCGTGTACCAGCGCCCCGCGTCTTGTTCGCGGTAGACGCCAGAGCTCTCCCGGGCACGCGCCCGGCCCGTGTACGCCACGCGCAGGATGACGGTGCCGGGGCCCACCGCCTCACGCGGGAGGAAGACGAGCATGTCGCCGATGGGCAGCGTGGACGTCTTGACCCGCGCGCCCGCCACGATGAAGGCCGCGTCCTTCACGGAGAGCTCCTTCCCGTGCAGCCACACCTCGTGCGTGGCCTGAGGCAGCTCGATTTCGATGTCCGTCGTCCCGCTGAACATTTCCCGCCGCGGGTCCACCTCCAGCGTCACCGTCTGCCGCACGGGTCGCACGGCCGGAGACAGCCGCAGGCCCGGCGGGGTGAGGACGGGGGCCTCCTCCTCGGGTGTCACGGCCTGCGTGACAGGGCGAGCGGGAGCGGGCGGAGTGGGGGCGGGCTGGGGCCGCGAGCCCGCACAGGCGCCGAGGCAGAGGACGAGCAGCGGATAGATGAAGTGTCGGCACCGCACCGGGAGCATCTCCATCCGCGGCGGGAAGGGGCGCGCGGGCGGACATTCTCCATGACTGGCGCCAGGGCCGCGAGCAGGTCGCGGCCCCACCTTCACTTCAGGCGTTGAGGACGGGGTAGGCGGCCAGCAGCTCCACGAGCGCGGGGCCGTACAGCCGCACCCGCTTCTCGCCGAGGTAGGGCACTTGCGCCAGCGCCTCCACGTCCTTCGGGGGCTGCGAGGCCAGCGCGTCCATCAGCGGGTTGGTCAGCACCACGCTGGGCGTCACCTTGCGCTCGGTGGCCTTCTCCACGCGGAAGGCCTTGAGGGCCTCCTCGCGCTTGCGCTTGTTGGCGTCCTTGGGCCCCTTGGCCTCGCGCTCCGGCGCCAGTTCGCCCCGGCGCGACTTCTCCAGCAGTTCGCGCACCACGGCCAGGAGCTCCTCCCCGTGTGAGCGGATGAAGGAACCCCTCACGCCAGCCATGCGCGCCAGCTCCTTGGGATTGGTGGGCAGCTTCACGGCGATGTCACCCAGCGCCATGTTGGAGAGCATCCGCCCCATGGGGACGTTGTCCTTCTCCGCCCACTCCAGCCGCTTGCGGTGCAGGGCGTGGGCAATCGCGTGGGCCAGCGTCATCTGCGTGGGATTCAGCCCGGCGCGGGGCAGCTTGGGCTTGAAGTCCGCGCCCACATCGGGGCGCGCCGCGGCCTCGTCACACAGGCGGACGCAGTCCAGGAGAACCTCCTCCAGGATGTCGGCCTCGCGGCAGGCGTCGCGCACCTGGCGGCCCAGCTCGCACAGGTAGCGCACGTCATTGGCGATGTACTCCCTCATGCCCGGGGGCAGGGGGCGGATGGAGAAGTCCGACTGCTGGTGCTCCTTCGGCAGCTCCACGCCCAGCCGTTCCCGGGCGAGGTCGGCCAGGCCCACCTTGGGCCACCCCAGCAGGGTGGCCGCCCGGTGGGTGTCGAAGAGGCCCCGGACCCGGACGCCCACCTCGGCGAGGAACTGGAGGTCGCCCTGGGCGGCGTGGAAGAACTTGGTGCGCGCCGGGTCGGCCATCAGCGGGGCGAGCATGCCCGGCACCACGCCCGGCTGGAGCGTGTCCAACAGGAAGACCTGGTCGTCGGTGGCGAGCTGGAGGAAGCACAGCCGGGCGCGGAAGGCGTGCATCGAGTCCGCCTCCAGGTCCACGGCGATTTCGCGCGCGGCTTCCAGCGTGCGGGTCGCGCTCTCTTCTCCAGAGGCATCTACTACGTCAACGGCACCTTGCGGGTAGGTCGGCATTGCGGGGGGCAGGCTAGCGGACCGGGCCTTGGGATTGAGGTGTTTTTTCCCGGGCCGCCGCTAGGATGGCCGCGCCGATGAACGACGTCCAGCGCCTGGAAAAGAGTCTGCTTGGCCACGTGGGCCGAGCCATCGCGGACCACCGCCTCATTGAGGACGGGGACCGCATCATGGTGGGCGTGTCCGGAGGCAAGGACTCCTACACGATGCTGCACCTCCTGCGGGAGCTCCAGCGTCGCGCACCCGTGAAGTTCGAGTTGCTGGCGGTGAACCTGGACCAGGGCCACCCCGGCTTCCCAGCGGACAAGCTGGAGGCGTACTTCCAGCGGGAGGGCTACCCGTACAAGCTGCTGAAGGAGGACACCTACAGCATCGTCCTGGAGAAGACGCCCCCGGGAAAGACGCAGTGCTCGGTGTGCTCGCGCATGCGGCGCGGCATCCTCTACACGGCGGCCGTGGAGCTGGGGTGCACCAAGATTGCCCTGGGGCACCACCGCGACGACCTCATCCACACGCTGCTGCTCAACCTCTTCTTCGCCGGCTCCATCAAGGCGATGCCGCCGCTCTTGCGCAGCGATGACGGGCGCAACGTGGTCATCCGCCCGCTGTGCTACGCGCCGGAGAAGGACATCGCGAAGTTCGCGGAGTTGATGGGCTTCCCCATCATCCCGTGCGACTTGTGCGGCACGCAGGAGAACCTCCAGCGCAAGCGGATGCAGCGGCTGATGGAGGAGCTGGGCAAGGAGATTCCCAACGTCCGCCAGAGCGTCCTCAACGCCATGGCGAACGTGCGGCCGAGTCACCTGCTGGACAAGACGCTCAACCCCGACCCGCTGCACGCCAGCGAGGAAGGGGCCACGACGACCGAACCGAAGGACACGCAAGGGAGCGCCAGCCCATGGCTCGAGAGCAGGCAGTGAAGGCGCGGAACGACCGCAACGGCGCACTGGTGGAGGCGATGCTGCTGGCCGCGATGGCCGACGGACGCGTCTCGCAGCGGGAGATGCAGACGCTCCTCAGCCGCGTGCTGGAGCGCCCGGAGTTCGAGGGCACCCGCCCGGACGAGCTCAACGCCCTGGTGGAGACCAGTGCCGAGCGGTTGTCGGAGGCGAAGAATCTGGAGGACGTGCTCGCGTCGCTGCGGCGCCGGCTGCCGGACCACAAGAACCGGATGCTGGCCTTCGGGCTGGCGGCGGCGGTGGCCCTGGCGGACCAGCGCGCCACGCGGGACGAGCTGGGCCTGCTCAAGACGTTCCAGGCCGCGCTGGGCATCTCCGAGGACGAGGTGGCGCAAATCATCGACGTCATCGAGAACGGCGGCAGCCTGGCGGAGGCGCTGGGCGAGCCGCTGGAGCGCCTGTTCGCGGAGGTCATGGTGCTGGTGAGCGCCGCGGACGGGAAGCTCCAGGAGGCCGAGGCCCGGGCGCTGGTGGAGAGCTTCGCGGCCGACCCCCTCTTCGAGAACGTCAGCCCCGAGCGAGCCCAGAGCTTCGTCAGCGAGTCCGTGTCGGCCCTGGCCGCCGAGGGCCTGCCCCAGCGACTCCATGTGCTGGCTCACGGCCTGACGACGCACGCCCAGCGGGTGAAGGCCTTCCGGCTGGCCATCAAGATTGCCCACGCGGGGGGCGCCCCGAGCCATCCGGAGCAGCGAATCCTGGATATGCTCCAGGCCACGT
Source organism: Myxococcus sp. CA023 (assembly GCF_010998615.1). Taxonomy (GTDB): domain Bacteria; phylum Myxococcota; class Myxococcia; order Myxococcales; family Myxococcaceae; genus Myxococcus. Next base: position 8,541 of record NZ_JAAEAH010000016.1, on the reverse strand, counting down.
TCGGCCTGGCCGACGATGAAGTGGCGCGCCTGGGCAGGGAGGGGTAGTTAGGGGGGCGTATGACCCTGCAATCCCCCTCGACGCCCCGGCATTCCTTCCGGTTCGGGTTGCCCCCTTCGCTGGGCAGCGAAACGGCGCGAGAGCGCGCAGACCGACTTGCCTCGTTCCTCCAGCGCGCGCTGGGCAAGCTGGTGGAGGTGAGCGTCGCGTCCAGCTACGAGACGCTCGCCAAGGACTTGCTCTCCGGCCGCGCGGATGCGGCCTGGGCCCCGCCCTTCGTCTGCGCGCGCATGGAAGCCATGGGCGTGCGCGTGGTGGTGCGGGGCGTGCGCCGGGGCATGTCGTCCTACCGGTCCGCCCTGGTGTGCCGGGCGGGCGCGGGGCTGACGGTGGAGCGGCTGAAGGGCACCACCGCCACATGGGTGGACCGGGATTCGGTGGCGGGCTACCTGCTGCCCACCGCCTACCTCAAGACGCAGGGCCTGGAGCCGACGCGGGCCTTCTTCGCGCAGCACTTCGCGGGCTCGTACCAGGGCGCGCTGGAGGCGGTGCTGGACGGCAAGGCGGACGTCACCAGCGTCTTCTGCCCGCCGGCGTCCACGGGGCTGACGTTCGCCACCGGCGTGGAGGACGTGCTGGGCGCGGGCGCCGGTCGGCGCTTCGAGCTGATTGCGTACACCGACGAGGCCCCCAACGACGGTGTCCCGGTGGCCATGGGGCTGCAGCCACAGCTGGTGAGCTCGCTGGAGTCCACGCTGCTGAGCCTCCAGTCGTCGCCGGATGGGCAGGCGCTGCTGAAGGACATCTTCAACGCGGAGCGCTTCGAATCCGCGCCGCGCATGGGCTACCGCGCGCTGTACCGCGTCGCGCTGGCCAGCCTGTAGCCGCACCGCCAGGCGTCATCGTTTCGTGCCGCTCTTCCCGTGCGCGTTGGGGCAGGATGCGCGCATGTCCGAATCCAAGCGCTACGAGGGTGGTTGCCACTGTGGTCTGGTCCGTTACGACGTGAGCCTGGACCTGAGCCAGCCGCTGGTGTCCTGCAACTGTTCCATCTGTCTCAAGACGGGCATGTTGCTGGGCTTCGCCCCCGCGGAGCAGTTCAACCTCCAGAAGGGGGCCGAGCACATCACCGACTACCAGTTCGGCAAGAAGGCCATTCACCACCTGTTCTGTGACACCTGCGGGGTCCGCTCGTTCGGGAAGGGCACGATGCCGGACGGCAAGGAGATGCGCGCCATCAACGTCCGCTGCCTGGACGGCATCGAACTGGACGGCCTGCCGGTGATGAAGGTGGACGGGAAGAACTTCTAGTCCTGGGGCTACTTGCCGCCGTCGCCCTGTCCGCCGGGGCCCTTCGGTGGAGGCCGCTTCGCCGGGGCGGGTTTCGCACCCGGCGCGGCGGCCGGCGGACGGGCAGTGGCGGCGGGCCGCGCCTGGCCGGCGGGTACGGGCGACGTAGCGGGGGAGGACCCACCGCTGGCGCGAGCCGGAGGTCGGGGGGCCTGGGCCCTGGCCGCCTGACGCGGGTCGAAGTTGATGACGGTGGGCTCGGTGGCGAAGCGGTCCTCTTCCAGCTCCTCCGCGTACATGTCCCGCATGAAAGCCGCCAGGTGCGCCGTCGTCGCGTGCAGCTTCTCCGTGAGGAGGAACTCCTCCAGCGCGAGCTGCAGCTCACCGGCCGTGGAGAATCGTTCGTCGCGCTTGCGTGCCAGCGCCTTGAAGACGATGGCGTCCAGCGCCTTGGGAATCTCCGGCACCACCTCCGACGGAGGGACAATCTTCGTTCCCACCACCGCCTTGAGCGTGGCCAGCTCCGTCTCGCGCTTGAAGAGGCGCTGCTGCGTCAGCAGCTCGTAGAACACCGTCCCCAGGCCGAACACGTCCGAGCGCGAGTCCAGCGGCTCACCCCGGGCCTGCTCCGGGGACATGTATGCGTGCTTGCCCTTGATGGTGCCGACAATCGTCTGGGACAGCTTCCCGGACGCCTTCGCCACGCCGAAGTCGATGAGCTTCACGCCACCGTTGAAGCCCACCAGCACGTTCTGCGGGGACACATCCCGGTGGATCAACGCCAGCTTCCGGCCCGAAGGGCTGCGCGCGTTGTGGGCCGCGTCCAGGCCGGCGGCCGCGTCCGCGATGATGCGGCACTTGAGCCCCAGCGGGATGGTGATGCCGTGCTGCTGGGCCCGGGCGCCCAGGGGGCCCACGGCCTCGCCATGCACGTACTCCATGGCGATGTAGTACTGCCCGTCCACGTCTCCCAAGTCGTAGATCTGCGCGATGTTGGGGTGGTTGAGGTGCGCGGCGATGCGCCCCTCATCCAGGAACATGTCGATGAACTCGTCGTCCTCGGACAGGTGGGGCAGGAGCCGCTTCACCACCAGCAGCTTCTGGAACCCCACCGGCCCCTTCTGCCGGGCGAGGTAGACGGCGCCCATGCCGCCGATGGCGAGTTTCCGAAGCAGCTCGTAGCGGCCGAATGTTTCCACGACGTCCGCCACGATAGCCGCGCCGGGTGGGAACACGGAAGTCCACGGTGCATCATTTCCTGTAACACCGCGACTTCCCTGTCTTGGCCGGGGTGACCCGGACCTCCCTGCCGGGCCTACGGGACCGCGCAGAGGCTGCGGTAACGGACCTCCACCGACTGGCCGGCCAGGGGGATGGCCCCGGGCTGGAAGACGATGGCGTTTTGCTCCGCGTCGTAGACCCACTGCGTCGCGGGCACCGGCTGGCCCTGGACGCGCACGGCCATCTCCCCCAGGCCCGTGGGCGTCGCGGTGAGCGGGAAGTCCGCCTGCGGCTCCCCGGCGCCCTGGATGACCTGCTCCAGCAGCCCGTCGTAGTTCTGTCCGCAGACGTTGGCCACCTGTCCCCCCGTGCCGTTGGCCACGGCGGTGAAGCGGGCCGAGCCACTGCCCGCGGTCGCGCAGCCGGCGTCGGTGGGCACCAGCCCATAGAGCCGGCTGCGGTGGGACATGCCCGTCCCCTTCATCGTCCGGAGGAACTGGATGTAGCTCTCCGGACCGAAGCCGGAGTTGTCGTCCTCGTCGGCCAGGACCACCACCGCCATGCGGGCCGCCGCGCGGACGAAGCCGGAGTTGCCGTCATTGGGTTGCGGGGTGCGCGGGTCATCCATCTGCTCGGACAGGGGCGCGGAGAGTGCCTGGCGCATCGTCTCCAGGCCCTGCACCAGGTTGTGGCACATGCCCACGCCCAGGTTGGCCTGTATGTTCGCGGCCGCGGTGGCGCTGGAGCCGGACACCACGCGAGGCCGGCTGCCGTCCACCGGGAAGAGGCGCCCGGCCTCGCCGCCGTTGGCGCCGCCGCTGCACTGCGGGCCCCGGGCCACCAGGCCCGTGCTGGTGACGGCCACGCGCACGTCCACGCCGTTCGTCTGGGCCGCCTGCAGCCACTGCGGAATCGCCTCCTTCAGCCGGTCCTGGTACTGCTGCATGGTGGTGGTGTTGGACACCACGAAGAGGACGTCCAGTTGGCTGTCGGCGCCCTGCGTGTAGCGGTCCACCTGGATGCCTTCGTGGTTCGTCTCCGCCAGCAGCGGCACGAGCAAGGGTGAAGGCTCATTGGGCGTGCGCAGGTACAGCGGGCTGAAGTGCTGGCCGTGCACGTTGCGCGCGTAGCCGACCTCCAGCTCGAAGCCCGCGCCCGGCGCCAGCGTGACGGGCGCCGTCATGGGCATCACCAGCGAGAACTGGTGGCTGGTGCCGTTGCCGATGTCCGCGCCCGTCACGGTGACGGGGCTGCTGCACCGGTTGGCCACGTACGTCTTCCGGGGCGCCGCGGCGCAGTCGTAGCGGATGGGGCCGAAGTCCACGAAGGACGGCGTCGCCACCAGGCAGCTCTGCCGGGACACGCCCTTGAGGGGCAGGCGCACGATGGGCGCGGCCGGGTTGCTCACCGTCAACTGCAACTCGCCGGTGAAGTCACCCTCCGCCTGCGGCCGGAAGGCCACCATGGCGCTGAAGCCCGAGTCGTACGGCACCACGCCGCCCGTGAGCCGGCCGCCCGGCATGAAGAAGACGCCGCCGCCGTCGTTGCTGATGTGGATGTTCTTCACGGCGCACTCGGCGCTGCCCGGGTTGCGGAAGTGGAAGCCCTGCACCGCGCCCCGGTCCGGCGTCACGTTGCCGAAGTCCATCACCGGCTGCGGCGTCAACTCGTACACGCACGGCGCGGTGGCGCGCGAGCGGCCGGTGAGGATGATTTCGCGCTCCGGGTTGAACAGGTCATCCGAGCGCACGCGCAGCGAGGCCGTCCATGTGCCCGCCGCGGTGGGCTCGAAGTAGACCTTCAGCTCCAGCGCATCGGCGCCGGGGGCAATGGGCAGCCCGGGCGTCGCCTCCAGCACGGGCCAGACGCCGCCGCTCCACGGATAGGCCTCGGTGCCGCGCGTGGGCACGTTCACGCTGAACTGCGGACTGTCGCCGCCCGCCGCCACGCCGATGAACTGGAGGGGGCCGTTGGTGCCCGCGTTGGAGATGCGGATGGCGCGCTCCACCTTGCCGCCCACCGGCACCTCGCCGAAGTCCAGCGACACCGGCGTCACCGCCAGCGTGGGCCGGCCGCCGCGCGCGTCCAGAATCACCTGCGAATTGCGCGCCTTGTCGGACGTGTAGTGCACCGTGAGGTCGCCCACGTTGGGCCCGGAGAAGCGCGCCGCGAACTCCATCTGCATCTCGACGACTTCGCCCGGGCCGACCGAGGAGCCCTCCGGCCGGGAAAGCGGCACGAAGGCATGGTCGCTGGTCACCAGCCGCTCGATGGTGACGGGGCGCCAGGTGATGTTGCGCGCGCGTGTGTACGACTGCGTGCGCTCATGCACCGGAATCAAATCGAAGGGGATGGGCGCCGGGTCGAACACGAAGGCGGAGGCCACCGAGTTGCCCTTCAGTTCCACGGTGGCCGGCGTGCAGCCTTCACAGGAGAGAATCTCCAGGCGCGCGCCCATGTTTCCCAGCGCGCGGGGCAGGTACCTGGTGCTCACCATGCGCGACGACAGCGGGGGAATGGTGATGGTGTCCGGGGTGAAGGGGTCCGTGTGCGTGCCCACCACCGACAGCGTCAGCGGCAGGTCCACGGGATTCGTCACCGTGACTTCCAGCGTGCGTTCGCTGTCGACCTCGAGTGTCTCGTAGTCCAGGAAGGGCGGCTCCACGCCGATTGGGGTGGGCGTGCCCACGCCCATCACCTGCACCTGGGCTTCCGCGCCCTGGTTGGCGTCCGTCTTGACGTGCACCGTCTCCGTCGCCAGGCCTTCGGTGAGCGGGTGGAAGCGGACGTGCACCACACGGGACTCGCCCGGCAGTACCCGCTCGGCGCCTTCGCCCAGCTCCACTTCATAGGAGGGGTTGTCGGCCAGACCCAGCGCGTCCAGGGTGGAGAAGGGCACGTACCCGACGTTGCGGATGCGGACCTTCCGCTCCCGCCACTCGCCCACGGGCACATCGCCAAAGTCGAGGAGGTCCGAGTCCACCACCGCGGTGGCCTGCACCGCGCGGGTGTCCTTCCCCTCGTGGCACGCCGTCCCGACGGTTACGAGCAACGCCAGTGTGAGTCCACGCCCTGTCAGCCCCATCCTCATTTCTGGCTCCCCACCCTTCTCCCCACACCCACCGGCCCGAGCCCGGCGAGTGATCCGCCACTTGCTCCTCAATCAATTTGCGTACCAACCCAGAGAGCAAGGGGGCGTCTCCCTGATTTCAGGAGGTTGGCGTGATGTGGGTGTCATCAGGTTGGCAAAGAGGAAGGGCGATACTCTGGAGGGTGAAAGACTTTCCCGTCCTCCCGTCGGTGAGGAAGTGTAGGTGAGCATCAAGGGACGAGGCGAATGAGCGCCTCCGCGACCATTTCGGGCTGCTCCATGTGGACGTGGTGCCCGCCGGGGAGGTGCAGCGGTGGATGGGCGAGGGTTTGGAGCGCCTGCGTACGGTTGCGCATGATGGCTTCATCGTGGCGCAGCCCGCCGGTGGCGAGGATGAGCTGCAGCGGGCAGGTGACGCCGGCCTGGAGCGCCATCCACTGGGCCTCGTCGTAACCCATGCCGAAGCGGCGGCGGTGGCGCGGGTCGAAGGTGAAGGCGAAGCCACCCTCGTAGGGCTCCGTCCCGTGCTGGGCGAGGTACAGCGCCGCGTCCTGCGTCAGCGTGGGGCTGTTCTCCAGCAGCCGTGCCGCGGCGGCCTCCACGGTGGGGTAGCGCTTGCGGTTGGGCGGGCGGCGCGCGTCATCCAGTGCGCTGCGCAGCCGGCCCAGGGCCCCTTCCGCGGGTCCGCCAGCGGGGCCCAGGCTTTCGATGAGCGTCACGCTCTTCACGCGGCCCGGGCGGGCGGCCGCGTAGGCCTGTGAGACGATGCCGCCCAGCGAGTGCCCCACCAGGTGCACCGCGTCCAGGCCCAGCCCGTCCAACGTGGCCTCCACGTCGAGCGCGTAGTCGCTGAACTGGTAGGTGGCGCCGGGACCCACGTGGGCGCTGCGGCCCATGCCCCGAAAGTCGAGCAGCACCAGCCTCCACGTCGGGGGCAGGTGCGGGATGAGGGCATCGAAGCTGTGGGAATGGTCCAGCCAGCCGTGCAGGAACAGCACGGCGGGCGCGTCGGGCGCGGGGCGCTGCCGGACATGCAGCGCCAGGCCTTCGGCATCAACAGTGAGGGATTCGAGCGCGTCGGACACGGGAGCCTCCTGCCCCGTGCCTTACCCGGTTCATTCGCCCGGGAGAACCGTCATCCAAGCCTGGACGCGGCGCGCGTTCAGCGGGGCCCGGCGGGTTGCCGCGGCGGCCCACCCGTGTCGGGCCGGGAGAGAATCATCGCGAGCTGGCGCGCCTGATTCTCGGTGGCGCAGCGGTACTCCTGCTGCTTGCCGTTGTCCTTCTCGATACGGAGAACCCAGACATCGTTTTCCTTCGTAACATTCGCCTGCTGGGACATGTGGCGGTTCCTCCCCGCCGCGGGGAAGAGCATGTTTCATGCCGCACAGGAGAGTGGCCTCAAAGGCCCGAATTTCCGGCACTGCACCGCTCCGCCTCTGGAGCGGGGTGACAAAAATTGTGCACAGTTGCGACAATTTTGGCCGGAAAGCCTCGCATAGATTGCGTAGTGCCCCAGGGCGGGTCTGCCTTTACCCTGTTACAACCCGAGGTGTCAGGTGTCCTGGGCGTCGGGCCATTCCCAGGCGGAGCGGTAGCCGCCGTTGGCCTGGGTACCCTCGACGAAGCGGGCATAGAAGGGGTGCCCGCTGAGCGTGGCGGAGTCGCCCACGACGAAGAGGTGACGGCGGGCGCGGGTGAGGGCCACGTTCATGCGGCGCAGGTCCGTGAGGAAGCCGAGCTGCCCCTCGCTGTTGGAGCGGGTGAGGGAGACGATGATGGCGTCCTTCTCCCGGCCCTGGAACGCGTCGACGGTGTCGACCTCCACCTCGGGGCTGAGCGCCTCGATGCGCTCGCGGAGCTGATGGGCCTGGGCGCTGTAGGGCGTAATTACCGCCAGCTCGCGGGGCGCCAGTCCGGCGGCGAGCAGGGCGCGCACGCGGGCTTCCACCAGACCAGCCTCGCCGGGGTTGAAGAGGCTTCGCGTGGTGGGCTCGACTTCTTCGTCGAAGCCCTTGCCCGCGGTGTCCAGGTAGAGCACGGGGGGCGCATCCACGTCCGCGCCAGGCGTGAGGACGGCGTCCAGCGTGCGGTCCGCGATGGATGGGTGGGCGCGAAGCTCGCCGCCGTACATCTCCCGTGAGGGGAAGTCCATGATGCGCACGTTCATCCGGTACTGCTCGCGCAGCATGCGTTTGACGCCCTCGCCGTGGTCCTTGAGCAATCGCTCGAAGAGGCTCACGCCCAGGCCGGCCTTCGCGGCCTCCTGGGAGAGGACGGTGGGCGGTAGCTGCTGCGGGTCGCCGGCGAGGATGACGCGGGGCGCGCGCAGGAAGCCCAGCAGCGCCAGGGGCTCGGTGGCCTGTGTGGCTTCATCGAGCAGCGCCAGGTCGAACTGCTGTCCAGAGAGCACGCCGGAGTCGAGGCTGGAGAGCGTCACGCAGATGACATCCGCGTTGGCGAGCACGGACTTCACGGCCTTTCGCTCCAGGGCGCGGGCCTCGTCGAGCATGCCCTTGGCCTCACTGGTGGACGCGCGGGCGTTGGCGAAGCGCTCGCGGCTGCGGCCCTGGTTTCGCTGGCGGCGCGCGTAGCCCAGCAGGGAGAAGGCCTCGTCGAAGAGGTCGCGGGAGACGGCGCGGTCCGGGTGGGACTCCACGACGATGTCCAGGGTGTGCTCCTGGAGCCGGGCGGCCACGCGGGCGGGGTGGCCCACGCGGATGGCGCGCAGGCCCTTGTCCAGGCACAGGTCCAACAGGTGGTCTACGGCGGCGTTGCTGGCGGCGGTGCACAACAGCCGCTTGCCGTCCGCCACGGCTTGGGCGGCGACCTCGGCCAGCACGGTGGACTTGCCGGTGCCCGGAGGGCCGTGGACCAGGAAGAAGTCCTCGGCGGCGAGCGCGCGGGCGGTGGCGTCCTGCTGCTCGGGGTTGAGGGGG
>NZ_JAAEAH010000169.1 GCF_010998615.1 Myxococcus sp. CA023 | reverse complement strand
GGGGAGGGGTGCTGGGGCAGCTGAACGGCGCCATGGAGCGCACGCTGGAGTTCACCGTGGCGCACGAGGTGGCGCACCAGTACTTCGCGGGGCTCGTGGGCTCGGACCCCATCCTGGAGCCGGTGGTGGACGAGTCGCTGGCCCAGTACGCCGCGCTCCTCTACCTCGAATGGAAGCACGGCAAGAAGGTGGCGGAGTCGGTGCGCCAGGAGACGCTGGTGGGGCAGTACCACCTGTACCGGATGACGGGTGGGAAGGACGGCCGCGCGGACCGGCCCACGGGCCACTTCGCGGATGAGATGGAGTACGGCGCGCTCGTCTACGGCAAGGCGCCCCTGCTGCACCACGCCTCGCGGAAGCTGGTGGGAGACGCCGCCTTTCTCAAGGCCCTGCGCGCCTACGTGGACACGTACCGCTTCAAGTGGACGTGCAAGGACTGCTTCACGAAGGAGCTGGCGAAGGCGAGCCCCGCCAACGCGAGCGCGCTGGAGCGGCTGCGCACGCGCTGGTGGCGGGAGGCGAAGGGCGACGAAGATTTGGGCAAGCCCCGTCTGGAGTCGCTGCTGGGGGGCTTCGAGGGCCTGGAAGGGCTGGAGGCCCTGCAGTCGCTGCCCGGCATGGACCTGGAGGCGCTCCAGGGCATGCAGGGCTTCGAGGCCTTCCAGGAGATAGACGCCCAGTCGAAGGAGCTGCTGGAGCAGCTCATCCCTTGGCTGATGGGGGAGTGACGCGGGCCCTCAGTCGAAGAGGGCGCGGACGAACTCGCGCGGCTCGAAGCGGCGCAGGTCGGCCACCTTCTCGCCCACGCCCACCCAGACGACGGGGAGCTTCAGCTCGTCGCAGATGCCGATGACGACGCCGCCCTTCGCGGTGCCGTCCAGCTTCGTCAGGGCGATGGCGCTGACGCCCACGGCCTCGTGGAACTGCTTGGCCTGCTGAATCGCGTTCTGGCCGTTGGTGGAGTCCAGCACCAGCAGCACCTCGTGCGGCGCGCCGGGCAGGGCCTTGTCCATGACGCGCTTCACCTTCTTCAGCTCCTCCATCAGCGGAGCCTTGGTGTGGAGCCGGCCGGCGGTGTCCGCGATGATGACGTCCGCGCCTTCCTCCTTCGCCTTCTTGACGGCCTCGAAGATGACGGCGCTGGGGTCTCCGCCCTCGGCGCCCTTCACCAACTGGGCCTGGGCGCGCTCGGCCCACACGTCGAGCTGCTCGGTGGCGGCGGCGCGGAAGGTGTCACCCGCGGCCAGCACCACCTTCTTGCCCTCGCTGGTGAGCTTCGCGGCCAGCTTGCCGATGGTCGTCGTCTTCCCGGCGCCGTTGACGCCCACCACCATGACGACGTGCGGCGGGCCGCCGCCTTCCAGGGAGCGCGGCACGGGCAAGTCACAGATGCGGGCGACCTCGTCGCGGATGAGGCCCTTGATGCGCTCGGGGTCCTTCAGCTCGTTGCGCTTGAGCTTCTCGCGGGCCACCTCCACCAGGTGGTTGGCGGTGCGCACGCCGATGTCGGCGGTGAAGAGGATTTCCTCCAGCTCCGCGAGGACGGACTCGTCCACCTGTCGTTGCTGGCCGAACAGGCCATTGAGCCGGGCCATGAAGCCCTGGTTCCGGGTCTTGTCCAGGCCCTGGGCCAGGGTGCGGCCGGCCTCGGCCTCCACCTTGGCACGCGCGGCGGCTTCCTCGGCGCGGCGGGCTTCCTCGGCGGCGGCGGCCTCGCGGGCGCGCTCCTCCTCCATCAGCCGCTGGGCTTCGACCTGCTCGCGCTTGCGGCGCTCCCGGGCCTCGTCGTCCGCGGCCTTCTTGGCGCGGTACTCGGCGCGCTTCTCCTCCTCCTCGCGCTCCTTGAGGGTGCGGGCCTCCGCCTCCAGCCGGGCGCGCTCGGCGGCGTCCGTGGCGGTGCGGGCGGCCTGGGCGGCCTCGGTGCGCTGGCGGGACAGGGCCTCGGCGCGGTCGTGGGCGGCCTCGGCCTCGCGGAGTCGGGCGGCCTCCGCCTCGGAGGGGGGCAGCTCCACGCGCAGGCGAGGCTGCTCGGCGG
>NZ_JAAEAH010000168.1 GCF_010998615.1 Myxococcus sp. CA023 | reverse complement strand
CCTCTGCACCCTCCCTCCCCCTCAACAGGGCCCCCATTCCTCTTATGCGCCGAGGGGGCCGTCGAGGGGTTGAAGGGACTGGGCCTCCCGGAGGCGTACAAGGCCGCTGTGCTGGCGCATCGCGATGCGCTCAACCTCTATCGGACCTCGAACCGCAACTGGACCTACTTCAGCCCCGCCGCGGCCATCTCCGCCGGAGAGCGCACGGGGCGCTTCCGGCTGGAGGAGGACCAGCTCGTGGTGGACGCGGAGGGACAGAGCCGCATCTCCTACGAGGACTACGCGCTCGCGCTGCTGGACGAGGTGGAGCTGCCCCGGTTCGTGAAGCGGCGGTTCACCATCGGGTATTGAGCGGCGCAGCTACTCGTCCAGCTCCGCGCGCGAGCGGCTTCGGGGCTCCAGTCCCAGGGCAATCTCCTTCAGCTCGAAGGTCAGCTCCCGGATGGGAAAGGGCCGCACGTTGCCGAGGACAATCACCGTCAGCTGGTCCTCGGTGTAGTGGTGGAGGTTGGAGAGGAACCCATCCATGGAGCCGCCGTGCCGCACCAGCACGCCGCGCTCCTTGCCGCCGGGGCTCCGCTGGTACTGCTGAATCCGGAAGCCATAGCCGTAGTAGCCGAGCGCGCGACTCTCTCCCGTGAAGAGCCGCTTCCTGCTCGGGGCGGACACCAGCCCCGAGCCGAAGAGCGCCTGGTCCCAGGCGTACAGGTCATCCACCGTCGAGTAGATGTCTCCGGAGCCCAGGGCATAGGAGACGTTGTTCTCGTCGCGCGAAACGCCCAGCAGCTCCTTCGCGTAGCCGAAGGCCCGCTTGGGCGGAACGTTCGTGCTTCGCTCGATGCCCGAGTCCGTCATCCCGAGCGGGCCGAACGTCTTCTCCTGGAGCACCTCCGCGTAGCGCTTGCCCGTGACGGCTTCGATGATGAGGGCCGCGAGGTGGTAGTTCAGGTTGGAGTACTCGTGCTTCGCTCCGGGCTTGAACGAGACGCGCGCGGTGTTGATGAGCCGCAGGATTTCCGCCGAGGAGACATCCGTCTCGGCTTCACGTTCCACCAGCGAGTCCAGATGAGTGGGCAGGCCGGACTGGTGCTTGAGCAGCAGGTGGAGCGTCAGGCTCTGGCCCAGGTCCGCGCGGAGCTTCGGTAGATAGCGGGAGATGGGGACGTTCAGGTCCAGCGTGCCCGCGTCCACCAACTGCATGACCGTCACGGCGGTGAAGGACTTGGTCAGCGAGCCAATCAGGAACTGGGAGTCGACCTGGTTGGCGCGCCGGCCCTTCTCGTCCGCCAGGCCATAGGCGGCACGATGAAGCACCTTCCCGTCCTTCGCGACGAGCACCGCGCCTCGGAAGCCCTCCTTGTCGACATAGGACTGGAGGTGGGCATCCAGCTTCGCGGTGATGGAGGCCTGGGGCGCGCCCAGTGCCTGGGAGCTGAAGCACGCGACGGCGAGAATCGAGAGGAGCGGAGCGCGGAAGGACATGTCGGGTATGGGGCCTAGTTGTTGGACCAGATGACGGAGGCAATCTTCCAGCCGGTGCCCGTATTCACCAGGTGCCAGCTCTCCTGGCCGCGATTGATGACGCGCTCGCCCAGGTGGAAGGTGAACTCGAAGGAGACCGAGGCGATGGTGCCGTCCGTGTCGATGCGGACGTTGGTGAACTTCTCCTCGCTACGCTCCGGGTCCGCCACGATTTCATCGATGAACGTCGTCGGGTTCTGCCGTGCATCGAGCTTGAGCCGGGTGGCCTTGGGGTTCTTCTGGAGGCGGCGCTTCAGGAGCTCCTCTCCATCGACGGACTGCCACGTGGCGTCCTCGCGCAGGAACAAGCCGAGGAACTTCTTCCGGTCCTTCTGGATGATGGCCTCGCGGAAGGCGTCGACCACGGCGGTGATTTGCTGCCGGGCGACGGCGGTGTCCTTGAGTTTCTCCTCGGCGAAGGCGGGCAGGGACACAAGGCAGGTGAGCAGCAGGAGCGACAGCTTCACGAAGGGCTCCGAGGCGAGGTGGCGGGGTGTGTTCGCGCGGCCGGCCAGCAACCCGGGCACCTCGCGATTATTCCGCCGCCTGACCTCATGAAGCAGGAGTGGCCCGGCCTGAACGAGCGCCGGGCCATCCCTGTCCACGCGTCACCGACGCGCCCGCCTCATTCGCAGGGGTTGCCGTTCAGCGTGCAGTTGATCCCTCAAGCAGGAGCGCAGGAGGCGAGCGCGGGGCTTGAGGCAGCGGCCAGGAAGGAGCGGGTGAAGGAGAGGACACCGCGAGTGGACTTTCGCCGAGTTGCTCAGGAGGACGTTCGACTTCGACG
>NZ_JAAEAH010000167.1 GCF_010998615.1 Myxococcus sp. CA023 | reverse complement strand
GTAACCGTCCGGCCAGCGACGTGGCGTGAGCGGTTGCAGACGGACGATGGCCGTGACCGGCACGCGCCGCGAGGATTTAGAGGCTGGGCTGGAGGAGTGAATCGGGCGGGTCGGCGGCACGCCGCCGCTTCCACTCGTGGGGCAGCAGCTCGCCGATGCGTGAGTTGGGATGCGTCTGCACCCGCAGCAGCACGTCGGCCAGGTACGCCTCGGGATTGACTCCGTTGGCCTCGCAGGTGGCCACCAGGGCGTAGAGGCCGGCGAGGTTTTCGCCCGCGGCCTCGTGGCCGACGAAGAGAAAGTTTTTACGGCCCAGGGCGGCCTTCCTCAGCGCGGCCTCGGAGCGGTTGTTGTCGAGGGGAAGGCGCTCATTCTCCACGAAGCGCGTGAGGGCCTCCCACTGCTTGAGGGCGTAGGAGATGGCCTGGCCCAGCGGACTCTTGGGCGGGTGACGCGGGACCTGGGCTTCGAGCCAGGTGTGCAGCCGCGCGAGGACGGGCGCGCTGTGCAGTTGGCGCAGCTCGCGGTGAGCGGCCGTGCGCACCATGTCCGCGTCTTTGGCCTGGGCCTCCACGCGGTAGAGTTCGAGGATGAGGTCCAGGGCCTCGCGCGCCTCGGGCGCGGTGGCCAGCGCGTCGAAGAAGCGGCGGCGGCAATGGGCCCAGCAGCCGACACGGACTCGGCCCTTGGGCAGCGTCACCGCGTTGTAGCCGGTGTACCCGTCCACCACGAGGGCGCCCGCGGTGCCGCCCAGCACTTCCTTCGGCGTCTTGCCGCCCCGGCCCATGCTGAAGCGGTAGCCGATGAGCCACTCGCCCGCGTCATTCTGGGTGAGGAAAGTCCAGAGGTAGCCCAGCTTCGTCTTCTTCACGTCCAGCACGTGCAAGGGCGTCTCGTCCGCCCACACCACGTCCGCCGAGGCAATGCACTGCAAGAGGTGCTGGGAGAGGGGCAGCAGCACCGAGGCGGCCTGGTGGAAGAGGTCCGTCAGGGTGCTGCGACTCATGGGCACGCCGCTTCTCTCCACCCGCTGGGCCAGCCGGTGCAGCGGCATGGCGTCCGCGCACTTCGACGTCACCACGTGGGCCAGGAAACCGGGGCCGTACTCGCCCCTGTCCACCACCCTGGCCGGAGGCGGGGCGGTGACGACGCCCCGTCCGCACGCGCACGCCAAGACTTCCTGCACGTGTACCTGCTTCTCGAATCTCGCCGGCACGTACTCGTACAGCACCGTGGCGCGTCCCTTGCCCAGCGGCTTCAAGTCCTCGCTGTCGCACGCCGGGCACTGGCGCTCCTCGGCAGGCACCGCGTGGCGAATCTCCCGCGCCGGGGCCTCCTCGGCTTTTCGGGCAGCCCTCTCCCGGCGCTTCTTCTTCGCGACTTCGGCCCGGGCGGCTTCCGTGTCCGCGTCCCCTCGCAGTTCGGCTGCCACTGTCGGCAACTTCTCCGCCCTGCGGCCGAAGACGTGGCGCTCCAGCGTCGCCATCTTCGCCTCCAGCGAAGTCAGGCGCTCCTTGAGTTCCTCCGCCTCCTCGCGCCAGGGGCAGAAGTGGTCTTGAGGAAGCTCGCGCGGCACCCGGCCTCAACACGCCGCCGCTGCGCCGCGTCCCGGGCCGGGGCCGTCACGTGCCAGTCCGTCCGGGGGGCATCCAGGCGGGCTGCCGCCTCACCTGGGCCACGTCAATGCCGTCCAGCAGCATCGCCAACTGCGTGGCGTCCAGGTGCACCACCTGCGCGCCCGCGTCCACCGGCGGAAGCCGAAAGCGGCCCGTCTCCAGCCGTTTGTACAGCAGCACGAAGCCGCCCCGGCTCCACGTCAGTACCTTGATGCGGTCTCCCCTCCGCGACACGAAGGCGAAGAGGTGCCCCGAGTAGACGTCCTCGCCCCAGGCCGTGCGCACCAGCGCCATGAGGCCGTCAATCGACTTGCGCATGTCCACCGGCTCCGTGGCCAACACTACGCGCACCGACGCAGGCAGCGCGAACATCGCCTCACCGCCCCAGCGCCGCGACGAGGTGGGCCACGTAGTCCACGTCGGTGCCCGAAGAGAATCGCAGGCGCGCTCCGCTGGCCACCACCACCTCAAGCAGCATCGTGCTCGGCGGCGACACGCCCGCGACTTCCACGGGCAGCAGGCGCACCGCCTCGCCCTTCTCGGCCTGCTGACGCCGACGCCGGTACACCCACGACTGAAGCGTGCTCAGCCGCACTCCTCGCTGCGCGGAGAACTCCTTCTGCGTCAGCCCGCTCGCCTCGAATGCTTCGGCGACCCGGAACCACTCCTGCTTCTCCAACGGCTTCGACATACGCGCCAGGGACCATGGCGGCGACTCACCACTCAACGCCCCTCAGCACGTCGTTGGCCGGACGCTTAC
>NZ_JAAEAH010000166.1 GCF_010998615.1 Myxococcus sp. CA023 | reverse complement strand
TGCAGAGGGGCCGAGGAGGGCCGCTGACGGGGCCGCCCGAGCGATGCTCCCGGCCGGTGGACAGGCCGCTTGAGCCCCCTTGGGGCACACGCCTGCCCAGGCCGCGCTCCCATCAGGTGCGTGGCAGCAGCCTTGGCCTGTTGGCTGTCTTCAGCCTCAACACCACACGGCCTGGGGTGGCCCTCGTGCCGGGGCCAACCTCGCACATGCCGTGGGCAAGCCCAGGTGCTCCACAATCGCCCGCACCCCGGGGGCCCCCTTCACCTACGCCAACACCCTTGAGCCTGCCTCCACACCTCACGCAGCCGAACACGTCGAAGTCGAACGTCCTCCTGAGCAACTCGGCGAAAGTCCACTCGCGGTGTCCTCTCCTTCACCCGCTCCTTCCTGGCCGCTGCCTCAAGCCCCGCGCTCGCCTCCTGCTCACCTGCTTGAGGGAGCAGCCGCGCGTCAGGCGCAGGGACGCTTCCAGGGGCTGGTAGCAGTCGGTGACACCGCTGAAGACGACCGTCTCGCCCTTCCAGGACGGTTTCTCGAAGGCCTCGCGCAGCAGCTCCGGCGCGCGGGGCTTCACCACCAGCTTCGTCTCGAAGTCGGTGCCCGCGCCCAGGTCCAGGTACTGGTGCGTGGGCCGCGCGTAGCAGTACGCGCAGGCGTGGAGACAGCCCCGGTACGGATTGACGCTCCAGTCGAAGCCCACGTCCGGGCTGTCGTTGTGCGACAGCACCTGCCGGCTGTGGTCCTCGAGGACCTCCAGCTTCGACGGTGGGATTTCGTCCAGGTACTCCACCTCGGTGCTCGCCCACGGGTTGGGCGGATTGTCGATGGGGCGTGCCTTCACACGCCTACCGTGAGCCTGAAAGTACGTTCAGTCAAGGGCCCGCGCACCATGAAAAGGGGAACCCCCTGCAGAGGGTTCCCCGAGGACGCCATCCGGATGGCGGTGCTGCCAGGTCCGACGTGTTACCAGGTGCGGACGAGGAGCTTCTGGACGCCAACCGACGTGCCATTGTTGCGCACGTACAGCCGCGCACCGAGCCACGCGCAGTTGAGGTTCATGTTGTCGTGTGAACCGTTGGCGGGGACGGTGCCACTGATGCTGTTGCCGCCGCAGTAGGCGGTGTACGGCGTTGCAATGGGCGAGGGGTTCTCGATGGTGAACGGCGTGGTGCCAAACAACCACGCAGAGAAGTCCCGCGTCTGGCCCGCGTCGACATACGCGGACTCAGCGGCCTGCTCCACATCCCCCAGCTCCGGCTGCTGCATCGCCTGCTCTTCCTCCGGCGTGTACTCGCCACCGCAACCCACAGCGGCCAGAGACAGCAGACCCACAACTCCCAACGTATTGAACTTCTTCATGACTTCCCCCTCATTGCGAGTTGCCCCCGAATTGAGAACGCGCGCTGTGTATGGGGATTTTCACGTACTGCAATGGTGTATTTCTGACACCGGGTGGGGTGAAAGTGATTGCGGGGGCGGTGCATTGAGACGTCCAGTCGCATGGCGCGTTGTCGACGGAGACATCCCCACCGACTGGCGCAACCCGTTGCCATCGACATTGGGCACACGCTGTCCCAGTGCCCGCCCAGCGTCGCCTTGGGGTATGTTCACCCCGCACTCGGGCCGGGGTGCGTGTTCAAGGGGGATTGAATCGATGCCTGCGCGCTGGATGCCGTTAGCCCTGTTGCTCAGCCTGTTGCTTCCTATCGCTGCGAGCGCGGAGCCATGGCCGTCGCCAGGGTGGGGGCTTCTGCTCTCCGGCGGAGGAGGCCTTTTCGCCGGCAAGAACGCCAATACGCGAGGCCATCTCCTGAGCGCCCATCTGCTCGTGGCGACACCGGTGGGTTTGGAATTCGGGCTCGCGTTGCAGTGGGGTCGCAATTTCAGAACCACCTGGGCCTTGGATTCGGCCATGTCCGAGCAAGCCGAACTCCGGGAGCACCCGTGGGGCGCGTTCCGGGGGATTGCCGGAGAGGCACGCTACCGTTTCTTCCGGGACCGGCGTGTCTCGCCCTGGGTGGCGCTGCGCGTGGGACGCAGCACCTCCTCCAAAATCAGAACGGACGCGTTTGCGCCCTATCGATACACCAATTCGCACCGGGCACTGGCCGCGGGCGGCGGTCTGGAAGTCCGAATCCATGGCCCGCTAGGCCTCACCTTGGCAGGGTATTTCCAGAGCTGCGACATCAACACCCGGCCCCATGACAACATCTGTACGGGGGCGGGGCCGACGGTGGTGCTCAGCCCTCACCTGCGCTTCTGACAGGGCCTTGGTGAAGGAAGCCCTGCCGTTGCTTCGCAATGCCGCGCTCGCGCAAGTGTAGAGGGGCGGGGGGCGCGGCGGATGGGCCGGCCTCCGGCACGAGACGCGCTCATGCCGGAGGCTCTTCCGGAGTTACATGCTCGAGGTGGGGCGTGCACACGGGAAGCAGTTATTGCATTCGAACGACCCGTCCGAATGAATCACACAGTCGTAGCAGCTCCAGCAGGACTGGGCTGAAACGTCCACACGAACACCGTGCTGATCCGTCATCACGCCGGGAGTGAAGTCCTGCCCCCCCCTCGTGATGCAGTGTCATTGCGCCATCATCACCACGCTCGATGCGAAAGTCGGTGTTCACGGCGTCTCCACAGCCCAGCAAGGTTGCGATGCACAGCGCATAAGAGGAATGGGGGCCCTGTTGAGGGGG
>NZ_JAAEAH010000165.1 GCF_010998615.1 Myxococcus sp. CA023 | reverse complement strand
GCTCACCGTTGCCGCCGGGGTTGGGGCAGTCGGTGGCGGGCAGCGCGCACTGGGGCAGGCTGGTGCCCAGGTGGCTGATGACCGCTTCGATGGGCACGCCGCGGTTGGGGCAGTTGGCGCAGTGGTGCAGGGCCACCACCAGGTTGTCCGAATGGCCGATGACGGGTGAGCCGGAGGAGCCGCCCTGCGTGTCCGCGTAGTATCCGATGTCGTTGGGGCCACCGGATTGGCAGGAGGCCTCGTTGCGGCTGTAGATCTCCGCGAAGCCGGACTCGTCCCGGGCATCCGTGGAGCGCACGGCGATCTTCTTGCCGTGGCCAGCCGGGTGCTGTGGCAGGTAGATGCGCTCGTTCACCACGGCGCCGGAGGAGCGCAGCTGGAGGTAGCCGTAGGTGTTCACCGGGTTCTGGGACAACTGGATGAGCGCGTAGTCACGCGGCGCGTCCACCTTCACCAGCGTGCCGCCCGGGATGACGTTGCCCGGGCAACCGAACCAGCTCGCGCAGCTCGTCGAACAGCTCGCGCCTTCCGCCATGAACTCGTATTGGGTGTTCTGCGCTTCGCTCGCCGTGCCGACGCAGTGCTGGTTGGTCATCAGGTGGCCCTGGCTGCCCACGAGCCAGCCCGTGCACGCACCGGAGCCGTTGATGAGCAGGCGCGCCACTGGACGCGCGCGGCCGTAGATGGTGGGGTCGCTGGAGGCGTAGCAGGGCGCCCACTGCGTGTCGTCCGGCCCGCACAGCGCCTTGTCATTCGACAGGCCCATCTCCTCGTTGGTGTAGCCCCGGGCGTACCGGTCGATGGAGTAGCCGTGCTTGTTGAGGATGCCGCGGCGGTTGACGCTGTCGTGGCTGTGCAGCTCGATGATGGCCGTCTCACCGGCAATGTGGATGGCCCAGAAGCCACTGCGCGCACCCGGGTGCGAGTTGTCGTAGCGCCACGACCGGGAGTTGTCCGGCGAGCGCACCAAGACGAAGTCGCCATCCTCCAGATCGAGCCGCTCGAAGTGGGGCGCGATGTACGCCGCGCCAGCGTGGGTGATGACGTCCGTGTGGATGGGGCCGTTGGAGGCGCGAATCTGCGTGGTGGCGTAGGGGTGGGTCGTCTCGAAGCGACGGAAGACGTCCTCGCCCACCTTCGTGAGCCGCTGGGACGAAGAGGAAACTTCTTCCTGCTGGCAGACCTCATCGGAGGCCAGCGCCGCCGGCGCCCCCGTGACCAGCGCGGTGACAAGACATGCGAGTGGGATGCGTTTCATCGACTCTCCTGGGAGTGAAGCTCTTGCGGGTTTGACCGCACTCACAGTTATAGCCTGAGAAACTGATAATTCCGTGTGATTGCCACAGGTTCCATGGCTGGGCAGTTTGATTGGAGATTTTTAATTTCACGGTGAGTGCTGATTGTCCGTTGCGGCGTGGGGTTTGTGCCAGGGCCTTGGTTTCACTCGGAGCAGGTGCCTGTGGCGCCGGTCGTGCGGCCTGGCTGGCATGCCGCGGCCATGCGGTGGGAGGGGCGTCTCAGTCGCTGAGAAGGCGTCTAGAATCGGCCGGACATGGCCGAAATGCTCGGAGCGATCCTGGTCCGCAAGGGCCTCATCACGCAGGCGCAGCTCGACGAAGCCCTCCGGGCCCAGCTCATCTACGGCGGAAGGTTGGGCTCCAACCTTGTCGAGCTGGACATCCTCGACATCGACACCCTGGCCATGGTGCTGGGGGAGATGTGCCGCTACCCGGTGGCGCAGGAAGCGGACTTCGATGCGGCACCGGACGCGGTGCTGCAACTGCTCCCCGCGGCGATGGCGGAGAAGCACCAGGCCTTCCCACTGGCGCAGGAAGGCCGGCGGCTCAAGGTGGCCATGGCCAGCCCGCTGGAAATCGAGCACGCGGATGCGCTGGGGTTCATCACCGGTCTGCGCATCGTTCCGTACGTCACGCCGGAGCTGCGGCTGTTCCAGTTCCAGGAGCTTCGCTACGGCATCAAGCGCGAGACGCGTTTCATCCAGATGACCTCGACGAAGCGTCCGACGCGGACCGCGGCGGTGGCGCTCCCTTCGATGCCCGCCGCGCTGAGCATGACGCCTCCGCCTCCCGCGCCCGTGAGAGCGGAGCCCGAGGCGGAAGGGATGTTCGGTGGGCTCGCGCCCGGGCAGTACTTGAGCGGCGATGACTCGGACACGGAGACCGAGGATTCCGGCTCGGTCCGGTGGGCGCCGGCTGTGTCGGGGAGCTCGCATCCGTTGGACCCGCTGCCGCCGTCCGCGCCTCCGGTGGCGATGATTGATTTCGGGGAGGACGGCGGGATGCGGGGGGGGACGCCCGAGGTGCCCGTGCCTCCGACGCTGACGCCAGCGGGTGGGGGGGCGCGGCCTGCCTCGCCGCCGCGACTCACGCCGACGGAGACGCCGCGTGCCGTCGCGCCGCCTCCGTTCGCGCTGGAGCCGGAGCCCGCGGAGGAGATTGACCTCCTGGAGGAAGGGGAGGTGCTGGAGGAGGGCGAGGTCGTCGAGGACGTGGCGGCTGTGCCCGAGGACTTCGAGGGTGGTGTTCCCGCGCCAGGAGTTGCTGTGGCCTCGGCCATGCCGGTGGCTCCGCAGGGGGCGGGTGGAGGGACGCAGCCGCCTGGGTTGGCGTCGCGGCAGGGTGTGGCGACTCGGCCTCCGTTTCCTCCGATGGGCGCCGCTTCTTCGGAGTCCGGGGCGCCGGCTCGGGGGGCTTCGGGGG